>CAIVEW010000044.1 GCA_903905065.1 uncultured Bacteroidota bacterium | reverse complement strand
TCAGTTAATAACCCAACATTTATATCATTTAGGTTTATTTCATTGCTTAAATCAAATAATCTAACATTATTTTCTCTAAAGATGTTTTGTATTAGTGTTGTCTGAATTAAATCGCCTCTGCTTAATCTATCTAAATCAGTTATAAATACAATTGTTATATCACCGCTATAAATTTGATTAATTAATTCGTTTAGTCCTGGTCTTTTATCGAATGTAATCGCACCTGATAACCCAGCATCTGTAAATACTTTAAATGATAGTCCTAACTTTGCTGCCAGTTCTTTACCCCGTAATTCTTGATTATCTAACGATAACCCATTAAGCGCCTGTTCGTCTTTACTCACCCTTCTATATATTCCAACCATAATTTATTGATTTAGAGTGCAATGTAGTCTTTACAACATTAAGACTGACACGAAGGTGACCGGCATGGGCCAGCCGAAGACGATACATGATTTTGGTGGCTTTCCTAAACAGCTCTTTGACGCTGAATATCCTGCGCCGGGTTCGCCAGAGTTTGCGCAGCTCACTAAAGAACTGGTTACCTACAGCCATATACAAACAGACGATAGCTGGGGCCTAGACCACGGGACATGGAGCGTGCTGCTGCCCATGTACCCGCTGGCCAATATACCTGTATACCAACTCAGCCTTGATTACGACCAACCACCAACTTATCACTACGAGATCGGTAAGCAATTAAATAAGCTACGCGACAAGGGGGTCCTTATAATTGGCAGCGGTAACCTCGTACACAATCTGCGTGCGATAGACTGGAGCGGCGGCAATAAGGTGTACGACTGGGCGAAGGAATTTGATACCAAGTTTACCGAGTGGATAGACAAGGGCGACCATGCCTCTATAATGAATTACCAGAAAATACTGGGGAATACAGCCACCATGGCCCATCCATCTTACGACCATTTACTGCCGCTGTTTTACATCCTTGGCCTCCAACAGAAAAATGAAAAAGTCTCTTACTTCAATGAGCAGTTTGATATGGCTTCGATATCTATGAAGTCGCTGGTGATACAGGCATAATGCCTACGTGGGTCTATCGGTAAGCGTTGTTTGATTGGAAGTACAATAGTTACTTACCTTTGCTCCTCTTAATAGCGTTAAATGCTTATTTATAAATTCGGAGGAGCATCGATAGCAGATGCAGGGAGGATGGCTGCGTTACTAACACTCGTTAGGGAGGCTAAAGAACCATTGCTTGTGGTGATGTCGGCTTTGGGAAAAACTACTAATGCGCTGGAAGCCATTGTTAACGCTGCTTGCCATGGCCGAAAAGAAGATGCATTAGCCCTTGCAAAAAATCTGGAGCAACAACACCTCGACTACGCCCGGCAATTGCTCGATGATAGCTATTATTCAAAAGCAGCAGCCTCCTTACAAGCACATTTTATTGCCTTGGAAAATGCTGCGCAGACTGCCGATGCTCAATATTACGATCGCTCTTACGACCAGGTCGTTTGCCTGGGAGAGATATTCTCCGCCGTTATTTTTTCATCCTGGTTGATGCAGAATGACCTGGCCAGTGAGTGGGTAGATATAAGGAAAGTGATCACCACTGATGATACTTACCGTGATGCTGTAGTGGATTGGGAAACGTCGTTGAACAATTCAAAGCTGTTGGGCAAAATACTGGAGCAGGGTAAAGTAATAATTACCCAGGGCTTTATAGGCTCTACGAGCGATGGCCTTTCTGCAACACTTGGCCGTGAAGGCTCCGACTATACGGCAGCTATACTTGCAGCGATGCTGGGCGCCACTTCCGTAACGATATGGAAAGATGTGGAAGGGCTGCTGAATGCCGACCCGAAGCAATTCCCGAACACGGTAAAGATCGATGAGATCTCTTATAATGAGGTGATAGAAATGGCTTTTTACGGGGCGCAGATCATTCACCCAAAAACTATAAAGCCACTGCAAAACAATAACATCCCACTCTACGTAAAATGCTTCCTGGACCCGAAACTGGCTGGCACAGTTATTAAGCAGGAGGTATCGGCTGCCTACCCTCCCCTTATCGCTCTCAAAGAAAACCAGGTGCTGGTGCAGGCCACTACCCGGGATTTCTCTTTTATTACGGAAGATAACCTCAGCACCCTATACAGTATTTTCCACGACCTGAAAGTGAAGATCAACCTGATACAAAATGCCGCTATCAGCTTCGTTGCCTGTGTCGATAACCGGGAAGATAAATTGCGGGCGCTTATACCTGCGCTCAGCGAACATTATAAAGTGACCATCAACGAAAAGGTAGCCCTGCTTACCGTGCGGCATTACACACAGGAAGCCATTGATACCCTTACCAAGGGGCGACAAACATTGCTGCGCCAGGAAACACGCAAAACGGTCCAGGTAGTGATGCCGGTGAGCAGTTAGCAGTTTACAGTTGGCAGTTGGTAATTTAGGGATGTCCATTCGCGGGTGGCTTATAGCCCAGCGACTGTGCCCTCGCGGCATCCTGCGCGGCCTGTGTGTTGTTGCCCTTCGCTGCGTATGCCGAGGCCCGGGCGTAGTATATCTCACCCATCTGCGGGTAAAGTTCCACTGCCCTGTTGAAATCTTTTAGCGCGTCATCCGGCCGGTTCTTGCGCATCAGCGCTCTTCCCCTGTTCAGCAGCGGAGCATACATATCAGGGTTCTGTGCTATCGCTACACCGTATTCAATGATAGCCGAATCTGTCTTACCCGTCATGTCCAGGAAGTTACCATAGTTACTTACTGCCTCGGGAAAATACGGCTTCTCTTTCAGGGCCAATCTAAAACATATACCTGCCGAATCGAAATTTTGATTGATCGCATAAATGATCGCCAGCCCCAGGTAAGCGTTTGGCGTTTCACTAGCGTCGTGTAGTGATAGTGCTTTGTAATAGTTCCGCTTCGCCTCCGCCCATTGCCCCGTGCTACGCTCCAGCTCGCCAAGGGAGATATAGGGGTTTACAAAGTCTTTCTGCAGCGATATGGCTTTGTTCAGCAAGAAATAGGAGGAGTCGTAGTATATCTTACGCTTGTTCACATCCACGCTGTCATTGAACTTATTGAAGTATTCGAAGCCAAGGTTATTATATGCATTCGGCGCTTCCGGCTGCTGCTCTATCTCGTCGCGCCAGAGGCTGCTGGTGTCGTACCAGGCTTTGCAACGCTCACTGCTCAAGTACCCGAGATAAAAAGAATAAACCAGCACAACAGCCAGGGCGGCATAGCCAATTTGTATTTTCGCGCCGCGCTCAAAGTAATCGGATATCCACCACCCTGCCATAAAAAACAAGCCGAGGTAGGGTATGTAGGTATAACGATCGGCGAGTATAGCGCCACCTACGGGAATAAACTGCAGCAGCAAAACAATATTGACCAGGAAGAACATGCTCCCGAAAACGATGACCTTCTTTTTACGGAAAAACGCGAATACCAGCAAACCCAAGATTACCAATGCAGCTATCGGATACAGATAATAAACAAAGGGGATTGAGCCATCCATCTTGGTTGGATAAGGATAAAAGCAACTAAGCTGCCGGGGTATCACTGACTTCCACAAATAGGTGATGAATGCATAGCCACCCAGTGCTATACGCTCCATAGAACTATACTTCACATTTTGAGTATCCAGCGCACCAAAATGTTTTTGATCATGGATAGACCTGATACCAAAATATATTGCAATGGCAAAGAGCGGTATCTTCTCCGTAACCGCGTAATAAAACTTACGAAGGTTGTCGCTACCAAGTAGTTCATTAATAAACCCAATGTTGCCAAACTTACTGCGGTCGAAGTAGTCGATCAGCAACAGTACCACAGGCAATACCACGGCAACCGGTTTGGATAATAGCGAACACACAAACAGCACAAGCACCGTGACATATAAGCCTATTTTCCTTGCACCATTGGCGCGCAAATAATATACATACGCGATCAGCGCGGCCATGAAGAACATACCGTATAACACGTCCTTGCGCCCGGCCAGCCATGCCACAGATTCCACATGCATAGGATGCAGGCCAAAAAGCAGCGCCGTCACAATTGCAGCTACGGGTCGCTTCGTCAGCACGTTTACAAACCAGAAGACCAATAAAGTGACGGCTATGTGCAGCAACACACTATCCCTGTGATAAACATAATAAAACTCCTGCTTCAGTTGCACATAGCTATACTCTATAGCATAGCTGAGAATAGTAAGCGGATGGTAGTTCCCCATTACAGAAGTAGAGAAAATATTTTTTATTCCTTCAGCAGAAACGTCTTTGATCAGCGGATTATCTTTTATGTACCCGGGGTCATCCCAGTTGGTGATCTGGTTATCGAGGCATACTTTGAAAAACAACCAGGTAAGCAAGGCTATACTACCCGCGATGAGTAGTTGCACAAACGGTTTTTGCAGCGCATTCTTCGCTTGTTCTTTTTCCGGCGGTTTCACCGGCGGCTTCCTGAGTTGCAGGGGCTGCTTTGAAGACGCAGCGTTCACTGCATTTGCCGGTTTGTTGGTTTTCTTTGCCATGCGGTATAAATATACTTTTCTTAGGGGAACGCACAAAAAAAGAGCCCCGGAAAAACCGGGGCTCCAAAATATTTGAATTCGGACGATTATTCTTTCACCAGCTTGCCCGTGAGCACTGCCTGTCCTTCATTGTCGTACAATGTAACAATGTAAGTGCCGCTTGCGAGGCCAGCGATGTTCAATTGTTTCGCATCGGCCTGTTCCATCACCACTTTACCGTCTACTGCATTCACCACAGCACGTACGGTGACTGCCGACTCTATGAACAAAGTTGACGTAGCCGGGTTAGGGAATATTTTTGCGCTGGCAGTGTTCACGTTATTAACACCCGTGTAATTATAATAGAACCAGGTAGCAGATCCGACACAACCATTTGCATCCGTCACGGTTACCGAAACAGAATCGTCTGCATGCGGCAAAACATAGGTTGCACCGGTTGCGCCACCTATCAGGCCCGTCTGATCATTGTACCATTGATAGCTGCTGTAAGTAAAAGCAGTGCTCACACTATGAGTGGCAAAATTATAAGTAATTGTGGGCGTAGGCAGCGGATCAACTGTGATCGTTGTGGTGGCAATGCAGCCCTCAAAGGCTGAAATGGTGTAGCTAATCACCACTGTATCCGGGAAAAAGGTTGTCAATGTCCCTGTGTCTATCGTTGCCACATAATTATTCGAACTGCTCCAGGTGCCTCCGGGCCGGGGATCCGTGTCTGTTAAATGCACAACGGAACCACTGCATATGTGAGTTGGGCCGGCAATAGGCGTCACCGGCGGCTTCGCCGTTATCAATAACGATCTTGAACAGCCCGTAGAGGGCAATGTATAAACGATATAGGTGATACCTGTCGCGAGACCGGTTAGGTAACCTGTGGTATTGGTAATCGTTGCTACCGCAGGGTTACTGCTAGTCCAGGTACCACCGCCCACGATGTCTGTAAGCCAGGCTGAACCATTTGCACATATCGTATCCGTGCCTGATATCGGCGGTGCCGCCGGGTTAACGGTGACCGCCCATATCACAAAGCAACCAGTGGGGAGCGTATAGCTAATATTTGTAGTTCCTAAGGATACCCCTGTGACTGTTCCAGTTCCTACAGCGCCTCCCGGGGTAGGAGTAGCCAATGCAATAGATGGATCGCCGGTAGTCCAAGTACCACCATAGGTAAGGTCGTACACATTAGAAGCAATGCCATCGCACAAGCTGGTTGTACCTGTGATCGGCACGGGGTTTGGATTGACCGTAACATTATAAGTAACCGGTGATGGGCATCCCGGTATGGTATAAGTTATAGTTACGGAACCTGGCATAACACCTGAGACAGTTCCAGGGCCTCCAATCGGCACTGAAGCGCTACCAGGTGCACTGCTGCTCCATGTGCCGCCGCCTACGAGGTCGGTAAGCAGGATAGTGCTGGATACACAAACAGAAGTACTTCCTGCCAGGGCAGACGGGGCAGCTACCACGCTTACGATCTGGCTGGCAGCGCATCCGTTTGCTATTGTGTAGTATATAGTTGCCGTAGCACCCGGCAAAACGCCTGTAACATTACCCGTAGGATCAACCGTTGCTACGTAGGCGGCACTGGTGCTCCATGTGCCTCCGGCTGTTATGTCGGTCAATGGCAAGACGCCTGCTGTGCAAACCACAGAGGACCCTATAATTGGTGATGGAACCGGGTTTACAGTCATTGGTGCGGTTACCGCACACCCTGCTGCAGTATAGGTGATGGTGGCCGTGCCCACCACATTACCGGAAACGATACCGCTCGTTGAGCCAACTGGCGCTGTAACCACATCGCTGCTGGTCCAGCTACCACCACCGGTAAGGTCTCCAAGAGTTGTGGTAGCGCCCATGCACACACTGGTAGGGCCAGTGATGGCGGATGGATAAGCATTAACGGTTACCACATAGGTAGTGGGATTGCAGGCGATAGTAGTATAAGAAATGGTAGCAGTGCCGGGAGAAACTCCGGTTACAATACCTGTAGAACCCAAAGAAACAGTTGGATCGGACGTAGACCAGGTGCCGCCGGGGCTTGTCTCTATCAGTGTTATGTTGTTGCCCACACATACGTTGTTGGGGCCGGTTATAGAAGCCGGAGAAGCCACGACAGTCATTGCCGTTGTGCTGGTACAACCCAGCGCAGTATAAGAGATTGTAGTAGTACCCGCGGCAATCCCAACTACTGCTCCGGAAACAGGATCAACGGTTCCGCTAGCCGGAACAGTACTAACCCATGTGCCGCCACCAGGAGTTCCGGTGAGGAACGCTATTAACCCCACGCATACCGTTCCGGGGCCAGAAATAGTTGGCGAGGAGTTGACACTAACTGTAGTGGTAGCCGTTGATGTAAAGCCATTACCATCGGTGACAGTTAAGGTATAAGTTGTAGTAACGGTGGGTGTCGCTGTAACAGGACTCCCAACCGAAGAGGAAAGGCTACCTGCTGGTGCCCATGAATAAGTGAGTGTAGGATCACCGGTGACAGAAGACACAAAAATCGGCGTGCTGTAACCAGCGCAGACCGACGTACTAGCTGAAGCGGTTACTGTGGGGCCAGCAGTGGAGATACCCGTAAAATCCGAGAACGAAGATGTAATAGTACCGGAAGAGACTGTGTGGGTGGCAACATTAGTAGGTCCATATTTTGTCCAAGCTGCACCGAGAACATTATAGTCGCCAGCTGAAATATTTGCTTCAGTTCCAACTATGTCTGAGGGCACATATGTTGCTGCAACAGAATACGATACAGCGGAAAAAGTATGATTAATAGTCCAATAGCGGTTTAAGTAATTAGTAAGATTAGCGTTAGCTGGAGTTTTGACCGGTAAGACCCGAATAACAACCCAATCACCCGCTACAAACGTACCGCCCGTCAAAGTATAATTAATAGGCGTATAATTAGATAAAGCATCGCCCAGTGGAAAAAAATAGTTTTGAGGAGTACTTCCTGAAAGCGTCTTTTGTATCCAACCGGTTGCGGCGGTAATAATCATGTTTGACGATGAGAATGTTCCTGCAACAGGTAGCGCAGCCGGGCCAAAAGTTAACGTTTGTGTACCAACATTTAATATCCCGTTAGAGAGGGTAAGCATGCCATCTACTTCTTCACTGAAATTAAGAATGGCTCCCGCAGTGTTGCTTAAAGTAAAATTATTAAATATTGTCGAGACGCTCCCGGCCAATGATTGAGAAACACTGCCGTTCATTGTAACGGTGCCCCCACGAGCGATAAAACTGCCGCTGGTAGTAGTGTTCGTCCAGTTACCGGTGAGTGAAATGTTATAATTAGTTACCGAAGCGTCCAGCGAGCCGGCGCTAAGCGTTATTGGCCCCGCAACTGCTTTATTTCCGTTCAGTGTTATTGTACCAGTAGAAACCGGCTTATTAATTACTACGTTACCCGTAAACGCAGCAGGCCATTCATTTCCGGTGGTTACCGATATCGCATTTACCACAAGGTCGGCATAGGTCAGGTTTACGCCGCTATATGTTGTTGGTGCTACTGCCAAAGTTCCGTTGTCGCGATTGACATTAGAACCGGACGCCATGACAAGATTTGCAGCAGTATTTGTCAGTGTACCATTCCCCAGGTTCAGTGTAGCACCGGAAGCAAAATTCGTTGTCTGCGACAATGTTACGCCACTTGCATTATTGATCGTCACAGAGCCGCCCGACAACATGGCTGCCGGCAAAAATGTCCCTGTGGCCTGTGCGGCTACACCATTGTATAGATAATTTGCGGCACCATTAAATGAAGTAGACGACATTGCCGTCACCGAACCATTAATGCCGCCTGCATTTGCTGTAATGAAAGTAGCGCCAGAGTTCACGGTAAACGCATCGGTGCTGCCGGAACTGATCGCAAATGTCTTGCAGTCCAGCGTGCCGTTAACGGTCATACCTGTTGCAGAGCCAGTAGGCAAGGGTACATTGCTCAACAACTGAACATAGGTACCAGCACTGACAGTCAGCGACGTGTTTGTACTTGCCCCGGTACTTGTCCAGGTTATTGTTTGCGGGGCAGCAGCAGTACCGGCGCCCGTAAAATTAATGGTATTCGTGCCTGCTCCCGGATTAGTTATTGAAGAAGTACCTGTCAGGCTTAGATTACCTGCCAGGTTTATAATGATACTTCCAGCAGGTGCAGCAGCATAGGAGATAATACCGGTTCCCGCCAAAGTGAGGTTTCCGCCAATAGCAATCGTATTAGTACCAGCCGCTGCACTTTTCCTGATCCTTGATCCGGTGTTGATCTGCAGGGATCCACCGAGTGTCCAGGTTGATGTTCCAGCGATGGTCATATTCGACTGTACTATCCAGATATCCCCGGCAGTGGTGAAGGTTGCGGGTGTAGTCCCGCCGCCACCGGCGAGGCTGTTCCAGCTTGTCAGGGTGCCAACGGCGCCTCCCGCAGCAATAGAATACCAGGTAGCAGAAAAGCCCGAGAAGCTCAGGCAGCAAAAAATAAGCAATAAGTATATTTTCTTCATAAACACTTTTATAAGCAATTTATAGTGGAAATGCAGTTAGCACAATACCGGGGAGAATATCTCCCCGGTATCTGCACAACTATTGTTTAATAAGCTTTTGCACCATCAGGCAGGCGCCGCTGTCATCATACAATGATATGAAGTACATGCCGTTTGCCAGGCTGCTGGTGTTGATCTCTTTCGCATCCGCCTGCTCCATTTCTGTTTTCCCGTCTATGCTCCTGATCACTGCACGAACCGTAACCGATGATTCAATGTACAAAGTATTCGTGACCGGGTTAGGAAACACACGCAACATTGCGGTCGCCTGGTTTTTCACGCTTACCATATTTACATTATAGTGCACCGGTGTACCCGTGGCCATGCAGCCATTGGTATCAGTAACAACTACCCAGTAGTTGCCATTGTAAAGGGCAGCTGTCTGGAAGGATGTAGCGCCCGGTATCAACCCTTGCAGGCTGTCATACCATTGGTAGCTAACATAGTAGGTTGCTGTAAAAAACGTGTTTGTTGCAAAATCGTAAGTAACCAAAGCAGTAGGTAAACTGTTTACAGTCACCACTTTTGTCGCGGTACAGCCATCGGCAATTTTGTAAGTGATCGTGGCGGTGCCTGCAGCGTTAGTAGTGATGATGCCAGTTAGGGAGCCAATTGCAGCGATACCTGAATTGCTGCTCGCCCACGTGCCGCCGGGCGTACCGTCAAACACAGTATCAACACTTGCGGCACAAGTAATGTTACCACCGGTTATCTGTACAGGCGCAGGGTTCACAGTAACAGTTGCACCAATGCTGCAGCCAGCGCTATCTGTGAAGGTTATATTCGCTGTATCCGGAACAATGCCCGTAAGAACGCCGCTTGTGTCAACGATACTCGCAACAGAGCTCTGCGCGCTAGTCCAGGTACCATGCAATGCATCAGTCAAAGTCGTTTTGGCGCCGGGACAAATCTGCAAAGAACCGTTAATTGGCCCGGGCATAGGATTGATATAAACTACTTTACTGTTAGAACAACCCGGAGGGATAGTGTAGGTGATAATAGCGCTTCCGGCGCTCACACCCGTAACGATACCTGACCCCAAAAGCACAGAAGCTACCGCGGGATTGCTGCTGCTCCAGGTGCCGCCTAATGGCAGATCTGCAAATGTGGTGGTCTGGCCAACGCACGCACTGTTCTTAATGTAGGTAAGCGTATCCGGCGCTGGAATGCTGGTGTCCACCGCTTCTACAGACCCGCATGTACCGGAATAAGTGATTATCGTGGTTCCACCGGTAAGGCCTGTTACCAATCCGGTGACTGGATCAATAATAGCAACCGATGCAGTACTGCTGCTCCAGGTACCACCGCCTACAACATCCGATAAGGTAATTGAAGTCGCCTGGCATTCTCTCAGCGCTCCCAGGATCGGGCCCGGTACTGGATCTACCGTTACAACGTATGTGGTAATGCATCCAAGCACTGTATAAGTAATATCAGCCGTTCCCACGGTAACACCTGTCACCAGGCCAGATGTTGGCGTGAGATATGCTACTGTTGCGGTACCTGGTGCCGAACTGGACCATGTGCCTCCTGCGGAAGCATCATCCAGTGTTATCGTCGGTACCAAACCGCCGGTGGGGCACACATTGGCAGGGCCCGTAATGCCAGCAGGAATCGGATTGATCGTCACGTCAGCAGTGGCTGGCGTTCCGCACCCATTGTCATAAGTAATTGTTGTAGTTCCTGCTGCCGCACCGGTGACCAGTCCTGCAGCGTTTATCGTTGCAGTGGCAGGTATGCTGCTGCTCCAAGTGCCGCCAGTGGAAGCATCGGCGAGTGAGGTGGTGGTTCCCGGACAGGCTGTGAGCGTTCCCGAAATAGGCGCGGGAGCCGCATTTACCGTTAATGCATAGCTTGACGTACAGCCGCCGACAGAATAGATAATTGAAGTAACTCCCTGCGAAAGGCCGGTTGCATTTCCGGCGGCGTCAATCGACGCGATCCCCGGGCTGCTGCTGCTCCAGGTACCGCCGCTCCCCGTACTGCTATACAAACCCGACGAGCCAACACACAGCGTGGAAGGCCCGGAAATTGTGCCTGCATCATTAACAGTGATCGTCACCAGATTCGAATATAAAGTGCCGGCCCCTGCTCCGGAAGTGTAGGTCAGGTAAACAAAATAGTAATACACCCCTGCAGTGGCGGTTGAAATACTGGTACCAGGCAGAGGAATGGAAGCTGCAGCGGCTGCGGCAGTATATGTGCCGGACAACACCGTTGTAGCGCCGGTAAGGGTACCCGTAGCACCGGTTGTATTGTAATACCATGTCCAGTTTACGGTCGCACTGGGGGCCGTCGTAGTGCCAGAGGTAGGCGCGCTAGCCGTTAGGCCAGTAGCTGCAGCACCCACACAGTAGGTAGCATTCGAACCGGCTGTTACAGAGCTCGGATAATAATAAGTTGTCGTAATTGCCAGCGCTTTATTACCCATGCTACCCAGCAATAAAAGCAGCACGGCAGTCACCAGCCGGCAAGCTTTGTTGTGAAATAGATGACTGAAAAATGTTTTTATGGAGACAGAACTTTGGGCAATAGGCGAACGCGCGCTTCCAAAGCGATACAATGTAGAGTTATTCATTTAGTCTCGATTTTAAATAAAATATAATCAATTATTGTGCCAAGTAAGGCTAAAGATACAAAAATATCCTAAATTTCTCATGGAATATCAGGAATAATTTATTTTTTACTATATTGAATTCGTAGATGGAACAAAGGGGCTAAAAAAATATAAACCGGGAGTTAAAAAACGGATAAACCAGACAAGGTAACCAGGTAAAATATTGCCAGAATAGTTGCGTTTTATGCACGAGACATACGCGCGGTAGATTTTCCTAACTCGGCCTTCCGGTACATGACACCAAATACAAATATTTCTTTTAGCATAAGCGGCGTGACCTCATGCAGCGGAATGGTTTGTATTCCGAGCAGATGAATGATAAGGCTTACGCCGATCAACACTAATGCAACGATCGAATATTTCGATTTTATCTGTGAGCTACAGAATGGGATCAGGAGGTTAGTGGGCAACGCCCATAGAACATTGAAGTTATCTTTCCAGCCCGGCTCTGCATCTATTGTCCAGAAATAAATAATACTGCATCCAATGAGGCCAGTGAATACCAGGGAGAGTGTGCTCATTATATTTCCCAATAGCGCGAGGCGTTTCACCGTTAGCCCCGCGATAGTAATTGCCGCAATGGTCCAAAACAAAATGAGCGGCTCGTCAGGTACATCCGGCCACTGCATCTGGTCTTTAAAAATCGTTGTTTTCGGACTGCACAATGGCCGACCGTCAACGGTTGCGCCGGTCATCCCATCCTGGAAATAATCCGCGATATACATGGATTCCCTATTCGTAGCAATCTTGTTAGCCCGGCAGCCATAAAGAATGTTCATGGCTGTAGAGAACCAGTATTTGTGCTGTATTGTTTCGGGACCGCACCTGTCTGTAAAGTCCCGGAGCGGGAGCTTCACCCCGTTCGGCAGTGTTGGTCCCGGTACAAAACGGTTGCCAAAAACCTTGAAGAAAATACCGAGGATGCGGGTGCAGCAGTTGTCATATGCACTGCTGTACTCATAATACCGGTTCTGCCGGAGCGCGTTATTTTCAAGGGCGGCAACGAGTGCCCTTTTATCGTCACTGTTGAGCAGGAACACGGCCTCTTCAACGCCCCTTTTTTCATGGCTGTATTGGTAATTGAATTCTTCCATGGTGTTTGTAGCAAGGTAAACCTGGATACGACCCGTAAGGAACTGGTGCTCGACTGTATTATCCGGTGATGAATCTAAAAAGCCATAATTATACACGATATCCCGTTGCCGCCCGGTCTTGGTACTGTCTATGACGCGAATGGCACTATGCCCGAAAGTTTCATATATTTCCTCTCCCGGCCCGCATGTAAGCAAGCTGATCCGCAAATGAGTTCCATTGTCAGGTGGAGGCGCGCTACCGGATGTGGTATCACGCTGGGCGTAAACGGGCAAATAGGCGTAAATGGCAAACAAAAGGACCAGCGCATGCTTCAGCATACTTCAAAAATAATAAAAAGTGTGCTCCAAAAATGTTTCCGCTTTGTAAAATTAAATCAAAGGCAGCAGCGAAAACGGAAATAAATAAGCAGAGCTGCCATGCATGGCAGCTCTGCTTAATGAAATTCCCAGTTCGCGTAATAAAATATTTTCGAGCTATTCTTTTATAAGTTTCTGAATAGCGATACGGTCACCCGCATCGTTGTATAACATGATAATGTACAGGCCTTGCGAAAGGCTGCTGATGTCCATGTCTGTGACATTACTTTGTTCGAGCATCTTCTTACCGTCCACGCTTGTGATCACGCCACGCACAACAACGGCCGATTCAATATGCACCGTTGTGCTGGCGGGATTTGGATAAATAGTGACACCGGGATCTGTGATCTGATTCACGCCCAGAGTAGTGTTTAGCACATTGAGTATATACGGCGTGGAAAAATTATGGCACCCATGCACATCAGTCACCACCACGCGATAGCTGCCTATGTTTGGTGCTGTCAACATGTAATTGGTAGCGCCCGGAATGGCCACGGTATTTAAAAACCATTGGTAGCTACCGTATGCACTGCTCGTGGATAATATCCCTGTTGCAGCGTCATAGGTGATCGTTGGGTTTGGCAACGCATAAATGCTTACGGTAGTGGATTGAGAAGTATCGTCACAGCCTGGCGCAATGATGACACTAGTATATATGCCGCTGGCAGTTGTTGAATAAGATGTCGAGGTGGCACCGGGAATAATCGTCCCACCAACGAGCCACTGATATGAAACCCCTGGCAAACCTACCGGAGTAATACTCAATGTGACCGCACCGCCACTGCCTGCGCACAAAGCCGCCGATCCTGCAGGCGAAAGCGGGGGATTGGGCGTGAGTACTTCAATTACGGTGGCTGCTGATGTAGTGGAACATCCGGTTGGGGCAGTGACCTTAACGGAATAACTGCCGGCTGTTGTCGCTGAATAGGTTTGGTTTGTTTCCCCGCTTATCGCTGTGCCCGACTCATACCATTGATAAGTATCGCCAGCGTCTGTAGCGGTGAGTGTTACGGTACCAGCACTACACATAACAGTAGGTCCGCTGGTTGTAACCGTGCCGGCTGGTGCGGGGCTAAGGGCCAATGTTGTTGTTGCTGTTGTGGCGCACCCACCGGAATTATACGCAGTAAGGGTATAGGTACCCGCGGACGCGGTAGTAGTAGTAAAAGTTGGGTTTTGTGATGCGGAGGTAAAACCACCAGGGCCCGCCCATGAGTAAGATGTGGTTCCGGTACCGTTACCAAAAAGCGTCACTGAAGAACCGGCACACACGGGTGAAGCAGAAACAGAAGCAGAAACACCACTCACGCCCGTACAATTGTAGTTTATGAAGAGAGACGGTGCATGATTCGGTGAACTGGTCGTGCCGGGGTTACCGGTCTCCCCTTTAAATAAGTAAACAGCATTTCCACCTCCTGTGAAGCAAATGGATACTTTAGTGCCAAGATGAGCTTGGATAAAATTGGTTATGGCCACTGCGGATGGCAGAGTTATATCGCCAACAGCTGTGCCATAGGTTGCATTAGTAAGCAATGTACCCCCAACCATGTCGGCATAAAGTGTGGCAGGGGTTGTAACCATTGAGAGGTCTCCGGCATAACCGTAAGTAGTCCATGGGCCTGGCGTACCAATTGCTATATAAGCCGAATCGTTCACACCGATATCGCAACTGGTTATGGTAATGCCGGAAGCAGGCAGGCTGCTCAGATCAAACACCGCATAGCCCCTTGAAGTTGCGAACATGCTGGCCGAAACCGCAATAGTACCATCGGCACGCGTTCCGGTTGAGGTACAGCTACCTGTAATGTAAGAGCCGGCCGCACCGATCGCATTAAGCGTCGCGGTTTGTGCCACCGAAGCAAATGCACAGCCGCATAACAGGGATAAGAAGTAAATTTTTTTCATGTCCGAATTCTAAAAGTGAAAAAATTATCTTGTTTAAAAATGCGCGCTGATCAAATGACATGTCGGTAAAAACCGCATAAAATTCTCACGCAACGAAAATCGCGCTACTTAAACATCGGAAAAATAAGAATTCTTTGCGGAATAAACAAATAGGAACTTAATTCTAAAAAAAAGTACCCATCTGGATTTAATTGCGCTTGTCAATCCCCCAGTAGAGTTTCTGGCGGATCGTATTCAGGAAATTATGCTCATCTGGCCGCACCAGCGACACGGAGAAACTTTCCCTTTTTACCGCAAGCTGCACATTGGCTTTTATGGTTTCGGTGCGGGCATCAAGTGTACATAAAAACTGGTCGGTGCGTCCTTCTATTTCGAACGAGATCACATTATCATCCGGCACTACTATTGGCCTGGTATTCAGGTTGTGTGGCGCAACAGGCGTAATGACAAAACTGGACGTCTGCGGAAAAACAACCGGCCCTCCGCAGCTTAATGAATACCCGGTAGAACCGGTAGGCGTAGCTACAATAAGCCCATCTGCCCAATAGGTATTCAGGAACTCGCCATTCAGATACGTATGAATCTTGATCATTGACGAACTGTCTTGCCGATGTATGGTAAATTCATTAAGTGCAAATGGAGATCCGTTGAACAGCGGTATACTCGAATCCAGGTGCAGCAAGGTCCGCTTCTCCAATGTATAGGACCCCCTTACCAACGACACTATGGCGTCTTCCACTTCTTCCTCCGGTATAGCGGCCAGGAACCCCAGCCTGCCCAGGTTTACACCTATCAGTGGAATATTTGAGTTGCCCACAAAACAAACCGCGTCCAGCATAGTGCCGTCACCGCCTAGGCTGAAGAGCATATCGGTATTTGGGGGTAGGTCCCGCTTACTCGTAAAAAAGCGGGGCGTATTCTTAAGAGACAAATGAGGCTGCAACCGCTCATAAAATTCCTTATAGAAAACCATTTGCAACTTATGGTCTTCCAACATTTTCAAGACACGGAGCAGCAACGGCACGTCCTGCTCGGCAAAAGTTCGGTTATATAAAGCGACAAGCATATTATAGTCGTGAGTCGTGAGTCGTAAGTCGTGAGTCTGCGATTAGTATCATAAAGATTTTTAAGCCACTGCTATACTTATTTCTTTTCTAGAGATTTAATAAACCCTCGGATAATCTTCGATACCTCATCTGATTGTTTTAAAAGTTCTTTTTGTTTATCGCTGTTAATAAACGTAGGCCTTACTGCAAGATAAAGCGTAGATTTTGTTTCTGAGGCAGAAGCTAACGCTATGTATAAAAACCTTCTGCAATATTGTTCGAAATGGAAACTGCAGCATTACATATCTGATCCCTAAACCCCCAATTTTTCAATTCACTGAATTCCGAAAATATTTCAACCGCCAGGTCCTGAGCTTTTTGCCAGGCAATAATGTCTTCGAATTTTTGAATGATCATATCAAAAAAATGAACTACAATAAAACATCAATACTCGCGGACTTATGACTTACGACTTACGACTACTATTCACTATTGAAATGTAAATATAATCCATTTTGCTTCAAATGGTTCCACGCGAATTCCATCCTTATTTTTATGTCGTACAGGGTAACTATGTCTATGCCTGCACCCACACTATAAAGCAACCGGTTGCTTAAAAAACTATTGCCTGGCTGAGGATCGCCTATATAACCTGCATCCGCAAAAACCTTTGGGTAAATGCGTATAGGGATCGCCGTAAAATATTTTACGGGAATGGAATAGGTATTATTAAACACTTCCCGTTTCAGGTCCAGCCGGAGCAGCCCGTAATTGTAGCCATCTATAACGTAGTATTCATACCCCCGCACATAGTCTGTTTGTGTGCCCAGCCCTCCCCTGAAATAATACGGCTGGTTCATAGGGTACATCAGCCTGCCCCGAAAAATGACAGATGTGTACCATTTGGGAAATATCTCATTAAACATACCTGCCTCCACATTTGCGTAGCTCTGAAAATTGAGTCCCTGCAAGCCTTCCCGCACCACTGCCTGCGTCACTAATTTAAACCCCTTGAGCGAATAATTCCAATTATCCACTCCATTATATTCAAACCGGTAATAGAACTCTATGAACCTGGCGCGCGTGCTGCCATTCGCATAATAATCAGGGTTAAGTTTCAGGATCGTATCGCTAACACCGTAGTCTTTATAATTGAGCTGGAAGATATGCTTCGCAGCATAGGCAGGGCGATAAATATAGCTGATCCCACCTTCCACCTGCCGCAACATCACCCGGCCACCATAGGTACCTGCATACACCAGTTTGTCTGAATCAGTGGCATAGTAGGTTTGTCTGCTCCGCGCATAACTCAGTGAAAATCCGAGGCCACGGGTTTGTCCATTATTCACATAGGGCCGCATATAAGCGATGCCCAGTTTTTGTGTATAGCCGTCCTGCGCGGTTATCGCCAGGGTCTCCAGGTTTCCCCGGAAGTTTTTATCAGTAAGCGTGAGCCCAACCGAAGCCCGCCTGAGATCATGGTTTTCCTGTACCCACCAGGTATTGAAGTTCCGGTCGGCGAACTGAACGGTAACCGAGGGAATAATATACCATCGCTCTTTCACGTGTATATACCAGGTGATGTCATTGCCGTGTTGCTCCGTATGCTGGTCCACCTCATTGAACAACTGCATATTGAAGAGCCGGAGTTTGTTTTGCTCGGTCAAAAAGGAAAGCGAGTCCGGCGATATCGGTTCGCCTTCTTTTATGTCTATTTCTCTAAGGATCACCGACCTCCGGGTAACATTGTTGCCGTCAATTATTATCCGCCTGATGACCGGTTGGTCCACACCAGCCCCCACACTCTTTTCCTGCCCGACAGTGTGCAAACAAGCCAGGAGCAGCATTAAAAAGGCTGGTAGGAAATATCTCATGCTAAACGATTGCAAGATAATATAGTTTCCAGCAGCGGTTTATCTACATTCCTTTAAAAAGGCTAACTTTATACTACATTATCATACGAAAAATGCGCCGGGCAATAATACTTCTGTTCCTATCTGTAGCTATAGCTGCAATTTGCATCACCTCTTGTGTGCATAAACCACAAGTGCAGGTAATGCCGACCTACGGCAACTTTCCTGATTCGGTGGGAAAAATATTCCTGGCTAAATGTGCTACAGCCGGTTGTCACAACGCAGCAAGCTACCAGAATGCGGCAGAACTGGAATTAGATACGTGGGAGCATCTGTTCAATGGGAGCATTTATGGAGCCGCTGTAGTACCCTATAGCACACTATACAGCACGATGCTTTATTACATTAACGCGTATGACACAGTCGCGGACCAATATGTAAGCGACCCGGGCCATATGCCTGCACCCCTTTCGCTGTCGGAGTATACGACCATTAAGAACTGGATCGCGTCGGGAGCTCCCGACCAAAATGGCAATATCCCTTTTGCAACTAATCCAACAACGCGGGAAGAAGTATGCATAACCGTTCAAGGCAGCGACCTGCTGGCGGTGATAGATGCTAAAAGCAAACAAGTAATGCGGTACATTCCCATAGGAGATGCAAATGACCTAAGCCCACATGATGTTGCGATATCAGGCGATGGCAAGTATGCCTACGTCCCTTTTCTAAATGGCAATTATGTGCAAAAGATAGACCTTGTGGCGGACGCTGTAATCAGCAATGTAAACCTGGAAGCGGTAAGTGGGGCTGGAAATGATGATGGGGGATGGAGTATAATTAAGCTGTCGCCACTTGATACCGCATTTATCGTGAGCGGCTGGATACAAAATGGCTGCCTGATAGGTGTAAATACTGCATCAATGCAAATAAACCCACATCTGTCAATCGATGCCGCCACAGGAGGTACCGCGTCATTCCCTTTACCTCATGGAATCGAAAATAATGCAGCCTTTGACACTTTTTATGCCACGCTGGGAAACAGTGTAACAAAATATTCATTTGCGAATCACCACCTCTATCAGAAAATAATCCCGGCAAGCGGGCAACCACACCAAATACAAATGACTCCTGACCATTCAAAGTATTTTGTCACTTGCCCCGACCCCAACTCGCCAACGACAAACTCCGTGCGAGTATACGATACTCATACCGACACCTTGATCAAGGTAATAACGGTAGGTTTGTTGCCCCAGGAAATGGATATTTCTCCATCGATGGGATACTTGTTTGTGGCCTGCATGGAAGATGCCTCCAATCCATTGCCAAATGCACATGGATCGGTTTACGTGATCAATTACAACACGCTGGATACGGTGAAGGTCATTTACGGCGATTTTTACCAGCCACATGATATGACGGTTGATGAACAGGATGGCCTGGTATACATACCCAGCAGGAATGCGAATCCAAACGGCCCCGCGCCACATCATACCATAGGTGGCAAACGCCCGGGATGGTATTCTGTATATAACCTCAATACCCTTTTACCCGTTGATGCAAAGCGGTACTATCTGCCGGTTGATCCCTACTCCGCCGCAACACGGTTTTAGGTGACCGCAATTTTTACTTTTGATTTTTTACTTTTGATTTTATGTTATCAGTCTCCCTGCACGGAATAAAGATTCACGCCCCTCACGGCCTTTACCCCGAAGAGCACATCCTGGGCAATACCTTTGAAATTGATGTGGATATATGGCTGCCAGATGCGCAGCCCTGGCCTTTTGCAGACTACGTATTGATCCAAAAAGTAGTCGCTGAGATTTTCAACCAGCCCGGGCAGTTACTGGAGACGTTTACCTACAACATCCATACGTCCCTGAAAGAAACATTCCCCATTTCAGAAAAAATAAAAGTCTGTGTACGGAAATTTCATCCGCCTATGCCGGGGCAGGTTAATTTTGCTCAGGTATGCTATGAAGCTTAACGTCACTCCCGGAATATTATAGTCCGTGCATTCGGCTGATGATGTCAGCAAGTGTTTCGGAGGCAGGAGCGGCATTCAGGCTCATATGCGCGGTAATAGTGCCGGTACCGCTCCAGTAATAATAACTCTGATTTTTATTGGTAACTACCACTATCTCATAATTGAGCCCTTCCGGAATTCTATTGGTTATGTAAGAAAAAGACAGGTTCGCTGAACTATACGCATCCAATTGCATTACACTATTATCAGTTGGGAAAATCAGGAATACCTCTGTATTGGCTGGTGTGTAAGAATTATCCGGCATAACTACGCTGATGTTGGTCAAGGTATACGTGCTCCCAGAAAAATGATCACAATTTACCCACCCAAAATTTGTACAAGAGTCAAATATGTACATAAAATTTACACCTGATCCAGTTCCACCGCCGGTAGAATCCGTTACCGTGCCATTCGAGGTGGTACCGGTTTTTGTGGTATCCGAGATGGTCCAGGTTGCCACTGAGTCGTTATTATTGGTAGTACCATAAAACAACTGCATAGGTTGGGTGGATGCACCCGCCTGCTTGAATCCTATTCCATACTTATTGGCAGTCACTTCCTGTGTTCCGAGATATGCAGAGATCACCACCTGGCCGCCACTGGAGAGCTGGCCGACATCGGCAGTGGTAGTAGCGCCATTGAGTGCCATATCTCCAGGCTTGTACATTTCCCTGATCTGTATATTGATCGTGCCGCTGGTAATAATATTGCCTGTACTGTTTTTAAACGAATTCGGATAGAAATGGAGCATAGTGCCATTTGCAGCATATACGGTTGTATCCCTGCCGGCAATAACAGATAATGTTTGCGGTGTAGAACGAAGGCTGGAAAATACTGCTGTGGTTACAGTTGTTGTCGTATTATTGGTTTTTTTGCAGGAAATAATAGCTGCGGTTGTTGTAACAATCATCGCCAGCAAAATGATAGATATACGTTTCATAAACTTTTGGTTTATAGATAAGACGCATTATTTGCGAAGAACGTTGGCAAAAAACAAAAAACAATATAAATACTGATATTTTGTAATCAATTTGTTAACTGGCAATTATGCCGATCGCATCTTTCTCCAGCGCCATATCACAGGCATGTTTCCAGACACTTACAAAACCTAAGGCTTTTCCAGCCCACTTATTTATAATCACTGGGTTTATCTTGTGTTTCCCCTCCTGTCTGCCGAGGCAGATTAGGGGACAGGGGTGTACATATTTATGCGAGCATCTTCTCCAAGGCCATATCGTACGCTTCTTTCCAATCGCTTACAAATCCCCAGCTTTCATCATCTATGATAATCTCCTTGTTTGCATTTACGATTCCTATTTTGGTAAAGGGAAGGCCCCTCAACTCCGCTTCAAACAAGGTGTGCAGGTCTGGATTAATGCTTACCACCACCCTGCTCTGCGCTTCGCCAAACAAAGTCGCGTCTTTGCGGATATTTTTATCGGTATGAATTGAAAATCCTAAACCATTAGCCATACTACTTTCGAGCAGGCAGGCAAACAACCCGCCCTCAGAAATATCGTGCGCTGATTTTACCATCTTCGCACTGATCAACCGTGCCAGGGTCTGCTGTAGTTGGTATTCTTCTTCCAGATCAAAATATGGCGCTGGGCTATGTGTAACTCCGCACAAATGATGCAGGTATTCTGAGCAGTTGATGTCATTGCGGTTCTTGCCCAGCAGGTATACGCTATCGCCTGCATGCTTAAAGCCCAGCGACATTTTCTGGTGTACCGAATCCAACACCCCCACCATACCTATAGTAGGTGTAGGGTAAACCGGGCCATCCTCGCTCTGGTTGTAAAAGCTCACATTGCCACCGGTCACCGGAGTATCCAGTTTCAGGCAGGCCGCGCCCATACCTTTTATGGCGTTTACAAACTGGTAATATACTTCCGGGTTGTATGGATTACCAAAATTGAGACAGTTGGTAATAGCAACCGGCTGGCCGCCGCTACAAACTATGTTGCGGGCTGCCTCGCTCACCGCTATCATCGCACCCTTGTATGGGTCGGCAAATACATAGCGGCTGTTACAGTCGGTCGTTACCGCAAGCGCCTTCTCGGTGCCATGCACGCGAATCACTGCAGCATCGCTTGCTTCATTAGTATGTGTGTTGCCGGTCATTACCATGCTGTCATACTGTTCGTAGATCCAGCGTTTGGAGGCAATGTTGGGCAGTTGAATCAGTTCATAAGCCACGCCACGCATATCGCCCGGCACAGGAATGGTATCGGGGTTAAATTTCTTTATCTCTGCGAAGTAACGAGGCTCTTTGTACTCCCGCTCATAGATGGGTGCGCCGCCGCCCAGCACCAGGCTTTCCGCAGGGACATCAGCTACCAGTTCGCCGTGCATATAATATTTCAGGTTGGTGTCTTTCGTCACCTCGCCTATCTGCACACAATGAATATCCCATTTATCAAATATCTTCTGTATCTCTGCCTCCCTGCCCTTTTTCACCACAATGAGCATACGCTCCTGGCTCTCGCTCAGCAGCATTTCCCACGGTTTCATATCCTTCTGACGGGTAGGCACTTTGTCCAGGTGAATGATCATGCCATGCTCACCTTTGGCGCTCATCTCGCTGGTGCTGCAGGTGATGCCCGCCGCGCCCATATCCTGCATGCCAATCAACGCACCCGTAGGTATCATCTCCAGGCAGGCTTCCAGTAGTTTCTTTTCTTCGAATGGATCGCCCACCTGCACCGATGGCAGCGACTCTGCACTGTTCTCGCTGATATCAGCCGAAGCAAACGATGCGCCGCCTATACCATCTTTACCTGTAGATGCTCCAACAATAAATACCGGGTTGCCAGCACCATGCGAAGTAGCAGAAACCGTCTGCCCCACCCTTACCACGCCTACGCTCATTGCATTCACCAGTGGATTTGTCTGGTAGCAGCTCTCATAATATACTTCCCCAGCCACTGTAGGCACACCAAAGCAATTGCCATAGTGGCCTATGCCCTTTACCACGCCCTTTATCAGCCATTTGGTTTTAGCATTGTCTACCAGCCCGAAACGCAGTGAGTTCAGAGATGCAATGGGCCGTGCGCCCATGGTGAAAATATCGCGGTGAATACCACCTACACCGGTTGCCGCCCCCTGGAACGGCTCAATGGCCGAGGGGTGGTTGTGGCTCTCTATTTTGAACACACAGCCCCAGCCGTCACCAATGTCTATTAGGCCTGCATTTTCTTCACCGGCTTTCACCAGCATTTTGGCGCCATCGCGCGGCAGGGTTTTCAGCCAGGTAATAGAGTTTTTATAACTGCAATGCTCGCTCCACATTACAGAGTACATAGCCGTTTCATTAAAATTAGGGGTACGTCCCAGTATCTCGGTTATCTTTTGAAATTCTTCTTCGCGAAGGCCCAGTTTGGTGGCTTGTTCGAGTGTGGCAGTCATGCTGCAAACCTACAAAAATTTCGGGAGGGATACATTTAGGAAAAAGAAGGTGTAATTGGGTTACTACACCTAAGCCCCTTTGCTACTCAAACCATACTTCTGTCTTAACCTTGAAATGACTTCTGCAACAGGCTTTGTATTTCCAGCATTGTCCTGCTCAATACCTGCTTTTATTTTTTTTTGCTGCGGCAGTGTTAGTTCGTCCCAATCTTCCACAGACTCCTTACTATTGAGATAATTTTGAAACAACCCATAAATATCTTTGAGTTGATTGAAATTCAACTCTTCAATTTTATGAAGCAGGTCAGATCTTAATTCAGCCGCTTTCATTTTTTGCGATTTGTTCAGTCATTCAAAATTAAGAATTTTACTATCACAACAATAAAACCAGTCTTTCTGAATCGTAAATTTAACAGCAATATTTTCCCTACATAAAAATATAAGTCCACTTCACCCCAACATTATAACCCGTCATCGTCACACCACTATCCTTGGCCATATTGGTGGCATCATAGCCGAAGAACAGCCCCATCAGGGCGCGGCCACCACTTATAATTCAGCCATTGCGCCATTAATACTTTTAAAATATTGTTAACTGTCATGCTATGTTTCAATTTGTCCTTGCGATTCTGAAATATTTTCAGTTTTCGGTGCCAGATTTTCATTTTTCTGCATTGGCATTTCGTTTGATGTTTTTTGGGTAAAAAAACAACACATTATGAACACGCTAGTAAGAAAAACAAACGGCAATGGCCAAGTGCCAGTAAACACTTTCAGCGGCCTGGTAGACAAGATTTTCCAGAACAATGTGAACCGCTTATTTGATGACGACTTCTGGGGCTTCAGCAACGTAGCCCGGAATGTGAGCGTACCTGTGAACGTGCAGGAGACCGACAAGAGCTACGAACTGGAACTGGTGGCTCCGGGCCTTAAAAAAGAAGATTTTAAAGTGAACGTGCATGGCGACACGCTTACCGTGAGCTTTGAGCATCAGGACGAGCAAAACCAGCAAGATAAGCACGACGGCTGGCTGCGCAGGGAGTACCGGAAACAGTCGTTCAATCGCACGTTTAGCCTTGATGAGGCTATAGATGCCAGCAAGATCAATGCCCAGTACACCGATGGCATTCTGCACCTGAGCCTGCCGAAAAAAGAAGGAGAGCAAACACTTTCCCGCACGATAGAGATAAAATAAAGGCAAGGGAAATAAAAGAGCAAATCAGAAAAACTATGCAGGCGGTGTAGCAATACGCCGCCTGTTTTTGCTAAACAGGAAAAACTTACAGATCATGAAAAAGACATTTTTGGCAGCGTTATTAGTGATCACTTTTACGGGCTGCCACGCCCAGGAAGGGGAAAGAAAAAAAGACTTTTCATCGCCGCAGGACACAACCACGCAAAACAAACCACAGGCGAGCTGGAAGGTGAATAAACGCTATGACGATAATGGCAACCTGGTAGGCTACGACAGCACTTATTCATGGTCATATTCCAGCAAGGGTGCGGTAACCAATGATGCAGAGACAGACAGTATCATGAATGCATTCGGAAAGCAATTCGGCGACTTTCCTTCTTTTTTCACGCAACGCTTCGGCACTGATGTATGGAATGATAGCTTGTTTTACAACGAGCTCACCAGCCCCGGCGAGCTCATGCAAACATGGGGAAACACAAATTTCGATATGGGAGCAATAATGCGCCGGCTGGACTCCCTGGGGAGTTCTCTGTTGGGCGAATTTCCCCGGCTTGGAAACAAAACCGAAATTTTAACCCCTCAACGCATGTAAAGTGGACACGGTGTATAACATAGTAGTAAGCATAAGGACAATGCAAGGCATGCTGGAGACCAGTACCTTTTACCTGGGCGCAGACAAAGATTTTGCGAACAGTGTATTTGACAGCCTGGAGGGCGACGTTACCGGCGATGACAATGTGCTGATACGTATGGACCTGGAAAAGAAAGAGAAAGACATACTGCCCGTGCGGCTGAAGCGCATAAGCTGCACACTGAACCAGTATGCGGAAAATTGTAAAATAATAACGCGCGATGTGTTCAAATTCTTCGCGCTGGAACAATAACCACCTCGGCAGGAGCAAAAAACGATCTTACCTAAACCGTCTTACCTAATGGAGCAACCCACAGAAAAACAACCCACAGAAACCAATATCCTCGACGACAGGCGCATAAAGCTGCTGAACTTCCTGTTGAAAAAAAACAAAATACCACAGCAGGGAGATTTCAATCTGCAGAAATTGATAGCAGAGATCAAGCCGGGCGACTATGAAAAACTGTTTGCCGGTAACCCGGAATTTGAAACGGTATGGAAGGATGTCGACATGTCGAAATCGCTGGCGAATTTTTTGATAGACAATGACCTTGCGAAGCAGGATGGCGAGAACCTGGAGCTTACCGGGGTGCGCGGCCGCGACCTGCAAAAACAGGGGAGTTACGGTAAGTTGCTGGAAGATGAGCGGCACATAACCAACGAGGCGCGCCGGGTGAGCGAGCTGGAGCTGGAAGCCCACCGCATGGCCCAACGGCAGTATAAGATCAATGCCCTTATTGCGTTCGGCACATGTGTGGCAGCGGTATATTATTTACTGGAAATTCTGAATGGATTTTTCGGGTTCTATCATTATGCACACTGATCTCTCGCAAAAAAAAAAATTCTCTCGCAGAGGCGCAAAGGCGCAGTTATGCTCATTTTTATTTTAAGACCGCAAAGCACGAGTGGAGCTGCGTGTGCCGTTCTTAGTACCAGGTAGTATGGCCTAAATATCACGGTTATTTTCAAATTGCCGATTTGCCGAATTATCAAACCTGCCTGTCGGAGAAAGGTTACTTCCGCTTCAGCCATCCTGTCACACTCATACGCTGGCGGTTGGCTATGGCTACTTCATGCTCCAGTATATCACTCTGGAAGAAAATAGCCTTTTGGTTGGTGGGAAGAATTTCTTGTGTGGTCTCGTCGTCATAATGTATCACGAGCTGGCCACCGTCCGCTACTACCCAGTTTTCATTCAGGTAGCTGATCATGGAATACTTACGGTTATAGTCGTTCTTGAACTGGTCTTTATGCCTGATATAGGATGTACCTTCTTCGTACAGCGCATAATGGAATTCGCAACTGTTGATGCCGGTAAAGCACGTTTTGTTGAGGTGGCCGGTGAATTGCGCGATCACGTCCAGGAACTCCATTTCGGCCAAGTTCTTTGTTTTGCTGTCGATCCAGCATGTCTTGTCGCCACGTATTTTTTGGGTCTTGTCTTTTACGGCTATGTTGCCGATGCCGGCTTTCTCCATGCGGCTATCCCGGTTCAGCCGGTGTATGTTTTGCTGCAGTGCTGCGGCTAGTGGAAGACTCAAAAAAGATTCAGATATGCCGATCTTATTCGTAATAAACCCCTCAATCAACTCCTCGAATTTCGCCTCCATTATCTATAAAGGTAGGCTTTAATACGCAACAACCGCGGAATTAGTGGCTGATCTAAAAGGTGTACCGGAACAACGGTACAGGGAAAAAGCCCTGCTGGTAGTTGTTCACGATCCTGTTTGTGCGCACATCATAGGTTTGATCGAAGACGTTTTTATGGTTGGTTATGTTCTCAAGGTCCAGCGAAAATTCCATTGTGCTGTGCCTGTATTCTTTCTTGAATGATATCTTGAAGTCGGTACGGAAATAACCACTTTGCTGTACGGAATAAGCCAGGTTATCGTTATAAACAGCACTGCCCGCTATTTGTGACGCGGCAGCATCTATGGGTGTCAGGTATTTACCACCTATTGATGAGGTCTTGATGTTCAGCGCAAGTATACTGCCCTTTCGGCCTATTTTAAATTCTTTTCCTGCCAGCAAATTAGCCACGTAGCCTGTATTGAAGGCCGTATTGCG
This sequence comes from uncultured Bacteroidota bacterium, assembly GCA_903905065.1. Taxonomy (GTDB): domain Bacteria; phylum Bacteroidota; class Bacteroidia; order Chitinophagales; family Chitinophagaceae; genus Nemorincola. Next base: position 246,232 of record CAIVEW010000044.1, on the reverse strand, counting down.
CTCCACACCATCACTGCCTTTATACCTGGAATTGACAAGTGAGCCGGTGACAAGAATATAAAAACCATGGCTTAAAAAATGCTCTATTGTGAGCTCTGCACCATAGTTGCTCCCTGTGCCTTTGTTCACCAGGCTGTCTTTATTATCGAGGTTGAAATCAGCCCCCGAATTGAGCATGGAATAAGAAGACGGGCTTGAAGTAACCGGCACTTTGTTGATATACTGGTAATAGGTCTCCATCTTTATGCGCATATTCCTGGTAATGTTCAGGTCGTATGACAGCACCGCGTGCTGGCTTTGCGTGAATCCGAGATTCTTGTTGGTGAGCGCTACACCTGCAGCAGTAGGTGTTTGTATGAAATAGTCATATACGTTCTGCGCCTGGTTGTGCAGGCCTACACCAAGGCTGATGGCGTTGCGTGTATTGATGTTATACCGCAGCCCGGCACGTGGCTCGGCAGCAAAACTATTGTTCAGGTCCAGGAACTGAAAATGCATCCCCACGACAAAGGAAAAATCTTTGTTGAAACGATGCTTCCACTGCATGTACGCCTGCTCCAGACCCATGTCTCCCGTCTGGTTGGCATATATTTTATCCGGCTCCCCTGGGTTCAGCTCTTTATAAGCCACATGAAATGCAGTGTTATCATAGTTCAACCCTGCCTGTATATTATCCTTCGCGCTGAACTTGTGCACATAAGCCCATTGCAACGTGGCCTTTTCGGTAGTAAAATCGCCGGCTGCATTGGGATGCACAGACCCGTCCACACTGCTTATGGAATCTGCCCTATATCGCTGATAGGTTGTACAAAACCCAAGTAGTATACGCATAGATGACCGTTCTGATATCTGGTGATCGTAGGCCAGTCCATTGATTGTTGTGGCAAACCGGCTCCGCTGGTTAGCGTAAGGGTTACCGCCATACAGGTCTGGCTTCGTCGTGTCCACATCCTTGCCCAGGAAATCAGCTTTGCTTATCCCGTTGATACCAAAAAGCGACAGCTTGCTGCTTTTGCTGATCTCAGAAACGACCTTGTAATTCAGGTCCTGGTATACAGGCACCGCAGTGCCTGTGCCCAGATTAATACCCAGCGCCTTAAAAATGCCCAGGGTGCAGTAACGGTAGTTTACGATGTAAGAGGTCTTTTTTTTCTTGCCTATAGGCCCCTCGGCCCCACCCTCAAAACCATTGAACCCAACCTGCGCCACATATTCCGGCTTGTCCATATTGCCGTTGCGCAGCTTTATATCGAACACCCCAGCGAGGGCATTGCCGTATTGCGCCGGGAACGCCCCGGTGAAGAAATCCGATTTGTCAATGTTGTTATTGTTAAGCATGCTCACCGGGCCACCAGTACTGTTCAGTGTGCCAAAGTGATTGGGGTTGGGCGAGTTCAGTCCTTCTATCTCCCAGAGCATGCCGGTTGGCGAGTTTCCGCGCACCACAATATCGTTGCGGCTATCGTTGCCCGCAACAACTCCGGCAAAGTTTGCGGCCATTCTAGATGGGTCTCCAAGAGAACCAGCGTATTGCTTCGTCTCATCTACATTGAAGGAGCGGGCACTGGTCAGCGCCATGTCGTTGATGGTCCTGTTCTTATCCTGGCTCCGGTCATACTTCACCGTCACCTCGTTGAGGCTCCGTACCGCCTCCATCATGGCCAGGTTAAGGTTCACTTCCTTGCCAGCAGTAACTTCCAGGTCATTTACCGCCTTTTCTTCGTACGACATATAGCTGAGCCGCAGCGAATGCCTGCCTATCGAAACACTATCTATTTTAAAATGCCCGTTCTCATCGGTCACCCCGCCGCGCAGGGGATTGCTGTTTTGCACTACTACTACCACGCCCGCCAGCGGCGCTTTAGAAGCCTCGTCATAAATGTTACCCGTTATCCGCTGCACCTGGGCAGAGGCAAAAAAAGAGCCGGCCACCAGGAAGAAAAGTGTTACAATTGATTTCATAATTGTGATGTTTGCTGCACAAAAGTCACAACAATAATTTCCATGGCCGTGAACCCGGGTTAACAAATAAGTTTGTCAGTGAAATTATGAACCTGGGTTAATACACGGATGCTAGCTGAAAGGCTGTGGTTCTGATCCGGCGCTTAATGCGGCTCAATGCCTGTGGCGTAACACCGAGATAGGATGCGATCATATACTGCGGCACACGCTGCAGCAACCATGGTTGCTGATCTATCAGATTGTTATACCTTTCTTCGATCGTTTCGTGGGCATCGCTGGTGGCGCGCCTGCACATATCTATAAACAGCTCTTCAGCTATTCGCCTGCCCAGGAAGTTAGCTTCCGGCACATGCTGATATATCTCCTGCAGCCCTTCAAAGCTGGTATCTACAACCTCTGTGTCTTCCAATGCCTGCAGAAAAGTAAGGGCCGGCTCCTGCAATAAAAAACTGCGGTAGTCGGCCATATAATTGTTCTCGTTGCAAAACTCAACGATCTTCTCCTTGCCATCCACCAGGTGATACATTCTTATCAATCCATAATTGATAAAAGATACGTTCTTGCAAATCTCACCCTCCTTCACCATCAGCGCACCCTTCCTCATCTTACGCACACTTAGCTTGTTCTCACAGAACGCCCAGCCATCATCGGTAAGGCCTGGCATCAGGCGCTTATAGTAAGCATTTAGCTGGCTGTATTTCTCGTTAGCTATCATTGCGTTTATACAAATTTATCCATAAAGCCTGAATTAAAAAAAGCGCATTACTCCCGAGCGCAATGCTTAATCTGAAAGTACACCACTACGACAATCATTTATACACAAGTAGTTTATGTCTATGAAATAAAACTTGCACCTTATTATCTAATATATATCTTTATGCCAGAACGATCTCCTAACGCGACAACGTTTGAATAATCATTTATCTCTTAACCACCCTTTCTGATTTTTCATATGAAGAACATCCTTTTTACTCTGTTGATCGCTTCTGCCATGCAAGTCCCCTTTTCTGCTAACGCACAGACTGACGCCGAAAATATCCTGAGTGCTAAGAACGCAACTGATGTAACGCACAATTGCTATGACGCAATGCGGTTTTTAGACAAGGTTTCAGCAGAGGGTAAAAAGACGGGAGACTATCTGCTTACGGAGGCAAAAGCCCACGATTGCAAATCCAACAAAGAAACGGCTATTTACTACTACAAAAAATATCTTGAGTTACAACCCTCCAGCGACTCCGTGAAAAAGCGTGTTGCAGAGCTGAGTGACCTGGTAGCGCAGCAGGCTAAGGTAGCCAATCAGGAAGCCATTATCAATGAAACCTACCACTATGAAAAGACGAGGAAAGGTAAGGAACATGATCGCAAACGAAAGCACAACCACCTGAACATTTATGATAACTACATGACCATAGGCATCTCGGGTGATCTGGCATTAGGCGGTGCAAATGCACCTTACAAGCACGGCATTACCGCAGATTATACGGGAGGTTACCCTATCATCCATAAGCACGTTATTCTTGGTTATTCACTCACTTCAGGTTGCCTGTTTTCACCCAATCTTCCCTGGTTTGGCCAGGTATTCAGTATGCCGGCTTCTCAGGTCCAGGGCGTTGGTTTGGGGCTTTGTGAGGGACTTTACTTCATCCCGATGGCTGTAATAGTGAACAACCGTAAATTGTCGTTGAGCGTGGGACCTAAAATCGGATTCAACTTTTATTATACGCCCGAACCCACTGAAAGCTACGGCGGGGCGGCTTCATTTGACGACGGGAGCGATGTGGGGTTAGCATATGGCCTGCGTGGCAACTTATTTATAGGCGACCTCGGTCTGTTCATCGACTACAGCACATGTTCCGTAAAATCGGTGAGTGCAGAATTAGCCGGTGTCAGCTATTCCACCCCGGTCAGCCACAGCATGCTGCGTTTTGGAGTAGCGTACCGGTTTGACAGTAATCACAGGTATGGCTGGTGGTAGTCGAAAAAGATCAACCAATCTCTTAACCTCTTAACCCTTTGACTTATTAACATCTTCACTTACTATTCTTCCATCCTGCATGGTAAAGACCCTGTCTGTCATCTGCGCCAGCGCTTCGTTGTGCGTGATCATGATGAAGGTCTGCCCGAATTTATTGCGCAGGTCAAGAAACAATTCATGAACGGAGTGTGCGTTGGCACTATCCAGGTTGCCGGTAGGCTCATCGGCCATCACTACCGATGGCCGTGTCACCAGTGCCCTGGCAATGGCTACGCGCTGCTGCTCTCCACCCGATAATTCAGAAGGCTTATGCTCCAGCCGCGCACCCAGTCCTACAACTCCCAGCATTTCGGCGGCCTGTGCCACCGCTTCTTTTTTAGATGATCCTTTGATCCATAAGGGCACCGCCACATTCTCTACGGCACTGAACTCCGGCAGCAGGTGATGGAACTGAAACACAAAACCGATATGGGTATTTCTGAACTTAGCTTGTTTCTTTGACGGCAGTTGCAAAATGTCTGTGCCGTCAATAAGTACGCTGCCGCTGTCCGGTTTATCCAGCGCGCCCACCAGGTGCAGCAATGTGCTCTTGCCCGCGCCCGAAGGGCCTACTATAGACACGATCTCCCCCTTGCCCACTTGCAGCGACACATCATTTACCACAGTAAAGTTCGAATACTTTTTAAACAGGTTTTTAACGACAAGCATAAGGTCTAAAGATAGCCAAATTTTCACTTACAGGCAGGCAATCGCTGCGCAAGTATTACATTATAAAAACTATAGCTCCGCTAAGTTTTAGTTAAGTTTTTTATCTTTTTTGCACAAAGCGTTCCTAATGTGTTTTGTTTTGAATTTTCCCTTACATTTGCGGGAATCGGAATAAAAATAATCTATTTATAATATGTTTTGGACACTTGAATTAGCATCACACCTCGAAGACGCCCCCTGGCCTGCCACCAAAGATGAGCTCATAGATTACGCCATTCGCTCGGGCGCACCGCTCGAGGTGGTGGAGAACCTGCAGGAGCTGGATGATGAAGGCGAAATTTACGAAGGCATCGAAGACATCTGGCCCGACTATCCTACACAGGAAGATTTCTTCTTTAACGAAGATGAGTATTAAACAGCTTTCTTTCTAAATGTTTTTGATCCCGCTTGATTGCGGGATTTTTTTTGCTTTCCACAGAGCGAGTCAACGAGTACACCCACAGAACTACGACCCTGTCGGCAGCCGGCCACATTATGACTCGTGACTTACGACTTTTCCCTACATTTGATATATGAAGAGCATTGTTGTTTTCTGCGGATCAGGAGATGGGTATAATGAATGTTACCGGGAGGCCGCTTACGACCTTGGCGCCATGCTTGCCGAGCGCGGCATTCGCATAATATACGGGGGCGCCAAAATAGGCCTTATGGGCGCTTTGGCATCCGGTGCTTTGGAAAATGGCGGCAAAGTGACCGGTGTTATCCCCACCTTTCTTCAGACACAAGAAGTGGCACATGATGGCCTTGCGGAACTGATCGTTGTAGACACCATGCACCAGCGCAAACTGAAAATGCATGAGCTGAGCGATGCCATCATCACCATGCCGGGTGGATGGGGTACAATGGAGGAGATGTTCGAAATGCTCACATGGGGCCAGCTTGGGTTGCACGAAAAGCCTGTGGGCCTGCTCAATGTAAACGGTTACTATGATGCGCTCAAAGCATTATCAGATAATATGGTCACAGAAGGTTTCCTGGACGAATTTGTAAATGCATCTCTGCTCATCAGCGAATCGCCGGAAGAGTTGCTGAAAAAAATGGAGGACTATTCGCCACCGGTTGAGGCAAAAAAAATAATGACCCGGCAAACAACCTGATAAAAAAATAACCCCGCTTTCGCGGGGTTAAAAATATACTTCAATTTAGCGCTCTATTTCACTATACTCACCTTTCCACGCTGCACGTTATTGCCCTTGTCTGTAATGGTGTAGAAATACAAGCCACTCGCAAGAGTGGAAACATCCACCATGCTCTTGCTGTCCAAAACGCCTGTAGTCACCATTTGTCCGTTTACAGAGAATAAGGCAAACTCAGCACCTTCGTTTCCTTTAGCATCAATATACAGTGTTTCCGAAGCCGGGTTAGGGTAAACCTTCACTTCGTTGGCTGCTGTAACATTCTTCACACCCAGTCCTGGCCTGTAAGTCATGGTCACATCATCTACATAAAGGGTGCTGCTGTCCGACGGGTCGCTTTGTCCGCTGCTGGCAAATAGTATACGCACGGTATCTGCTCCGTCCGTTGAATCTACGTACACGATGTTAGCTGTTACCTGCTGAAAGGTAGTGGACGGGCCAATGTTCACAATACCTGTGCCGACCATAGAGTCGATGCCGTGTATTGTGCTGAACACATTTACTGTGAGTGAGCCGCTGTCCAGGCCTATGCTGCCTGTGCTATCCTTACCTGCCGTATATCGCACCCAGGCACTTACAGTGGCCAGCGGGCCCGCTATAGGGGTTCCGCCACTAAACGTAATAGCACTGGTTGCAGAACCACCACCCATTAATGCAGCAACATCAATATTTACTACCGAGTTGGAAAGTATGCCTGAAAAATAATGAAGGGTGTCTTCATACATGGTCATTACTTTGGCTGAATGAGAACCTCCGTGTACGATTGTAGACTCCTCAAATACCTGGGCGGCAACCTGCGGTGTAGAATGTCCGATCAATGGGCCAAATTCCTGCAGAAGGGCAATAACAACAGAATCCAAACCATACCACTGGGTGGGAGCCTGTATATTTACCGCCGTTGTTGACCCGGATGTACCGGTACGCCATGTCTCCATGCCGGGATTTGGAACCACTTGTGCAAATGCGCAGCTTCCTGCAATGAGAGAAAGCAATAAAACGTAAATTTTTTTCATACTTGGTTCTTTTAGGGGATTTTTAAATTTATTTTGTGCAAATTAGTGATTTATTTCTTTCAAACATAGCTGAATGGCATCAAAATTCGGTATGTCCGATGCATTTTCAAGTACCTCGGTATAACGCACTATGCCTTCCTTGTCTATGACAAATGCCGACCGTTTCGAGACACCGTCCATATCATTGTACCAATGGTCGTAAATAGTATCATAAGCGCGGGAAGCTGTTTTATTGAAATCGCTCAGCAGTGTAAAGTTGAGGCTCTGCTCGGCCTTAAACTTCTCAAGCGAAAACAACGAATCGACGGATATACCATACACCACGGCATTAAGCCCATTGTAGGTGGCCAGGTTATCTCGTGTCATGCACAGTTCCTTGGTGCAGGTACTGGTAAAAGCCAGCGGAAAAAACAGCAACACCACATTCTTTCCTTTTTGCTCGCTGAGCGTTAATTTGTTTTTCTCGGTATCCCGCAACGTAAAATCCGGGGCAGGTTGTCCAATCTGAATTGCCATCTTAATATATTTTTTATTTTTTCGTTTCTGTTATACGTGGGCAAAGTTTTTTCTCGTAAAGGTGACAAACAGCACCCTCGGTGCGCTCATAACCAATGCATGTCGGAAAACAGTTTACCTGAATAAAAGTAAATGTTTTTCTTTTACAGGAGGCCAAAAATAAAAACTTCACTATAGGACGTCAATAATCGTCTGAATTAAAATCGTTTCCCTACTTTTAACATATAAAAACATCAGTAAATGTCTCCTTTAAATGTTAGTAAACTAATTCAGGTATTGCGGTCCGGTTTGTGGTTGATTCTATTAAGCATTACTTTTTTTGATGCCAGGGCGCAGGGCACCTTTACCCCGCTCACGAGCCAGGCGCCCGATTATAATGATGGGGTGATGATATTATTGACCGATGGATCTGTGATGTGTAAGACATCGGGGGGTAGCGCCGATCCTTACGGTATCAATTGGGACCGTCTTTACCCAGACATTCATGGAAGTTATATTAACGGCACTTGGTCTTCTGCCAGCCCAATGTTTAATTCACGACTTTATTTTTCCACCCAGGTGCTAAAAGATGGCACTTTGTACGCAGCAGGTGGTGAGTATGGTACCGGCAGGACTATGGGCGAAAGATATTACCCGCTGATAGACAACTGGGTAGCCCTGCCTTTACTTGCAAATATCACCGACACCATTTCTGATGCAAATTCCGAGATCCTCCCCGATGGCAGAGTGCTGCAAGCTATTGTAAGCCAGGGCGGGTACGCTACAAACCTTGTGGACGTTTATGACCCCGTAGCAAACACGTACACTACCACTGCACACACCTTGGGAATTGCCAACGAATCCGTATGGGTAAAACTGCCGGACAGCAGCATTCTTTTCGTAGATATTGGAGGTTTGCATGCGGAAAGATATATCCCTTCCTTAAACGCCTGGATACATGACGCTGACCCTCCGGTAGAACTTTATGACCCCTTCGGAGAAGAAACCGGTGCCGGATTCCTGCTCCCAAACGGGAATGCATTTTTTCTTGGCTCCAGGCCTACTACTGCTTATTACAAACCATCGGGTGACACATCGAATGGCTCATGGATCATTGGACCGTCTATCCCGGATTCGCTGGGAGCGCCGGATGCAGCGGCAGCCATGATGGTGGATGGTAAGATACTTTGTGCATTCTCTCACACACCTACTGCGGATACCGTTTTCCCAAGGCCAACGGACTACTATGTATTTGACTACACAACCGATTCCTTTACCCGGCTGCTTCATGTGCCATATATTATTGGAGATAGCCTCAACATCTGTGCTTTCCAGTCAAACATGCTATGCCTGCCCGATGGAAATATTCTGTATGCGAGCCAGGGCAATGACCAGTATTATGTGTATACACCAACAGGCGCCCCACTCGCAGCAGGGAAACCCACGGTAAACAGTCTCATAAAATTAGATTGTGATACCTTTCTTGCCGTCGGCACATTGTTTAACGGCATCACGGAAGGGGCTGCCTACGGCGATGATTGGCAAATGTCTTCCAATTACCCGATCGTGCGCCTCACCAGAAACGATACCGTTTATTACTGCACAACTTACAACTGGACCAGTACCGGCGTGATGCGCGGATCAGCTCCGGATACAACACAATTTGTCATTCCTGCCAGCGTACTAGGCGGCACTTATTCCTTGGAGGTGGTGGCAAATGGAAATCCATCGGACCCCGTTTCCATCAACGTTTGTCCCACAGAGGGCATTAAAAGTCCGCTCGCTGCAAATACGGCCAATGTGTTTCCAAACCCTGCAACTGAACTTGTTACTATCGAATTTTATTCCAAAAGCAGTGGTGCATACAACATAAAGCTGGTAAATGTTTACGGACAAACTGTACGCACTAAGGTTGCAACAGCAGTATTAGGCGACAACACCTGCCAGTTCCCCCTGCACGGGATACCAAATGGGATATATACTGTCATCATTCGCAATGGCGATGGCGTATCTACAACCAAACTGGTAGTTAATTAAAGGTTAGATCATGACATACGTAGTCCCCCGTCTCAGAACGGTAAATATCGACCGTTATATACTCCCGTTGCGCGAAGGTGGTTCCATACCCGGTCTTGCAGAGGGTGATGACGGACATAAATACGTGATCAAATTCCGTGGTGCGGCACAAGGCCCCAAAGTGCTGATGGCAGAGCTGATAGGCGGTGAAATAGCGCGCGCACTTGGGCTCAAAGTGCCCGAATTAGTTTTTGTTCAGTTCGACGAAGTATTCGGCCGCACGGAAAGCGACGAGGAATTGCAAAACCAGTTTAAGGCAAGCACGGGCCTCAATATCGGCCTGGCCTATCTTACCAGCAGTAACACATTCGATCCTGGCATTACGAAAGTGAACGTTTACACTGCATCCACTATTGTTTGGCTGGATAGCCTGATAATGAATGTGGACCGTACCGTGCGCAATCCAAATATGCTGATCTGGAATAAGGAGCTTTGGCTCATTGACCATGGCGCCTGCCTTTACTTTCATTACAATTGGGCCAGGCCTCCCGCAGAACAGGCAGTGCAGCCATTTCCGCGGATCAAAGATCACGTGCTGCTGCCCAAAGCAGCGCAGTTGGCGAGTACAAACCGCAAATGCAAAAAGTTATTGACGCCGCAGGTGATACATGACATTGTGGCCCAGATACCTGATGAATGGGTGGTAGCGGAACCACACTTTCATTCGGCGAAAGAATGCAGAGAAGCCTACGAAGAGTTTTTGCTCACGAGGGTAGCAAATTCATCTATTTTTGTAAAAGAAGCGCAGCATGCAAGAAAAGAAGTCATATGAGTATGTAGTTATCCGCCTGGTACCCCGGGTAGAACGCGAAGAGTTTCTCAACGTGGGCGTGATGCTGTATGCTGCCAGCAGAAAATTTCTGCAGATGAAATTTCATCTCGACAAAAAAAGGATCCGCAACTTTAACCCCGATACTGACCTGGGCCTCACCCAAAAATACCTGGAAACCTTTGAACGGATAAGCCGCGGAGACAAGGCCGCCGGGCCCATTGCCCAGTTGCCCGCCCCCGAACGTTTTCGCTGGCTATCCGCCACGCGCAGCACCACCCTGCAAATGTCTAAAGTACACTCCGGTCTCTGTGATGACCCTGAAGCCAAACTGTGTGAGTTGTATGAGCAGTTGGTATTGCCGCTGGTGAAATCTTAATGCGCGGTTGGCTGACGAGAAACAGACCACGAAAAAACTAGTGGGCATATTACTTATCCTGCGCATTAGCTTTGGTATCAGTGTTATTGTAACCTTGCGGATAAAAAATAATTGTATCCCCCGAGCTTTTTTTGATCCGGCAGTACTGCAGTGTGCCCGCTTTCTTAATAACGTAGTCTCCAGTATCAAGCCGTGTAAATACCGCATGATTTCCCAAAATGTGTTTCTGTTCATCTCCCACCACTATGATCACCTCATTGCTTTTCATGCCGTAATCCATAAAGCGGTTGACGACTCTTCCTTCATAGTGCGATTCTAGGTAATATTTCCTCCAGCCATCGGGACCAGACGAAATAAATAACAGGAATATCAGGACAACAAATGCTCCAGCACCAGATATAATATATTTTGAATTCATATTTTTTGATTGCCCGTTGTCGGCTACCAATGTTCAGATTGGCGAGTGTGATGTATATGCTATATCCTTGAACATAAATTTAATTTATTGTTCGAAAGAAACGAAAACATTTCTTGCTATTTCCCATACACTAAACTTTGGGATTTACTTGCTCCCGATGCCCCCGGCGAGTCTCCACTCTTCGCGGGACTCGCTGGCCATCATGGAACTGCAGCCGGCCAGTTACAGTCTCGTGGCGACTTTTTCAGACAAATCAAATGTTCAGTATATTTGCATAGCAAACCGGCTATCTATGCAAACACAGGAAATTTTTATTGCCCATCCTACTACCAAAGACCAGATCAATGCTTTGAAAGCTGTTGTAAAGGCATTTAAAATTGAATTTGAAATAACCAGGGAAAATCCATACAAAACGGATTTTGTGAATATGGTGGTGGGGGGCGAGCAGGAAATCAAGAAAGGAAAAGGAATAAAAGTAAGCTCAAAAGGGTTTGATAATTTATGGAAATAGTTCTTTCAAAAATAGCTCTTTCGCATATCGAGCACTGGAAAAGAACTAATAATGCTGCGATACTGATAAAGCAAACCGGTTTATTTATGCAATTGTTGATAACCAATTGCATATTTACTCTCTTAAAGGGCATTAAGACTAAGCCGATTTTAAGATATCAATTAGCCAAAACCGCAGGCTTTTCTATGCGTATTAGTGTTAAAGACCGCTCCTTGCGGCCTTAAAAACAAAATGCGGAGACTGCGAGCTTTGCGCCTCTGCGAGAGACTATCTTGCCCCCTACTCCAAAAAAGCCATGTCCGCCCTTGTAAGCGTGATATCATCGGCCTTCATATTCTCCTCAAAGTGCGCAAGTGACGAAGTGCCAGGTATTGGCAATATCCACGGCGACTTATGCAGCAGCCAGGCAATATTTATCTGCGCTTCCGTAGCGCCATATTTCGATGCTATCTGTGCAATGCGGTCATCCTTCCTTGGCAGCGAGTGCAGCAACGAAAAATAAGGTATCAGCGGAATCCCGTTCTCTTCGCATATATCCAGCACTTCTGCCCCGCCCATGCTTTCTCCATGTGCCGAATGTAAAGTAGTGCGCTGCGCATGACCGTACATATTCTCTACGGTGGCTATAGTACCCATTTTCATGGCGGTTTCCAGGTCTTCGTGGCTCACATTGCTCACACCTACATGCAATATTTTTCCCTCGCGCTGCATTTCAAACATTGCCTCCATCGATTCCTCAAAAGGAGTTTCGCCCCCATGTATCGCACGGAAGTGCACCAATTGCATCTGGTCGAGTTTCAGCGTGCGCAGGTTATTTTCAATGCTGGATCTTAATTCGTCTGGTTTGTTATAGGCGTACCAGCTTTTATCCGATCTGCGATTCCCGCCTACTTTAGTGCAGATGATCAGATCGGCGGGGTATGGGTACAACGCCTCGGCTATCAGCCGGTTGGTAACGTCTTCCCCGTAGTAGTCAGCAGTATCAATAAAATTTACACCGGCGCTTATACAGCGCTTTAATATTTCCAGGGCCTCATCTCTGTTTTTGGGTTCTCCCCAGATGCCTTCGCCGGTCAGGCGCATAGTGCCGTAACCCAGGCGGTTGGCTATAAGTGGTTTATTACTGTCGGGTGCTATTATTATCGTTTCCTTGCTATCCATTCTGTTGTTGTGGTGTTTTTCAGGGTACAAAATAGGTTGTAATCGTAACCGGAGCAAAAAAAAACGGCGTTACTTGTCCTGATTTACAAAAACATTACACAATCTTAATGCCACAAAAAGAAAAATGGCCTATAACGGGCCATTTTTCTTTTTCTCTTTTTATTTTCCTACTTCTCTATCACAAAATGAAATACGGAACTCTCGCTGCCACTCCTCGCGTCCAGCAGGTACATCCCGTTGGCAAGGGTCTGGTTCAGTCGTATCTGCTCATTTATCTTCCCGTTGGTCACAGCTATTTTACCTTCATAAACCACCTGCCCCAGCATATCGGTTATTATTACTGCCAGTTCATCATCAGTTGCCCGCGCAGTTCCTTTCAGTATAAAGGTCCCGTTATTAGGGTTAGGTACCAGCCTCAGGTCTGGTGTGCCTTCCGCCAGATTCTGTACCCCCGTTGCAAAAGTGTCAATGATCAGAATAGACGCCGTGCGCATTTCCAGGCCGCAAAGGCTGTAGCCGGTCACATTGCAGGTTACAGAATCATGGTTCGCAAAAGTGTTGCTGATAAAAGTATCGGAGACCGCGCCAGCCACAGGACTACCATTTATGTTCCACTGGTAAGCAAGGCTATTCCCGCCGAAACTCACAGTGGCCACCAACGTAACGGTTTCCCCATGGGCTATCCTGTTACCCGGTATGGCTGTGATCGAAACCGCAGGAATATATAGTTGTGGCACCGCCATTACTATGTTGTTGCTGGCCACAGAATCCAGCAGGGCACAGCTAAGACTGCTGTACATCCAGCAGAAAATATTGTCGCCGTCCGTGGGGAGGAAGTTATATGTAGCACCACTGCCGACATCAACCCCGTTCTTTACCCATTGGTAAGTTGGCGTACCACCCCATGAAGAAGAGGGGATAATGGTAACCGGTGTGCCGGGGCATACCGAGTCACCCGGGCTTGCAGATATGGATACCGACGGCATCAGCCCGGTCGTTGTAGTGATCGTAACCGCGCCCATGGCCGTATCTGGCAGCACACAGGTGGCGTTGCTGGTTAGTTTCACAGACACAACATCCCCGCTCACCGGTACATATCCGTAGGTATTACCAGTACCCACACCGATGCCATTCACATACCAGTTATACGTTGGTGTAGAGCCGCCTGCTGTCGGAATTGCCGTAAAACTAGCTGCCGACCCAAGGCACACTACAGTGCCGGGGTAGGCATTGATACTTAAAGCAGGAACCGCCGGTGTAGAAATACTAACCGTGGCGCTGCCGGTCATCGACGTCGTGCATCCTGTCGCAACATCTGTTGCCTGCACAACATAAGTTCCGGAAACTGAATAAATACCAAAATCAAGAGCGTCGCCGGTTCCGGCAAGTACAGTTGCAGGCCCGGAATAGATCAATCTGTAGCTGGCGCCCGTATCAGAACCATTCAGCCCTATGTCCACACCTGCGCTCCCAAGACAATAACTGCCGCCGCCTGTAACGTCATAGTTTGTTGGAAGTGGATTTACAGTTACAGCAGTGCTCACAACGCAACCCGGCGCCAGTATATAACTGATAATGGTAGCCCCCGATGCGATGCCTGTAATATTTCCGCTGGCAATATCAATACCCGCAACGCTCGGGTTGCTGCTGCTCCAGGTGCCGCCGACCGGGAGGTCAACTGCCGCCTCGGACGAACCCACGCAGAGCTGGCTGGCTGCGGCGATCGCTCCCAAAGGATTTACGGTAACGACCTTAGATACAAAACAACCCGGAGCTACTACATAAGAAACAGTAACTGTGCCTACTGACAGCCCGGAAACAACTCCTTCAGTCGGGAAACCAACCGCAGGGCCTACCGTTGCTATTAGAGGATTACTGCCGCTCCATAGACCTCCGGAAACGGAATCGCGCAGGACAATATTATTTTCCTGGCACACAATGCTGTCGCCCGTGAGAGGGGTCGGGAATGGATGTACGGTCACAGTCGTACTTGTAGTAGCGGTACCGCAGCTATTGGTAGTGCTGTAGGTAATAACTGCTGTACCCGTGGCCACCCCGGTTACGATACCCGTGGCGCTGCCTATAGTCGCGATTGCCGGCGTTACCGATGTCCATGTACCGCCGCCGCCGCTCGCCGGGTCGCTAAGTGTTGCGGAAGTAGTGGGGCAAACCACCAGCGACCCTTCTATAGTCCCGGCGTTTGGCGCAGGGTTCACACTCACCACCACGCTTGCATAAGCGGTACCACAAATGTTCGTCACTCCGTAAAATATAGTAGATGTCCCTAAGGATACCCCTGTAACCAATCCGGATGAGGTGATCGTTGCCACAGAAGTATTCAGGGAATTCCATGTACCCCCGGCAACGGCATCGTGCAGCAGAGTGGTGGAAGAAGCACAAACAACGGCAGTGCCGGTAATAACACCTGGATTTGGCGACGGATTAACAGTCACGATCGCTGAGGTATAAGCCGTATTGCAACTATTGGTAACAGCATAAGAAATAGCTGATGTTCCCGCGCTTACGCCACTTACGTTCCCTAGTGCATCCACGGTTGCTGTTCCTGGGCTTGCACTGCTCCAAACGCCACCGCCAGTTGCATCTGTAAGTGCAACAGCAGCACCAGGGCAAACGGTAAATGTGCCCGTAATAAAGCCAGCTGTTGACAATGAATTGACAGTTACGACCGCAGTTGCCGCTGCAACGCCGCAGCTATTGGTCACGGTATAGGATATGGTCGACGTGCCCGGCACGACACCAGTTACAACGCCACTTGCGTTAATGGTGGCAAATGCCGGTGATACCGAACTCCACACGCCGCCACCCGAAGCATCACTGAGCGGTGTAGTGGCTGCTGGGCAAACTGTTAGTACACCTGTTATACTACCGGCGTTAGGCGTAGCATTCACGGTTACAACTGCCGTCGCGGCAGCAGTGCCGCAACTATTGGTTACTGCATATGAAATTATAGAAGTACCAGACGCCACGCCGGTTACGAGGCCAGTAGGACCGATAGAAGCGATTGCTGGCGATACGGAACTCCATATACCACCGCCAACGGCATCACTAAGAGGCGTAGTACCACTCGGGCAAACCACCATTATACCAGTAATACTGCCTGCATTCGGTGAAGGGTTAACCGTTACAATGGCAGTGGCTGCCGCTGTCCCGCAGCTATTGGTCACTGCATAAGAAATAATTGACGTACCCGCAGTAACGCCGGTCACCACTCCGAATATATTTATCGTAGCTACACCGGGCGACACACTGCTCCATGTTCCGCCTCCCGTTGCATCAGTCAGCACGGTAGAAGTAGTGGGGCACATGGTCAATACTCCGTTTATAGTTCCGGCATTCGGAGATGGGTTCACGGTTACCACCACTGTTGCAGCGGCGGTACCGCAAGTATTGGTCACTGTATAAGATATCGTTGATGTACCATTTGTAAGTCCTGTCACCAGGCCCGTGCCGCTCACACTAGCGACCAACGGAGATACAGAGCTCCATATACCGCCACCGGTAACATCGGTGAGTTGTGTCGTAGTTGCCGGGCAAACAACCAGCCCGCCCGTGATCAAGCCTGCATTAGGTGATGCGTTCACGGTCACTATCGCAGTTGCTGCCGCTACGCCGCAACTGTTTGTTACGGTATAAGATATGGTTGATGTACCATTTGCTATGCCTGTTACCAAACCCGTACCACTTACACTGGCAACTCCCGGTGTAACAGAGCTCCATACACCGCCTGCTGAACCAGTGAGGTCAGTTAATGCCGTCGTTAGTGTTGGGCAGATGGTCAGTCCTCCTGTTATGCTGCCAGCGTTTGGCGAAGGGTTCACGGTTACCATCGCAGTCGCCGCAACCGTACCGCAACTATTGGTGACAGTATACGATATCGTTGATGTGCCTGCCGCAACACCAGTTACAAGCCCTGTGCCGCCAACAGTCGCGATACCAGGGCTAACGCTGCTCCAAATACCACCGCCCGCTGCATCTGTTAAATTCGTCGTTGTTGTTGGGCATACTATCAAGCCACCGGTAATTGCCCCTGCAACCGGTGCTGGGTTCACAGTTACCACCGCTGTCGCTGCGACCGTACCGCAGCTGTTAGTTACCGTATAAGAAATAGTCGACGTACCCGCTGCAACACCGGTTACTAAACCGGTGCCGCCTACCGTTGCAATACCCGGGCTAACGCTGCTCCAAATACCGCCGCCTGCTGCATCTGTCAGGTTGGTTGTAGTTGTGGGGCATACCACCAAGCCACCGGTAATTGTTCCGGCAACGGGCGCCGGATTCACGGTTACAATCACAGTTGCCGCAACTGTGCCGCAACTATTGGTCACCGTATAAGAAATAGTTGATGTACCCGCTGCTATACCGGTTACTAAACCGGTAGCACCTACCCCGGCTATTCCCGGGCTTACACTGCTCCACACACCGCCACCTGCTGCATCTGTTACATTCGTTGTTGTCGTCGGGCATACCACCAGGCCACCGGTGATTGTTCCTGCAACTGGTGCCGGATTCACGGTCACCACGGCGGTAGCAGCCGCTACACCGCAACTATTGGTTACCGTGTAGGAGATAGTTGAAGTACCCGCAGCAACACCGGTTACAAGGCCGGTACCGCTAACGGTCGCAATGCCTGGGCTCACACTGCTCCATACACCTGCGCCTGCACCATCGGTTAAGTTGGTTGTTGTTGTCGGGCATACTACCAGTCCGCCGGTAATGCTTCCTGCGTTAGGCGTCAGGCTCACGGTTACCACAGCGGTAGCCGCAGCCACTCCACAACTATTGGTCACTGTATAAGAAATGGTAGTAGTACCAGAAGCCACCCCGGTAACCAGCCCAACGCCACTTATCGTGGCTATACCCGGGCTTACGCTGCTCCATACTCCGCCGATGTCTCCGGTAGGATCGCCTAGCGATATCGTTGCTGTAGGGCAAACTACGAGGCCACCGGTGATAGCCCCTGCATTAGGCAAAGGATTCACCGTTACAACCGCAGTAGCTGCAGCCGTGCCGCAACTGTTGGTCACCGCGTAAGAAATAGTAGATGTCCCCGCAGCAACCCCGGTCACGAGGCCGGTACCGCTTATCGTTGCGATACCGGGAGATACACTGCTCCACACGCCACCTCCCACTGCATCAGTTAATAAGGTCGTTGCGGTCGGGCATACCGTAAATGTTCCAGTAACACTTCCGGCAACAGGGTTTGGATTAACGGTTACTACCGCAGTGGCTGCAACCGTACCGCAACTGCCGCTCACTGTATAAGATATGGTAGATGTACCCGCAGCGACCCCGGTCACGAGGCCAGTTGCACTTACCGTAGCAATGCCGGGCGATACGGAACTCCATACACCGCCTGCGGTCCCTGTCGCGTCGGTCAACGCGGTAGTGGTTGTCGGGCACACGGTTAGCGAACCGGTAATAACGCCAGCCACCGGTGTCAGGTTCACCGTCACCACTGCTGTGGCCGCAGCCACACCGCAACTATTCGTTACTGTATAAGAAATAGTCGACGTGCCGGGGGTAACACCTGTCACCAGGCCGGCAGCACCCACGGTAGCAATGCCCGGAGATACTGAGCTCCACACACCGCCTGCGGTTCCTGTAGCGTCGCTCAGCAATGTTGTTGCAGTTGTGCACACGGTCAGTGTTCCCGTTATGGCCCCAGCGTTCGGTGTGGGATTCACCGTAACTACAGCAGTCGCAGCAAGCGAACCGCAGGTGTTAGTTACGGTATATGATATGGTAGATGTGCCAGCAACAACACCTGTAACTACCCCCCCGGTGCCAACCGTGACAATACCCGGTGATACGGAACTCCAAACGCCGCCGGGATCTCCGGTAGCATCACTTAACGCTGTGGTTAACGTCGGGCATACCGTCAAAGAGCCGGTTATTACTCCCGGGATCGGACCCGGATTTACGGTAACCACCATTGCCACTCCACACGTCCCTATAGTATAAGATATCGTTACCGTGCCGGCAGTTACTCCCGTCACTATCCCGGACGTCCCAACGTTCGCTGTTCCGGTTCCTGCCACGGAGCTCCATACCCCACCCGTTGTTGGGTCAGTTAGGTTTGTGGTAGTTCCCACACAGGTAATTGGCGTGCCCGCAATCGGTAATGGGCAAAGGATAAGCTCATCTGCCCCTATAGTTGGCGATAGACGGGTATCCCCATCTATATCTGTCGTAACACCGACAATAAACAATCCCGCATTTAGCCCTGCATTAGATGCCAAAATCTGTAGGTGCAGGTCGGTAGGCGATACAAACGTCGGCATCAGGTTTATCGAGTTCAGATTGCCGCCAAAGCCCGCTTGTATAGCAGCCAGATTAGCCCGGTTACCGCCCAGGAAACCGAGGTTGTTACCCGTTTGCGTATAATAATCATTGTAGTTGATCGTGCCGAATATGGTATTGGGGTTTGCGCTGTAAATACTGTACCTGCTGGCCACCGGTACGGCTGCTGTCTGGTTGTTGGAAAAAATATTATCAATAATATTCATCGCGCCGGGAAGGGTTACACCGTTAATACACATGGCGGCCGAAGTTCCTGTTCCTGCGGTCTGGTTGGTGCCCATGTTTACTGAGTTTTCAACAATATTGTACCCGGTTCCGAAAGCGGCATAAATACCGTACCCATTGTTTGCCAGTGCGGCTGCACCTGTACCAGCACAATTCGAAATAAAATTGTTAAAGATATTTACGCCTGACGACCCGTTGTTTACGACCAGATACAATCCGTATGCGCCATTGGCGGAGGTATTAACAACGCCGTTTATTTTGTTACCATAAACATTTGTATTGTAAAAAGCGCCGTTCAAAAGTATTGCCGCTATTGTTGTAAGATTACTCGTGACCGTGATTGTGTTTGTCGCTATATTCGAGTTTTGCATATAATACAACGCCAGCGCCCAACGCCCGGCCGTTACTGTATTATTGTTGATGGTCCAGTTAGAATCAGCCGTGGAGCTGAATCCATTGAGATACATACCATATTCCGCATTGCTGATATTATTGTTCTGGATGGTATTGTTTATAAGAGGACATTCAGCTACACCTAGGAAAGCAGTGCCGCTACCGCTAATAACACCAAAGTTCTGAACTGTCGTACCACCAGCAATGATGATACAGTTTTTTATGGTGTTGTTTGTGGCTGTAATGGTGGTAGAAGCATTGCCGAGGCGCATCACATAGGCATTGGCGACACCCGATGTATTCTGCCAGGTAAGGTTCTGGCTGGTCGTGCCGGAGTTAGATCCATCCACGGTAACATATCTTGCACCGTTTAGGAAAAATAAACCATTTCCACCCGCGAGTGCGCCACTGATTGTCGTATTTCCGCTGGGCATTATGGTTAGTGTATTCACAGCGTTGGCATAGCTGTTATATTTCACCGTTATAGGGAAGGTTTCGCTCGGGTAAGTAGGGTCATCCAGCAGAAAGGTTACCGGCCCCAGCAGGCAGGCTGTGTTATAGGCATTTACAGCCGCAGTCAGCGTGGTGTAAGTACCCGCCACACCTACATGGTAAACTCCGCTCAGCGATACGCCTATCGTATAGGTGTTTGGCGTGGTCGGTGGCGTCGTCACTGTATTCACATCGGTAGCCACAAGCCCGGTTGCGGGGTTAGAAATTATATTCCCGAAATTGTCTTGTGCAATAACATAGTAGGACACTACATCGCCTACCGCAAGCCCGCCCATCGCAGCCATAGGTATCGTAAAGCTCCAGTTGCCGCTAATAGTAGTACCCGAGCTAAGTGTCCCTGCTGCAGAAAACCATGGCCCGGCATTCTTGGAGAAGTACACGCGCGGCATCAGCGGTCCGCTTGTAGGCACACCGGTTGCATCAGTGATGGTTACTGGTGCCAGAAACACATCTGCGGGCGTGCATATATTCTGCTGTGGGGTATACGTAATAGCAGGTGGCGTCATATCATTAATGCCGCCGTCAAATTCGTCAGCCCCTATATCAGGTGCCGTGCCACCGCCGCAGCTCGATGGCACCGGGCCCGGCCTTAGCTGGCCGTCTATATCTGTCGGTATCCCCACAACTGCTCCCCCTGATTCCAGCGGGGTGCCTGAACAGGCCACAATGTTGATATGCAGGTTTGTTGCAGACACAAACGGAGGAGATACATTCAGTGAATGGGTGTTGCTGCCAAAAGCGGTACGTACAGCCGCAAGCGTGGGTTGGTTCCCGCCCAGGAAGCCCAGGTTCGGGCCACTGGCTGTGTAGTAGTCGTTATTATCGATAGCCGCGAAAACACTGGCTGGTGCTGCACTGTAAATAGAATAGCGCTGAGTGCTTCCCCCGGATTGGTTGTTTGCCAGTATATTGTTCTCTAAATATATCGCACCGGGCGAAGTAACACCGGCAGCTATCATTATCGCAGATGGTGCCCCGGCTGCGGCAACCTGATTGGTACCCATGTTCACGGTATTATGATAGATATAATAGCCGCTTCCCTGCCCTATATAAATACCCTCTCCATTCGACGCAGCTGCCGCATTGCCATTGCTGATGATGTCATAGATGAAATTGTTGTAAACATTTACTGGCCCATTAAATGAGAACAGGTCTATGCCATAGGCTGCGGCCGCAGCGCCGGCACTGGTATTATGAAACCCGCTTATTGTGTTGTTATATATGTTTGCGCTGATCATAGTGCCATTAAGGTCTATGCCGGCCATGGCAAAATTGGGATTGATAGCGCTACCAGTGATAGTATTTGCGCTCACGGTGCCAAATTGCGTAAAAGCAAAGATGATACCATAAACAGTGCAGGAGATCACATTGCCGGTAATAGCCGCTTCAAAATCGGGGCTGGCAATGCATCCATAATAGGCAATACCTTGCTCCTCGCCGCTTATTGAGTTATTCTGAATAACCGTTTTAGTATTTGGCGACTCAGCATAGTTCGCAACTGTGACACCGCTTCCCACCAGCATCCCTATTCCACCAAAAGGATTTGCGCCCTGGATGACACAATTCGTTATTGCGTCAGTGACAGCTCCCAGCGAAGTGCTTGGACTGCCAATCCTCAAAACATAGGAGTTCGCTGCATTAGTGTTACTTATAGTCAGATCGCGCGTCGTCCCGCCTACTGTGTTCGATCCATCTATGGTTACATTACTGCCAAGGATGAACAATATACCCGTGGCAATGTTCCCACTGATCACGGGGTTGGTAGCCGGCGCAGGCTTTATAGTCAATGAGAAATAGTTCGCTGCACCCGAGCCCGATTGTACCAGCGTGCTTTGTACGGTCTCAGTAGTGTTCGCCGTCACGGACAGCAATATATTGCCCTGGTGGATACCCACGTTCACGGCATTTATGGCCGCGTTCAGTGTTCCATACACGGTGGGGCCTACCACCCCCGCGCTCGCGGTTACAGTAATTTGTGCCCGCACTTGCATCGTGCCAAACATCATTAGAATAAACAGGGCCGTTTTCGCAATGTTAACAAAAGTGCGAACGGAAAGGGAAAAATGCTTCATATACTACAGTTTCAGTTTTAAATATAAATTTTAATTTCCAGATAAACAATTTTAACAAGGCGATTACAGCGCCATTAACGGGGTGATAAGAAATCAGTCTGCTAAAACAAAATGAGCGCTTTCGCGATCATTGGAGAAAAAACTTTGCGTTCTTTGCGGGAAATACCGTTTTACAATACCGCAAAATGGCCAAACACAAAAGACTAGCCTTTTTATGCCATCCCTATCACCGGGGTGGCGTCACCCGCTGGATGGCCGATGCCGCTATCTATGCTGCGGAAATGGGCGTTGAAGTGTATTTTGTTACGGTCGAACCGGTAAGGAAATTTAAGTCCGCCGGTAACAGGGAGCGAATGTATGATTTGCTTCAGAACAATACGAGCGGCGTAAAGCTGATATCCGCTAAAGTCAATTTCACCTTTGAGTTCGGCACAGAAGCGTACAGGGCAAGTATCTATAGCCGCCTGGTGAGCGAACACGTCCCCATGGGCACGCCCCTCATAGTTTCTGATGATATGGCCGTATGGGCAGCAGGAGCAGCAATTGCCGACAAATACCCGATGGTCGGGGTGCTGCACAGCGATGATACGGTCTATTATGAGCTCGCGGGCAGGTACTATGCACAAATGTCTGTTTGCGCCTGTGTGTCGAACAGGATAAGGAATACCGTGATACAGAAATATCCCCAAATACCCGTGCAAAACCTGCACACCATTCCCTGCGGTATCATGCTACCCGTATTTGCGCCCGCGGCTAAAAAAGATGATCTGATCCGGCTGATATTTATTGGCAGGATCACGGACTACCAGAAACGAGCCGAAGACCTCATTTCTATTTGTGCACTCTTGAACCAGCAAGGCGTCGCCTTTCACCTGGATATAGCCGGCAATAGCGACAGCTCGGAAAAAGATTTCGCCGCGCGGTTTGCAGCCGCCGGTGTCGGGGAGTTCGTTTCCTTCCATGGCTGGCGCTCGCAGCAGGAGATACAGCCGCTCTTAAACCAGGCCGATATTTTGCTGCTGACCTCCAACTTCGAGGGCATGCCACTCGTCATGATGGAAGCACTGGCATCCGGTTGTGCCTTCACCGGCACCCGGGTGAGCGGCATAGAAGACTATGAAAACTTTCCCGGCGGCGAAGGATGTTTGTCCGTTTACACGGTCGGAGACATCGACGACGCTGTATCCAAAATAAGAAAATTAGCTGCGGTGCCAATACATACGAGGCAGTTGGCCGCCCATAAACTTGCCGAGGCCGAATTTAGTATGCAGGCTTGCCTAGACAAATACTTTAGTGCTGTCTCCGCCATCTGCGGTGCTGCACCATTAGCCCGCAGTATCAGGCTTTCAGCAGGTGATAAGATCAAGTCAAAAGCACTTGCGCTGGCTCGTTACATGAAGGTGAGCCTTATGCTAAATAAGCAATAAGAATCGTGATTTATCCCTTTGCGAACTTTGCGTTTTCTCGCGGGATTCGGTTCTTTGCGACCTTTGCGAGAACTTTTTGTTCCGTTCCCGATTCCAATTCCTCCGAATTACCCCTTGTTCTTCTTATATTTCCCTATAACCTCTGCAACAGGCGTGCGCAGGAGGAACTCAGGATTTAAGTCCGTAAATATCTTCACCCTGGCAGGCGATAGCTTCAGGCCTTTTTCCAGCTGCAGCAAGGCTTCCTTCGCCTTACCCAATTCAAAAAGCACCGCCGCCTGGTAGTAAGCGAAGTCGCCTTTTTCCCCACAATGTTCGCGGGCTACCGCCAGTTGCGTCAGGGCTTCTTCATAATAGCCGGTTATATATAGCCCGCGTATCAGCGCTACCCAGGTGGTTTTGTTGCCCGGTTTCAGCCGCACCGCATTCAGGTAGCACACCAGCGCCTCGCTCTTCACATTCATTTCCATCAGGCAATTGCCTATGGCCATACAGTAAGAGGCATTGTCTTTGTCCAGGTGCAGTGCCACCGAATAAGATTTAACAGCTTTCTCCCACTGCTTTTCGCGGGCATAGGTCTCACCTATTTTATAAAAGATACCATCATCCTGCGGGCTTAACTGCGATGCCTGGCGATAAAACTGCCGGGCACGGGCAAAATCCTTTTGCTTTTCCCAGCAGTAACCCATGGCTTCAAATATCACGTCTTCAGCCTTAGCTATTTCTATATGTTTCTCCAGTACCTCCAGCGCCTTGCCATACCATTTCAGCCGCATATAGGCGTCAGCCATATTGCGGTAGGCAAATTCAAATTTCTCATCGATCGCCACGCAGTATTCATAAGCGTCTATGCACTTTTCGTAATGCTTCAGGCCCTGGTAAGCTGCACCCAGGTTGAACCACGCGAGCGCATTGTACGGATCATCATCAGTGAGCTGGGTATGCAGTGCTATGCTTTCTTCCAGCCTTTCTGTAAACTCTGCCCAGAAACATATCTTCTGAAGCGCCTCTTCGTTCCTTCGGTCTATCTTTATAACACGCTTCAGCGTATCGAATACCGCGTCAAACTCTTCGCTTTCATCATATACATCAGATAATTCGAGCAATATCTCTGCCTTGTCTTTCCCACTATATTCTGCTGATTTTTGCTCCAGCCATAGCGCAGCCTGGTCATATTTGAACTGGGCAAGTAAAATATCAGATCGCAACAACACTGCATCCAGGTTATTGCTGTCGTATTGCTCCATCTCATCCAGCGCCTTCAACGCCTGGCCGTATTTCTGCGCCTGTGTAAATATTTCCGCTTTTAGTAAAAGGATCGTACCGGAAAAGGGATAATACGTCCTGGCTATATCACAGGCCAGTAAAGCCTGCTCTTCATTGCTGTTCTGGAAAAAATATTCTATGACCCGCTCAAACTCTTCTTCGTCCATTATACTCACTGACGTTCCTTTTTTCACTTCTTCATACTTGCCCAGTGTTTCTTCCATTGAGCCCCACTCATCATCATTAAAATCGTCTTCAAACATATGCGTCTGGTTTTACCAAAGTTACTGAAAATAACATGCCGTACTACCACCCCATTGTTACCGCATTGTAAAAATACACAGGTTATTAACATTGTGTTTTGTACGCCTTTCCATAAATGTAATTTAACGATACACAAAATATGCATCCGTATACTTTTATAACTGCATTTTATTATCTTGCAGAGTATTGTATACTGTTTACGGCATACTAAGTTAATTTTAGCGTAGCCAAAAAATATATACCCCATATTTTATTTCCACAGTTATGACAGAGACAAACAATTCTTTTAAGCACCACAGAGCGATGGTGATCGATGATTCCCGCATCGACCGCTTTGTTGCAGACCGGATAATAAAAAGATCTTTCTTCGCAGAAGAAGTTTTGCTGATGGAGTCTGCCATATCAGCGCTGGAATACCTGCAGTCTGTCGAAAATAGCGAAGAATTGCCGGAAGTCATATTCCTGGATATCCGGATGCCTGTGATGGATGGCTTTGGCTTCCTGGAAAGTTACAATTCACTGCCCGAACGCGTAAAGAGAAATTGCATTATTGCCATGATCTCCTCGTCTGCCGATGTCAATGATCACCTGCGGGCGAGGTCAAGCCAGTATGTTTCCTGTTTTATGGAAAAACCGTTGGATAAAGAAAAACTGGACCAGTATTTCGTCGAGACTGCCGCTAATTCCTGATGAGGTTACTCAAAAAGATCCTGCTATGGGCAGCCGCAATTGTGCTGGTCTTATACATAGGAGTATGTTCTTATTTTTATTCCAAACAGGCCGACATTCTTTTTGCACCCACCAAACTCGCCGACAATTACCAGTTCAAATTCCACGGAAAATTCACAGAAAAAAAAATAAAAACAGACGGGGCCACTTTAGATGGCCTGCTTTTTAAATCGGACTCCTCCAAAGGGCTCATCTTTTACCTTCATGGCAACGGCGGCGCATTGGATACATGGGGAGACATTGCATCCCTGTACACCGATCTTTGTTATGATCTCTTCATTCTCGACTATAGGGGCTATGGAAAGAGTGACGGCAAAATATCATCCGAAAAACAGCTTTTCGATGACGTTCAGGTGGTCTACGATAGTCTACGCTCATTGTACCCTGAAAATAAGATCATTATCCTCGGATTTTCCATCGGCACATGCCCTGCTGCTATGCTTGCCGCGAGAAATCACCCGGAAACGCTCATACTGCAGGCACCTTACTATAGTATGACGGACATGATGAAAAGGACATATCCTTTCCTGCCTACTGTGCTCCTGCGTTTCCCACTTAACACCGATAAATATTTGAAAGAGGTAAAGGCGCCTGTGTATATTTTTCATGGCGACGCCGATAATGTCATTTACTACGGCTCATCAGTAAAGCTGATCGCCGATTGTAAACCCGGCGACGAACTGATCACATTACCGGGTCAGGGGCATGCCCGTTTCACACACAATCCAGACTACATAGCTGCACTGGAAAAAATACTGGAATAAATATTATTTTTAAAGCCACTCCGGTAAACCATGAAGAAATTTGTCCTTGACAAAAAGGTGTGGATCATTGGCGGCGTCTGCCTGCTCACCTTTATCTGTTTTTCGTATACCCTGCACAATCAGTTCACCAACTGGGACGATGATTTTTACGTCACTAACGACCCATATATTAAGGCCTTTACACCGCACAACCTCAAAGTTATTTTCACCGAAGACATCACTAAAAATAATTACCATCCGCTATGCATGTTATCGCTCGCTGTGAATTACTATTTCGCCGGCCTCAACCCCACATCATACTACTGTACTAATATCATCATTCACGTCATTAATGTGATCCTCGTATTCCTGCTCATTCTCGCGCTTTGCGCACGGCTCAAAATTGATGAATCAGGAAAACTATTCATTGCTTCCTTTGGTGCATTGTGGTTCGGTATCCACCCAATGCATGTGGAGTCTGTGGCATGGATCGCGGAACGTAAAGACGTGCTCTATGCATTTTTCTATCTCTGTGCGCTGCTATGTTACCTTAGATATACGGATACAGAGGAGCGAAAATGGTACCTGGCTACTTTCTTTCTCTTCATAGCGTCCTGCCTGTCCAAGCCAATGGCTGTTGTTTTGCCGCTGTCTCTGTTGTGTGTAGATATTTTGCTGCAGCGCCCATGGAACAAAAAACTGCTTACCGAAAAGATCATTTTCTTTTTATTCTCGCTCATATGCGGCTCCATGGCCTTCTATACCCAAAACAAAACAGGCGCTATCGCATCTTTTAGCACGCTTATGGTCACAGAACGCATCATGTATGCCGCCTATGGATTTGTGATGTATCTGTCTAAGATATTTAACCCTGGTTATCTCTCCACTTTTTACCCTTACCCTTACCGCTACACTACCGGCTACTTGCCCGGCATATATTATGCAGCGCCGCTCATTGCAATCGGCATCCCGACGGCATTACTTTATCTCGCATACAAATCAAACCGGTTCTATTTCCGCATAGCGGCGTTCGGTTTCGGGTTTTTCTTTGCCAATATTGTATTTGTGCTGCAGTTCATCTCCGTTGGTGCAGCCATCATGGCCGACCGCTATTCTTATGTGGCCTACTTCGGTCTCTTTTTCATGATCGCTTTCTTTCTTTACGAGCTCATCAAAAAGGTGCCCGCTTTCAAAACCGCACTCATATCGCTGCTGCTACTGGTGTCGGGCATACTCGCGTATATGTGCTATGAGCGCACCTATGTATGGCACGACGCGGAAACCCTGCTTTCAGACGCTATTGAAAAATATCCTTACCGTGCGCTGCTCTCTTACAAATGGCGGGGCAACTATTACATGGACAAGGGAATGCCTGATAAAGCTCTTGCAGACTATAACGTGCTCGTGAAACTGCGTTCAGCAGATGCAAAAGTGTATAACAATATTGGCCGGGCATACACCATGAAGAATGACTATAAAAACGCTTCGGACGCATTTGAACAGTCGGCACAATTGCGCCCACAGGGGGCGCCGGTACCCGTGCCTGCGTTACCCCAAAATATCTCTGGCGCAAACGGCGCTGTGCCAAAACTGAGCCCCGATATGCAGCAGAAAATAGCGGCTAAAGGCTTTGAGTTCGTGCAGCAGCAAAAATATGATGCAGCACTGAACCAGTATGATGTACTGATCGAGATGAACCCAGACAATGCCGGTTACCACTTCTATAGAGGCGTAGCGCGCTTTGGTAAAAATGATATGCCGAAGGCCATAGAAGACTGGAGTAAGGTGCTGACGCTAAATGCCAAAGACATACAGATGTCCGCAGCGTATAATCTAAGTGTCGCTTACGATTCCATCGGCAAGGACTCTATGGCCGTCTACTGCATGGACCTCGCCCTCAACCTCGGCTACAAAGCCTCCCCCGATTTCGTAGCGAAGCTGAAGCGCAAAAAAATGGAGCAGGCAAAGAAACGATGAGGTCGTTCAGGCTATTGTGTAGGAGACGCAATGCATTGCGTCTTTACAAAAAATCAAAAAACCTCTTTAAACCTTTAACCTGATCATTTCATACCCTGGTTCAGGCTCCCGCTCACCTTTTCACTGGGCTTGCTCTCATTCCACAACCGGTCCAGCGCAGTAACCAGGTAGGTACACGACTTATATTTTTCTATATCCGGGTCTACATATTCTGTTCCTTGCTGTATAGATAAGATCCGGTCGTTTCGCTCCAGGTTCACCGGTTCGCCGTTCACGAAGCGGTATACTACATAACGCAACGGCTCCTTCTGCGGATTGTTTTCCTTCCAATTCAAGGTCGCGGAATGTCCGGTAATAAGCAAGTTCACCACAGGTGCCGCAGGAGGTATGCTGTCCAGCCAGTCCATAGGTGGTATTAAAGCAGGATATTTATTGAACCCATATTGGAGGCTGTCTTTCAGTGGCGCCTTGATCTTGTCAAAACTTGCTGCACTAAAAAACGCATATCCCGAATTAGGGCACTGGCCACGTATATCCCTAAGCTGCCACATCAGTTCTTTTACGCCTCCCGCCCATGCACCACTTTTGGCGGTCACCATACGGTAGGGCGCCAGCCCATAATACACATGCCGCCGGTAGCAATGCCCATACCACCAGGGCATCAGCACAGAGAATGGCGCAGCGTGGCTGGTGTGCTCCCAATATAGTTGTGGCAGCAGGTAGTCCACCCACCCCTTCTGCATCCACAGTAGTACATCCGCATACAGGTCATCATAGTTTGTCTGACCACCCTTTGTGTTCGACCCTTCGGGGTCTTTATCACTGTTGCGCCAGATGCCAAACGGGCTCACACCCAATTTCACGTATGGCTTTATATGCTTAATATTAGTATTGAGCAGCGAAATAAATAAGCTCACATTGTTTCGCCGCCAGTCGTCCCGGTTAGCGCCCTGCCCGTACTTGGCATAGCTTTTACCATCCCCAAATTCTGAATGCGCTACGCGGTACGGATAAAAATAATCGTCGAGATGCACAGCATCTATGTCGTAGCGTTTTACAACATCGGTGATCACATCTATCACATACTGTCTTGCCTCAGGGATGCCCGGGTCTATTATCGACTGCCCCCCATAGTTTACGATCCATTCCGGATGGGTCCGTGTTACATGCTTTGGTGAGGGCGAATGCTGCTTGCTGTCCATCAGGGCACGGTAGGGGTTGAACCACGCATGAAATTCCATGTTGCGCTTGTGTGTCTCCGCGATCATGAAAACCAATGGATCATAATAAGGGAATGGCGCCTCCCCCTGCCTGCCGGATAGATAGTTGCTCCACGGTTCTATTTTGGAGTCATACAACGCATCCGCGCAGGGGCGTATCTGCACGATCACCGCGTTGCAGCCCAGCCGCTTCAGTTGGTCCAGCCTTTCTATAAACTGCTGTTGCTGCTCTATAGCGGGCAGGCCCGGCTTAGAAGGCCAGTCTATATTGCTTACAGAGGCGATCCATGCAGCCCGAAACTCCCGCTTCGGCGACTGTGCATGAAGTGTGGTTATTGCTAATAGAGAAAAAAGAAAAGTGACAAGCGATCGCTGCATAGTTTTTATTTCTTGGCCCTGCGTGGCCTATTCGTATGTGAAAGTATAAAAAAGATACCAAGGCTATACACACGTGTCGCACACTTTCAAAGTGTGCGACAGGTAATTCCCAAACCGGGCATCGCTCAGTTCCACAATGAGCCATCCGTTATTCCTTCGCTTTTTGTGCAAGTACTGCTCTGTTTGTTACACCGTTCGGGTGCTACAGATTCGTTTACTACATGTTTTTTTGCTGCCATATTGTTTATTGGCGTCCTTCCGCTAGTGTATGCCGCCACAGCACCTACCGCGTAGGTAACATAGTTGTCGCCATAACCAGGCAGTAAAATGCACACTAAGATCAAAATACACGCCTTGTAGTGCATTGCCCTTAGCAGCCTTGCACGCTGCGCCAGGACTACAACTCGGAAGAATGCCTGGCATGGGCCTGCTTTTTCAGCGGCTATCTTGATCGCTTTTACTGGGGCCTGGGGTTTCATAAACTGGAGATTTTTATGTTTGAACTGATTAAATTCTTACACAAATTTCCTTCAGTAATAAGCCTTTGAGTCCCGTATTATAGCGGTTTTCAGTAGTGTTTTACCTCTATTAAATGGCGTTGTTTTACGCGGTAAGGGAACGGGAAAAAACCCGTTTTAATCAACATTAAAGAAATACGGGAAAAATACGGTGCGCACTAGCCTGGCTACCCATTACTTTTACATTATTAATCCGGATAGATTATAATTTATCAACCAAACAAAGTATATTTATTTTCTCACACTTAAAAAACACACAATCATGAAAAAGAAAGTTTTTTGCATTCTACTTCTTTGCGCCTGTAATCTTTGTAACGCACAAGTGTTAGCACCGTTACCAACTATAAATTCTAATACAAGCAGATTAAATTCTCATAACTATATACAACAATATCTTGATAACCCAGCACCAGACGGCAGGCCATCATCATACATCATTAACACCGATGACATAATTAATTACTTTAATAGCTCTTGGTTAGATGGTGTTACTAGTTATTTTCATGTGTATTTTGGTATTGACCCCACAGATGCTACAAATACAGTCCAATTAATTATTGTTCCTACAATTCCCGCCCCCGTTGTTCCCGGTGGGCCAATACTGATGCATGACCCCAATTATTCCAGTGCATTTGTCCCATGTCTGAATTCAACAATGACGTCTTCAACTACACCAACTCCAACTTCCCCATCACCAATGCCGGATGCATACATTCCTGATAATTTTGATGCAAGCAGTACTTTAATTCCTGCTGCTACGCCCACGATAACAGCAATCAGTTTGCTTCAGCCAATATCGACTTATAAACCGTGGATAGTCGCATATCAAAACATATATAGCAACGCAAACGAAAACGATTATATACAATCCTTTTCATTTAATGCGGAAAAGCTGAGAAGTTTTCTATTAAACTCAACGCCTACAGTTCCTTACTTACAAATCTATTTAGGTGAAAACGCAAACCTTAATGCCAACCTAAATCAGGAAAATTATACGCTAATATTCATGGGCTTAGATGTAAATGGGAATCACATTCCGGTTAATGGCACTAGTGCATTGACCGTATTTGGCAACCACCCAATGTCTTTCGAAGCATGCCGGCCTTGCCCTGAATGTGGTATTCAATATGACAATCTGATTGACTATCAGGGTCAGGCTGTAAACAGCATACTGGCAAAAGGAAAAAGTCCCGCGTACCTCAAAATATTGAATGAGTATAAAAAATATTTAGACGACCTGAAGAAAACAAAAAACCCTCAGGATTTGAAATATTTAGAAGATTTAAACAAAATCCGCGGAAAACATGACCCCATAAAAAGAAATATTCCAAAACAAAAACAATGCAAAACAGCGAGGGTAAAGAGAATGCAAAATAAGCATCAGAGGCAACATACCAGGTATGGCAACAGATACAATAGAATATACAATCGAAAATATACAATTAAAAAATAATGCATCGAATTGTTTGAATGGATAATACCGAAAAGTAAGATGATCTTAGATTACTCATATTATACTGCTCTTATTTTAGTAATTGTAATTGGGTCATTCAGATTTCAATTATTTGACAAAGGAATTAAAATAATGTATCTATGTATGGTAACAGGCGCAATCAATGAGATACTTGTTTACATCAGCAAACGCTTTAATTTTAATACCATGCCGCTGTATCATGTTTATTGCGTTGTAGAATTTTTCATTATCACAGTATTTTTTCTCAATACTGTAAACTTTAGCAGGAAACGGCTTTACATCCTCTTGTCCGCGATTGTACTGCCCACATTAGGTTATTGCAATTTAGTTTTTCTGCAACCCAAAACCGGACTTAATTCGAACATGTTCATACTGGAAAGCATGTGTGTTATCGCTATGTCGTTGTATTCGCTATATACGATCCTGGCCGACGACTTTGTAACTGTTGTTCATAATGATCCTTATTTCTGGTTTTGGGTATTTTTCTTAATTCTGTATAGTGGCACTTTCTTTTTTTGGGCGTACATCGTTCCCATATCTAAGAATGTGAAACTCATGGATATTGCGCAAAATATACAGGTGATCATCAACATTTGTGTTTATGTAGGCATTGGCTCGGTGTTCTTTTTTTATCCTAAAATGGTAAAAAAATGAACCCATCAAATGCAATGATCGTTTTCATTATCGGCTCTATAACACTGATGCTCTTCGCATTCACCCTCGTCGTATTCCTTATCGTCCACAAGAAAAAGCGTTTCCAGCACCTTTTAGAAAAACAGCAAATGGAAAACAATTATCAAAACCAGCTCCTCCTTTCCCGGCTCGAAGTGCAGGAGCAGTCTTTCAAGTACTTCAGTGAGGAAATACATGACAATGTAGGCCAGTTGCTGAGTATGGTAAAGATGCAGTTGTATAGTATCCGCAGCGGCAGCCACGAGGAGGAAACGGTGAACAAGGCCAGCAGTTGCACAGATCTCCTCGGCAAGGCCATCAACGACCTCCGAAACATCAGCCACACCATGAGCAGTGCCTTTGTAAGCAATGCCGGCCTGGCAGATGCGGTGGAAAAAGACCTGGAATATATACGCTCGGCCAAGGAAATGAAGTGTACGTTGCATCAGCAGGGCGAGGAATACAGTTTGGGCAGCGAAAAAGAATTGCTTATCTTTCGTATCATACAGGAAGGGATTGCCAACGCCGTAAAACATGCCTCGCCAACAGCCATTGATGTGTACCTCGACTACACGCCCTCGACTTTTGGTGTTACAATTGCCGATAACGGCAGCGGCTTTGTGGCCAGTGAAAAAACTACCGGCGGCATAGGCCTTAATAATATGCATATGCGCGCCGGCCTGCTGAACGGCACATTGAATGTAACATCAGAAAAAGATAAAGGAACAAGCATTAAGTTGGATTTGGGAATTGGGAATTAGGTATTTAAATTGTTTTGATAAAGGCTTATCACCTTTGTAAAATAGCAGTACTCATGGTGAGCCCTGCCAAGCCATGACAGAGATGAGGTTTGCGCTGAATTTTAATCAGGGAACTGATCGCAACTTTATCTTTACAGCAGTATAAAAAACGGAAATCATGATAAACATAGCCCTCGCCGACGACCATACCATACTCCGTAAAGGCGTATCCGAAATCCTTTCCAAGTTCGCAGATATGGCCGTGGTCATAGAAGCCGGAACCGGAAAGGAGCTGATTTCAAAATTGCAGGCAGCCACAACCCTGCCCGACATATGCATCGTGGACATCAATATGCCTGAGATGAATGGCTACGAAACCGCAGCAGAAATCAAAAAACGCTGGCCCGATGTGAAGATCCTGGCCCTGTCTATGTATGATACCGAGCTCAACATCATAAAAATGCTGCGCAACGGCGCCAACGGCTATGTGCTTAAAGACTCAGACCCCGAAGACCTGCGCGTGGCCATTACCCGCATATGCAAAGATGGCTTTTATCATTCCGAACTGGTCACCGGCCGTATGCTGAATATACTCTACGACCCCAACGGTAAAATGAATACCGAACTCTCTGACCGTGAACTAGCCTTCCTTTCTTTATGTTCCACAGAGCTTACTTACAAAGAGATCTCCGACCAGATGTGCCTTAGCCCCCGCACCATAGATGGCTACCGCGAAAGCCTGTTCAAGAAGCTGCACATCACTACTCGCACGGGCCTCGCCATGTATGCCATAAAAGCAGGTGTGGTATCTGTAAAATAACATTGCATTTATTTCAAACTACTTCACCCTCTCCCCGGGAGTTCGCGCCAGCGAAGGAGCGAAGCTCGTGGGGCGAGGCCCGATTTTTGCACATCTCTTTCTTGTGGGGTAAACTTGTTTTGTGTATTCTTGTCTAAAAGAATAAGTTGCGCAGACCCGCCGTATATACGTTCCTGCTTATATTATCCGGTATACTGCCGGCTGGGAATGTTTTGGCTCAGAAAACCGGCCGGCTGGACAGCGTTGACTTCAATAAGCTGCACTTTACCCACAACAAGTTTGTAAACAACATCTTCCAGCAGGCGGTAAATTCGGTAAAGAAAACGCCTGATGCCGGCCCGGGCGACAGCTACCTCAACGGAAAAAGTGAAGACCCTTACCTGCCTTATCAGGGCAAGATCATTCGCCATATCTATATCAATACCTACAACTTCGACCGCTCACTCAATGACACCAGCCTGCGCGACAATAGCCTGGGAGCCCGCGTCGGCAACCGGCTGCACAAGAGCTCCCGCAAATTTGTGATCCGCGACAACCTGTTCATCAAGGAGGGAACACCCATCAATGCCTTCATGATGGCCGATAACGAGCGCTTTATCCGCTCTCTGGAGTACATTCACGACGCCCGTATTGTAATCATCGACATTCCGAATAACCCCGATTCCGTTGATGTCAGCATATTCACGAAAGACCTGTTCAGCATTGCCGGCGGCGGCGCGTCCAACGGGCTAAACCATATCAACGCTAATGTTTATGAGGCCAACCTGGCAGGTATGGCCCAGCGGATCGAGGTCAGCGGCCTTTATGACTACAACCGCAATCCCAACTGGGGCTATGGTGGCCTGTACCGAAAAGACAATGTGCTGCATTCCTTTATCGACGCCACCATAGGGGCAAGCGTAATGAGCGGCAGCGCCTATACCCACGAAGAAGAATCTACCGAATACCTCACCCTCACGCGCCAGCTCGTATCGCCATACTCCCGTTTTGCAGGCGGCCTCACCATCAGCCACAACCAGGCCTTCAACCTTTACCATACACCCGATAGCGTGGTCTACCCCTATCAGTACATCCTCTTTGATGGTTGGGCTGGTTACAATATTGGTATCAAAAAACTCACGGCAACCAATAATGGCATCCGCGATCGCCGCTTTCTCTCTTTCCGTTATTATAACCGCGACTTTTCGCAGCTCCCGCCGCAAGTGCTCACCCCAACCGGCCCCCGTTTCGATCCCGTTTTTAATAGCTCCCGTGCCCTGCTGGCACAGATGACTTTCTTCCGTCAAGACTACTATAAAACCCAATACATTTACGGTTTCGGCACCACCGAGGATCTTCCTTATGGTTATAACATCGCTGTCACTACCGGCTGGCATGAGCAGCTAAACCTGCAGCGCCCCTATGCAGGCGTCAACGCCACCGATTATATCGCCACCAGCCAGGGCGATTTTATCCAGCTCTTCCTGCGCAGCGGCGGCTTTCTCTACAAAAACAAAGTGCAGGATGGCAGTTTCCTCATTGGCGCCACAGCATACAGCCGTATCTTCTTTCTCAACAGCACCAAGATCCGCCAATATATAAACCTCAGCTATACCCAGCTATACAACCGCGTCACCTATGCACGGCTGCGCATAGATAATTATTTCGGCCTCCGCGGCTTCCTCTCAGATTCCGCTTATGGAACCCGCCGGCTCAGCTTACAGCTAGAGACCGAGTTCTACCTCAAATTCAAACTGCTCGGCTTCCAGTTTGCGCCATTCCCTTATGGCGATCTCAGCCTCATCACCCCGGAAAACGGCCCCTACTCCCGTTCCGCCCTCTACAGCAGCGTAGGCGGTGGC
Source organism: uncultured Bacteroidota bacterium (assembly GCA_903905065.1). GTDB lineage: Bacteria > Bacteroidota > Bacteroidia > Chitinophagales > Chitinophagaceae > Nemorincola. The sequence goes on along the minus strand of CAIVEW010000044.1, from coordinate 209,976 downwards.
CTGCGTGGCCGCAACGAGAACCTCGTATTCGAGACCATAGAACTCCGCGCCTACTTCTTCCCCGTTGCCCCTAACAACATGAAAGGATTCAAAGTAGTCCTCAACGGCAACATCCGCTACCGCTATTCCAGCAACTATATCACCGCCCCAGACCTTGTGCAGCTTAATTCGCAATAATAAAAATTGTTGTCCGGCTTGATTGTTATTATTAGCACCTGTGGCCATAGCACGCTTCAAGTTCGAATTTCTATTGAGCTTTCGCTTAAAAAGCCAAAGGCCGCCGCTTTCCCGGAGCGGCGTTTGATTCTCTGCATAACTCATTCACCCTCACCCCTCCTTCGGAGAGGGCCAGGGTGAGGTCACCCCGATAATTAACAATAGAATAAATCAGGCTAGGCTTTAAGATTGAATTTTATTGTTTTATATTGCATGAAGAGAGCCGCAGCGGCTTATTGTGTTATTTAATAATACTTGTATGTTACAGGAGCAGACTTTCGATCTTACGGCATGGTGGAATGAGCAATCATTTACCGGGAAGGAATTATTCTCACTTGATGAAACGGGCACACTTACCTTACTGGCAAACAATAAGATAAGGGAGCGGGTGATAGCCACTATATCTGCCGAGAATGCAGATATGGTAATGAAAAACCTGCTGGAAAAGTATGACCAGGCCGAGGCAAAGGTGAAGGAAGTGGAAATAGAATGGATAGCGGCAGAGGATAAATTTACTATGGCTGAAAAGGTAGCGCAGCTAAAAGAGTATCTCAACACAGTTGATGCACTTGGCGACCTCGAAAAATTTGCACTACTCGTACACGACTGGGAGCATACGTTATACGTTTTGTCTGAGGAGAATTATGCCGCAAGGGTAAAACTTATGGAAACCGCCGAATCACTGGCAGACAGTACTAACTGGAAGGAAACTACACAAGCATTCAAAGATATCACCGATAAGTGGAAACAAGCAGGCCATGCCGACCGGAACAAAAGCGACAAGCTGTGGAACAGGATTGAGGCGGCACGTACCACCTTCAATAACAACAAACGCAAGCACCACGAAGAGGAAGAAAAGGACCTGCTGGTGAACCTGGACCTGAAAATAGATCTGGTAGAGCAGGCCGAAGCGATGGCAAACTCTACCGAATGGAAAAAAACTACCGAGACGTTCCACCGGCTTACGGAAGAGTGGAAAACGATCGGCCATACCTTGAACAAAAAGAATGAGGAATTATGGCAACGGTTTCTTGCTGCCAAAAGCACCTTCTTCGACAAGAAGCGGGAACACGCAGGCCAGGTAAAGGAAGAGCAGGAACGCAACTACGCAATAAAAGCAGCACTTCTGGAAAAAGCGGAGGCCCTTAAAGACAGCACGGAATGGAATGCTACAGCCCAGGCAATGGGCGCCCTGATGGAAGAATGGAAAAAAACGGGCCGCGTTCCAAAGGAAAAGGGCGATGATCTGTGGATAAAGTTCACTGCGGCACAGGAGCAATTCTTCCAGGCTAAGAAAACGCATACAGATGAGATAAGGTCTGTGCTGGAAAACAATTACAATCTAAAAGCTGCCATCCTGCAAAAAGCCGAACAGCTAAAACACTCTACGCGTTGGGGCGAGACTACGGCCGAAATGCTGCAAATGCTGGAAGACTGGAAGAAAATAGGCCCCATACCACGCTCTTACGGAGACAAAATGTGGGAAGACTTTAATGCCGCACGCAAATATTTTTTCGCGCAGAAGGATGCTAACAGGGAGCACCGGCGCCAATATGCCGAGACACAAAAGGTAGTACGGGCAGAGCACGCCCGGGCGATGGTAGGCAAGTTGGAAAGTGACCTAAAAGAAGAAGAGGAAAAACTGGTCGATTTCCGGGCCGCCATAGGAAACATAACCCCCGGCAAGAAAGCCGCCGAACTTAGGGCCCACCTGGAAAAACTGATCAGCGATGGGGAGCAAAAGGTAAAGCGCCTGAAAGAAAAATTTGAAGCAGTAAAGGAAGATATTAACCACCAATCGGAGAAAGAAAAAGGTGAAGAAAGGGCCAGTAATGCGGCAGAAACGGAAGGTGAATAGCTTAAGAAATTGAATACAGGAATATTTTCTTCGGTTTATAATTGTTAAAATAATATTTTTTTCTACCTTGGGCTCTGTTATGGCAAAGAAGATCCTTTTATCAATAGCGTTTTTGATAATGCTTATTGATCTCAGCAGTTGCACAATGCATATGATTCCGGGCACACCCCACATCTGGAGGCCCGCCCGCGGATTTCACAAGCATTGGGGCCGTGAGCGCCATATGAATGTTCGCCGTGCGTTCTGGGGCCGTCACCGGTATGGGATGCGTCCGCATAGTTACCGCGGGCATTTCCATTAACAGCTGACTGCTAAAGGGGTTTAGAACAACATCCCCCCGCCTTCTTTTTTTCGCCCCAGGTGTTTGTAGGCTTTCTCAGTGGCTTCGCGACCGCGCGGGGTGCGCATGATGTAACCTTCCTGTATCAGGAAGGGCTCGTACACTTCTTCTATGGTGCCCGCTTCTTCGCTTACTGCTGTGGCTATGTTGCTGATGCCGGCCGGGCCGCCTTTGAACTTGTCTATGAGCGTGGTTAGTATCTTGTTGTCCATATCATCCAGGCCGCTCTCATCTACGTTAAGGGCTTTGAGGCCGTGCTCCACTATGGCTCGGTCTATAACGCCATTGCCCAGCACCTGTGCAAAGTCGCGCATACGGCGCAGAAGGCCGTTGGCTATACGCGGTGTGCCGCGGCTGCGCCGGGCTATCTCCCCTGCGGCGTCAGAGGTAACCTTTACATTCAGCACACCTGCAGCCCGCATAACGATGCGCTGCAGCACATCGGAAGTATAATACTCCAGCCGGGACTTAATACCAAAGCGGGAAAGCAATGGTGCTGTAAGCAGGCCGCTGCGGGTGGTAGCGCCGACAAGGGTAAACGGATTGAGTGTTAGTTGTATAGAGCGCGCCGATGGCCCGCTATCTATCATTATATCGATCTTGAAATCCTCCATGGCCGCATAGAGGTATTCTTCTACCACAGTGCTCAGCCGGTGTATCTCGTCAATAAACAGTACATCGCGGGCTTCCAGGCTGGTAAGCAGGCCGGCAAGGTCTGCAGGTTTTTCTATTACGGGACCGCTGGTTTCTTTTATGGTTACTCCCAGTTCGTTGGCCACGATCCGTGAAAGAGTAGTTTTTCCCAGGCCCGGCGGGCCGTGGAACAGTATATGGTCGAGCGCTTCACCGCGCATATTCGCTGCCTTGATGAATATGCGCAGGTTCTCAATGAGTTTGGGCTGCCCCGCAAAATCTTCTATGGTTTGCGGGCGTATGGTATTCTCATATTCACGCTCCTGCGACGATAACTCACCCGATGGCCTTACATGCGAACTGGACATGCCTAAAGGTAAGAAAAGGCTAACATCCATCAATTGCAACGGCAAAAAAATCTGGTGTTACTTTTGTGCCATAGCACCTGGTGGCGTAAATTTTACCACATTGTTTTCCTTAGCCGGAAGGCTATGCAGGTAAGCATAGATGGCTGCCAGGTCGCTACGCTTCATCCCTGCATACATCGTCCACGGCATAATGGTATTGAACGCTCCTTTTGCTACGGGCTGTGGCGTGTAAATAGAGTCGCAATACGATTTGAAGCGGTTAATAAACGCATCCACTCCCCAGTTTCCGATACCGGTAGTAGTGCTTGACGTGATATTGGCAGAACGAACGATAGAACCATCGGGCATGTTGAATTTTCTGCCCCCGCTAAAAGCGAGCTCCGGAATTATCTGCCCTTGCTTGTCGGGGGTGTGACATTCACGGCACGCACAAGCGTTAATGAGATACGCACCGTAGGCCAGTGTATTTGATTCATCGGGCCTTGTGCCTCCGGGCGCTTTTTGGGGAATGGTGTTGATGATAATGTTCATTGGAAAGTCGGAAACGGAAGCCGGCACATCGTTATCAATAGGCGTTAAAGAGCGTATATAAGCAATAATGCACATAATATCATCAGGGTCCATGTTGCCATAATAAGGATATGGCATCACCGGGAACATGGCCCTGCCCTCCTTGGTAACACCCGTAGTGATCACACGGAAAAGCTCACCGTCACTGTATCGGCTGATGCCTTTTGGAGTAATATTTCTTGACAGATAGCAACCAGGAAAACCGAAACTCTGATCAAAACGTTCACCGCCTTTGCCGAGTGTGCCCGGCACCAGCGGTCCCGAAAACTTCGTCCAGTCGCGGGTGGAGTGACAATCCATGCATACGGTAACGTGGTTAGCGAGGTATTTCCCCCGCTCTATTCGCTCAGGAGAACTGTTGATCTTAACTTCCGCGGCGGGTCCCACATTTGGAAGGGCTATCTTTACGTACGAGATCAGCCCGCCCACTACAATAACGAGAAACAGTAAAATAAAACCGGAAATTCTGAGCGCCTTTTTCATGGTGTTTATTTTTTAGTTGTAGAACGAAACTTTTTAAAAAATAAAGTCTGCCGGGCAAAAAATCATCTGTAGTAATACTTCCTTCCACAATAAAATTATGAAACCTTTTTTATTTTTTATAGTGTTTAGAGAATCGATTTATCGCCACAAAAAAGCCTGCCTATGTTTAGATAAGGAACGTTCATTTTTTCAAGTTTATTCCGGCTGTGGTGTAGCTGCGTCCTCTGGTCTTAGTGCCATGTTTCTTGTTTTGAGGTGGTATGTTTACCGTACAAAAACTCCTTATTATTTCTGGCTTGTTGTCGGCTACACGTAAGAATTAACTTAGCCGGTCGCCAAGTTTTACGGTATCCTTGGATGGAGTGACTAATACATAACCAAGGCCTTCGGTATTTTTAAATCCCAGCGTTAACACCTCCGAATCGAACCGACCAACTCGTCTCACCGGGAAGTTCACAACGCAAGCTACCATCATTCCCTGCAGCTCTTCCTTCTCATAAGTGCCCACCAGTTGCACACTTGATTTTTTAGTGCCTATTTCGGGGCCGAAGTCTATGAGTAGTTTGTATGCCGGCTTCCTTGCTTCAGGAAAATCGCGTACTTCGATGATCTTCCCTAGCCGGATATCCACCTTTTCAAAGTCCTCGTAAGTAATCATAATCGTAGATTTTTTGCAAATCAAGGATACTTAAATTTCCGAAGAAAATTTTCAATAAGAAGAATATTGTGTACTCGCGAAATTAATACCGTAAGCGGTGTCAATTGTTAACACGGTTTTGGAACCTACCCATCCAAGTTCAGCTTTAGCTCCCGCAATGTGATTGTTTAAAATAAATATTCCGGTGGATGTAGAGCCTGTTTTTGTATATGCAAGCAGCACACCATTGTAGGACATCTCTTTTTGAGTAGTGTCGCTGCTGAGAAAAATGTAATCCGTAGGTTTGTTGCTGTTGCCATACAGCGTGATGGCGGGGATACCGTTAACGGAGCCCGATACCTGTTCCACTTTGGCCTTTTTTGAGCAGGAGAAAAAAAAGCAGCAAAGAAAGACCAGAACTATTACCAGCGTTGTTTTCATCAGGTTGCTAACGCAAACAACACAATGTTTAGTATGCAGTAAGAACTTGTTATTTTACTTGTGCTGCGTTCAATAGCGCGATAGCCTCGTAAACAAATACGCATCCCAGAATCATTAGTCCAAAAAACAAAATGGAAGAAATCACCGTATACGTAGTAGAGAGGACATTGTTTTCTTTTTCGAAATGTACGTTTTCCATAAGATGATTGATTTGATAATACAAAGATACTCCAGCAATTGGTATTTCATATGGGGAAAACACCCTTTTTTTGGTTAATGCCACATTAATAAATTGTTAGTGGCAGTAGTATTCCAGTGCCCGCAAACCCCACGAAAGCCAAACCAGCCAACGATTTAAACATATTATAAAAATAATTAGTTTTGTAGATTTTTTGTTAACGGAAGGCTGAAATATAGGCATCACAATACGATAAACAATATGCTATGTTAAGCGTATTCGTAAATCCGTGTAATTGAATCGTTAAAGGCAATGGGGGCAGATATAGCTACCTGAAAAAGTGGGATATTTACGTTGGACTTGCCGCTGGGTTGTTTTTGAAGAGATAAAGTGGGTTCGGGTAAATTCAGTTTTTAATCGGGCGCGTGTTATATTATGTCAATAAACAATAAGAATTTATTACACCAGCTTAAAGAACATTTTGGGAGTTCTATTCCGATCGAGTTGCTGCCTTTTCTCGATACCATAAACGAGATGTACAACAAAAATGAGGTAGAGGTGGCCCCGTCTCATGATGCCCTGATAAAAGTAAAGAACAAGACAAAGACTGCCGCTGACTGTGCACGCCTGAAGGTACATCACGCACTGATTCAACAAACTGCAAAAACCGGCTCGTGGGAGTTCGATTTCCCGGAGCATACCACAAGCGCTCATAAAAAAACCGGGGACGCACACGTTTATTACTTTTCCGATGAGGTGTACCGGATATTAGGACTGGAGCCAGGGTCATTTGAACTGAGCAAAGATTTCTTCTTCCCACAGCTTAATCCATACGACCTCAGCATCATCCTGGAAAGTGCGTCGGAAGAAGGGCATGATAACAAGCGTTATGAAGAAGAGCATACGCTGAGGCTGAAAGATGGCAGCGAGCGCGTAGTTTTGAAAAAATCGGATATCTTTTTTGATAAAAACAGCCTTTCTCCTTCCAGGATCATCGGTACACTGCAGGACATCACCGAAACGAAGACGCTGGAAAACGAACTGTATCGTGTGAAGAAAGATAAAGAAGCCGTCCTGCAGAATCTTTTCAATGCATACCTTTCCTACGATGTGATCAATGATAAGGTGCTGTTTTCAAATGTTGCATTTAAGAAATTATTTGAAGACACTCCATTGCAGAACAGGTCTAGTGAGGCTTCCTTTTTGTCTATCATATCGGACGAAGATAAAGCTGGCGCCTACTCGCTGCTCCGCAACCTGGCGAAAGGTGTTACGGCCTGCCACAATTTCCGTATCCGGCTTAATGACGGTGGCTATCGCTGGCTGGAATCAAGAATGGTGCCTACTTTGGGCCAGGGCGGCAGGCTTGTGCGCATAGAACTGATCGCAAACGATATTACTGCCTATAAGAAAGCGGACACCAGCGCAAACGAGATAAGAACCGATCTGCAGAAACAGCTTTTTGGTGTAGGCGAGGTTGTGCTGCTGCTTAATGACAAGCTGGTACTCACCTATGTGTCAGAAAATGTAAGTCGCCTTTTGGGATATATGCCGGAAGATATTACCGGCACAGCCCTGACGGATATCGTGCATCCAGCCGACCTTGACCAGGTGACCGGCTTTTACCGTAACATTTTAGCCGGTAATAAAGACACTAACCGGATCGCGTTCCGGTTCAGGAGCAAGGCCGGCGATGAAGTTTGGTGCGAATGTGTGGTGCATAATATGTCCGACAACTCGCTGATAGGTGGCATAATCACCCGTGTACGCGATGTTACTTTCTTCAAAGAGCAGGAAACACAGCTCATCTCTTCCCTTGACGACCTGAAAAAGGTAAATGCTAACCTGGAGGATTTTGTATCTGTTGTATCCCATGATCTCAGGGCGCCACTGCTCTCTATGAAAGGCATACTGGACCTCATAGAGCTGAAAGATGACGGCACCCACCTAGCTGACGAGATGGAATACCTGCGAGGTAGCGTAAATAAACTGGATAGCTTTATCATAGACCTGCTGGATTACTCCAGGTGTACCAGGAGCGAACTGAAGCCACAAGCCGTCTGCCTCGAAGATATATTGAACGACACGACCAACTTCCTTAAATTCATGAACCCGCAGCAGACGCCGGTGGAATTCAAAAAATACGTAAAAAACGGTGTCCTTTTTCATTCCGACCCTAAGTTGCTCAACATCATTCTGAACAACCTTATCTCGAACGCCATCAGGTATAGTAACCCCACTACAGACCATCCGTTTGTGGAGGTGCGCATAAATGCGACTGACGAAAATGCAAAAATAGAAGTCATTGACAACGGAATAGGTATTGCCAAAGAAGACCAGGAGAAGATATTTGATATGTTCTACAGGGTATCGGCTGATAATAATGGCACCGGTATAGGACTGCACCTGGTGAAGCTGGCCGTAGAAAAACTGGAAGGCGAAATAATGATAGAATCAGAACATAATGTAGGCACTAAATTTTCTATTCTCATTCCCAATATGCTTCACAACCAAAACTAATCAAGGATGATCAACCCGGACAGTAAGTTCTCATTTAAGAAAGTAGTTGCAATAGAAGATACAAAAATTGACCAGTACATTATTGAGAACACAATGAAAAAATGCAATTTCAGCCAGGAATTGCTGGTGTTTGGCTCCCCCGGTGATGCGCTCTCACATTTTGGTATTGTAGATGAGAAAATGGCGGAATTGCCTGATCTGATCTTCCTCGACATCCACATGCCCAAAATGAACGGCTTTGAATTTCTGAGCGCCCTCAACGAAAAGTACGATGCGCTCAAAAACAAGATCAACGTAGTGCTGCTAACTTCCTCCCTGGACCCGATAGACAAAAAAATGTCGACAGAATTCCCGAACATAAAACTGTACCTGAATAAGCCGCTGAACGTAGAAAAGCTGGAAAAAATAAGCGCAATGATGTGCTAACGTTACAGGTTTACAGTAACTATCCCACCTGCTCCGGAGAGGTTTACCCCGCAGCGATCACCATGAAAAAAGGCACGCTTAGCGCCTGATCGACCCAACGTAAAAGTCAATGATCTTCTTCTGTAACATCATGTTTACAGATGCCTGTATTTTATTTTCCGACGCCTGCAGTAACACCAGTTGCGCATTCGATTCGGTGATGAAATCGGCGGCGCCTTCTTTGTAGCGGCCATTTACAGCTTCGTAGGCCTTTTGCGCAGCGGTCAGTCCTTTGTCTACGGTCTCCATTTGCTGTACCGCATTTGTATAATCGTTGTAGGCGTGTTTCACATCGGCAACTACACCTATTCGTGTATCCTGCAGATCTATTTTTGCATTATCTGCGTTTATTTTAGCCATGGCCACATTAGACTTGGTATAGTACCGGTCAAATATGTTCCAGACGGCATTAATGCCAACAAGGCCATAGGTATATTTATATAGCTGAGTCGGTATCACTTCCTGCGTCGCCGGTTGTGCGCTCTCCCCGTTTATGCTCAGTGAGTTGAAATACGCACCATTGTTATAAATTCCGGCTGACAGGCTCACATTTGGCAGATAACCGCTGCGGTATTTCCGGATGATCCAGTTGGCATACTCCGTATTCAGCATCGCAGATTTAAAGTCAGCACGATCCTGTAACGCCTCATTTACAAGGGCCTCCCTGTTGCCATACTGCGCCGCTGCCGGGTTATCATCAATGGCAATGTCTGCAACATCATAGTTATCGGTAGAATCTATCCGCAACTTTTGGAACAATAATATTTTATCATTCTGCATGCGGCTCTGCGCATTGATGAACAGGAGTTTGTCGCTGCTGGTCTGCGCCTGCTGCTGGTAAAGGTCTGTCTTAGATTTCCGGCCCACATCGGTAAGCGCCACTAGCTGGTCTTCTCTTTTCAGCGAAGTTGCCAGGTTTGCGCTGTCCAGTGAAACTATTTTTTTGTCCAGGACGACCTGTAAATAGGCTTGTGTAACATCCAGCTCTATCTGTTGCTTTGCCCTTTCCAGCGACAGACCGGACATCTGTTGATTCAGTTTTGCCGATTTCCAGGTAGAGTAATTGTAGTAACCGGTAAACAGGTTCAGGCTGCTGGTAAGCTGGTAGTTGAACTGGCTGCGACTTGTATTGATCACCTCCGGGCCCGCAGAGGCGTAGAAGTTATTACCCCTGTCGTAATTATAGCCACCGCCTGCAGCCAGGTTAGGCAAGTATTGACCGTAAGCAGCCAATACCTGTGCCCCTGCCGAAGCAACGCTGTTATTACCTTTCAAAACGGCGGTCGAATGGTCCAGCGCCATGCTTACACAATCCTGCAGACTCAGTACCTTAGCGGTCTGTTGCGCTACGGCGTTCATGGCAAATGACAATAAAATGATCACGATCAGGAATGCGATTTTATTTTTCATGCTCTTCTTTTTTTAATTACAACTTCTTGTCTAATAGCCCCGGCCTTTAGGCCGGGGAAATGATCGATCAAGGGTTCTGGCTTTAGGCAAAATAAATACCACCCGGTTCCCTGATTATCCTGTTTTGGCCAAAGCCTGCGAGTTTATTTTTTTTCTCCCCCAGCCTGAAGGTCGGGGCAACTAAATGATTTTATAAAAGCGAAATTCCGGCACAATTAGATCTACTACCTCGGCTCACTTTACAGCTGTATTCTCACTTTTTGTCCTTCCGGCAATTCGGGGCTCACACTTATACCCACTACATCGCCTACATTGATACCACTTAGTATCGACACTCGCACGCCATTGTTGTTGTCCACCACTATCGGCTGGTAATGTATGGCGCTGTCAATAATGACCGGTGCGAAATACTTACCCCCTCTCACTACCAGCGCTTCAGATGGTATCGAAAGATGCTTCTGCTCCGGCGCCTGGAACGTAACCTGCAAATAGGAACCGGGAATGATAGGGTCAGTCGTATTGGGCAGGTCTATTTCTGCAAGCATCATTCGGGTCTTGGGGTCCAGTTCACCCGCTATTCGGGTCACAGTGGCCTTTATTTTCACCGTTGGCCTTTCTGCCATAGTGATCGTAACCGGATAACCTTCCTGCAGGAAAGTCGCATCGCTTTGAGATACGTACACATAGATGCGGATCTTGTCCAGTTGCGAAAGGGTTACCACCGGCTGAGCGCTCGTTTGTGAGTTGGTAGCATTCTGCACCAGTGCGCCGGGGTCAGCAAAGCGGGCCGTAATCGTACCCGCAAAAGGAGCCACTATATTTTTATACAGCATTTGCTCCTTTAGCGATTGCACCTGTGCCTCAGCTACCTGCACGGCAGTCGCAGATGCCTCGGCGTCCTCCTTAGAAATGTAATCTTTCTCCACCAGTGCCTTGTCGCGTGCCGCAATTTTCTTTTTGTTTTCCAGGTCGGCCAGCGCTGCTTTATATGCCTGGTCGGTCTCCGGCGAGATGATCGTTGCCAGCAACTGGCCTTGCTTCACCTTATCGCCTTTATCCACGAGTATCTTATTCATATACCCGCTGGTTTTGGCATACAACGTCACCGTCTGAAAAGGCCGTGCTTCACCGATGAGCACCAGCCCTTTCTCCGCAGATGACATTCCTGCAGTAATGACTTTTACCACGGGCCCACCCTTGATCTCGGCCACCTTGGCTTGCGTTTCCTTCTCCAGCGATTCTTTCTGGTGGAGCACCTTATAACCCAGTCCGCCGGCAGCAACAGCCACTAAAAGGATACCGCCTATCCAGATGCTTGCGGAGCTGTTTTTGTTATCTGTATTCATAAGTTTCTATTTATTTTTTTACAACTTTTATTAATGTTGTTCACGGGTAGTTACCGATGGATCGGGCGTTAGTAAAGTATGAGCACCTTCCACTTCATCGTAACGCATCGTTTCCAGCGCAAACTGTTGGTCCAGCTTATTCCGTGTCGGCGCATTTTTTCTTAACAGGGAATAAATAACCGGGACGATGAACAGCGTAACAACAGTTGCTACGATGAGGCCACCCATCACGGCGCGCCCAAGCGGCGCGTTCTGCTCGCCACCTGCTCCTGTTCCTAATGCCATCGGTATCATGCCCAATATCATGGCCAGGGCCGTCATCAGGACCGGGCGCAGGCGGGTTTTGCCCGCTTCCAGCGCCGCTTCCACCGCATTAAGGCCTTTTTCTATCCGCACCTCATTTGCAAAACTTACCATCAAAATGGAGTTAGACACGGCAATACCTACCGCTACTATCGAACCCATAAGCGATACTGTATTAATGGTAGTACCGGTAAGGGCCAGCATCCACAGTATCCCTACAAAAGCACCGGGCACAGCAAACAGGATAATAAACGGATCGAGCCAGGTCTGGAATAATACAACCATCAGCAGGTAAACCAGTATAACCGAAATAATAAGTCCCAGGCCCAGGGTTTTAAAGGTGCTCTCCATTACCTCTGGCTGGCCGCGCATACGTATGTGCATAGTAGGCGGTATATGCCCCATTGCGGCTATCTTCTTCTCTATATCATCGGCCACAGAGCCCATATCGCGACCATCCACATTCGCGGTAATGTCCATCACGCGCTGCACCGTATAGTGGCTGATCACGTCATATTGGTTCTCGTAGCTGACGGTCGCAAGGTTGCCCAGGGTCTGTGCCTGGGACGTCGGCATATTTGTAAGACTGACTACGTTCGGAGTTGGTGAACTGGAAGTAACAGGTGTGTTTAATATGCTGTTCACAGAATTGAGCTCCTGGAAGGGTATCTTCACCGCGACGTTGTAGTTTACATTATTCACCGAATTGATATAGAACGACGGCGCAACAGTGGCATTAGATGATAGCGCCACCAGCATGGCGTTCGCTACATCTTTTTGCTGGAGCCCCAGTTCCTGTGCGCGCTCCCTGTTCACGTTGAACTTCAGCGTTGGGTAGTCCAGAACTTGTTTGATGTTCACATCGGCAATACCCGGAATGGTTCGGATTGCGTTCTTCAGCATCGTAGCATACCGGTATGATGTATCATAGTTGTTGTTCTCAATTTGTATGTCTATAGGTGCAGACACGCCAAAATTCAATACCTGGCTCACAATATCCGCCGACTGGAAGTATATAGCACAGCCCGGAAAGCCATCGCTGAGGTCTTTACGTATCTGCCGTACATATTCATTTGTGGGTTTATGGTCTTTATTGAGTGAAATAAGAATGTCTGCATCCATGCTGCTGGTATTGTCTGTCTGCACAAAAGCGAGATTGTAAAAGAGCGGAACGCCGATCATATCATTTACTACACCAAGGTCTTTTTTCCCGATGATGCGCTGGATATGAGCCTCCGCAGAATCGACCAGCCGCTCAGTTTCCTCTATGCGGCTACCAACAGGCGCGCGGAAGTGCAGCTTCATCATCCCGGTATCGGTGTTCGGGAAAAAATCAGTACCGATTACCTTGACAAGCAATACCGAGATCACCATCACGCAAAACGTGATGATGAGCACCGCTTTCCGGTTCTTTAAAAAGCTGTGCAGCAGTTTTGCGTATCGTTCTGTAAATTTCTCAAAGCGCCTGTCGCGCTCCTTGTTGAACCGGAAGGAAAAATCGTTGAACTGACTGCCGTTCACCGGCGGCTCATCACCATGATGTTCACTGGCCATGAGCATACGTGCGAGCACCGGAACCAGTGTTCTGGACAATATATAAGAGGCCATCATGGAGATGACCACAGATAAGGCCATAGCCTGGAATAAATATTTGGAAGGCCCGGTAAGCAGCACCACGGGAAAGAACACGATACAAATAGCCAGCGTGGCCATAAGTGCCGGCACTGCTATTTGCTGGGCGCCATCTAGAATAGCGATCGTAAGGGGCTTTCCAAGCCCTCGGTTCCTATGTATATTTTCTACTTCTACGGTGGCATCATCTACAAGCATGCCAATAGCAAGGGACAGGCCGCCGAGCGTCATGATATTCAGTGAGTTCCCGGTCAGTTTCAGGAAGATGATCCCCACCAGAATAGACAGCGGGATGGAGGTACAAACGATCACCATGCTTCGCCAGCTACCGAGGAAAAACATGATCATTAATGACACTAAAATGGCCCCGATAACTGCCTCATGGAGTACGCTCTCGATTGAATTTTCCACAAATACCGACTGGTCAAAATCTACTTTCAGGTCAAGCCCTTCCGGCGCTTCTGCTTTTATTCGTGGTATCATTGCCTTGGCCGCTTCCACTACGGCCAACGTAGAACTGTTTGATTTCTTAAGAATACACAAGTAGGCAGAACGCTTACGGTCCACACGCACTATGTTTGTCTGGTCGGCATAACCATCCGATATTTTGGCTATCTGGCCTAGCGTCACTACCTGGCCATTGATCCATTTTACCGGGATCTTTTCAAACTCTTTTACCGCGTCCGGGCTGGAATTAAGCTGCACATTATATTCACGGGAACCTATACGCGCCGTACCTGCAGGGATGATCAGGTTGGAATTTTGCAGCGCATTCAGCAGGTCTACAGGAGACAACCCATATGCTTGCATTGACTTGGGATCACCATCCACCACAATTTCGCGCTGCTTGCCGCCAAAAGGGGCCGGGGTGGAAAGACCCGGTATCGTGAACAAACGGAGGCGTATAAAATTGAGCGCGTAGTCGAATATTTTGTCTTCACCCAACGTTTTGCTTGACATTGTGAGCTGGGCTACTGGTACATTGGTTGCATTGAACTGGAGGATAACCGGTAGTTGTATTCCTGGCGGCATGCCATGTATGGATGTGCCGGCCACTGCAGACATCTGCGCAATGGCCGCGCCAATGTCTGCACCCTTTTCAAAATAAACACGCAATATGCCTATCCCCGGCTGCGTCTGCGACTCTATGCGCTCTACGCCATTAACCGAAGACGATATGCCGCGCTCGCTGAGGTAGGTTACTTTTTTTTCCATTTCCGCAGCCGAAAGACCCGGATAGGTCCAAATAACGGATACAACAGGAATATCAATTACCGGGAATATATCTACCATCATTGATTTGATCGCCATTATCCCCATCATTAAAATAAGAAACGACATTACCGCAACCGTATAAGGCCTTCTTAATGCTAATCTAACTATCCACATGTTTTTAAAATTGAACTTTGAACGCAGTCCTGATAACGCATTTCTTCTGCGAGGTTTCAGGACAAGAAAGAAAAAGGAACATTGGCGAATGAACAGGCGGATCACCAGCGCTGCCATTCAATCAGAGGGGGAGATATCAGACTTGTAAATGGCGCACCCACAAATAGACAGGCGTGGACATACCTATCCCGGGAGGCAAGGAAGGAGCATACCGTACTTCGTCTTTCCCGAGAAAAGTAAGTACAAGTTCACGTGCAAAAGATGCGGGGAAAAAACCTTCAGCGTGTTGAAGGTCACCGCCATGGGCCTGCATATCGGCCACGGCTATTTCAGATTGGTGCTTATCTGCGATCAGGCAATCCTTAATATCGTGAGTGGAGCAGTGATCGCCTGCTAAGTTTGTGTTTAAAGACTTTTGATCATAGAGATGCAGGCGCACATATCTTTTCACCGGGCTGGAACAGAAGACGGTAAAAAACACCGCCAGCCCAAGCCACAATGAGCGGATAACTACTGATTTCTTATGGTGGTAGTAGGACATTCTTAGGGTGGCAAAGCTATAACTAATTATTCTGTGCTATACCATGATCTCCTTAATGAAACCATAAAAAAAATTGATTCGGGAAAAACAAATGTGGCGCCAGAATGCGCCGGGGCGCGCTTTACCAACTCAATCCACTGGCAATCAATTAAATAACGTACCGCCCTTATATAACCGTAAACGAGTGTATGAATTTTTCGGCAGCGGCTGTGACACCGGTCTTGATCGGGCAGATGGTGATAATGGAATACTGAAACTTATTTACCAGGTATATCCGGCCTTTCCCGGCAGACTGATTTGTGAAAAAAGTAAACTCAATATAAGGCTTGTCGCCTAGTTTTGTTTCGAGGGTAGTTACCTTGATAGCATTAATGGCACTTGTAACGCCGTCCCTGCTGTTTTCCAGCATCTGCTTTACGTCACCGTTTTTGGGATAAAAGGTAGTCATGTCTATCCAGCCGGACATGTAGACCTCTTTGTCGTTCGGAGCATATGTGCTGGAATGGATTTTGAAAGGAGTACCATCTTCATTTTTGTCGTCTTGCGTAGTTTCTTCCGGCTTGCCCGGAAAAGAAATGGAGTAATGCCCCTCTGCAGAGTTGTATTTAACCCAGGAATCAGCCTGGATAAAACCGGACAAAGCTATCATCATTAATAATCCCGGAATAAATAAATATCTTTTCATGAAGTCCGATTTACACAACATAAAGTTACCTACTTAACGGATGATAAAATCCTTCACTCCATCTTTTATGAACACTTTAAGAATAGAAGCCGAAAGTGTTATCGCGTATCCATCTGCAGCGTTCATTTCACACCTTCTACAAAATACATACTCAGCTCCCCTTTGTTCTTGGCAGATATTTCCCCGCGATAGGTGCATTCATACTGGTCTCTTACCAGCTCATAGGTATCCTGGGAAATGTTTACCCGGCCTGCCTCGCCGCTTTGCTCCATTCGGGCTGCAATGTTTACGGCATCTCCCCATATATCGTACGCAAACTTTATTACTCCTACAATACCGGCCACTACGCTTCCGCTATGTATGCCTATCCTTACCTCAAAGGTTTTATCGCCCAGTTGCACACGCCTTTGCTGCATGAACTCGTTTATATCCAGCGCAGCCTGCACCACCCGCTGTGCATGCATCGGGTCTGCCACTGGGAGACCACATACAGCCAGGTATGCGTCTCCTATCGTCTTTATCTTTTCAATGTTATACTTACCCGTTATCTCATCAAATGCCTTGAAGCACGTGTGCAGCTCGTCTATCAACTGCTGTGGATTCATTTGTTCACTGGCTGTTGTGAAATTCACGAAGTCGGTAAACATAACCGTTACATGATCGAAGTAGCGTGCTTCGGCAGTGCCCTTATCTTTCAGTTCATCGGCTACTTCCGATGGGAGAATGTTAAGCAGAAGGTCTTCAGATCTCTTTTTCTCACGCGACAACAGTACGTTTGTTTTCTTCTGGTTCCTGTAGTTTCTGAGTACAAAAAAAATGGCCACCAGCAGCAGTGTAATGCTCACCAGCAGGAACGCCCATATGAGTACCTGTATCTTTATCTCCCGGTCGCGCTTCTGGACATCCGCCTGGCGTTTTTCCTGATTAATTTTTTGTTGCACGCTTACCAGTATGAGTGCATTTTTTTCCGTAGCAGAGCTATCCGACACTCGTCGCGCGGAATCTTCAAAATTGAAAGCCAATTGATAATTGCCGTTCATCGCATAGGCTTTGGCCAACCGCGGATAGATACCTTCCAGCAACTCATAGTGCTTCCATTTGGCGCCGTCAATTATCATTTGGTTTGCCTGCAACAAAGTTGCCAGGCCCTTCTTTTTATCATTCAGTTCCAGGTACACATCTCCCAGCACAGCAATGGAATTAGCCGCGTTATCGTTCAGCTTATTATGAGCCAGGCCTATTTCTATATCTTTTTCCAGAAGCGGGATAGCTTCTTTGTATCTTTTTTCCAGGTAATAGGTGATGCCCAGGTTTCCCCCGGTGATCCCTACCCAGCCGGTCATGTTCGCTTGTCTGGCCTGGTCATAAGCCTGTTGAAAATAATACTCGGCCGAATCATAAATACCCGAGCGGCGGTAACACAGCCCGATCGTATTTAAAAGATCTGCCGGCATGGGGTGCAGGTACCTGGTATTTGTATTCTTCGCCTCTAAAAAAATAGGCAGCGCTGTAGCATAATCTTTAAAACGATAGTAGCACAATCCAAGGTCATATAGATAGCTGTATTTTTGCGGAAATTGATCGGGCGTGAACCGCGAATAGACGTTGTATGACTCTAATGATAATTCAAAGCCTCTGCTAAAGGTCTTGGGGTTTCGCCAGTAATAGTCTGACATTACGTGCAGTGCCTGCGCCTCCAGTTCAGGCATTTTTGTTTCTTCCAGTTCTTTAATTATCTCAGGTAGTTCATTTTCTACCTTTGATTGTTCCGCCGGTTTTGCCAACCATCGGGAGAAGAATGCGTACTCCTTTAATCTCAGCGCATATTTCAGTTGTTTGTCGCCATTATTGTCCGCCCATTTTTCGAGTGCGTCTGCTGTACCGAAAAGCCGGGCCGAATCGGTACGACCCAATTCGTTAAAAATGGAGTCGACCGCGAAGAACTGAACAGTATAAGATTTGTGAAGCAGGTTGTCGGGATACCCACGAGCATTTAGAAAACTACTTATCGTAAGAAAGGCAGTAATAATAAATGCTCTGGCAGACATAGGCCTTTAATTAAAAAAGTGCTTCGGAATATTCAGCCACTGACCGTGAGCCAGGTGCCCGGTAAGCAGGAAATAAATGAGGCTGATGGGCCAGAATATCCAGTGGATGATCAGTAAGATGATACTGTGATAATAATACCAGCTAACCATAGCCGTGTATAACCCTAACAGAAAATAGACAACTGATTTGTTTCTCATGGCGGCGAATTGATACGGTTATTACTTGTGTAAAAATGCAACTTTTTCTTTATGTTTTTACGAGAAATTTTAGAAATCGGGTCAAAAATCATTGCCGCGGCCAAACATTTCAAACAATGAAAATCATAAAAATGGGTACATTTGATAGTCTGTATTTATCACAAAAACAATAAGGCGTCATGAAGAAATTCCTGCTTATGCCGGCACTGGCCATCACAACTGTCTGTTCCAGCTTTACACCGGCCAGTGAATGGGAAAAGTACACTTCTTCCGAAGGGCATTTTTCTATTGCATTTCCTGGAAAGCCGGAAGAAAGTACACAGGATGATGAGACAGACGATAATACATTTTACAAAATACACCTTGCGTCCTTCGCTCCCAGCGAAAACGAGGCCTATATTACCGGCTGGGCAGACATGACCAATATTTTTCCCAAGAACAAGACGGTCAAACAATTCCTTGAAGATTGCCGCGACAATGCAACCCGCAGCATGAGGGCCCTGCAGGTGACCACTACTGCTATCGAGCTTGGCGATAAACCCTACATCGAATTCACCTTTGCGTCAGACGAGGCCACAGGAAAAGACCGCATTTATGTGATCAATAAATTTCAGTACTCGATCATTACCATCTTCGCACTCAAGACCGGTATCCCGCCATCCGCCGATAAGTTTATCAGTTCGTTTGCAGCCAAGTAAAAGCTTGCGGCTCAATTTTTTGTGTTCATTGACTCTACGAGAATTATGATCAGGGATGCTAATCATGGTTTGCTCCCCATATTGTACTACAACAGACACCGGCGGAAGCACAACGGACCTACTACTTTTGACTCACAAGGGTCTTGGAGTTTCAACCCGTATATATCGCACGCAGCGCCTCAACTGTAAACGGTATTCCCGGGCCTTTTTTTGATACCCAGAACAGGCAGACATCACGCTCTGGGCCGTTCACATCTGCCCAGCCACATAGAGTTGCGTCCATGCCTGTGTTGAGGATGCTGCTTACGGTAAAGAATAATTCATTGGGGTCGTACCGTTCATTTATCATGGAGATCTGCTCGCCTTTGAAGCCGTGACGGATGCAGATCTCGCCAAGCATAATGTTCGGCAGGGTATAAACAAATAGGGCCGGGCTGGGCATCGATATGCCGGCAAGATAGCGCTTGTCCACGTCCAGGCAGCCGCGGGCGGTGGTGAGGGCAATGCCAACCTGGTTTTTGTCAATACCTTTGGATAAATCGTTTTTATAAAACAGGCATTCAGTTGCCAGAAACGCCCATTTGCACAGGCTATCCATTTTGAAGAATTTAGGATAGCTGCATTGCAGGGCGTCGTATACTATTTCCGGTGTAAGGGGACTAACAGCAGGCAAGGGCGGCAATAAGGCAGTGCCGGCCTTTATGGTTGTGTTATTGATCGTTATCCAGTTGTTGATTACTATGTGTGGTGCGCTCATATGAAACCGCTGGTCATGAATGCTATTTAACATAATGCTTACTTCAGCATGTCATGGTTCGGCGTGGCTCACCATGACATAACTCTAATTTTACTTTTTCCTAAGCTCAAGTATGGTGTGGCTGAGGCCTATGTTATTGTTCTGGCTTACCACTTCAAAGCCGGTTTCGTCGATCACCTTCAGGTATACTTTGCTATCGTATATCTGGCTGTTTCCGTTGGCCATGGTAGTAAAATACAGGGAAGCCATCTGCAGGCTGAAGGCGCCGGCCTCGTACTGCTGGCAGTCCCAAAAGGTTTCGTTGATAATGATGCGCCCATTGTCCGGCAGCACATCATGGCACTTTTGTAAAATGTTTATTATTTGCGTGTCGGTAAAACAATTCAGGAACTGGCTCATGAATATAACGTCATATCCGCCAGGCAGTTTGGCTGCCTGTTCCAGTATGTTGGCTGGGTAGTAAGTGACCCTGCTGCCGAATCCGGCGCCATCGATGATTTTTTTTCCTTCTTCAAGCTGGACGGGTAGATCGAGCATTCCGATATGCACATTGGGGTCGTACTCCAAACAAGCCAGCGCCCACCTCCCAGTGTTGGCGCCAATATCCAGGATACGGACGGTGGGATGCCCGAACACAAATTGCACAACTTCTGGGAAGGCGAGATCAGAGTAATAATGATCGAAGGCAAACCAACTGTTCCTGGCCGGCTCGGGAAGAATAGATAATCCCTGGTATATGGTATCCCAATTGCCGAGGTGTTTTAATCCATTTGGTTTGCCCTCCATTATGGATGACTCCAGGTCGGCCGCCCCATCATAACATACATCGCGCATAAAATCAGTATTGATGCGTGCCATGGGATGGTTAATAAAAACGTGGCCGGTTTTTGTAAGAAAATAATTATCTCCGGTGCGATACAAAACCCCAATACCAAGGCCGGCCTCCATCAGTACCCTGATGCCGTAGTAGGGCATAAGTGTATGATCTGCTACTTCCTGAATTGTGCGCCCTTCTGAGCGGGCATCTTCCACATACTCCAGGATACCTCTGTCACGTAGGATAACAGACGCCTGAAACACATAGGGTGCGAAAGCAATAAACTGGGCATCTCTGATGGCCTGGGCTGCATGTTTCTTATCGTCCTCGAAAAAGCGTTTCCTGTTAATTTTTTTCTGTATATCCAAAGTATTCATTTTCACAAAAAGTAAACAATGATCCGAAGCAAATCAAATTCAAAAAAAGTAGAGATGCAATATACTATTTTACGAAAACAATGTTGCTCGCTATGCGCTGCTATGGTACAATCTGGTAATGCAATAAATAGAATAGCCCCGGAATATCCGGGGCTATTCTATTAGATTTTCAGCTATTGATTAGTTTCCAGACTCTTCAGAATGAACCAGTTCATTTACGAACTTAGCAACCGCTGCAATGCGGGCATGGTTGAGTGCATAGTGAATGAATTTACCATCACGCTCAGTGATCACAATGTTAGCACGGCGCAAAATAGCCAGGTGCTGTGACGCTACAGACTGCTCTAAACGCAATTTTACATAAATGTCGGTAACATTCATGCGTTTGTTTTCTTCTAGCAACTTGATGATCTGCTGGCGCAGTTTGTGATTGATCGCCCTCAAAGTCATAGCTGCATTCTTCACTGCTACGTAGTCCAACTTGATGTGTTCGCTAGAGCCTTCGCTTTTCCGAATAACCAGAGTGTTTGCTGATACTGTCGTTTCCATTAATTTAATTTTACGATTTGATTAAAAAAATTGTTTCCATATTCCTATAATATAAACTATGTGAATATTTTTGCAAACATACGCATTTAAGAGGATATGAAACGTGTGTTATCCACAAAAAGTGTTAAGTAGAAGTTAAAAAGGTTTTGAGTAGATAAAAAAATGTGGGTAAATTATTTGCTGTCAGCTACTTATGTGTATAAACTTGCTTCAGGTAGAAAGGTTCCGCGTTCATTAAATTTACAAAGTGATTACAATTATATTTCTCAAAACTGTAAACTGCCCACGATTTCAGGTCGATTTTAGTATCATTTTCAATTTGAAAATTATTGCTGATGTATAAATCGCGAGCCATATCCTGGGCCATATCTGTAATGATGTATGTACTTCCATTCTTTTCGGCAGCGTGTGGCAATTCATGCTCCGGAATATGCTGCGGGGGCATGACCTCTTTAAAATCCTGATCATAGATACCAATGAAATATTCCTTTTCCCGTGCAGTAAGTAATGCAACGTATCGCGAGCATGCAGGGAATTGACGGTAAGCCCTATATGCCAACAAAGAAAGCCTGTTATCAAGCATCAAAGGTTTGTCCAGTGCGTAACACAGACCCTTGGCAGTAGCAAGGCCTATCCTTAACCCCGTATAGGAGCCCGGGCCGGCGCATACAGTAATGGCACTTAGATGTTTTAATGAAATATTTGCATCGGCCACAAGCTGTGTGATCATGTTGTTGATGGCCCCCGCATGGTTACGGCTTTCCTGTGTGCTCAATGAGGACACCGGCGCGCCATCACTGCTGATCGCAACAGTTCCAACATCTGTTGAGGTATCTATGTGTAATAAGTATTTCATCCGAATATTAGCTATTTTCAATGGCCGGATGGAACTCCGTTTCATAAAATAGTGTGCAAATGTAAGGAGCGCATTACTTTTGTGGACATGGAAAAGAAAATCATTCGTACAGACAATGCGCCAGCGCCAATAGGTCCATATAACCAGGCCGTGCAATTTGGTAATATGCTCTTTATATCCGGGCAGATACCACTGGACCCGAAAACGGGTGACCTTGTTCAAGGTGATATCAAAACCGAGACAACACAGGTAATGAAAAACCTCGAAGCCATCCTTACAGAAGCCGGGATGACCTTTGCAAATGTGCTGAAAACAACCATTTTCCTGATGGACATGGGCCAGTTTGCGCAGGTAAACGAAGTGTATGGTGGCTACTTTAATAATGAAACGGCACCCGCCCGCGAGACCGTGCAAGTATCTGGCCTGCCAAAAGGCGTGAATGTGGAGATCAGTATGATAGTAGGGAGATAAATTTAGATGGGTTTTAGTAAATTTATGTGTTGAAAAAACGCAAATCAGCTGATATGGAAGCTTGGGAGCATAATTCTACGAAACTCTTTGAACGGGGCAAGGAGGTTTTTGGAAGTTTGTAGCAATTCGAACAATGGATGGATACTGTTTTGATTCCTTTTGGGAATAAGAAGCCTAGAGAATTCTTAGGAACACCAGATGGTATAACTATGATACTGGATGAATTGGGGCGGATCGAACATGGAGTATTGGCGTGAATGCATCATCTGGAAGGGATCAATGCAGTTCTGCATAGTACCAGTTGCCCCGACCTTCAGGTCGGGTTGAAAATGAAACGTGAAAATAGGCTTAGCCAAAATACGCATCAAGGATATCCGTTACACCGAGATTTGACAACTTTTAAAAAGTTGTCAAATCTCAGTGGATACACACAGCTCACATGCGCTGCCTATAACTACCCTCTCTTCACCTCCTTTGCCCATGCATCCTTCAGCGTTACTGTACGGTTAAAGATCAGCTTGTCCGAAGTACTGTCCGTATCTACGCAGAAATACCCTTTACGCATAAACTGTATGCGGTCTCCCGGCTGGGCAGTGGCAAGCGATGGTTCTATATATACCGCAGGGAGCACTTGCATGGAGTCCGGGTTGATATAGTCCTTAAAATTCCCCTCCTCGCTGGAAGGGTCTTCCACCAGGAACAGGCGATCATACATCCTTACCTCGGCGGTTTTGGCCTCGGCTACGCTCACCCAATGGATGGTGCCTTTTACGGTGAGGCCGCTGGTGTCGTTGCCGCTTTTGCTTTCCGGCAGGTAGGTGCAGTGTACTTCGGTTATTACACCGTTATCATCTTTCTTGCAGCCTTCGCATTTTACTATAAAGGCCCCTTTCAGGCGCACCAGGTTACCGGGTGCCAGGCGGAAGAATTTCTTTGGAGCTTCCTCTAAAAAGTCTTCGCGTTCTATCCATAGTTCACCGCTGAAGGGCACCTTGCGGGTACCACCGTTCGGATCTTCGGGGTTATTTTCTACATCGAAAATATCCTGCTGGCCGGTGGGGTAATTGGTGATCACCAGTTTCACCGGGTCGAGCACGGCCATGACCCTGTTGGCAGTTTTATTTAGATGTTCGCGCACACAGAACTCCAGCATGCTGATGTCTGTAATGTTCTCGCGTTTTGCTATGCCTATGGTGTCGCAAAACTGGCGTAGTGCCTCGGGCGTATAGCCACGGCGGCGCATACCGCTTATGGTCGGCATACGTGGGTCGTCCCAGCCGGAAACGTGTTTTTCATTTACCAGTTGCAACAACTTGCGCTTGCTCATTACCGTATAAGTAAGGTTGCGGCGTGCAAACTCGTACTGGTGCGACGGGAATATGCCTAGCTGCTCTATGAACCAATCGTACAAAGGCCGGTGGTGAATGAATTCCAGTGTGCATATGGAATGGGTTATCTCTTCAATACTATCGCTCTGGCCATGTGCATAGTCGTACATAGGGTATATGCACCACTTATCGCCGGTGCGGTGGTGATGCTCATGCTTTATGCGGTACATAAGCGGGTCGCGCATGAGCAGGTTGGGGTGGGCCATATCTATCTTGGCGCGTAGCGTCTTTTCACCATCCTTGTATTTGCCGGCACGCATATCTGCGAAGAGCTGCAGGTTTTCTTCTACAGTACGGTCGCGGTAAGGGCTGTTGATACCCGGCGTTATCAGCGATCCTTTTGTTGCAGCTATTTCCTCGGCTGTGCTGTCATCCACATAGGCAAGGCCTTTTTTGATCAATGCTACGGCAAAATCATAGAGCTTGTCGAAATAGTCGGACGCATAAAACTCATTGTCCCACTGAAAGCCCAGCCATTTTATATCGTTCTTAATGCTCTCTACATATTCTGTTTCCTCGGTTACCGGGTTGGTATCATCGAACCGCAGATTGGTTTTGCCCTTATACCTTTTTGCCAGGCCAAAGTTGAGGCAAATGGATGTGGCATGGCCTATGTGCAGGTAGCCGTTCGGCTCCGGCGGAAAGCGCGTATGCACGCGGCCATCGTTTTTGCCGGCGGCAATATCGTTCTCAATTATCTCTTCCAGGAAATTCAGTGACTTTTCTTCGCTCATTGTTGGTTAAATATGGGCAAATGTACGGAGACGGCTATTAAGTAATAAAAGGTTTCCTGTAACAATTCATTACGGAGATAATATAGACGGCGTTTTCCTGTATTTCATAGATAACTACATAAGGAAATGACGGCAGCTTTACATCCCTTACTGTTGTATTGCGCACTGATGAAATGAAGGAGTAATGTTGCGGGGAGACAGAGAGCTTTTGATACGTCTCCAATAATTCTATAAAAAAACGATCACCAAGTTTTGGATTTATGTGGTCGTAATAGTCGAACGCTGCATCTGCCTCATTCTGGGAACGGGCGCTGAAAATTAATTCATATTCCATGTGTGCCACGATGCTTCCTGATATTGGCAATTGTTTGTTCTAAAGTATACGTTTTCTCTTTGCCGGAAAGCATGTTGTCTCTAGTGGCCTCAAGGCTATTTAGCGTTGCTTCGTCATAAATGGCATAAGTCTCCATTTCATTGCACACTAAAGTATAGATCGCCATCACCTTATTTTGATCGGCATGCTCTATGTAGTCGTGCAATTTATCTTTCACAGAATCAAACGTCATATAACGAAATTATGATGTAAATATACAAATAAATTCTTTCTTGGCCTTCCTGCTGGGGTGTAAGACAGTTGCACCTTTCAAAAAATATTCCTGGTTGCCTCGGCTTTCAAGTCGACCGTGTAGCCTCAAGTATTTTAAAATAATGAGTTGTGCCGCGTAGGGGCTATCTGTTTGTAGTAATAAAAAGAAATCGAGTAAGAATGCCCCGGAGCGGGCTATCCGATGCGCGAACGGGACAGCCCCTACGGGGCAAAATTGCATTTGGAACATTCTTTTGCTACAAACAGATAGCCCCTACGGGGCATGCCAAATTTTATAAAGGGAAAAGATGTGGGTATAAATAGACTTGAAGGTCGGGGCAACTGAGGAAAAGAGTGCAATTTTCTATCTGCAAAACGCTCAACGCTATTGAGAGTTCTTTGCTTCCTGCCCGGGTATCGGCTAGTCCCGCTGAAGGGGCAGAGATTCGCCAACATAAAAAAGGTCGCGCTTATTTGCAATTATTCTGTATGGCAAGCATAGCATCCTTGTATCCAAGTTTGTTCGCCTTGCTAAAGTCTAAGCAAGCACTATCATTGAGCCCTAACATTTTATACACGGTCCCTCTATTATAATATGCGCTCGAATTATTAGGTTCTAAAAATACTACTTCGGTGAAATCTCTCTTAGACCCTTGATAGTCTCTTAGTGACGCTCGCGTCAAACCTCTATTAAAATAAGCAAATGCATTGGCACTAATATTTATTGATAATGTGAAATCGGCCAAAGCGCCAGAATCATTATTTAAAGCCCTTTTTACTATTCCTCTAAAGGCAAACGCTTCCTCATAATTAGGATCAAGATCAACTGCTTTATTAAAATCCAAAATTGCGCCTCTGTAATCTTGTTTGTCATAGTTGATGATCCCGCCCTTATAGTAACTTAAAGCCAATGGATTGGAATGAACTGATATATTACAAGCAGAACAAGTTAGAAAATAGGCACACGCAAAAAAAATCATTCTAGTCATCTGAACTAATATTTCGGAATTTGGGTATATCTAAGTTTGAATTTCTCGCTTCTTTACTACCCATATACAACTCGAAACAATATAACTATATTGCACAAAAAATACGGTGATGCACATCTTTTTATTCGCCCTGCCACCTCGCAATGAGCTCATAATAACGCTGATCATTATTCTGATTCTTGTCGCTTATAAAGTATATGAGCGGCGCAGTCAGGTCTGAACCAGATAGATTGGGATTATCTAATTTTATAAGCACACTCACTTTGCGATCTTGAAAACAAAACAGGGAAACCGCGCCTTTGCGCCTCTGCGAGAGACCTTTACCGAAACTTCCGCCTTGTCAATTTTTCACCACTCCCCTGTCATATTTAGCCAAAAAACAATGTTTTAACATCATTTGTCTGCCAAAATAGCGACATTTGCAGCCCGCCAGCGACTGGCATAGAAAATGTTGAAGAGCAATTGGGTAGCACCCACCTAACAAGTTAATAAATTTTAAAACATAAAAACTATGGCTAAAAAAGCAAGCATTACCCCACTACACGACAGGGTAATAGTGAAACCCGCAGCAGCGGAAGAGAAAACTGCCGGAGGCATCATCATCCCCGACACTGCAAAAGAAAAACCACAGCGTGGCATCGTTATAGCTGCCGGCCCTGGTAAAAAAGACGAGCCAATGACGGTGAAAAGCGGCGATACTATCCTTTATGGTAAGTATGCGGGCACAGAGGTTTCTCACGATGGTGAAGATTACCTGATCATGCGCGAGAGCGATATACTTGCGGTAATTTAATTCGGCAATGAGGCAGTTCGACAATGAGACAATTGCCCCTGTTTTTAAGAAATAATATTCATTAACTAATTGGCTAATCGCCAAATTATCAAATTCTAAAAATATGTCAAAACAACTTTTCTTCAATATTGATGCGCGCAACAGGATGAAGCGCGGTGTGGATATACTGGCTGATGCAGTAAAAGTAACCCTGGGCCCTAAAGGCCGTAACGTGGTTATCGAGAAAAAATTCGGCGCTCCTGCTATCACTAAAGATGGTGTTACCGTAGCTAAGGAAATAGAACTCGAAGATTCTATCGAAAACCTGGGTGCGCAAATGGTAAAAGAAGTAGCCTCTAAAACAGCAGATCTTGCTGGTGATGGTACTACTACCGCAACCGTTCTTGCTCAGTCTATAATAGGCGAAGGCCTTAAGAACGTAGCTGCAGGTGCCAACCCAATGGACCTGAAGCGTGGTATCGACAAAGCAGTAGCTGCTGTTGTGGAGAACCTCAAGAAACAATCAGAAAAAGTAGGCAACGACAATAAGAAGATAGAGCAGGTTGCTTCTATCTCTGCAAACAACGACAACGCTATTGGTTCGCTTATCGCACAGGCTATGGCCAAGGTAGGTAACGAAGGCGTTATTACTGTGGAAGAAGCTAAGGGCACAGAAACAACTGTTGAGGTTGTAGAAGGCATGCAGTTCGACCGCGGCTACCTGAGCGCTTACTTTGTGACCAATACAGAGAAGATGCAGGTAGAGTTGCAGAACCCTTACATCCTTATCTACGAGAAAAAAGTAAGCACACTTAAAGACATTCTTCCTATCCTGGAAAGCGTGGTGCAGAGCGGTCGTCCGTTGCTGATCATAGCTGAAGATGTGGATGGTGAAGCACTGTCTACCCTGGTGGTAAACAAACTGCGTGGTTCATTGAAGATCGCTGCTGTAAAGGCTCCGGGCTTCGGCGACCGCCGCAAAGAAATGCTGCAGGACATTGCTGCCCTTACAGGTGGTACCGTTATTAGCGAAGATATGGGCCACAAACTCGAAGGCACTACAATAGCTGCCCTTGGCCAGGCTGAAAGCATCACTATCGACAAAGACAACACGACAATAGTAGGTGGTAAAGGCAAGAAAAATGAGATCAACAGCCGTGTAAACCAGATCAAAACGCAGATAGAAACTACTACCAGCGATTATGATAAGGAAAAGCTCCAGGAGCGTCTTGCCAAGCTGAGCGGCGGTGTTGCCGTACTGTACATAGGCGCAGCTTCTGAAGTGGAAATGAAAGAGAAGAAAGACCGCGTTGACGACGCCCTGCATGCTACACGCGCTGCGGTAGAAGAAGGTATCGTGCCCGGTGGGGGTGTTGCTTACATCCGCGCTATCAACTCGCTGGAGAAAGTAGAAACTGTGAACTTCGATGAGAAGACCGGTGTTGCTATCGTGCGCCGCGCGCTCGAAGAGCCACTTCGCCAGATCGTGAACAATGCAGGCCTTGAGGCATCTATCATCGTTCAGAAAGTACGCGAGGGTAAAGCAGACTATGGTTTCAACGCCCGTACCGAGGTTTACGAAAAGCTGCTTGCTGCAGGTGTTATAGACCCAACTAAGGTGAGCCGCGTAGCGCTGGAAAATGCTGCATCTATCGCCAGCATGTTCCTCACAACAGAGTGCGTTATTGCCGACAAGCCAGAGCCAAAATCAGCTGCACCAGCAGGTGGTGGAATGCCAGGCGGAATGGGTATGGATTACTAAAATTCCAAAAATAAAATTCCAAATTCCAAAGGCCCCGGTTTTTTCCGGGGCTTTTGAATTTTATGCCGGTTGGAATTCCATCGTAGGGGTGGACCCAGTGTCAGCCCTGCGTAACACCAATATCCTCGGGGCAGGGGTGCTATGGGCAGTTTGCCATAATGCAGGGAGAATGCATGCCCAACGAATTTTTAAGTCAACTGAGCAGTACATATCTTTGAATTCTTACGAAATCGAATTATGTCAGCTAAATCTAATGCTCATAAAAAAAGATATACGATTCTAATAGCGATAGCGGCGCTAATACTATACGTATTTGTTATTAACATAAAAAACCTACATTTACTTACTTCAAAAATGTCTTATTCCGCCGATGTTCCGGCGGGTTATATGGAAATATATAAGCCGGAAATAAAGAAATATTTAAAATTGGATATTGCCTATAACTGCAAGGGCAAAAATCCGACAGCAAGGTTTTTATATAAAAATAAATATTTACTATTTCAATACAAAATTCCTCAAAGTAATCAAGTCTCATTCCATAATATCATGGAAGAGCCTAAAAATGAAGATGTATCGAATTTAGGTCAATATTCATCGATCAAGGAGCCTAATTTCACGCTTCATTGGTCTTTCGATTCTGTTTGCGCTACAGATAGCATCCATCTTTATTATTTTTGTCAGAAAATAGTTGATAGCATTAGAAATGATACCCTAATTTATTTATCATATTGTGGCCTGAATTATTTTGCATTTAGTTATGCTTCTGGCGGTATAATCGACATGAAATTCAGGACGGGAAGAAATTCACAAAAAGACCTATTGGACGTTGTTTTTCTCAAAAAACAAAACGATGTTTTCATGGTTGCAATGGCCCCTATACATGATGAGATCATGTTACAAGAAGATAGGCTTTTTAATATTATTAATTGACTAGCCACCCTGTCTTTTCAGAACAATGCTATTTAGCTAAGTGCCAATTATTCCGCACCCACATTATCCTCTTTTATCTTCTCCCACGTATCATACAACGACTCCTGTGTAGGCCGGCTGGCAGGCATTTCACTCAGGGGCTGGCACTCTATCAGGGTGTCATGGCAGTCTTTGGGTAGCATCTGGTAGAGGCGGGTGCCCTTTGTTTTCCAGGCGATCATTTCATCGCTCACTTGTTTTATTACTTTACCGGGATTGCCCACTACAAGAGACCTTGCCGGGATGATCGTTTTAGCAGGAATAAATGTCATCGCGCCTATAATGGACTCATCGCCTATCTCGGCCTCGTCCATTATCACTGAGTTCATGCCCACCAACACATTGCGGCCAATATTTGCGCCATGTATTATCGCGCCGTGCCCGATATGAGCGCATTCCCGTAGGGTAAGCGTAACACCGGGGAACATATGCACCGTGCAGCTTTCCTGTACATTACAGCCATCTTCTATCACTATGCCGCCCCAGTCGCCGCGTATAGCCGCACCGGGGCCTACATACACATCCTTACCTATAATAACGTTACCGGTAACAGCAGCCAACGGATGCACGAATGCAGATGGATGGACTACGGGAATAAAGCCTTTGAAGGAATAAAACATTGGATCAGGATTGGTGGATTATTGAATATCTGGATTTCTTGTTTTGTCTGAAAATACCATGATTCATTGGTCAATGCGTCAACCGATACAATTCATCCACAGTCACATGCCCATCGAAAAACTTTACCAGGTTTTTGTGTGCGTCATACAATACGAGGTCCGGTACAAACTTCACGCCGTAATAAGTGATGAAGAAATACTCATAATCACGGCCGACCACCTCTATGTTTTTATAGTCGCCAAGGTGGTATTCGTCATAAAAATCGCGAAGTTTTTTAAAGTCATGTACCGAGGTGATCATGTAAAAGCGTATATCCTTTAGCGAATCCATTCCAGCCAGCAATCTTTTTGTTTCGTCTTTGCAATGGCCACATTCAGGGTCAAAGAACATGATCAGTATGGGCTTGCCTTCAGGAATGTTGTAGGTGTTAAATATGGTAACGCTGTCGCGAAGCAGGATATTAAATGCGGGCAGGGTAGGGTATTTCTGATAGGGGAGCGAGTCTGTTTTCTGGGTCAGACTATCATCTTTTGCCCTGTTTTTTTTCTGGCCATAGACATTCATTGAAAGCAGGCAGGCAAAGAAAATAAGCGAACAGACGTTTTTCATAACCAGGATAAATTGCTCTTAAGATCATAAGTCCAATAAAGTAACGAAATTTTTCTCGATTTGAACGAGGCATTTTGCATCTATCACCAGTTTAGTCTACCAGCACATTGCCGGTCATTTCTGCCGGTATCGCTATGCCCATATACGTGAGTATAGTTGGCGCGAGGTCACCTAGCTTACCGGGTTTCAACATCCCCTTATAATCATTGGAAATCAGGAAAAACGGAACGGGATTAAGGGTGTGCGCTGTATTGGGTGTTCCGTCTTCGTTTATCATGTAGTCTGCGTTGCCATG
This sequence comes from uncultured Bacteroidota bacterium, assembly GCA_903905065.1. Taxonomy (GTDB): domain Bacteria; phylum Bacteroidota; class Bacteroidia; order Chitinophagales; family Chitinophagaceae; genus Nemorincola. Next base: position 178,465 of record CAIVEW010000044.1, on the reverse strand, counting down.
ATCGGCGGTGAGGAACACCGCATAGCCATTTTCAAAGGCAGCAGGCACTAACTGGCTTACGCAGTTGTCTACCGTTTCTACTGCTTTTATCACCGCATCCCATACGCCGGTATGCCCTACCATATCCGCGTTGGCGAAGTTCAGGCATATAAAATCTGCACTTTGCGTTTTTATCTCAGGCAGTATTGCCGCAGTTACTTCATTGGCACTCATCTCCGGCTTCTGGTCATAAGTGGTTACCGTGCGTGGCGATGGTATCATGATGCGTTTCTCCCCAACGAATGGGTTTTCCCTGCCGCCCGAAAAGAAAAACGTTACGTGGGGGTATTTTTCGGTTTCTGCTATGCGTATCTGCGTTTTACCATTTGTCTCCAGTACTTGACCAAGTGTATTGGTTAAGTCTTTATTTTCAAAGATGACATTTACATTTTTAAAGCTCTTGTCATACTCGGTCATTGTCACATAATACAGGTTCAGCGGGTGCATATTCTGCTCATGAAATGCCTCTTGCGTAAGGGCTACGGTTATCTCCCGGCAGCGGTCTGTGCGGAAGTTAAAGCAGAGCACCACATCACCGTCCTTGATAGTAGCCACCGGTTTACCTGCATTGTCACAAACGATTATTGGCTTAATGAATTCGTCGGTTACCTGCTCATTGTAGGAGTTGGTAATAGCAGACAGTGGGTCGGTCGTATGAACACCTAAACTATTTACCATTCCATCATAGGCAACCTTAACGCGCTCCCAGCGTTTGTCGCGATCCATAGCATAAAAGCGGCCGGTGATCGTGGCAAGTTTACAACCCGTGTTTTGCAGGTGGGCATTAAGATCAGTAATGAAGCCAAGCCCGCTCTTAGGATCGCAGTCGCGCCCGTCTGTAAATGCATGCACGGCCACGTTCGGAACATTGTTCTTCTGTGCCAATGTGCACAGCTTTTTGAGATGGTCTATATGAGAATGTACACCGCCATCGCTAACAAGGCCAATAAAGTGCAGTGTTTTTCCCGCGACTTTGGCTGCGTCGAAGGCTGCGTGCAGCACAGGGCTTGCTTCCAGTATTCCGTCTCTCACGGCTACATTTATGCGCTGCAATTCCTGGTACACTATCCGACCGGCGCCTATATTCAGATGTCCTACTTCAGAGTTGCCCATCTGGCCGTCAGGCAGTCCCACGGCTTCGCCGCAGGTAATGAGCTCGGTATTGGGGTATTTACTATAAAGGGATTTTACAAAGGGTGCGTTGGCATGAACGATAGCATCAGCAGCAGGAACTTTACCATGCCCCCAGCCGTCCATAATAATGAGCATTGCTTTTTTCGACATGGCGCAAAGTTATGCCATTTGGCAGATAACCTTTGGAGTAGAATTTGTTCTTATCTGTAGAAACTCAAGGCTGAAGACTATAATTATAACTCCAGCGCTATCATCTCGCGCCAATGTTTCTGGGCAGTGAAGTTAGTGCCATGTACAGTCTCCTGTTCATAGGCCTTCTGCCTGTTTTCGTATTCGCGACTTATATCTTCATAGATGTTCATCAACGCTGCACGGATATCGGCGACGCTAAAATCAAACTGCTCCATACGCGCCCTCAGCTTACGTGTATATATTTCGCAGAGATCAAAGTGCCCCTGCTCATGTTCCAGGATCGAGGGCTCTTTCGCGTCCGGCCGCACCCACGATTTTGAAGTATAGAATGTATTGTACACTACCACCTTCGGCTTCTTGTCGGGCCCCTCGGTTTTAGTTTTAAAGCCTATGCCGCAATGCGTGGCTGCGGCACTACGCTCCGTCTCAGCGTGCACATTGCCCCGGAAGTCGTCCCAGGACAGCTTGTTGTGTTCGTTCCACTGAAATTCGGCCGGTGCATTGTTAGCCACCACCGACCCTGCTGATGCTACAGCTTTACCGCTCTCTTTTCCATCCTTACCGGACGCGACAAAGCCTTGCGTAAAAATAAAACAACCAAGAAGAATAGCATATACACCCCCACTCCTTACCGCACAAACCATTTTATGCTGTTTTATAAAAGACTAAAATAACTCGGATAACCAAAGTTATGCAAATAGCATACCAAAAACATTTGTCATCGAAAATTTTACAAATGGCGCAAAACGAAAACTTTTCGAAGGCAAAATTGCAGTATGTTATCTGGTTGATGCGGTATATATTATTCGACTAACTTTGCTACCACCTCTTAAATGTTTCATGGAATTACCAAAGGGTAAAAAAATTTACTTCGCTTCCGATTTTCATTTGGGCATACCTGATCGTGCTTCCAGTATTGCACGCGAACGGCGTATATGCCAGTGGCTCGACGAGATAAAAACCGACGCGGCGCTGTTGTACCTGGTGGGTGATCTCTTTGATACCTGGTTTGAATACAAGAACGTGGTGCCGAAGGGACACAGCCGCTTTATGGGCAAGCTCGCAGAGCTAAGTGATAATGGCCTGCAGATAGAAGCCTTTACGGGCAACCATGATATCTGGATGATGGGCTACTTTAAAGAGGAGCTGAATATACCGGTACATTACGAGCCAATAACACGTGAGTTCAACGGCAAGAAGCTGTTCATAGGGCATGGCGACGGGCTGGGCCCCGGCGATCATGGCTATAAATTTCTAAAGAAGGTTTTGAGCAGCAGTTTGCTGCAATGGCTCTACCGCCGCGTCCACCCGGACACCGGTGTGGGTATTGCGGCTTGGTTCAGCCAGCTTGGCCCTAAGCATGCAGATACGCCCATAAAGGAATTCCTGGGGCCAGAAAAAGAAATGCTGGTAAAATTCTGCCTTGAAAAACTCGAACATGAGCATATAGACTATTTCGTTTTCGGACACAGGCACATCGCGATTGAATATCCACTGCCTCAAAACAGCCTGTATGTGAACCTCGGCGACTGGATACGGTATGATAGTTATGCGGTATTTGATGGTGCGAAACTGGAACTGAAATATTACAAACCACGCACCGCGACCAGCGAATCTGTACTAACCACGACATAAGTGCGATTTACCACTTTCCCGGGAACAAACAGGATACATAACATAGGTTTGCTATCTGCAAAGCGCTTATGTACAAGAGTTTAGGACTTTTTACTGTTTTTATTTGTCTCCATTATCTACTAAATGCACAGGTGTTTCCCCACGAGGGCGACAAACTATATTACCGACTTATAGGTTTTTCATTTCCTGCGCAGCCAGGTGCCGCTGAATATAGGATAGAGATTGCTAAAGGCAGCTACTCATCTGATAGCACGTTTGAAAAAAATGTCACCACTACGCTCACAATAACAGACAACAAAGTCATCACCGAAGTGCCATCGTTTGGAGCCGCATACACGTGGCGCACTGTTTCTTATGCGGCAAATAAAACGGTTGCGAAAAGTGGGCTCCACCATTTTAGTGTTAAGACATCGCCGGATGTAGACACGTCCGTTACACGCCTCCGGATAATTGAGGGTGCACAGAACTATAAAGACGCCTATGTTTTCATTGATGGCAACATGGCCATGTATGATATGCAAGGCAATCCCGTGTGGTTTCTCCCGGGTTCTGACCGGGCGCCTAAAAATGCCATTGCCACACGCGATATCAGGGTTACCCCGCAGGGTACGATCACTTTTTTTACTGGCAACCGTCCCTTTGAGATCAGTTATAACGGAGCTTTTATATGGCAGTACCCCAAAGGTGAATCCGTCGTGATGCATCATGAATTCACCCGTTTGACTAACGGGCATTACATGGGCATGGTATACAAGGATTTGTCGGGGAACTCGAGGCCGATAATACCGGACAGCATCCCCCGATATGTGTATGACAGCGCTGGTTTTTTTAAGAGCAGGCGGTTTAGCAATATAGTAGAGGTAGATGATCATTGCCATACGGTATGGGAATGGAGCGGCCTGAAATATCAAAACACGTCGGATCTGGGCCTGCGCAGAACAGCTGACTGCTCCCTGGATGATTTTGACCTGCATGAAAACTCCTTCTTCTTCGATGAAAAAGAAAAGGTGATTTACTTAGGCATACGAAACATAAGCCGCATAGTAAAGATCAAATATCCCGAAGGAAATGTGCTGAGCACTTACGGCCCGAGATACAGGCAGGGGGTAACCCAAAAACAAAACAGCTTGTTTTGTGGCCAGCATTCGGTTAAGCGCTCACCCAATGGTTATCTATACCTGTTCAACAATAATTCGTGTAATACATCATTGCCAACGATTGTAAAGCTGAAAGAGCCCGGTACTGAAGACGGCGAGCTGAAGAAAATATGGGAATATCAGTGCACGGTGGAGAATGAGGGGAAAGCGGCTATCGGAAGCACACGTTTTCTTTCGGGCGGTGCAGTTACGGAATTACCAGACAATACAATGCTTGTGATGATGGGCCTGCCTTACCCAAAAGTTTTTATTGTTAACAACGATAAAAAAGTGCTTTGGAGCGCAATACCGGAAAAACTTGACCCCATTTCACACAAATGGACTTATACCGACCAATACCGTGCATACCTGATCACCGACCGCCAGGAACTGGAACGGCTTATCTGGAACGCTGAAAAATAGGGTGCCATCCAGGATTTATCTTCCCGGATGTTTTAATTAAAAATCATCAAACAAAAAATCGTTTTCTTCATCCAAATACTCTTTACTTTTGTCGCTGTTTATGCAAAGGACTTTAGTATTGATCAGGCATGCCAAAAGCAGTTGGGCAAACCCGCTACAAAGTGATTTTGAACGTCCGCTGAACGACCGCGGGAAAGAGGAAGCGCCGGCGATGGGGAAAAAACTGAAAGAAAAGAATATCATCCCCGATCTCATCCTATCAAGCAGCGCCAAAAGAACGCGGCAGACCGCCAAAAGAATAGCAAAGGAAGTGGGCTATGATGCAGACAATATCAAATGGGAGGAAAAATTGTATCATTGCATTCCTTCTGTTTTTGAAGAAGTGATCAACGACGTCAAGGATTCGGTGAAAACGGTATTTATTGTAGCACACAATCCCGGGATCACTGAATTCGCCAATCAATTGTCACCGCTGTTCAGGATAGACAATATGCCCACTTGCGGTATGGTGGCTGCAAAGACAGAAGAGGCGCATTGGAATAATTTTTCCTCAGCGAAAAGAGAAGTATTTTTATTTGAATATCCGGGCAAGTAATTACCGGAAAGAAACCATAAGGTAAATGATAGCACATAATAAATCCATCGTACAGATAACAGGCATTTTAGAAAAGCTGTTTGAAGAACACTTTGAAAAGAAAGCAGAGACTATAGAGGCGCTTGCCGTTTCGGGTTCAGACCGCCGCTACTACCGGCTTACGTGTGGTAAAACAACTTGCATAGGTACCTATAATACTAACGTTGCTGAAAACAATACCTATTTTTATTTCACGGAGCTGTTTCGCAAGCACCAGATCAACGTACCGGAAGTTTATAAGACCAGTAAGGACCGCCGTGCATACCTGCAGCAGGACCTTGGCAAGACGTCCCTATTTGATCTTGTGACAAAGGACGGATATACAGAGCCTGTCCGCAAGCTATATCATAAAGCATTGGCGCAACTAGCCAAAGTGCAATGGATAGCCGGCCGGGATGCTGACTATAAGCAGTGTTTCGCTTCCCGCCAGTTTGATGAGAAGGCCATCATGGCGGACCTTCTTTATTTCAAATACTACTTCGCCGACCTTCAAAATATTCCTTACGACCGATCATTGCTGATGAGCGAAATGGAGCTTTTGAGCAAAGACCTTGGCCGTGTGCAGCCCCAAACATTCATGTACCGCGACTTCCAGAGCCGCAATATAATGGTGCATGACAACAAGATATATTTTATCGACTTCCAGGGCGGTATGCAAGGGCCGCCGCAATATGATATCGCTTCCCTGTTGTGGCAGGCGAGAGCGCAACTTCCAGGAGCATGGAAAGAAGACCTGCTCAATGGATACATCAGCAGCCTCAACGATCTCCATATCTCCCGTATGGACGAGATACATTTCAGGCGTGGTTATGTGCAATTTGTACTGGTGCGGTTGCTGCAGGTATTGGGATCTTACGGCTTCCGCGGGTTGTTACAGCATAAAGCACATTTTATTACGAGTATAGGACCGGCATTAAAAAACCTGCAACTATTTCTTTCAGATCATCCGCAGACACCGGCATATCCCGAATTGAGGTCATTGCTGGAAAAACTGTCTTCTTCTGATATGCAGGACAGGTACACAACTGTGTCAAGCGCTGAAAAACCAAAGCTGGAAGTGCAGATATGCAGTTTTTCTTACAAAGCCGGTATGCCAAAACCCAATTCACACGGTGGCGGTTACGTATTTGATTGCAGGGGCATTCTCAACCCTGGCAGATACGCTGCTTACAAACTGCTCACCGGCAACGACGAGATGGTGCGCCAGTTCCTGGAGCGCGAAACGCGCATGCCCGATTTTATGAACTACGTTTATTCGCTGGTTTCGATAAACATTGAGGACTATATCGCCCGTGGGTTTGAGCAATTGAGTGTGGCGTTCGGTTGCACAGGTGGTCAGCATAGATCTGTATATGCGGCCAACCAGCTGGCAGCCTATCTGAAAACGCGTTATAATCTCGAAGTCTCAGTGACCCATCTCAATGAGAAGAAATGGGTGGAGCAGGAAGAAACGACAGAACCGGCATAGGTAATTAGGTTACCACGCACCATTCCACGAACAAATACCTACAAAGGCGCCTGATTGCGTCTCCGGGCCAACCTTGTCGTACGGAAATTTCACTTTTGGTATTTCCGGTATGCCCCGTAGAATTATGGCAGCAATGTCCTTTTCATAATCGGGCGTGTATTCTGGTTTGTGTGCAGGTTCACGAAATGTAGTATTTGCTGAAGACGGCGCCTCCCCGCAAATGGTATAACCGATATCATTTTTGCAAACTTTGAAATTTACGGCCACTGTATCTTTTATCGCTTTCTTATGATGGGGTACGCCAATAATACCGACAGATGGCTTTTTGGCCATGGCATTGAAATAAAACACACTCGTTATTAGAATCGCTATTAGAATTTTTTGCATCGCTATGTTTTTACAAGTACACGGATTACTGTATCTACGGCGCAAATTTATCCTTTTGTGGCAATAAAAAAGCAGGGAGAATTGTTCCCCCTGCTTTTTCTTATTCCTGCTCACCTCTATTTTGTTTCCGGAGCCATTGCATTTGGGTTCCTCTGTATATTTTTGTCGGGTCCGTCGTTTTCGGGGCTAGGGCAACCTTCCCATGGTGCGCGGGTCAGTTTGGCCACATTGTTACCGCCATAGCAAACCTTCATTTTTCCTTTAGGAGTATTATAGTATCCTTCATAGGAAGTAGAAGCGTTTTGGCTGTATTCCTGGAAGGACTGGGATACTGGCGCGTGGCCGTTATTGTCGTTGTCTTGAATAGTGTACTGCTGCGGTCCGTTATAATAATCATCACGATATTCGTTGAACGCAACGGTTGTGTTGACCGGGTGAGTGGCGTTGTTGCCATCAGGGGTCTCGCAACAAATAAAATAGCCGTTATTGTTCTTGCATACCTTGAAATTTTCGGCATACTTAGTTTTATAGCAGGACACATTGTTACCTGAAGACCTCCTGCAAACCTGGTTACTGGTTGTTCCACAATTGGCCTTTGCGTTTGTCTGGGCTTCCGCGCTGTAATAAACAAATCCGCTCATTGCCAGTGCTATTAGTATCTTTTTCATGATCTTATGTTTTTATCGTCCACAATGTTGTTCCCCCTAACGTATACAAAACCGTACCTACAGCCTGTTAATAAAATAATAAAAGATAAAATTTTGCTAATCAATGATTTATACTTGTGTTTTATCCAGTTTTATTTCTGCGGGTTTATGGTTACTGGTGGGAATGGCTGGATAACATTCGCATTGTTATAGGGGGCAGGGCAGGGGGTGCTTTTTGTGGGGTCTGTATAGTTTGCATTCCCTGTATATGGCCCGGCAAATGGATTTGGCGGTGGGTTTGTTTGCATACTGTTATTGCTGAACATTGAGTTATTCTGGAAATAGTTTGGCAGTTGAAACGGATTGTATGCAGGAGGAAGGGGCGTTGACGCAGTATCCCTCCTTATTTGTGCGTGCAAGCTACTTCCAAAGAACACGCACAGTATCATCATTATGGCTTTCATGATTATCGTTTTGTTCTACCAGGAAACGATAAAAACCAATCCACCAGGGGCCAATGAAACGTGAAAATGGTGTCTTTTAGGTTGCGGTATTGATTTAGCCTCTATGTATATTGGTATAAATAATCAGGTGGGAAGCCATATTTCAGTATTTTTGTACAAATATTTTGAGATGCTGAAGACAGGAAACACAATCGTGAGTATTTATACCGAAATGACGCCCAACCCGGAGACCATGAAATTTGTGGCTAACAAGCTGCTATATCCCGGCAAGAGCATTGATTTCCCGGATGAGTCTGCTGCAGGCCCTTCTCCCCTGGCGAAGGAATTATTCGCTTTTCCTTTTATCCGCAGCGTATTTATCGCCAGCAACTTTGTAACGCTGTCGAAAACAGTAGAAACCAACTGGGACGATGTTATTCCAACTATACGCCAGTTCCTGAAAGAATACCTGGAAGAAGGTAAGGCGGTGATCAATGAAGACCAGGTAGTAGTGAAGGTAGACACTAATACGGTTAGCGCAGGCGATGAAGATGTGGTGGTGCGCATTAAGGAACTGCTGGAAAACTATGTGAAGCCTGCCGTAGAAATGGATGGCGGAGCAATAAGTTTCAAGGGGTTTGACAATGGTACGGTGAAGCTGATGCTGCAAGGTTCCTGCTCTGGCTGCCCTTCTTCCATGATAACCCTGAAAACGGGGATAGAAGGCATGATGAAGCGCATGATACCTGAGGTGAAGGAAGTAGTGGCCGAGGCGGAATAATTTTCCATTAACGTTATTTAACGGCGTCCGTGATCCGGGCGCCGTTTATTGTTATAATAATGCTTTGATTTGTTCTATTTTTAGCCCTTAATACCATGCAGACAAACAGGTGTATGGTTTATAGTGGCAGTATTCGGTCTTTTTTGACTTTTAACTTTTGAATTTGAAATGAGCATTCAAAATAACTATGTGGCGATAATGGCCGGGGGTATCGGCAGCAGGTTCTGGCCTGAAAGCCGCACACACCACCCTAAGCAATTCCTTGATCTCCTCGGCACAGGCCGCTCCCTTATCCAGTGGACCTACAATCGATTCAAGCACATTTGCCCGAAGGAGAATATTTACTTCATTACCAATGAGCAATATATTGGTACGCTGAAACAGCAAATACCAGAATTAAGCGACGAAAACATTATCAGCGAGCCGTCACGGAAGAACACGGCTCCCTGCGCGGCATACTTTGCCCATAAGATCATGGCGTTGAACCCTCTTGCCAATATCATCATGTCGCCTGCCGATCACCTGATCATGGACGAGCATTCCTTTGAGCGCACTGCTCATGAAGCACTTGATTTTGTAGCACATCATAAATCGTTGCTCACCCTGGGTATTAAACCGACCCGCCCCGACACTGGCTACGGCTATATTCAGTACGACCCCGAGCAGGAAGTAGATAAAAGTTACCGTGTAAAAACATTCACCGAAAAGCCATCCCTTGAGCTGGCACGCACCTTCCTCAAGAGCGGCGATTTCCTCTGGAACTCAGGCATCTTTGTTTGGAATGTACAAACCATAATGGAGGCATTGGAGCATTTTCTGCCCGAGCTGAACGATGTTTTCTTGCAAGCCGCCGGTACGTACAATACCGTCAATGAGCATGATGCGATCACGAAACTCTATCCCCACTGCACCAACATATCTATCGACTACGGTATAATGGAGAAAGCGCGGAATGTTTACGTTATCCCATCCTATTTCGGTTGGTGCGATCTTGGTACCTGGGAGTCTGCCTATGATAACTGTAATAAAGACTACCTCGGCAATGCCGTGTTGGGCAATAATGTGATGGTGATAGATGCCACACAGTGCATGATAAAGGCTCCAAACGAAAAACTCGTGGTACTGCAGGGTCTGGAAAATTTCATTGTTGTCGATACGCCGGATATTTTGCTCATCTGCGAACGCAACCGGGAGCAACAGATAAAGGAGTACGTGGCTGAGGTGAAAAGGAATAAGGGAGATAAGTTTTTGTAACCCCACCAAACCCCCTGTCCCCCTAAAGGGGGAACCATGCATTTAGCTGTTTGCTGTATTTTCAGCTTTGGAATATTATTTAGCAAATTGTTTTCTGATGGAAAAGAAAATGTTTTTGAAGGCTTCCAATTTGATCTTTGAAAATGCTAAGGCGTTAAGATATAGTCCAACTCATGCTGAACTTGTGTTGTGGGGTTACTTAAAACAAAGACCATTAAGCTTCAAATTCAGACGGCAGCATCCAATAGCACAATTTATAGCGGACTTTTATTGTCATGAACTAAAGCTGATCATTGAAGTGGATGGTAGTGTACACGCAGATAAAGAAGTGATAGCAAAAGATATAGAACGGCAAACATTTCTTGAAGAAAAGGGTATTCATTTTTTGCGCTTCACAAATAATGACATTGAAAAGCATCTTGAGTTGGTAATAAATAAAATAGAAAACCATCTTCATTCTCATGGACAGTAACAAATACGGGACAGACATTAAGGGAAAGCCCCTTCAGGGGTTTGGGGTTAAGCATTCTGCCACCGGCACTACTATATTTACAGTAATGAGTGCCCTTGCTACTCAATACAATGCCATAAACCTCTCGCAAGGTTTTCCTGATTTTCATATTGACGAAGCCTTGTCACAGGCGCTTGGCGATGCAGCACGTAATGGTTTTAACCAATATGCGCCTATGGCGGGCTTACCCAGTTTAAGGCAGCAAATATCGGCTAATTTTAAACGGCGTTATAATGTGGATATTGATGCAGATAATGAAATAACGATAACTCCCGGTGCTACCTATGCTATTTACACGGCTTTCACGGCCATATTGCAGCCGGGGGATGAAGCAATCGTACTTGAGCCCGCCTATGACAGCTACATACCCAATATAGAAATGAATGGCGCAAAAGCAGTGACAGTAGCGCTTCCGGCACCTGACTTTAATGTAGATTGGAACAAAGTAAAGGACGCGGTAACTCCCAAGACCAGGGCCATAATTATTAATACCCCGCACAATCCCACTGGCGCAATATGGGGCAAAAGCGACTGGGACGAACTTGCCGATATAGTGCGGGATACAAACATCGTTATTCTTTCGGACGAGGTGTATGAGCAATTAGTGTTTGATGGGGAGCGGCACTACAGTGTGCTGGAACATCCTGAACTACGGCAGCGCAGCTTTGCATTGTATTCTTTCGGAAAAGTGTACAACTGCACCGGCTGGAAAATGGGATACTGCATTGCTCCACTTGAGTTCACACAAGCCTTTAGGCGCATACATCAGTTTGTAGGCTTTACTACGAATACGCCGGCACAGCACGCCCTGGCACATATTCTTGCTCATGGGACTGCCGAACCTGTAAATGCCCTCATGCAGCGCAAGCGCGACCATTTTCTTTCGCTTATAAAGGAGACACCCTTCACTATACACAAGCCAGCAAAAGGGAGTTATTTCCAGGTAGCCAGTTATGAGCGCATCAGCGATATGCCAGACATGGAATTTGCGCAATGGCTCACTAAAGAACATGGTGTGGCTACTATACCGGTGAGCGCTTTCTATAAAAACAAACGGGATGACAAGCTCATTCGTTTCTGCTTTTCGAAAAAGGAGGAAACGCTGAATGATGCCGTGGCGCGATTGAGAAAGCTTCCGATTCGCTGATCGTGCATGTAAAATATTTTCTTTGCTTTTCTGACCAAAATCATAATTAGGGCTGTCCGCGGTCATGTTACAGGCAAATAGCCGTGAGTACGTTTGTGTGTTAAAACGTAGTTCATGCCTTTTTATCACACGCTAGGAATAGTACCGGAGAAGCGCCACACAGTAAGCCGTCAGTTAAATGGAAAATTGTTCCAGGAAGAACTGGTTGGCACACAAGGATTCGCGGGGCTCTCATCACTTGTTTATCATCTATACCCACCCACAAGAGTACGACAGAAAGGGAAGCCCTACTCGGTAAAGCCGGAGATAGCTATAGACAATGGCCTGAATGCCATGAGTTTTAACGGATTCGATGTAAAGCCCGAAAAGGACTACTTAAGAAGCCGGAAAACATTGTTTGTGAACGCTGCAATGCACATTGGTCTGGCGGCACCCATGGAGTCAACACCTTATTTTTATAAGAATGCGGATGCGGATGAAATGTTGTTTGTGCACAAAGGCAGCGGTGTTGTAGAAACAATGTATGGCTCACTTCATTTTCAGTATGGCGACTATATCGTAATTCCCAGGGGCACGGTCTACCAGATACACTTTAACACTCCGGACAATCGCCTCCTGTACATCGAATCATTCGATCCCATTTTCACGCCGCGCCGCTATAGGAACGACTTTGGGCAACTGCTTGAGCATTCTCCGTTTTGTGAGCGGGATATCAAGAGGCCCTCTAACCTGCAGGCTATTGATGAGATAGGTGACTTCGACATTTTTATAAAAAAGAAAGGAATGATGTTCCCTTATGTGTATGCAAACCATCCTTTTGATGTGGCTGGCTGGGACGGATATCATTATCCCTATACTTTTTCCATCTTTAATTTTGAGCCCATCACCGGGCGCATACATATGCCGCCGCCGATACACCAGACATTCGAGAGCAAGAACTTTGTGGTTTGTTCGTTTGTACCAAGGCTTTACGATTATCATCCACTGGCTATTCCTGCCCCTTATCACCACAGCAACATAGACAGTGACGAACTGCTGTACTACGTGGACGGAGACTTCATGAGCCGGAACAATATTAAGTCGGGGCAGATCACCTTGCATCCCGGCGGCATCCCGCACGGCCCGCACCCCGGGGCTATCGAGCGCAGTATAGGACAGAAGGAAACAAAGGAGCTCGCGGTAATGATCGACCCCTTTAATCCGGTGATGATAACAACAGAGGCAATGAAGCTGGAAGTTGCAGATTATTATAAATCATGGTTAACTGACTAAAACACCTTTTATGGATACGCACAATCTGAAAGAAGTTACAAATTATAACTACGGTATTGAAAAGATCTTTGAAAAGGCGCAGGATTTCCTGCCGATCAATGGCACCGATTATGTAGAGCTGTATGTGGGAAACGCCAAGCAGGCGGCACACTATTACAAAACGGCATTCGGCTTTCAGTCGCTGGCATATGCCGGGCTTGAAACTGGGGTGAAAGACCACGTATCCTATGTATTGCAACAAGATAAAATCAGGCTGGTGTTAACCACGCCTTTACTTTCAGAAAGCCCCATATCCGCGCATATCACGAAACACGGCGATGGTGTAAAGGTCATTGCACTTTGGGTGGATGATGCGCGCAAGGCTTTCCAGGAAACGACGTCGCGTGGCGCCGAAGTCTATTTTGAGCCGATGGTGGAAAAGGATAATGATGGCGAGGTAGTACGGGCGGGCATTCGCACCTATGGGGATACCGTGCACATCTTCGTTGAACGGAAAAACTACAAAGGCATCTTCCTGCCAGGGTATGAAAAATGGGTGTCGGAATACGATCCCACGCCAACCGGCCTCAAGTATATAGACCATATGGTGGGTAATGTGGAGCTGGGCACCATGAACAAATGGGCCGGCTTCTATGCCGATGTGATGGGCTTTGCCAATCTCATCACTTTTGATGATAAAGACATATCTACCCAGTACACTGCTTTGATGAGCAAGGTAATGACCAATGGAAACGGCCGTATAAAGTTCCCGATAAACGAACCGGCCAAAGGGCTGAAAAAATCGCAGGTGGAAGAATACCTGGATTTCTATGAAGGGCCGGGATGCCAGCACATTGCAGTGGCTACAGATGATATTGTGTACACCATATCGCAAATGAGAAAACGGGGTGTGGAATTCCTGCATGTGCCCGGCACTTATTACGATACCGTCGCAGAGCGTGTTGGCGACATTGCTGAAGACATGGCCATTCTTAAGGCCCTGGGAATAATGGTGGACAGGGATGAAGAAGGTTACCTGTTGCAGATATTCACGAAACCGGTGGAAGACAGGCCTACCTTGTTTTTCGAGATCATACAGCGTAAAGGCGCCCGGTCTTTTGGGAAAGGAAACTTCCAGGCTTTGTTTGAATCAATTGAAGCAGAACAGGCCAGGCGGGGAACATTGTAATTCATGGAGGTTGCTGGTGAACAAAACATTTTGCTGAAAATTTAAAAAGTATTTTATGGAAGTACTGGAAAAGAAAAACGAGATACAGGATAACTTGCTCAAGAACTTTGAAGCAAAAATAGACCGCGGCGATGCTATCGAGCCAAGAGACAAAATGCCCGATGCATACCGTAAACATCTTATCCGCCAGATGTCGCAGCATGCACACTCGGAAGTAATCGGCATGCAGCCGGAAGGTAACTGGATAACAAGGGCTCCCAGTCTACGCGTCAGGCAAATTCTCCTCGCCAAAATACAGGATGAAGGTGGTCATGGCCTGTATCTGTATAGTGCAGCAGAAACTCTTGGTATTTCCCGTAGAGAAATGATCGAGCAACTTCATTCGGGAAAGGCGAAATACTCCAACATTTTTAATTACCCGGCACTGACGTGGGCAGACATTGGCGCTATAGGATGGCTGGTGGATGGTGCTGCCATTGTAAACCAGGTATCCCTGCAGCGAACATCCTATGGCCCGTATAGCCGTGCAATGGTGCGCATATGCAAGGAAGAGAGCTTTCACCAGCGGCAGGGTTATGAGATCATGGCTAAAATGATGAAGGGAACCAAAGACCAGCAGGAAATGGCCCAGGATGCAATGAACAGGTGGTGGTGGCCCTCACTCATGATGTTTGGCCCGCACGACAGTGAATCGCCACATACCGGAGATGCCGTGAAATGGAAAATCAAAAGAAGTTCGAATGACGAATTGCGTCAGAAGTTCATCGATAAAACCGTGCAGCAGGCAGAAGTGATCGGCCTTACTATTCCGGACAAAGACCTGAAATGGAATGAGGCAAAAAAGTGCTACGACCATGGCCCGATAAACTGGGAGGAATTTTACAGGGTGATCAGCGGCAATGGCCCGTGCAATAAGCAACGCATGGCGCATCATGTAAAAGTACACAATGACGGTGCATGGGTAAGAGAGGCTGCAGAAGCATACCGCCAGAAGAAAGAGAAGAAAATATTTCACTGATAAAATAAATTTTATGGCAACAGATTCACAGTTAGCAATGTGGGAAGTATTTATGCAGTCGAAGCCCGGTGCAAACTATATACATGCCGGCAGCGTACACGCATCAGACAAAGAAATGGCCCTCCAGAATGCACGGGACACTTATACCCGCAGGGGAGAGGGAACCAGCATATGGGTAGTACCATCAGATGCCATTGTTGCATCAAATCCGGATGACAATGAAATGTTCTTTGATCCGGCAAATGACAAGGTGTACCGCATCCCCACTTTTTATGTAATGCCCGAAGGTGCAAAGGCGATTTAAAAACTTAAGATCATGACACAGGAACAAGCATTATACAAATACTGTCTCCGGATGGGAGACGATGCATTGATACACTCTTACAGATTGTCGGAATGGTGCAGTAACGCGCCAATATTGGAGGAAGATCTTGCTCTCACCAACTTCGCACTTGATATGATAGGCCGTGCCCAGGCTATACTCGACTATGCCGGCAAAATTGACGGTAAGGGTAAGACCAGCGACGACCTCGCTTATAGAAGAAAGGAGCGGGATTTTTACAATCACCTCATAATGGAATTGCCCAACGGCGATTTTGCCTATACCATGGCGAGGATATTGTTCGTCTCCATCTTTGAATACTACTTCTTCAGTGAATTGTGTCATAGCGCAGACACAACGCTTACCGCAATTGCTGCAAAAACAGTAAAGGAAGTGAAATACCATATGGCACATGCTACCGACTGGGCACTGCGGCTTGGCGATGGAACGGATGAAAGCAATACCCGTATGCAACAAGCTGTGGATGAACTGTGGGCATATACCGGGGAATTGTTTGAAACCGATGATGCAACTGCGATATTGGAAGACCGCAACATAGCTGTGGACATGGGGATGATCAGGGCAAAATGGAAAACTGATGTAACGCGCATACTTACGGAGGCCAAACTAAAGGTACCCGGAGATGGGTATAACCAAACCGGCAGCGGTAATGGCGTGCACACAGAATACCTCGGGCATATTTTATCAGAAATGCAATACCTGCAACGCGCATATCCGGAGGCAATATGGTAGTATCAGGACATACAAAACAGGACATTTTCCGAATGCTTTCGGTGATCAATGATCCGGAGATACCGGTAGTGACGATCTTCGAAATGGGTATGCTGAGAGACGTGAAGATCACAGACAAAGGTTATGAGGTCATCATCACGCCTACATACAGTGGCTGCCCGGCCATGGGCATCATTGAGCAGGACATAAAAATGACGCTCGAAGCACAAGGCGTTCGCCCGGTAACCGTTAAACTGGTGCATGACCCCGCATGGACCACCGACTGGATGAGCAACACAGCCAAGGCCAAACTGAAAGAATACGGCATTGCGCCGCCGCTTCACTCCTCTTGCAACAGCGAAGTTTTTACTAATAATATTATTGAGTGCCCACACTGTCACTCCGACGATACTGTGCTTATGAGCAGGTTTGGAGCTACTGCCTGCAAAGCGCTGTACCAGTGCAACAATTGCAAAGAGCCCTTTGAATATTTTAAGTGTCATTGATCAATACAAATTTTATGTACGTACAACAATTATATACCAATTGCCTGGCGCATGCAGCATACTATATCGAATCAGGGAATCAAGCTGCCGTGATTGACCCGCTCCGGGATCCAGAACCATACATGAAGCTCGCCCAACAGCGTGGGGCAACAATCAAATACGTACTGGAAACACACTTTCATGCCGACTTTGTATCGGGGCATATAGACCTCGCCAACAAGACAGGGGCGCAAATAGTGTATGGACCGAATGCGGCTCCCGGCTATAAAGCGTACATAGCGCAAGACGGTGAGAAATTGAAAATAGGTAATGTGGAACTGGAGATATTGCACACGCCGGGGCATACGATAGAATCAACCAGTTTTCTGCTGCACAATGATGAGGGGAAGCCGTTTGCCGTGTTTACAGGAGATACTTTATTTGTGGGCGATGTAGGCAGGCCAGACCTGTTGAGCGGCAACCTGGGCAAAGAAGAACTCGCCGCTATGTTGTTTAGTTCCCTGCAGAACAAAATCAAAACATTGCCGGACGATGTGATCGTTTATCCCGGGCACGGTGCCGGTTCGGCCTGCGGAAAGAATATCGGCTCACAATCATATTCTACCATTGGCGAACAGAAGGCCACTAATTATGCATTGCTCACCAATGACCGGAATACATTTATTGAATTGGTCACTTCCGATCTGCCGGTTATCCCCGGTTATTTTTTTACAGATGCGGTGATCAACAAAACCGGTTACTCCTCGTTTGATGACGTGATGAAGATGAATCTAAATCCGTTATCTATAGATCAATTCAATGCTTTCAGAAAGCAAGGAGCAGTAATACTGGATACCCGCGACCCACAGGAGTTCGCTGCCGGCTTTATTAAAGGCTCACTGAATATTGGTCTTAACGGAGATTTTGCGGTATGGGTGGGGACCTTGCTCGATGCAAACAGCAATATCCTGCTCGTCACCCAGGCCGGCAGGGAAAGAGAAGCTATAGAGCGATTGGCAAGAATCGGATACGAAAATGTATATGGCTACCTGGACGGGGGAATGAATCCCTGGTTCTCGGGTAAGTTCGATTATGGTATCGTGATGACGTTCAACGGGCAGGAAGTGAACCAACTACTGGAAGCCGAAGAGTACAACCTGCTGGATGTGAGAAACCGCGGGGAGGCAGCAAAAAACAGGATGACCGGTTCATTGCACATTCCGCTGAATACACTCAGGAACAGGTATACCGAGCTGAATAAAAACAAAAAGTGGCTTATCTACTGCGCCGGGGGCTATCGCTCCATGATAGCTGCTTCATTCCTTATCGGCATAGGTTTTCATTTTGTTGCCAGTGTAGAAGGCGGAATGAAGGAAATAATGCAGCATGCTCCGGAGTTAGTGGAAATGGACCTGGATCGGAGCGTAAGCGAATAAAGATGCACCCTTGCGCGGGCAATTCAGCGCATAAATAGTTAACATTGGCCGGCGGCATTTATCCTTATTTTTGCCCGCATATGAAGAAGCTAATTCTAGTCGTAGCACTCACATGCTCCTATATCTGTTACGGACAACCAACAGGGTATTATTCATCTGCAAACGGCCTGAGCGGCCAGCCCCTCAGAGTTGCGCTTATGGGAATCATCCGTGCCCATACCGCGCTGTCTTATACCCCCGGCCTTTGGAATGCTTATTACACAACGGATACAAATACCGATGGCAAGCTGTGGGATGTTTATTCTGATATTCCCGGCGGCACACCGGCTTATGAATATACATTAGGCACCAGCCAATGCAGCGGGTCCAGCCCGACGGCTGAGGGTGGTTGCTACAACAGGGAGCATACCTGGCCGCAAAGTAAGTTCGGAAGCGCTGCGCCTATGCAAACCGATCTCTTCATCGTCTACCCCACAGACTATTACGTAAACAGCAACCGTGGCGACCTGCCCTATGGCGTAGTAGGCACAGCCACAAAGACGTTTACCAACCACAGCAAAATCGGGAACAACACGTATACGGGCGCCCCATCAGGCAACTGCTACGAGCCTAATGACTCCTTCAAAGGTGACCTGGCGCGCAATTATTTTTACGTGTCCACATGTTACCGCAATGATAGCGCCACATTTGTTAGCTGGGAAATGGCATCGCAGGTGAACCTGGAGCCGTGGGCCATTCAGATGTTGCTGGAGTGGCATCATAATGACCCGGTAAGCAAAAAAGAGATCGACCGGAACAATGCGGTATATGCGATACAGGGCAACCGAAACCCCTTTATCGATCACCCGGAATATGCAGATTGCATCTGGGGCACGGGCGATTGTTCAACGGGTATTTCATTGGTAGCAAATGGTACAACAACATGCTCGCTTTATCCTAACCCTGCGAGGAATGAGGTTATAGTAACCCTTAAACGCCCCATAGACGATAATTCCGCGACTATTAAAGTATGGAACATTACCGGCCAGGTGAGCTACTCGATAGTCCCCGAAGCGGGTAGCACCAAAATTGCTTTGCCGTTGTCGGGATTGTCTAAAGGTGTATATTTTATGCAGTTCACTACTGCGACCTCCAGCGAGGTTCAGAAGTTTGTTGTTGAGTAGGCTTTAATTTGGTTTGTTTTATTTTCTGAGGGCAGGCTTTCTCCATATCACCAATTGCCAGGCCAGTTCTGCCGTTAGTAAAATACCAACTGCAAAAAGAGCTGGTTTGATGATCTCTGTTGCTGAAAAGAAAACGCCTGTTAATGCCAGTAGGTATACACCAACCGGAAACGCTACCATCACACACAAGCCAGGCACACCCAGCGGTATTTTGAAGGGACGATGAGCCAGTGGGTCTTTTGTTCTTAACCTGATCAACGAGACATATTCCAGGAACAAGCCCGCGCCGTAGATCGTTACATCAATAATGATCAACTCCCCAAATGTCCACAAGGTCATGGCGCTGATAACCACCGAGCAAACGACTATAGAGAACCATGGCGTTTGGAATCTTGAATGCAACAGGCCTAGTTTTGACGGCAGCAGGCCATCATCTGCCATTGCTTTTGGCAGCCGGGATACGGATAAGAGGTTGGCACTATACAAGCCCAATGTACTGGCCATTCCTGCTGCTGCGATAAGGACACCCAGCCACCGGCCGCTGATCAAAGCGCCCAGCGCAGGAAATCCTTCTTTTGTCAAAACATCGTGGTTGATGCGCGATTGCTGTGCCACCACAATAATCAGTACATACACAATGATCACGGTAACAAACGCAATGGCCATCGAAGTCAGATAAGAGCGTAGCGGGTTCTCTACCTCTTCAGCATAGGTGGTCACATTGTCCCAGCCCAGGCAATTCCACATGATGGTATACAGGCTCAGGCCTACGGAAGAATAACTAAGGCCTTTTAAAGACGGAGCAGGAATAGCAATAGGGGCTGCGTGGTGCCAGAAGAATACAGTAAATAGAACAAGAAAAGGAACAAGTACCATACCGGCCAGCAGCAGTGATATACGGCCCACCGGCAATATGCCCCGGATATTTAACCCCGCCGAAGACCAGACAATAAGCAGGCATAGCCAGATCTTGTATGCCGCAATGCCCGGAAGCAAGAATGTGGCATATTGCACAAATAACACCGGGTAAATGGCAAGGTCAACAAATGTGTAGAACCAGGTCCATAACCCTTCATAAAACCCCCATCTCGCCCCAAGCGCATGCTTTACCCATTTGTAATATCCACCCGTAATGGGCATCATGCCATTCAGCTCCAGCACCGTAAATATCGCAGGCACGTCCCACAGCAGCGGAGTTATAACAAGCAATATAAACGCCCCATGTTCACCTGCATACGAAAGCAGGGGCTCCAGCCCATATGGTCCGCCGGACACCGTAAAAAAAATAACCGCAGCCAGATGTATGGGCCGGATCTTTTTTAATGTCGATGCCTTTCTCATTTTTCGCGATCAGCTGGTATAAAGTGAAAACAGCCACAAAATACGCAGACAATATTTTGCTGCCGCATTTTGTACCCCAATACCCAAAAAACAAACATCCCCCCGGGAATACGGAGGGATGTTTAGTATTGTTAAGAGAAGATATTATCACTCATCTTCGTCCCTGTTCCTCTGCTTGCGCTTTGGCTTTGGAGCTGCGTCATCTTCGTCTTCCATTTTGTCCGCTTTACGACGGTGAACTTCGTCGCCTGGCTCATGATGGCTGTGCATTTTGTGACCGCAATTGAAGTTTTTGCTGATACCAGCGTTAACGCTATGACCGAAAGTCAAATTGAATGAGTTAGTGCTGTAAGTCGCGTCGGCAACTTTGTCAGTACCGTAGTTGATACCACCAATAGAGAAGTTCATACAAACGCCACGACCAAAGTTAACACCCAGAGCTGGGTAGAAACCTACGGATACACCATTATGCTTGTTGGTAGCTGGATTGCCTTCGTTAGTGTGGTAACCACCGGCATAATCGAAATCAAACTGGCCATACCAGAAGAAAGTTTCGCTCTTGCGGATATAATGAGAATAGCGGGCAAATGGACCTACTTTGTACAGGTTATCTGTATTTTTTACACCCGAGCTATCTTTGGTAGCATTCTGACCCCAGCTTATAGAAAGACCCAAAGTCCAGTTGTGGTTGAATTGGTATCCAATTCCTGGTGACGCATCCCACATTGTGGTTTTGTTCAACGATGCATCCCGTAAAGTTGACAGGTTAACATCGCCATACAATAATATGCTTTTTGGTTCCTGGGCGTTTGCTGTTGCTACAGTTCCGGCTGTTACTAATAAAGCGAGAATCAGTTTTTTCATACAGAGTGTGTTTTATTTAGACATGCAAATATAGTCGCCATTTCGAAAAAACCATAACTTTTGCAAATAATTTTAATGTATATATAACCCCTCTCGCTCAAAGGAACCGCTTTACGTTAATACATTTTATATCAGAATTTGCCAGTTGAGCTGTTCCTGCTCCCATAAATGCTGTCCCTGGATATTTTCATAGATGCAAAATATACTGTTTACAACTCTATACAAACATTCTTTGGCTCCGTAAAGAAACGCAGTGCATCCCATCCACCCTCACGGCCTACACCGCTGTTTTTGAAACCGCCAAATGGGGTGCGCAGGTCGCGGAGCAGCCAGCAGTTTACCCAGATGATGCCACTATACACTTGTGCGGCTACGCGGTTCGCCCGGCTCACATCCTGTGTCCAGATGGTGGCGGAAAGGCCATAGTCGCTGGTATTGGCGAGCATCAGTGCTTCTTCTTCATTACTGAATGATTGCAGTGTAACCACAGGTCCGAATATCTCCTCCATATTGGTGCGGCAGTGCGGGCCAAGGCCTTCTATTATCGTCGGCTCAATGAACAATCCATTGGCACAGCGGCCTGAACCTTTCAAGGCATTGCCGCCGAGCAGTATTTTCCCTCCCTCCTGCTTTGCCAGTTCTATACGGCCTAGCACTTTATCAAAGTGCATTTTGCTCACTACGGCGCCCTGCTTCGTCTGTTCATCAAGGGGATCGCCGTTCGTCAGCTTTTTTGCCCGTGCTATAAATTCCGTTTTGAATTTTTCATAGATACTTTCTTCTACCAGGATGCGGCTGCCGCAAAGGCATATCTGCCCTTGGTTACTGAAAGAGGACTGCAATGTCGTCCGCATCATTTTGTCCCAGTCGCAGTCGGCAAAAATGATATTCGGATTCTTACCGCCCAACTCTAATGATATTTTTTTAAACATGGGTGCTGCGCTAGCAGCTATCTCCCTGCCCGCGCGTGTACTGCCGGTAAACGATATGGCTTTAATATCCGGATGAGCCACAATGGCCGAGCCACAGCCCGGCCCCGTGCCATGAAGAATGTTGAGCACTCCGGGTGGCAATCCTGCTTTCTGGCAGATGATGCTGAGCAGGTAAGCTGTCATTGGTGTTACCTCACTTGGCTTGGCTACCACACAGTTGCCGGCGGCAAGTGCCGGGGCTATTTTCCAGGTAAAAAGATACAGCGGAAGGTTCCAGGGAGAGATGCAGCCCACTACGCCGATCGGCTGGCGCAGTGTGTAGTTAATGGCTTTATCTTCCATGTTATGGCTCTCCGTGCTGAAGTGCATAATGCCGGTAGCAAAAAAACGGAAGTTGCTGGAAGCGCGGGGTATGTCCACCCGCTTGCTAAGCCAGAGTGGCTTGCCATTGTCATTCGTTTCGGCGAGTGCCAGTGCGTCAAGGTTTTCATCTATCAGCTCGGCTATGCGGTTCAGTACTTTGAAACGATCTTCCACCGAAGTAGTGCTCCACAGCGGGAATGCTGCCCTTGCCGCGCCTACCGCCTCTTCCACATCTTTTATATCGCTGTCGGGTATCTGGCTGTATACCTCACCCGTTGCCGGGTTTATATTATCTATGTACTTGCCGTTCAATGGGGCCTGTAATGAGCCCGCTATATAATTGGCTATATGCGATGGAGCAATGAGATTCATCCTGCGAAATTAGGCAATTTGAAAAACTATTACCGGTGGTAAAATGTGAGAAGAGTACCAACCCAAGGGGTTGAACGTGATACCAAGTGTGAAGATTTGAAATGCACCCTTCCACAGGAGTATCCGTAGGCTGCATTTCATTTGGTGCCATCTTCTAAAAACATTTATATTTACACCGTATGGACTTAAAAAAATTCAGAGCTACCGCGGCACGAAAACAGAAACCTCTTGCCGCATTTCTTGCCAAACTTGACGATATTGTTCCGGACGATATGCCTGAGCTGGTAGCTAAAGTAGATGCTACGGTATGGAAGGATGTGAACTGCATGGAGTGCGCCAACTGCTGCAAGACCATGACGCCTACTTTCACCAGGGCCGATGTGAAACGCATCTCTGCGCACCTGGAGATGAAGCCTAAAGAGTTCATGGACAAGTGGCTCGTGAAAGAGGAAGGTTCCGGCGACTGGATCAACACAACCCAGCCCTGCCAGTTCCTCGCGGGTAATATCTGCTCTATCTACGAAGTAAGGCCCGCAGATTGTGCAGAGTTTCCGCACCACAATAAAAAGCCGTTCGATCTTTACAATGATACTTTCACGAATAACCTTGTCCACTGCCCCGCCACGCTCACTTTAGTGGACAGGCTTAAAAAAGTTGTGGAAAAGGATTATGTGTGGTAACCCTCAATATGTTGGTAGCGTCAGAAGGGCTTCTAGACGTCGGACGCGTTAAATGATGGTGTGCCAATTTCTAGTGTCGAAAAGGTATAGTTCAGCATCTTGCTTTACTAAAAAGAATAGCCGTTAGCGAGAACGTTTGGTTCACTGCTAACGGCGTTTTATTTATAGCGGGGGAATTATAGTTATTTTTTGGAAGCTGCCTTTTTAGGCGCAGCACTCTTTTTGCTCGCAGTTTTCTTTGTCGTTGCCTTTTTCACAGCCGGGCTCTTTTCAGTGGCAGCCTTTTTGGGCGGCACTTTTTTACCTTCTTTACGGGCTTCTGAGAGGCCGATGGCGATCGCCTGTTTGGGATCGGTCACGTTTTTCCCGGACCGGCCGCTTTTTAGTTTGCCTTCCTTCATTTCATGCATTTCTTCGTGCACTTTTTCCTGGGTTGCTTTTGAATACTTCGTTGCCATGAGTCGTAAGCTTTAATGGTTATTTTATCTCCACCCTATTAAAAAAATGATGCCAGCCCTTTCAGTGGAGTTATATTTGTACCTTTTCCAGCTAGAAAGAATAAAAAGCGAATGGCTAATAGATTCAAAAAATGTTTGTCATTGCTGGCAGATGCGGGAAATGAGTTCCTCGACGATAACGGTACCAAACTCAGCGCATCTCTCGCTTACTACACATTATTTTCCATCGGGCCACTGCTGCTGGTGATCATTACCCTGCTTGGTTTTTTTTATAAACGGGCGTTTATTACCAGCGAAATTTTTGATAAAGTACGCAGCATCATAGGCACGTCTGCAACCAACCAGTTGCAAACCCTACTGGTAAATATGAGCCTTCAGACCAACAAAACCCTTATTGGAATAGTGGGTATACTGGTATTTATTTTCGGTGCAACAGGTATATTCTCGGAGATACAAGGGTCTCTCAACTACATATGGTCTATTAAAGCGAAACCTAAAAGAAGCTGGCTCAAGTACATTACTGACCGGTTGCTTTCGCTGGTGCTGGTGATAGGGCTGGGGTTTCTGCTGATGGTAACCATTCTGCTGAACCTGCTTATAGATATGCTCTCGGGGCGCATGCAGCAACTTCTGCATCAAGAAAGCGGATCGTTCATCAAATGGGGGAACTTCGGGCTGCTTTTCGTCGTCGTCACCGTAGTATTCATGGTGATCTTTAAAGTTTTGCCTGATGCCTGGATTCACTGGAAGGATGCACTGATAGGGGCGGCTTTCACCGGTATATTGTTTCTCATTGGCAAGTATCTTATCAGCTACTACCTTAGTTTTTCCAGGAGCCTCAATCTTTATGGCGCAGCAACGTCCATAATTGTGGTGTTATCATGGGTGTACTATTCGTCAATGATCCTGTACTATGGTGCCGCTTTTACGGAAGTCTATGCGCACAGGTATGGTAAGGGGATTGCAGTAAAAGACAATGCGGTCCACATCCTGAAACATGAAATGAAAGACCTGTCGCCGAAGAGGAATATACAGTCCGGGGAAGAATAACACGATAAGTATCCTATTAAAAATACACCCCTTATTTTTCCAGCGAATGAATGCCGTGGAATAGCCGCTTCCACCGCATGTCTTTCAGCATGCCGCCTTCGCCATAGCTGAGCCATACAAACCAGGCTTTGCCTACAACATGATCTATTGGAACAAAACCCCAGTAGCGGGAATCCAGGGAGTTGTGGCGGTTGTCGCCCATCATCCAGTAATAGTCCATCTTGAAGGTGTAAGAAGTAGCTTCCTTACCGTTGATGATGATCTTGCCATCCTTTTCTTCCAGCGTATTGCCCTCGTAGTTGCGTATGATGCGGCGGTATAAAGCAATATTTTGGGGTGTGATCGCCACCGTAACCCCTTCTTTCGGAACAGTAAGCGGCCCGAAGTTGTCGCGGTTCCACTTAAAGTTAGCTGTGTCCAGCGGGAATACCCAGTCGCCGGCAGATTGTGGGGAGGTACCCGCGGGGTGCAGGATCCATGGCTCAACTGACACTACATTAGTGCATTTTTTGAGAATGTCCACTTGCCTGTTCTCCAGGTTGTACGCCAGATAGCCTGGCGGAGGTGGTGGCATATTGTCGGAGATCTGCAGATCTTCTTCGGTAGCCGGCATTCCCTGGGTGGTCTTCACCAGGTAAGAGAGTTTGGAGTGCGGGAACAGCACATTTGGCTGGCCATTTATGTAAACACGGGCGTTCCTAATTTCCAATACGTCTCCGGGTATGGCCACACACCTCTTGATATAGTTCTCTTCTTTATCAATGGGGCGTGTGATGATCTTGTACTGGTTCATGACACTTTCCCGGCCATAAATGCGGCAATTCTGGTAGTAGTCAGCTTCAGGTTGCTCCACCATTACGGTATCGCCGCATGGATAGTTGAACACGACCACATCATTACGCTCCACATGCCCGAAACCAGGAATGCGGTGATATTTCCACTGTACTGCCTCTGTATACGATCTGCCGCCGAAGAAAGGCATCGTATTGTGTACCAGCGGAACGGCCACCGGTGTCATTGGCACGCGCGGGCCGTAGGCGAGCTTGCTTACAAACAGGAAGTCATTGACCAGCATTGTGCCTTCCATAGACCCGGTGGGAATGGTATAGGCCTCAAAAAAGAAAGTGCGGATAAGCGTAGCCGCCACAATGGCAAATAACCCTGCGTCCAGCCATTCCCGCCAAACTGGTTTTTTCTTCTTTTTATCTTTAGGTGCATTCTTATCTAGTGCAAAGGCCATACGGGCTAAAATTATCGTTCAAAAGTAACAACTTCCCTTACAAATTATTGTACGAAGAAAAACAGGTGGGAACATTTAACAATAATAATAGAAGCGTTGTCTCAGGTTTTTTTAAAAATGACGCGTATGCAGAGAAATAAATTTGATAACCATATAATAACTAATTATTACAGCTTTTTGAGTATTTTTCGGATGTTTCGCTCAATTTATATTGCTTTAACATTAATATGCGTATGAGAACAGGAATTTTCTATTCATTATTAAAAAATATTAAACAGCATTTTGCCGCAGATAAACGCCTAACGGTATGTTATATGCTCGTTGCATTTGTCTGTACACAGATAACAGGTTCTGCGCAAACGCCGTCAGCTTGTCTTGTTCCTACCATCACAGCAGTAAGCCCTCTCGTCGGTATACCTTCAGCATCGGTAACCATTACCGGCGCTAACTTTAACCCAACGGCAGCCAGTGATCATGTATTCTTCGGCGGCGTTCAGGCAACAGTTACGGCAGCAAGCGCTACCTCGCTGACAGTTAATGTGCCATATGGCGCAACCTATGGCCCAATAGTCGTTGACAATTCTTCCTGCGGATTACAGGCGGCGGCCCCTTTGCAGTTTTTGCAGGATTATAATAACAGCGCTTACCTGCCTGGTCTGGTAAATGTCGATCCCAACACGGATTTCAACACCGGTACCGCGCCATGGGGCGTGGCCAGTGGGGACATAGATGGAGATGGAAAGCCGGATATTGTTGTGGCAAACAGAACCTCCGGAACTATTTCGGTGTACCGCAACATCAGCGCAACTGGTATTATTACTACAAGCTCGTTTGTCCTCTCAACAAATCTGACGTCGGGCACATCGCCTGAGGGAATTGCACTGGCGGATATTGATGGAGATGGCAAGCTGGATATCGTTGTAACAAACAATGGGTCGGCTAGTGTATCCGTATTCCGCAATAGTGCAACGATCGGTTCCATCACTTCCGGCTCATTTGCAAGAACAGATTTCATCACCGGCAGCAGCCCCCAAAGTGTAGCAGTAGGGGATATAGACGGAGACGGCAAGCCGGAGATCGTTACGGCGAATTTTGCCTCGCCGGGTGGAATCAGTGTTTTGCAAAATACCAGTTCGGGAAGCATATCATTTGCAACTAAAGTAGATTTCGTGACCACCGTCAATTTCCTCTCAGTGGCGCTTGGAGATATGGACGGGGACGGAAAAATAGATGTCGTCGCCACCAACTGGCCACACGGAGTTTCTGTTTTCCGGAATACTGCCACATCGGGTGCCATTAATTCGGGATCGCTTGCTCCAAAGGTTGATTTTACAACCGGTTCAAATCCGGTTGGCGTTGCTATAGCGGACATAGACGGAGATGGGAAGCCGGAAATGATCGTTACAAACTATGGAGTCTCCACAATTGGTGTATTCCAGAATACCGCGACCAGCGGCATTATTAATTCGAGCTCATTTGCCGGAATGGTCACCTTCGGCTCTTTGTCCGGTCCTTTCTCTGTATCGGTAGGCGACATAGACGGAGATGGCAAGCCCGACCTCGCTGCTGGCTATAATGGCGGCACCCAGGTATCCATATACAGGAATACCTCTTTTACAGGGTCGATAACGTCAAGCTCATTCGCCGTGGAAGTAGATTTCCCCACAGGCGGTACCCCCAGGCAGGTAGCAATAGGTGACCTTGACCTGGATGGACTGCCGGATGTGGTTTCTTCAAACCAGCTTTCAAATACTTTTTCTATTTTGAAAAATGATCCACTGCAGTCCATAACAGGGAATTTCGTGATCTGCCAGAATGGCCCTACTTCTGCTCTCAGCGAGCATGCCCGCGGTGGTACCTGGTCCAGTCTTTCGCCGTTAGTGGCGTCTGTGAGTGCATCTGGCGTCGTTTCGGGCCTTAGTGCCGGCACGGCAGTGATTTCCTATCAAACGCCGGGCGGCGGCGTTTCCGTTACGGTAACTGTGAATCCAGCGCCGGTGGCCACATTCACCGTAACCAATAACCCGGTTTGTTTAGGGAATTCTTCCTTATTCGCGGATGCAGCCGGATCAATAACCGGTTATACCTGGAGCTTTGGCGATGCCGCTACGTCATCCGTAAACAATGTGACGCATACTTATTCTGTTTTGGGAACCTACAGCGTTACACTAACTGTAACGCACACCGATGGGTGCACGGCTTCGCAAACAATGGCCGTAACCGTAAACCCGGTACCGTCACTAAGCAGCACACTGACACCGACCGGGCTGTGTAACAGTAATGTCTTTAATTATACACCCACAAGTGCAGTGACCGGAACAAGTTTCGCCTGGAGCCGCGCTGCGATAACCGGCATCAGCAATATCGCTGCAAATGGGACGGGCAATCCCGGAGAAACATTGATCAATACCAGCGCCAACCCAGTTGCCGTTACATATGTTTACACGCTCACTGCCAACGGATGCGCCAGGACCCAGAATGTTACCGTCAGTGTAAATCCGACACCGGTGCTGACGAGTACGCTTACCCCCAACCCGATATGCAGCGGTACAACATTTAGCTACCTGCCGGCAAGCGCTACGACAAGCGCCAGTTTTCTTTGGCACCGGCCTGCAGTAACGGGCATCAGCAATTCAGCCACAAGTGGTAGTGGGAATCCGGGTGAGATACTGTTTGATACAACGGCTGGCCCTGTGGCGGTTACTTACCAGTATACACTATCAATAAATGGTTGCGGCAATACACAAAATGTAGTAGTAACCGTAAACCCGGCGCCGTCACTCAGCAGCACACTGACACCCTCGGGAATATGCAACAGCAATGTGTTTAACTATACACCTACCAGCGCTGTTTCCGGTACAAGTTTTGCCTGGAACCGTGCGGCAATAACAGGTATAGGAAATGGGGCTGCAAGCGGAATAAATAACCCGGGTGAAACATTGGTTGATACCAGTACCAATCCCGTAGCGGTTACTTATGTATATACGCTAACTGCCGGCGGCTGCAAAGACATACAGAACGTAACCGTAAGCGTAAACCCAACGCCTGTTCTCAACAGCTCGCACACGCCGGGCGCTGTTTGCAGTAATAGCTTGTTTAATTACACGCCCACAAGTCTCACAGCGGGAGCCACTTTTACCTGGAGCCGCGCGGCGGTGACGGGTATCAGCAATGTTGGTTCCAGCGGTGCGGGCAACCCGGCAGAAACCCTGGTGGACACTACTGCGACTGCTGTGAGGGTTACTTATGTGTATACGGTCAGCATAAATGGGTGTACAAATTCCCAGAATGTAGTAATGAGCGTGGACCCAACTCCGGCGTTGAGTAGCACACTTAGTCCTGCGGCTATTTGCAACAACAGCTTGTTTAGCTATACTCCTTTAAGCAATACAGTTGGCGTTGCATTTACCTGGAGCCGGGCTGCAATAACCGGCGTCAGCAACATCGCTGCGAATGGGATAAACAATCCTGGTGAAACGTTGGTTGATACCACCGCCAATCCGGTAGCAGTTACCTATGTATATACGCTTACCGCCAGTGGGTGTAAAAATATCCAGGATCTGACCGTAAGCGTGAACCCAACACCCGTGCTGCGCACTACGCTTAACCCCGGAAGCATATGTACTAACAGTTTGTTTAGCTATCCACCTGCGAGCCTCACCACCGGCACCACATTTGCGTGGCGCAGGGCAGCAGTGACTGGCATCAGTAATGTCCCAGCCAGTGGCGCAGACGACCCCGGTGAAACATTGGTGGACACCAGCGTTAACCCGGTGGCAGTTACTTATGTGTACACACTTACCGCCAACGGATGCGCTAATATCCAGCAGGTGACCGTGACCGTGAACCCCGCGCCGGTATTGAGCAGTACGCTCACGCCGGGTGCTATCTGTAGTAACAACCTGTTCAGTTACATACCAACCAGCATAACAAGCGCTACGACATTTGCCTGGAGTCGGGCAGGAGTGCCAGGCATCGGTAATGCTGCTGCAAGCGGAGAAAATAACCCTGGTGAATTCCTGACAGACACCAGCACCGCGCCGGTAACTGTTATCTACGTGTACACGCTTACTGCCAATGGTTGTAGTAATACGCAAAATGTGACAGTGACCGTGAACCCGGGGCCGCTGTTGAACAGCCTGCGGAGCGCGCCCCCGATTTGTAATAATACTTTGTTTAGCTACAGCCCGTCGAGCCTCACAAGCGGTGTATCATTCACCTGGAGCCGCGCCACGATCACAGGAATAAGTAATGCTGCAGCGACCGGAGAGGACAGTCCGAACGAAACATTGAGGGATACCAGCGCTAATCCTTTAGTCGTTACTTATGTCTATACGCTTACGGCTGGCGGTTGCGGCACTACGCAAAATGTCACCGTAAGTGTAAACCCAACACCTATGTTGAACAGCATGCTTACTCCGGGCCCCGCCTGCAGCGCTAACCTTTTTGACTATACACCAACAAGCCTCACAACAGACGCAACCTTTGCCTGGCACCGGGCTGCCGTTACTGGCATCAGTAATGGCGATGCCAGCGGTGTAAATGATCCAGGTGAAACATTGGTGGATACCACTGCCGGCCCTATAGCTGTCACCTACACATACACACTAACTATCAACGGGTGCACCAATAGCCAGAATGTTGTAGTGGTTGTCAATCCGTTGCCTGTGTTGAGCAGCCCGCTTAGCCCAGTGGCGATCTGCAACAACACAGCATTTAACTATACACCGGCAAGTGGGACCGAAGAAGCTGGATTTACCTGGAGCCGCGGTGCAACGACCGGTATCAGCAATCCTGCCGCCAGCGGGGAAGGTAACCCCGGCGAGATACTCGAGGACACAACTGCCGGCCCGGTAGGTGTTACTTATGTGTACACTATCACCGCCAACGGATGTAATAATACACAGAATGTAATCGTGAGCGTGAACCCCACGCCTGTGCTGAGCAGTACCCTCAATCCCGGAGCGGTATGCAGCAATACGGCATTCAGCTATACTCCGGCAAGCCTGACAATGGGTACCGCTTTTAACTGGAGTCGTGCAGCAATTGCCGGTATCAGCAATGCTGCAGGCGCAGGTGCAGATGATCCCGCTGAGACACTGATCGATACCAGCGCCGATCCCGTCGCGGTCACCTATACCTATGCATTAACGGCTAATGGCTGCGGCAATGTTCAGAACGTTATAGTAACGATAAACCCTACCCCTGCATTGAGCAGTACGCTAACTCCGGCTGCTATCTGCAATAACTCAGTATTCCATTACGAACCAACTTCTATTGTTACCGGCGCTACGTTTGCATGGAGCCGCCCTGCAATAACCGGTATCAGCAATGGTGCGGCGAGTGGGGAAGATAACCCGGCGGAGACATTGACCGACACTGCCGCGACAGCAATAGCGGTTACTTATGTTTACACAATTACGGCCGCCGGATGTACAAACGTACAGGAGGTAACGGTAAGCGTGAATCCGGCTTCGGTGCTCAGCAGTGCGCTCACACCTGCTTCTATTTGCGATAGCGCGGTATTTGATTATGTGCCTTCGAGCACCGCTATAGGTGCAACGTTTACATGGAGCCGTGCTGCGATCGTGGGTATAGCCAACAGTCCGGCAACAGGCGAGGGCGATCCCGGGGAACAATTGATAAACACCAGCACAGATCCCATCGGCGTCGTTTACACATACACCATCACGGTAAATGAGTGCAGTACTATGCAGAACGTTACTGTAACGGTCAACCCGACGCCGGTACTGACCAGTACGCTCACGCCGGCAACTATATGCGATAGCTCCATATTTGATTATGTGCCAACAAGCGCGACTACCGGTACAACATTTGCCTGGAGCCGAGCGGTTGTGGCGGGTATTGCCAACGCCGCAGGCAGTGGGATCGATGACCCCGCTGAGCAGCTCATAAATACGACCAGTGATCCTATAGCGGTTATTTATTCATATACCCTTACCATCGGGGGATGTGGCAACGTCCAGAATGTTACGGTTACGGTGAATCCAACTCCTGTATTGACAAGTACGCTTAACCCGACGTCCATATGCGACAGTACCTTATTTGATTATACACCTGCAAGTGCAACCACAGGTACCACATTCGCATGGAGCCGTGCAGCAATTACGGGCATCACCAATCCTGCGGCCAGTGGCGCCGACGATCCATTGGAAGTACTGGCGAACACAACAAATGATCCAATCGCCGTGCCATACACCTATACACTTACGGCGAATGGTTGCACCAATGTGCAGCAGGTAGTAGTGGTCGTAAACCCTAAACCGCAGATCAGTTTCACATCACTGCCCGGTTTTGTTTGCGATAATACCACGTTCGCATACGTTGCTTCAAGCCTTACTACGGGCGCAGTGATAAGCTGGTGGAGAGATTCCGTAACAGGTATCAGCAATGCCGCCGCCAGCGGGACGGACACAGTAAATGAGGTACTCGTAAATACGACCTTGGACCCGGTAGTGGTAACGTACATAAACGCACTAAATATTAATGGCTGTACAGATACGGCCGCTGTCTCTGTTACTGTAGAGCCGCTGCCAGTGCTGACAACTAATACTACACCACCTGCTATATGCGACAGTACTATATTCAGCTATGTTCCGGAGGCCAACATTGCCGGAAGTGTGCTTACCTGGCACCGGCCGTTCACACCTGGCATACCGCTGCTCGAAGCATTCGGAGCAGACAGCATAAGTGAAACTTTGGTGAATGACCTCACCCACCCTGTGAATGTTACCTATGTGTATACACTGACTGCAAATGGTTGCAGCAATCCGGAAAATGTAACGGTAACCGTGAATCCGAAACCATTGTTGAATACGGGAACTGCATTTGCACAATGTGACAGCCTGTTGTTCCACTATCATGCTGGAAGTGCCACATCCGGCTTTACCTACGCATGGGTGCGCGAGTATGCTCCAGGTATCTTTATCGTTCCTGGCAGTGGAACTGGCGACCTGAATGACACATTGATAAATACTACCAATGACAACGTGGACATCATCTATAATTATACCCTGACCGCCAATGGATGCAGCGACAGCGAGCATGTTGTAGTAACGGTTCATCCTACACCGCTGCTATCTACCTCTACAACCCCGCCGCCGGTATGCAATGGGCTACCGGTTGATTATACGCCCGGCAGCAACACGTCGGCCACCTCTTATGCATGGAGTCACGGAACAGCAGCGGGTATATTGCCCGCGAGCGGCAGCGGCTCGGGCGAGATCACGGAGGTATTAACAAATACTACAACGTCCATTGATTCAGTTATCTACGTTTACACCCTTACCGCTTATGGCTGTTCGCACAACGAAGATGTACTCATCAAGGTAAAAACAATGCCGGACGCGCCGGTTATCACCACGGCCTCGCCTGGGTCACTGTGCGAAAATACCATGTACCAGAACTTCGGTGTGGCAGCAGTCCCGGCTAATGAAACACTTACATGGAGCGCAACCGGGGCGAGCGTTGTGAGCCAGGGTGGCCAGTTCTGCATCGTGAATTTCACTACCCCGGGTACAGCGGTAGTTACCGCTACTGCTACTATCGATTCAACGGGTTGCGTAGTTGCAGCGTCCTACTCCGTAACTGTAGGCAGCACTGCGTCGCCACTGCCTTATGTAATATATGCCAGCGGCCAGTTTATTTGTCTTGAAAATGACGTAACCGGTTACCAATGGGGCTATGATAGCAAAACTACCCTTGACTCCACAATACTGGTTGGGGAGATAAACCAAAGCTATGTGAATGCTAGTCCGGATACGCTGCACAACTACTACTGGGTGATGACGACAGTCGATGACTGTTCAAACAAAGCCTACTACAGCGGCCCGGTGTCAACAGCAGTAAACGACATCAATTATGCAGTCGCGGAGATAAAGGTGTATCCTAACCCAACCAGCGACTATGTGAATGTGGATGTAAATAGCATTGCGGGCGGTAAAATATCCGTATCGGTACTCAACATGCTTGGCCAGGAAATAAGCAATGTGAACGCAGTGAACAACAAGGCGGTTATCGACGCAGCTAAGCTGGCACCAGGAATATACGTGGTGGACTGCTATCGCGATGGGCTCAAGATCAGCACTGCTAAATTCATTAAAAACTAATCCCGGTAGTTTTCGGGATCAATAAAACAGGCGATGAAAAAAATACTTTTCTTGTTAATATCCGCGGGTGCATTGTCGGCCTCGGCGCAGAACAACAGCGCTCCGCAGGCGCCGGCACCCAATGGCTCCTCTATGTGGACGGTTGAGGGTAATGTACTGTTTGGTTCACTAAGCCAAAAGCTTACCACAGCCAACAGTACGGGGAACTATCTCAACGGCGTGAATGTGAACCAGGGCAATCTCACCTTTAAAACAAGTGGAACAGTCGGTATAGATGCACAGGTGGGTTGGTTTCCGGGTAAGCAGCGGCATTGGGGCATAGGCACCGGCATTATGTATTTGCGGCAGCATGGGCATGCTATACTGGATAGTTTTCATGCGGAATACCAGGCCACAGATGGTAAAGGTAATATATACAGGCAGGTAGTGACCGCTGACGAGCCGGTGGATGAACGGCTGAAAATATCGAATGTGAACATTCCGCTGGTACTGAAATATAAAACAAGGTTCACTGAAAAATGGGGCTGCAGTGTGGATGCTGGTTTGCTGTTCAACCTGAAAATGACGAACAGGTACAACTCCGATGCGTCGTTCGATTATGAGGCTATCTATAAATATGCAGATGCTCCCGGTGGCCTGCCAACTACCTACGATAACTCGCCCACGCCCGGCACCACCGACTTCCTGATCACCAAGGCCGCATTTCTGGCCACGGACAAAAATGGGGATGTGGCCAAGTTTTTCAGTGACCAGCACGCCCTAGGTTACAATGTGGGCCTGGGTGTGAAACCGAACAATAATTCCGGTTCGGTATCTTATACTAACGGTTCGGTAGGCTTCTTGCTACGGCCGTCAGTAAACTATTTTTTATCTGATAATTTGAGTCTCAATTTCGGCCTTTATTATTTGTTCCAGGCGCCTAAGAATAATGCCCCTACTGATTACACACTCACAAAGAATATGGGCGACTACAGCTCGGTACTAAACAACGTAACCAAGAGCCAGGACCAGTCGTTCGGGCTTAACATAGGCATCCGTTTTACGCCGGGCAAACATAAGGCGCCTTTAGTAATTGCGTCGCAGGATGCAATGGACCCAACCATCTGTGGACTTGCTGACGGTATGATCACCCTTCGTGGCCTGCGGCCCGGAGAGCCGGTAACCGTGAATTACAGTATGAACGGCGCGGCCCGCGCACCATACAACAGTACCGTAATGGCAGATGGCACCATAAAACTCACCGAGCTTACAGCAGGCGCTTACTCGGACATTGCAGTGACCAGCGGCAGGCAAAAAGCGACCGGTACTCCTGTAAACCTCGTGAACCCCCAAATGTATGTGGTTGTCAGATCTTCTACGAATCCATCGGCGATTGGGGCGTGCGATGGTTCGATAACGCTGGGTAGGTTGCTGCCAGGGAAATATGTTACTGTTGATTATGATCTCAACGGCATCACACAGCCACCCAATGCGGAAATGGTACAAATGACGGATGCAGACGGAACAATTACGTTAAAGCATCTGTGTGCAGGCATTTACTCGCACATAGTGGCCAAGATAAATGAGTGTACTGCAAACGCAACGGATGTGACACTTACTGCCCCTGCGCCACCACCACCGCCGCCGTCAGTGTATGAAACTATAGATACATCTGTTCTTTCCAGTTCCATATATTTTGATCCAAATAAAAGGACGATCACGGCTAAATCCCGCCCAACGGTAGATTATGCAGCACGGAAACTTATAGAAAACAAGGAAGCATATATTGTAGTAACTGGTTATGCCGATAATACCGGTAACCATGCAAAAAACATGGAACTTTCCATAAAACGTGCAGACTCTGTGAAAGCTGAATTGATAAGAATGGGTGTGGACGAAAGCCATATAAACGTAACCGGCAAAGGTGAAGAAGACCCCATAGGTGATAATAAAACACCCGAAGGCCGCGCCAAAAATCGCCGTGCTGTGCTTACACTGGATATCGTGACCATGAACCAGCATATAAAATGACGGGGTAACCCCTCGGCACCCTCCCGATAGTAATCGGAACCTTGTTCCGGGGGAGTGCTTTTGTAATAGGACATTTGGCTTTTGAATAAAATATAGGCTTTGTACGAATGCCAGTTGGAAACCGGAAAGCTTTCGGGAGACTGAATTATAAAGGGGTTGGCAGTGGAAGTTATTTAAGCTGCCTTTTTTTAAGAAGTTATTGCCTAAGCCTAAAAAGTGGAAAATGAAAAAATATCTTTTAGTCATTTTATTAACCGCTTCCACATTATTGTTTTCTTTTTTCCTTTTTCTTTGGTGTATAGCTATGTTTCTTTATGTATACCAAAAAGAATACTTGCACCAAACAGATGGAAGTTACGGCATAATTACATTAGAAACTCTGGGTGCATTTGCAGTTTTCCTAACGTTCATTTTACTTTATAAAAGCAATAAAAGGGAGTAAGTCTTATGTTTTGAAAAGCCCCTTTTTCGAGTATTTCGGCTAAAGCCGCTTTATGTTGTTTTCTACCCCGCCCTGAAGGGCGGGGCTACTTGTAATGGTCAGTTTTGATTTCTGAATGGTATTAGGCAGAGCGTTTTAAAAATAAGCAGATATACTATGGCGTAGTAGCCCCGCCCTTCAGGGCGGGGTAGAATGGGAAAGGGAATACGGCTTTAGCCGAAATTACTCGCTGAGATTATGCGCACGTAAAAATTCGTCATATTCCTGCGCAAAGGTATGTTTGAGATGATGTTCTTCCTGCTTGGCAATATATGCACGAACTTTTGCCACGGCCGATTGGCTTACAGATAACGCTATATAATCGTTTTGCCATTCAAATTTATTTTTGACGATTTTCTGTTGGTTTACCCATAAAGAAGATTCGCCCTTTATTAGCATAGCGACTTTTGAAATAGTCTGTTCGACGCCTAATGAAATTAACAGGTGAATATGGTCTTCTGCACAGTTTAAACAATCAATATGGATCTCTTTTTTGAAGCTGTTTTTTTTATGTGGTCTAAAAGAACTGGTTTCAGCTCTTTAGAAATTATAGGCAGCCTGTTTTTGGTAGCCCATATGAAATGCAGCATTACTTTGGTGTACGGCATAATCGTTGTATATTTTGGCAAAAGCCGTTCCTTATTCGATATTTCACCCGGCCTGAAGGCGGGGGCAACTGGCCTATAGTATTAAAATTACTTTTTTGATTGGTTTCTAAACAGTCTTACACCACATTTTTTTCCATTTTTACAATATGAATTTTATTTTTTCACAGAAAACCTCTATTTTACCCATCTTTAAAACGACTCAGTAATATTTTATGGTCATAGGTGTATTGAAAGAGCAAGCCCCGGAAACGCGTGTATCACTGGTGCCGGAAGTGGTTGCAGCGCTCGTAAAAATGAATGTAACGGTATGGGTAGAGCATGGTGCAGGCGATACCGCATTTTTTGGCGACCAGGCATATGTCACTGCGGGTGCGGTAATTAAGAATGCACAGGAGATACGTACCGGTGCAGATGTCTTGCTTTCCATTCAAACGGGTAATGCGCGCGATGCAAAGCCAGGAGCAGTGCTCATGGGTATTTTCCAGCCGCTCTTTAATCATCACCTGATGCAGCAATGGGCGGAAAAAGGATATACCACATTCAGCCTGGATACCATACCGCGTACTACACGTGCGCAATCCATGGATGTGCTGAGCTCGCAGGCCAACATTGCAGGTTATAAGGCCGTACTTACCGCAGCAACACAATATTGCCGGTATTTCCCCATGTTCATGACAGCGGCAGGAAGTATACCGCCAGCCAAAGTGCTGATTCTGGGCGCAGGAGTGGCAGGATTACAGGCAATTGCCACAGCCAAGAGGCTTGGAGCAGTTGTAGAAGTGTTCGATACACGCCCCGCTGTGAAGGAGGAAGTAATGAGCCTTGGTGCCAAATTCGTAGAAGTGGAAGGCGCTGCAGATGCTTCTAAAGCAGGCGGCTACGCGGTAGAGCAGAACGAAGATTTCCAGCGCAGGCAGAGGGAGAAGATACATGAGCATGCAAAGAAATCAGACATAATCATTACCACAGCTCAGATACCCGGCAAGAAAGCGCCAATACTTATTACCAAGGCGATGATAGAAGATATGCGCGCGGGCTCCATTATTGTAGATATTGCTTCTGTAACGGGCGGTAATACCGACCTTACCGAAAACGACAAAACAGTAATGCACAACGGTGTAGCTATAATAGGTAACTCAGCACTGGCGGCTACAACTTCATCGGACGCGAGCAAGCTCTACAGCAAGAACGTACTCAATTTTGCAAAACTCATCATCGACAAATATGGCGGTCTGAACCTGAATTTCGAGGACGATATTGTAAAGGGCACCTGCATTACCCACGGTGGCAATATAGTCAACGAGCGTGTGCAGGCCTTAACCGGTGTTGTCGCTTAGCAAATTCAAAATTCAAAGGACCAAATCCCCAAGGCATAATAGCAAAGCAATCCGAATTCCAGATTCCCAAATGACTAATTTCTAAAATATGCATTCAATTACAGAGTTGTTTACAAACGAGGCTACATACCGCCTGATAACTATTGTTATCCTTTCCATTTTTCTCGGGATAGAAGTCATCTCCCGTGTGCCGTCGGTACTGCATACTCCACTGATGAGCGGCGCCAACGCGATACATGGCGTGGTGATCATAGGCGCTATCATAGTAATGGGCGAGGCCAAGACAGACGACTATGTGGCCCTTACGCTTGGTTTCCTGGCGGTGATACTGGGTACGCTGAATGTAGTGGGTGGCTTTGTGGTTACAGACCGTATGCTGGAAATGTTCAGTAAAAAGAAAAAACCCAATACCAAAGCCTAGGCTGAAGATCCGAGATCTCCGCGAAACAGAAATAATCCCAATTACAAATTTCTAATTACAAATTCCAATAAAAAATGGGCAACGCATTATTACAATTATGTTACCTGATAGGCTCCGTAACTTTTATTATGGGCTTGAAAATGCTTTCGCATCCGGATACGGCCAGGAAGGGAAACCTTGTGGCTGCAGCGGGTATGATCATCTCCATCTTTGGTACCATCTTCCTTTTCAGGAGCGAGAATGCTGAGCATCTCCATAACTATCTGTGGATATTCGCTGCCCTTGCTATCGGAACCGTGGTGGGGACCATGGCCGCGAAGAAGGTGCAAATGACGGCTATGCCGGAAATGGTGAGTCTTTTTAATGGTATGGGTGGTGCCTGTGCCATGCTCATATCTATTGTGGAATATCGCCGGGTAATGGATATTGTGGCGGCCACTCCAGGCTATG
Source organism: uncultured Bacteroidota bacterium (assembly GCA_903905065.1). Lineage (GTDB taxonomy): Bacteria > Bacteroidota > Bacteroidia > Chitinophagales > Chitinophagaceae > Nemorincola. The sequence goes on along the minus strand of CAIVEW010000044.1, from coordinate 138,302 downwards.
TACCGGAAACGGGCAAAATGATCGTTGTGGTGCTGGGTATGCTGATAGGTACTGTTTCTTTTGCAGGTAGTATGATCGCATGGGGCAAGCTGAATGGCCGCATTAAAGACCGCACTATTCCGGGCGGACAGATGATCAACTTCGTGATCTTCGCAGGATTGATTGTGCTGGTTGCTGTCGTAGTTGGCGGCTTCTTCCCGGCAATGCCCGCCTTATTTTATGGCATTCTAGCTCTTGCAGCACTTTACGGTGTGCTTTTTGTAATGCCGATAGGCGGTGCGGATATGCCTGTTGTAATATCCCTGCTTAACTCGTTTACCGGTGTTGCAGCGGCTTTTGGCGGCTTCCTTTATAATAACCCTGTAATGCTTACCGGCGGTATCCTGGTGGGCTCCGCTGGTACTATCCTTACCATATTGATGTGTAAGGCAATGAACCGCTCACTGAAAAATGTATTGATCGGTTCCTTTGGTGGAGCGAAAGCCACTGCCGGCGGTGCTGCGAAAGAGCAAGGTAACTATAAGGAAATATCAGTCAGTGACTCGGCCACGCTGATGGCCTATGCGACGAAAGTGATCATAATACCGGGCTATGGTCTGGCAGTGGCACAGGCGCAGCACGTATGCCATGAGTTGGAAAAAGTACTGGAGGAGAAAGGTGTTGAAGTAATGTATGGCATCCACCCGGTTGCGGGCCGTATGCCAGGTCATATGAACGTGCTGCTCGCAGAGGCAGATGTCCCTTATGAGAAATTGCTGGAAATGGAAGACGCCAACGACCAGATGAGCACAACAAATGTGGTATTGATACTTGGTGCCAATGACGTGGTAAACCCTGCGGCAAAAGAAGATCCGTCGAGCCCGATATATGGTATGCCCATACTGGAAGTGGAAAAAGCAGAACATGTGATCGTGAACAAGCGCAGTATGAAGCCGGGTTATGCAGGTATTGAGAACGAGCTGTTCTTCAGGCCGAAGACGTCAATGCTGTTTGGCGATGCTAAAAAAGCACTGCAGTCGCTGGTAAGCGAGTTGAAGCAAATGTAATTCGTGTGAATTCCCTCTTGAACACAGTCAAGATAGCCATCGGGATGCAGAGCGAAGGGGCGCGGGGAATGTTTTTTAAATATGGAATACTAACTTTAAGCTAATAAGGCAGCTATTTGGCATTTTATTTGATAATTACAATCAACATGCCTTGCTGCAAAATTGAAAACTTTAATTAAATTTATGCCATGATTAGTAAGAAAAGCAGTGTGATCATTGCGGCCGTATTGGCTTTGTGTTGCATTTTTTCGGCCGTTTATATATCGTCGTGCTCTAAACCGAAGAAGGGCCCCAGCTGCGATAACTATGTTTGTGAGAATGGCGGATATTGTTCCGTGGATAGTTTCTATCAAGACCTTTATTATCCGCTGGCAGGCACCCCGCATTGCAATTGCCCTAAGGGCTACCAGGTGGTACATTGTAACTGCCCTTCCGGTTTTGAAGGCCCTAACTGCGCTTCTGCGGTTGTAGCAAAGTATACAAAAACCTGGGATGTGAAACAGACAGTAATAGGCAGTGATACAGCCAAGGCGGTTGGTACTATCACCAACTATGAGGCATTTCTGCTGCAATCAGCTACACCCACTACTTTTTTTATCAATAATATCTGCGACTCCAATGACTATAATGATATTATTTGCACTATCGACAGTACCGATAGCCATAACTTTACTATAGATACACTTTCCGCATTTCACATGTTTTATCAGCATTTCAAGTTCACGCAGGCCGGTTACGGAAACATATCCACTGATGATTCTACGATCACGGCTAAGATATGGGTAAGGCACCTGAACTATAATATTAACTGGCAAAATGATACCCTCGTGCTGGTGATGACACCTCATCACCAGTAGCATTTTTTCCTTTTTGTTTTGCGAAGTAATAATACTGCCAGAAAAGCCACGAAAATTATTTGTAAAACCAAATTAAGTTATCTACTTTTGCAGTCCCATTTCTAGATGGGTATGAAGTTCTTAAACAAAAAAGCCACTTTAGCTCAGATGGTAGAGCAACTGATTTGTAATCAGTAGGTCGCTGGTTCGATTCCGGCAAGTGGCTCTGAGAAATTAAAAATTAAAACTAAAAATGTAAAACTTCCGTGTTTTGAATTCCACAGAATTTTAATTTTTGACTTTTTAATTTTTGACTTTTGAAATGGGTAGATGGCCGAGTGGCTAAAGGCGACAGACTGTAAATCTGTTCTCTCACGAGTACGGAGGTTCGAATCCTTCTCTGCCCACATTTTTCAGTTAGCAGTTTTCAGTTGGCAGTTTTCAAACTGCTGGCTGCCAACTGCCGACTTTTTTTCAAGCGGGAGTAGCTCAGTTGGTAGAGCGACAGCCTTCCAAGCTGTAGGTCGCGGGTTCGAGCCTCGTCTCCCGCTCTTTAAAAATAAGAGGTAAGTTCTTAGACAATTTGAGTAATTAGCTGTTGTAGCTCAGCGGTAGAGCACTTCCTTGGTAAGGAAGAGGTCGGCAGTTCAATCCTGCTCAACAGCTCTTAGATAATGCAAAAGGAGTAAAGTGTAAATGAAATAGTGAAAAGAGATTTTAAAAAGTAATCATCGCCATATGGCGTGAGTAATAACAACAAAACAATAATTTAAACAGCTTTAAAAAAAATAACAATGGCAAAAGAAACCTTCAAGCGGGACAAACCCCACGTAAACATTGGCACCATCGGCCACGTTGACCATGGTAAGACCACTTTAACTGCAGCTATCACTACGATCCTGTCATCTAAAGGACTGGCAGAAAAGAAAGGATATGATGAAATTGATGCTGCTCCGGAAGAAAAAGAGCGTGGTATCACAATCAATACAGCACACGTAGAATATGCAACTGCTAACCGTCACTATGCGCACGTTGACTGTCCAGGTCACGCTGACTATGTGAAGAACATGATCACTGGTGCTGCCCAGATGGACGGCGCTATCCTCGTGGTTGCAGCTACCGACGGCCCTATGCCGCAAACACGCGAGCACATCCTGCTGGCCCGCCAGGTAGGTGTACCGCGTATGGTTATATTCATGAACAAGGTTGACCTTGTTGATGATGCAGAAATACTGGAACTCGTAGAAATGGAGATCCGCGAACTGCTTACTAAGAACGGTTATGACGGTGATAACACACCGATCATACAGGGTTCTGCAACTGGTGCCCTGGCTGGCGAAGCTAAATGGGTTAAGGCTGTAGAAGACCTGATGCAGGCTGTAGATGATTATATTCCACTGCCTCCACGTCCGGTTGATATGCCATTCCTTATGTCTGTGGAAGACGTGTTCACGATCACAGGTCGTGGTACAGTTGCCACTGGCCGTATCGAGCGTGGTGTTATCAAGGTTGGTGAGAACGTCGAGATCGTTGGTTTCAACGAAGCGCCACTTAGCTCTACCTGCACAGGTGTGGAAATGTTCAAAAAGCTTCTTGACCGTGGTGAGGCTGGCGACAACGCCGGTATTCTCCTCCGCGGTATTGAAAAGAAAGATATCCGCCGTGGTATGGTAATCTGCGCTCCTAAGAGCATCACTCCGCACACTGAGTTCAAGGGTGAGGTTTATGTGCTGAGCAAAGACGAAGGTGGCCGTCACACACCATTCTTCAACAAATACCGCCCACAGTTCTACTTCCGTACTACAGACGTAACCGGTGAGTGCGAATTGCCAGCAGGTGTTGAAATGGTAATGCCTGGTGATAACGTGAACCTCCATGTTAAGCTCATCGCACCAATCGCGATGGACAAAGGCCTGAAGTTTGCGATCCGTGAAGGTGGCCGTACAGTTGGCGCCGGACAGGTTACAGAGATCATCAAGTAATCATCAAAACACAATAGTTAGAGCCCCCGAGAAATCGGGGGCTTTTTTTGTACCTTCTACCCCCTCCCCCTAAAGGGCGTTATAGATTGAGCTAAGAACTTTTGTTTCCGCTTTTAAAAATTTCTGGCCTTAATTAATGAAAAAGGATGAACTATTTTGATCCAATGTCCCATTTTCTGAAAAATAAAAAGATGGGTAAAACGGGGCATTCTGTTTGGCGGATAATTCTGTAACCTGCCTACCGGCAGGCAGGTCCTTTACTGTCGTGGCTTTGGCGAATGTTATTATAAATATTTTACATTTCCCATTTGTGCCCCATTCATGCCCCAGCGTGCCCCATGATCGGTTTGCAGTTAGCAGTGTTTCGCTTACAGCGAGAAGAGCAGTTTATATATTACTATATTTACGCTACGATGAAAATGTCACAGTTTTTCAGAAAAAAAAATTTGCACAGGTTTTTGATGGTTATCAATGAATTGTGTTCAAAAAATATCACAAAAATATCACAGTTGTATCACACGTTTTTCTGTGTTTTTCGCCGGGGTTTGATAAATTTAATTATGCAGTATTTATAAGCAGCAATTTGTTTTTTAAGCTTTGAATTTTACGTAAAGGCGCGAAGGAAAAACGCAAACCTGCCTGCCGGCAGGGGCCGCAAAGCCACACGAAATTTGGCTTTTTCGGTACAAAGGTAGGAAGCAACATAATATGACCCAACACGATTTAGCTATAGGGAATAAAGGTTTGTTTATAATGACTAAAAAGCTCCTGGATCTCAGCTTTAAAAACGGTGCGGGATATAAAAATATTCACGACATTTATGTAACAAATTATTATTAGCTATTTGCCCAAGATTTAGTTGTTTTTATACATCTATACTATAATACAAACTCATTACCTATGAAACTAAAACTTCTTTTTGCACTTCTTTTTTTTTCGTTAGCTGCCCACGCGCAGATCATCACTACCATAGCTGGTGACACAACCGCCGGTTATACTGGAGACGGTGTTGCCGCTACAGCTACTAGCCTTTACGACCCTATTGGCGTAGCTGTTGATTCTGCAGGTAATATATATATCGGTGACCGGGATAACAACCGGATTCGCAAAGTGAGTACCACAGGTATCATTACTACTATAGCCGGGACAGGCATCGCTGGCTTTAGCGGAGATGATAGTATGGCCACTGCCGCTAAAATAAACTGGCCTTATGGCGTGGCGGTTGATAAAGCGGGCAATGTTTTCTTTGCTGATGGCAATAATGCCCGCGTACGCAAAATAGACCCTGCCGGAATTATTACAACCGTCGCCGGTACAGGAGTATTTAGTTATAATGGAGATAATATACCTGCAACATCGGCTCAATTAGATGGTGTAACGGGTGTAGCCCTTGATGATTCAGGAAATGTTTATATAACAGATGCAGGCAACAACCGAATCCGAAAAGTGAATACTTTGGGCTTTATATCCACTGTTGCTGGAAACGGAACACAAGGCCATAGCGGCGACAATGGGCCTGCTATTGATGCTGAATTATTTCGTCCGTATGCTATTGCTATCGATAAATACAATAATATTTATGAGGGCGAGGATGGAGGTAATTGTGTGCGAAAAATAAATACCTCTGGTACAATAACGGCTTTTGCGGGAACAGGATCACAAGGCTCAAGTGGAGATAATGGCCCGGCAACCGCTGCTGAATTTTGGCGATGTTTGGGCATTGCGGCGGATGTTTTTGGGAATGTGTATATGAGTGATGCAAACAATTACCGCATTCGCAAAGTAGATGCTTCTGGTATTGTTACAACTATTGCCGGAACTGGAGTTGGTGGCTTTAGTGGTGACAATGGGCCTGCCGTCGCCGCAGAAGTCGCGCCTGTAGGATTAGCATTAGATATTAATGGAAATATATATGATGCTGAATTTGCTAACAATCGTGTGCGACGAATATCATCTATATTAGCGGTTACATCTTCAAACAGTGGTTCTGTAGATGTTCTCGCGTATCCCAACCCTGTAGATGCACAAACGGTTACCGTTAATGTGAGTTCAAATTCACCAGGAAGGTCCCAGCTTCTATTTACAGACATTTCCGGGCGCAAGATGAAAGAATGTATTATCTCTACCAATACTCTTGAAAAGATAGAAATTGATTTCCCTGCAGGGTTGTATATACTCACAGCTACTACAGCTGAAGGAAAGACAAGTCGGAAAATAATTGTAAACTAATCTCTAACCTTAAAACCATGCCTATGAATATAACTTGCGATCCATAAACGCCCGCTGCTAACCGAACTATACCTGTATAGTTGTCCCTACTGTTTACTGTTCCCTTTATTACCTGTTTTTGCTACACAAAAATCAGGTACAGAATTTTTTTGCCACACACCATTGAAAAATTCAAATCTCAAAAGCTCATGAAAAAATTTTTTTTAAAAGCATTGATGTTACGCTCATCCCTGCTGCTTTCCGTGTTGTTTACCTGTCCTAATATAACGATTGCCCAATCGAATTACTGGACAATTTTCGGTGGAGACCCTTACCTGACCTTGCTGTTCCAGATGTTAGCGAGGCGCATCTGGAACGCAGAATAAAGAGCCGTTCTCCGAACGGAATTTGTTGCACTTTAGTTCATTCGAAGTGCGTTAGTTGAATTAATCCCTTTGTCCCGCAAAAGTCCCGTGCACTGCTGAATCTGTATTCTTCTACTTTGTCTACAATGCCTGCCCTAACCGGATTGTTATGTATGTAGTCCAGTTTTTGCCGGAAGAAGTCTCGTGTTCTTATTTCTTCCGGATGGTTGCCTGGCTGCCAGAAGAGTATCTCATCTTTTTGTTTCAGCAGCCAAAGCATCCAGTTTTTTCTGCTTTCGCGTTTGTTTTCTTCTATTGCCGAGACTACTGCGGTTGAAGTAAATTTCTTGAAATCGCGCAAAGTATCACTTAGTTCAAAGCCCTGCTGGCAAGAGCAGATGATGTGCAGGTGATTGCTCATAATAACCCAGCCAAATATGCAAAGACCTTTCTTTTCCTGGCAAAACTTTATGCTGTTAACAACTATATCCGCGTACTCGGAACGGGTGAAAACATCAATCCATTGTGCGACCGTACAGGTAATAAAATGGACTGCCTGCTGGTCTGTTATTTTATATGCAAATCCCATAAACATAATAATTATGCTGAAAGATAATTATTTAGCCGCAATGGACATTTAACTGTCATTCGTTGAATACCGTTCGGAGAACGGCTTTTATTCTAGGTTCCAGATGCGCTTCGCTAACATCTGGAACAACGGGGGGTGGGAGCAAGGTGGTGCATTTTGTGGTGGAAAGATAGCCTCACCCCGGCCCTCCCCGAAGGGGAGGGTGAGGTCGAATGAGTTATGCAGAGAATCAAAGGCCGCTCCGGGAATGGGGCGGCCTTTGGCTTTTTCTACGGGAGGCTGAATAGCGAACTATTGTACAAGTGTGCTATAGCCACTGGCGGCGATAGTAGTAAAGAAGTTCGGACAAAAAGAAAGTAGGACATCACGCCATCTCCGCTATTTCATTGACGTGCTCCGCCGGAAGGGAAATGGTGAAGGTAGTGCCCTCATTTAAACTGCTGGTGGCAAAAATGGATCCTTTGTGGCGCTCTATTATTTTCTTGCAAATGGCGAGCCCAATACCGGTACCCTCAAATTTATCTTTACTGTTAAGCCGTTTAAAAAGGGTAAATATTTCGTCGGCATACTTTTGCTCAAAGCCTATACCGTTGTCGCGTACATAAATGTTGTAGTAGTCCGCGTTGTGGGCCCCGGAAGTAAGGCCAGGCATGGGCCCGCTGCTTATTTTTTCGGAGTAAATGTGTATTTCCGGGGGAGTGTCTTCTTTGGAGAACTTCAGCGCATTGATGATCAGGTTCTGGAATAGTTGCCGGAACTGCTCGGGGACGATCCGCATCCGTGGTAGTTCGGAGATGCGGAAAACCGCTTTTTTTTGCACCACCGTTACCTCCAGGTCGGACAAAATACCATCTATCAGTGCGTTGAGATCAGTGACTTCGAAGCTCTGCGAACTTGCCGACGACCGGGAAAAGCTCAGTATATTCTTGATCAGCAGCCTCATCCTTTCTGAAGATTTCATGATCCTTCCAATAAAATCGCGGCCTTCGTCATTGAGCATATCACCACACTTGGTAGCGATCTGGTCGCTGAACAGGATTATTTTGCGCAAGGGCTCCTGGAGATCGTGAGAAGCCACATACGCAAACCGCTCCAGCTCTTCGTTTGTCGATTCCAGTTGCCTTATGTTTTCCAATAGCTGGTTATTCAGCAGTATCACCTGCTCCTCCGACCTGATGCGCTCCTTGATCTCTTTTTCCAGTTGTTTGTTGGCCGCAGCCATTATTTTTTCCTGGGCTATCAACTGGTGGTTCTTTTTGTAAAGTTCCACAAGTACGGCTACTTTGGCACGCAGCAGCTCCGGATTGATGGGCTTGTAGATATAGTCGATCCCACCCATCTGGTAGCCTTTGTAAACGCTTTCCTCGCCATAGTCGTTGGCAGTGATGAAGATGATGGGTATATGCTTTAGTTTGTCGCGCTCGTAGATAAGTGTGGCCGTGTCAAAGCCGTTGAGGTCCGGCATCTGCACGTCCATCAGGATCAGGGTAAAATCTTCTTCTTTCAGCAGCGTCCTGAGGGCAGCTCTTCCTGAATTAGCTTTTGTAATGGCATAGCCGTCTTTTTCCAATATAGTTTCAATGGAAAAAAGATTATCATCGCGATCGTCAACTACCAGGAGTTTTACGTCCGATTTTACCTGTAACGCACCAACCGTTTTCTCATCCATGCCTCTTTGCCAGTTTACAGTTTTACAGTTTATAGTTTACAGTTTACGCGAGTTAGCCACCCCGGCTGGAAAACATAGCGAAGCAGTGTTTTCCAGCACTCCCCTCCTAATAGTTCAGCTTCGCTCACTACAGGAGGGAAGTGTTGCGCACCCAATGCAAGTAACTGTTGTTATTATGTTCAATTGCACTACCTATTTATACAACCACACCCTCATCAACGACAGTAGCTGATCAATTTTCACCGGCTTGGTGATGTAGTCGGATGCGCCAGCCTCAATACACTTTTCGCGGTCACCCTTCATGGCCTTTGCTGTAACAGCTATGATCGGGAGGGCGCTGTTCTTGTGCTCTCTTCTTATCTTCTGCGTGGTTTCATAGCCATCCATTTCCGGCATCATAATATCCATCAGCACCATGTCTATTGTGCTGTTTTCGTTGAGGATGTTTATGGCATCCTGCCCGCTTTCCGCAGTGATCGTCTGGATATTGTACTTTTCAAATGCGGTGGTGAGTGCAAAAAGGTTTCGTACATCGTCGTCCACAACCAGCACCTTCTTGGTGGCCAGCACATCTTCCTTCAACCTCAGGTTCTCCAGTATCTTTCTCTTTTCAGGCAGCAGGTCCTTATGATTGAGGTGCAGGTGCATTACCGTTTCTTCCAGCAGCAGTTCCAGTGAGTTTACATTCTTGAGCAACACCCTGTTAGCATACTGCTTGAGCTGTGTTTTCTCCTTTGGCGAGAAGTCTTTTGCTGAATAAATGATCACCGGCATCATATGGGCCTTTTTAGCAGCGTTGATCTCTGTAACGAAATCAATGCCGGATATATCCGGGAGCATATAATCAACAGTAACGCAATCGTAAACATTATTCCTCACCAATTCAATTGCTTCTTTGCCTGTGGTGGCAATGGTAATCTTTACGAGGTCGCCGTTTTCCAGTTCTTTTACTATCTGTGAGCAGTCGATCTCGTTGTCTTCTACCACCAGCAACTGGCGTGGCACCCTTGCATTGAAGTCAACGATGTCGCTATACAGCACAGAGAGCGCTTCGTTCTTTAATGGCTTCAGGTGGAAGCTGCGGGCGCCACGTTTCATAGCGAGTATCCTGTTCTCTTCGCCGGAGATCAGGTGCACCGGGATGTGGCGGAAGTTCATGTCGTTTTTGAAGAGGTCCAGTATCTTCCAGCCGCTGGCGTCCGGCAGTTTTACATCCAGCGTTACGGCAACGGGGCTGTATTTATTTGTCATTTCAAACACCTCGCCGAAGCTGGTGGCAACAACCGTCTTCAAGCCCATTTCGTGTGCCTTGTCGATCATTATTTTGGCAAATCGCAGGTCATCTTCTACCACCAGTACTACTTTGTCGGTGGAAATGATATTATTCCTGTCGTCGCCGGTATGATTGATTATTTCGTTTACGCCTTCCAGGTCGCGGTCTGGTATTTTTATTGTCGGGACTGTCTGGATGGATATTTTTTCATCGTTCTGCGCCAGCTCATATTCACTGAGTACCATGGCGCTGGTCTTCTCTTTCTTCATCAGTTTCGGGTTGTACTCTATAGGCAGGTAGAGCGTAAATACACTTCCTTTGCCTACTTCGCTATCCAGCTCTATGGTGCCGCCGAGCAGGTCTGCCAGGCCACGGCTGATGGACAATCCTAAACCGGTGCCTCCGTACTTGCGGCTGGTAGATCCCTCCGCCTGCTGGAACGCCTCGAATATGATGTTCTGCTTTTCCTTCTGGATACCTATACCAGTATCTGTGATCTCGAAGGCAACAACCTTTCTTGCCTTTTCGAGACTGGGGTTGCCCATTCTCCAACTCTTCGTTGACTCGTATATCCTGAGTTTAACCTCGCCTTTTTCTGTAAACTTGAAGGCATTGGAAAGCAGGTTCTTAAGGATCTGGTTGAGTCGCTGAACGTCTGTTTCGATGGTATCCGGAAGATGCGTTTCTTTTTCGATGGTAAATTTGAGGTTCTTACTTTCAGAAACATGCTTAAACGTTGTTTCCACAAAGCTGGTGATCTCGTTGAAGCGCACATTGATAAAGTCGGCAGAGATGTAGCCCGATTCGATCTTGGAAAGGTCCAGGATGTCATTGATCAGTTGTATCAGGTCATCGCCGCAGCTATGTATCGTTTTTGCAAATCGTACCTGTTTTTCCGTAAGGTTGCCTTCTTGGTTTTCGAATAGCTGTTGTGCAAGGATCAGCAGTGAGTTCAGCGGAGTTCTGAGCTCGTGCGACATATTTGCAAGGAACTCGGATTTGTATTTGGACGTGAGGGTAAGCTGCTCTGCTTTTTCTTCGAGCGATTTTCTCGCCTCTTCCACTTCCCTGTTTTTATTTTCCACCTCATCTTTTTGTTTCACCAGCAGGTGCGCTTTATCCTGCAGCTCTTCATTGGTGCGTTTCAGCTCATCGGCCAGTGAAGTGGATTGCTCCAGCAGATGCTCCGTACGGGAGTTCGTTTCGATAGTGTTGAGAACGATACCGATACTTTCTGTGAGCTGGCTTAAGAAGTCGAGGTGGGTTTCGTTAAACGCTTCGAAAGATGCAAGCTCGATAACGGCCTTGATCTCTTTCTCGAACAATACCGGAAGGATGATCAGGTTGAGCGGTGCGGCTTCTCCCAGACCAGACCCGATCCTAACATAGCCCTGCGGCACATTAGACAACAGTATTTGCTTTTTCTCCAGCGCACACTGGCCGACCAATCCTTCACCAAGCTTGAATTCTTTCTTCATGTTCAGCTCATCTTTATAGGCATATGCTGCGAAGAGTTTCAGCGTACTGCTGTTGAAGGTTTCATCCTGCTCGAATATGTAGAACATACCGTGTTGCGCGTTTACCACCTGTGCCAGCTCTGAGAGGATACGGCGTGTTACTGTGTTGAGGTCTTTCTGCCCCTGCAGCATTTGTGTGAACTTCGCGAGGTTTGATTTCAGCCAGTCTTGTTCCTGGTTCCTGAGTGTTGTTTCTTTCAGGTTGGTGATCATCTGGTTGATGGTATCTTTCAGTTCTTCCACCTCACCTTCGGCATTCACACGTATCATACGGGTGAGGTCTCCCTTTGTTACAGCCGATGCAACTTCTGATATTGCGCGCACCTGAGTTGTCAAGTTCTCCGCAAGCTGATTCACATTCTCAGTAAGGTTCTTCCAGATACCTGATGCGCCGGGCACATTGGCCTGGCCACCGAGACGGCCATCCACACCCACCTCACGGGCAACGGTCGTTACCTGGTCGGCAAATACGGCCAGCGTATCGATCATCTCATTGATGGTATCTGTGAGCTGCGCCACCTCGCCACGGGAGCTGATAGATAGTTTTTGCTTGAGGTTGCCTGTTGCCACCGATGTTACCACCTTGGCAATACCGCGTACCTGGCTGGTAAGGTTAGAGGCCATCATGTTCACGGAGTCGGTCAAGTCCTTCCAGGTACCGGCCACACCCTTTACTTCTGCCTGGCCGCCGAGCTTACCTTCTGTACCCACCTCACGCGCCATACGCGTTACCTCGAACGCGAATGAGTTGAGCTGGTCCACCATGGTATTGATGGTATTTTTCAAGTCGAAGATTTCACCCTTTACGTCGATAGTTACTTTTTTAGAGAGGTCACCGCTCGCTACCGCTTTTGTCACCTCGGCAATGTTACGCACCTGGCTGGTGAGGTTACCCGTCATCTGGTTCACAGAGTCGGTAAGGTCCTTCCACGTACCTGCCACACCCGGCACGAATGCCTGTCCGCCGAGTTTACCATCGGTACCCACCTCACGGGCCACACGCGTCACTTCCGAAGCGAAGGCGCGGAGCTGGTCCACCATGGTGTTCAGTGTTTCTTTGAGTTGCAATATCTCGCCGCGTACGTCCACCGTGATCTTGCGGGACATGTCTCCGTTCGCCACGGCTATCGCCACATTCGCGATGTTACGCACCTGGTCGGTAAGGTTACCGGCCATCTGGTTCACGGAGTCGGTAAGGTCTTTCCATGTACCTGCCACACCCGGCACGTGCGCCTGGCCACCCAGTTTACCTTCTGTACCCACCTCACGCGCAACACGCGTTACTTCCGATGCGAACGCGCGAAGCTGTTCCACCATCGTATTGATCGTATTTTTCAGCTCCAGGATCTCTCCCTTCACGTCCACTTCAATTTTGCGGGAAAGGTCACCGTTCGCCACCGCTGTCGTTACTTCCGCAATGTTGCGGACCTGGCTGGTAAGGTTGCCGGCCATTACATTCACAGAGTCGGTAAGGTCTTTCCAGGTACCACCCACACCGGCCACGTCGGCCTGGCCGCCCAGCTTACCTTCGGAACCCACCTCGCGGGCAACACGGGTTACTTCCGATCCGAAAGAGTTGAGCTGGTCCACCATCGTGTTGATCGTGTTCTTCAGCTCGAGAATTTCTCCCTTTACGTCCACCGTGATCTTGCGGGAAAGGTCACCTTTTGCAACCGCTGTCGTCACCTCGGCGATGTTACGCACCTGCGCCGTAAGGTTACTACCCATCTGGTTCACAGAGTCGGTAAGGTCTTTCCATGTACCTCCCACACCTTGCACTTTAGCCTGTCCGCCAAGCTTACCTTCCGTGCCCACCTCAAGGGCCACACGCGTCACTTCCGATGCGAAGGAGTTGAGCTGGTCCACCATGGTATTGATCGTATTCTTCAGGTCGAGGATCTCTCCTTGCACATTCACCGTAATTTTCTTAGAGAGGTCACCGTAAGCTACCGCCGTTGTTACCTCGGCGATGTTACGTACCTGTGCCGTAAGGTTACTACCCATCTGGTTCACAGAGTCTGTAAGGCCTTTCCATACACCACCTACACCTTTCACCTTTGCCTGGCCGCCCAGTTTACCTTCTGTACCCACTTCAAGCGCCACACGTGTTACTTCTGATGCGAAAGAGTTGAGCTGATCCACCATCGTATTGATCGTGTTCTTCAGCTCCAGTATTTCGCCTTCCACATCCACGGTGATCTTCTTGGAGAGGTCACCGTTTGCCACCGCCGTTGTTACCTCGGCGATGTTACGCACCTGTGCTGTGAGGTTACTGGCCATCTGGTTCACAGAGTAGGTAAGGTCTTTCCATACACCGCCCACACCCTTCACCGTTGCCTGCACACCCAGCTTGCCTTCCGAACCCACTTCACGCGCAACACGCGTTACTTCTGATCCAAAAGAGTTAAGCTGGTCCACCATGTTATTGATCGTCTTTTTCAACTCAAGAATTTCGCCCTGCACGTCCACGGTGATCTTTTTGGAGAGGTCACCGTTTGCCACCGCCGTTGTTACCTCGGCAATGTTGCGCACCTGGCCCGTAAGGTTACCAGCCATCTGGTTCACAGAGTCCGTAAGGTCTTTCCATACACCGCCTACTCCTTCCACCGTTGCCTGTCCGCCCAGCTTACCCTCAGAGCCCACCTCACGCGCCACACGCGTCACTTCCGATCCGAACGAGTTGAGCTGGTCCACCATGGTATTGATCGTGTCCTTTAGCTCTAATATTTCTCCCCTTACGTCCACCGTGATCTTGCGCGAAAGGTCGCCCTTTGCCACGGCTGTTGTTACCTGTGCGATGTTACGTACCTGCGCCGTAAGGTTACTACCCATCTGGTTCACAGAGTCGGTAAGATCTTTCCATACACCTGCCACACCCTTTACTTCTGCCTGCCCTCCAAGTTTACCCTCAGACCCCACTTCCCTCGCTACACGCGTTACTTCCGCCGAGAACGAATTGAGCTGGTCCACCATGGTATTGATCGTATATTTCAGCTCTGATATTTCTCCCTTTACGTCCACCGTAATCTTTTTGGAAAGGTCACCCCTCGCTACGGCTATCGTTACCTCGGCAATGTTACGCACCTGGCCCGTAAGGTTAGATGCCATCTGGTTAACCGAGTCTGTGAGGTCTTTCCATGTACCGCCGATGCCACGCACCTGGGCTTGTCCGCCCAACTTACCTTCTGTTCCCACTTCCAGCGCCACACGCGTTACTTCGGACGAGAAGGAGTTGAGCTGGTCCACCATTGTATTGATCGTGTTCTTCAGCTCCAGTATTTCTCCCTTTACATCCACTGTTATCTTGCGCGAGAGGTCTCCCTTCGCCACCGATGTTGTTACCTCGGCGATGTTACGCACCTGTGCTGTGAGGTTGCTGGCCATCTGGTTCACCGAGTCGGTAAGGTCTTTCCATACACCACCTACACCCTTTACCGTTGCCTGACCACCCAGCTTACCCTCGGTACCCACTTCCAGCGCCACACGGGTCACCTCCATCGAGAACAGGTTGAGCTGCTTCACCATGTCGTTCACTTCTTTAGCGATACGGGCGAACTCACCTTGCAGCACGTGATCGCCAATCTGCAGCGGCATTTGCTGTGACAGGTTTCCTTTCGCCACAGAGCTGATAACGCCTGCTATCTCAATGGTGGGATGCACAAGGTCGGAGATCAGCGTGTTTAGGGAGTCGACGCCGGTGCTCCACGAACCTTTTGCGAACGGCACCTCTATGCGGTGTGTCAGTTTTCCCTGCTTGCCTATGGTATTACTGGCGCGGGTGAACTCATGGGTCATCTTCTGGTTCATGAAGATGATCTCGTTAAGTGTATCACATATCTTACCGCTGATGCCTACCTGGTCAATGGGCATGCGCAGGTCGAAGTTGCCGTTTCTTACTTCGATCAATATCCGCAGCAACTCTCTGTTCAGCACCTCGTCGGGGTGCATCTCGGACATGGATTCGTAGTATGCGGAAGGTTTGGGTTGTCGTTTGGGTTTTTTGGGCGCTTTCGCGGGGGGCATGATTGCAATGGTGTCATCAGCGATCGCTGCTTTGTCCCCGTTTACCGAGGTGGATGGAAGTGTGAGTTCTGTATCCATAATTTAGTTTTTATGGTTGTAAAAAGGTTCCCATTTTGCATTGAAAATTTTTCTCATTGCAGGGGGTAGCTCAATAAATTTTTTGCGTAAGAAAAAAAAATTGTAAAAAATCATGCCAGCCTATAAAATGGCAATTGCTGTCAGCGATAACATTTTGAGATGCAATTTTTTGCGGTGGAAATGGCCGCCCCAGTTGGTTTTGTAAACGAAGCGGAGCTTTTTTAAAAAAACATTCCAGGTAAAGGCTTGTTTTATTTCTTTTGTATATGCATAATAAATTGGGGAAAAAAATCCATAGTCGCTCGGCATGGCGTGAAAAGTCTTTCGCTAAAGACGCAGAAGTGCCCGCCCGGGAGAACTCGGATGGTCGGGCACCAGTATAATGTTTTAGTAGGTGCGACGGGTGGATGCCCAGATGTTTCGGTGCTCCGTTGGTATGAAGTTATTACCGATCTCTGAAAAATATATGCGGTACTTTATTTCTTCTCTTGCATTGATTTTTATGGTTGGCACATCGCGGGCACAGCTGGTGGTGACCAGTTCTAGTTTTAAAGATGGTGGAATGATACCCTCAAAGTATTCATGTGAGGGCACAGAAGTAAGCCCGCCGCTTAACATCAGCAACATACCTTCGGCGGCTAAAAGCCTTGCGCTGATCGTCCATGATCCGGATGCGCCAATGAAGGGCGGGTTTACGCATTGGGTAGTATGGAATATAGATGTAAAAGGTTACCTGAAAGAAGGGTTTAAAAACGCGAATGAGGGACTGAACAGCGCAAAGCAGGTTGGCTACAAGGGCATGTGCCCTCCATCGGGAACACATCATTACCATTTCAAGGTATATGCACTTGATGAGATGCTGGAGCTGGACCAGAACAATGATAAAGAATCGCTGGAAAAGCGAATGCAGGGCCATATTCTGGATGAGGGTGAGCTAATAGGGTTGTATAAGAAATCCCAAAAGTAGAATTCCAACTTCCAAAGGTGAAATTCCAAACCTGCCTGTCGGCAGACAGGTCCAAAAGGGAAACTACTCTTCGGAATTTTTTTTCGAATTTCAACGTTTATTTCACCTCCTTGCCTTTGATACAGGTAACCGTATCTCCTACATTCTTAAAATTCATGATCTCGTTCAGCTTGAACCGCACCTTGAAGTGTTTTTCAATACTGTCAATGATGATCATGTGGGTGAGCGAGTCCCAGCCGGGCACATCTTTGGCGGTAGTTTCCGGTGTGAGCACCAGGTCCTTTTTACGCAGCACGCCGCCAATAATCGTATTCAATTGCGAGAGTATTTCCTGATCTTCCATGATTTGCTATTTTTTTATTTCCTTTTCCATTAAAATT
The DNA here is from genome assembly GCA_903905065.1 of uncultured Bacteroidota bacterium. GTDB lineage: Bacteria > Bacteroidota > Bacteroidia > Chitinophagales > Chitinophagaceae > Nemorincola. The sequence goes on along the minus strand of CAIVEW010000044.1, from coordinate 121,369 downwards.
TTCGTGTCGCAAGGCAACATCTTCAATATTGCCGGATCAGCGCACCTTTTTTCGGACACCAGGCTAAACCCCGCCTTGCTGTAGGCTTTTTGAGCAGCCTCATTGTTCTTCAGCAATATTACCTGCACCTTATCGAATTGTATAGCTGCTTCCTGTTTCCTCCGGATATGCTCACCGATCAACTTACTGCTTAGTCCGAGACCACGGTATTTGGGTGCGGTATACACGCATTCAATTTGCAGCGCATTGTCGTCGCGGTGTATGTTTATCTCGTTCATCAGGGCCATCGCCGGGCCGGCATTAAGTATCTTTTGCCGGTCGATAAAATACATCAGCAGATTGCTTTTTATCATGGTGCTGCTCATGCCACCCTCATTCTCTACCCATGTGTTGAGTGCCGCGGCACGCTCCCCATCAACCTCGGCCACCAGGAAGCCGGAAATATTTAATTCCTGGCCTATCATGTCCTCGTCCAGTATGTTGCGCAACGCGGAACGTAATTCATCCTCGGTAATGTCGAAAATGGCACAATAGCTGATAACGTTTCCTCCGCTTTTCTCCGCCTCTATGATGGAGGTGATCAAAAAGTCTTTATCTGCTTCTGTGGCTTTCCTGATGATCGTTTCCATGCTACGCTATCATTTTTTGCAGGGCCTTCCTGTCCGTCTTTCCGCTGGTGTTGAGCGGAAAGGTAGCGACAAAATGGACAGCAGCCGGTATCATATACGGGGGCACCTTTGTTTTCAATGCTTCGAGTGTTGGCTCCGTGTCGCTTTCTTCTCCTTCAAAAACTGCGGTTATCTGCATCATTCCATTGGGAGCGTTCACTGCCAGCGCTACTACATTAGAACTGCCGGTTATCGCCCTCAGGTGAAACTCGATCTCGCTCAACTCTATCCGGAAGCCCTGTATTTTCACCTGGTGGTCAACCCGGCCACAATATATGAAGTTACCATCTTCATTCCTGAAGGTTATATCTCCTGTGCGATAATATCTTTTACCATTCAATTCAAAAAAGGCATCTTTCGTCTTTTCAGCGTTAAGGTAACCCGGGGTTAGCTGGTTGCCGTACAGACAAAGTTCTCCTTTTTCGCCATCGGGTAATTCCTGATGAGCGTCATCTACTACAATTGCCTCCATCCCTTGCATAGGAGTGCCAATAGTTACGATACCATTGTATTCAATGATGGTTGCTGCATCTTCTATTTTATAGGTGAGGCAGAATATGGTCGCTTCAGTTGGCCCGTACACATTTTCCACCACCGCATTTGGCACGCAACGCAGCCATTCCACCACCACATCTTTGTACAGTGCCTCGCCGCAGAAAAGGGAATAGCGCATATCAGGTAGGTCTATCTCTTCAAAATAAGGCCGCAGATTTGCCAATACAGAAGGTACCATCAGTGCAAATGTGATCTTATGCGTGCTGAGCACATTGTAGATATTAGTGAACTTCATGCCGCTATCGGGTATGGTATACACGCAAGCTCCATGGCATAACGGGATAAGGTAGGACATCACAGATAGGTCGAAAGTGAGCTCGAACATCTGCAGGAATCGGTCGTTGCAGTCGATCTCATACGCCAATGCGCTAAACGCAGTCACAAAAGAATCGAGGTTGTGGTAAGTGATCGGCACACCTTTAGGCACACCGGTACTGCCAGATGTGAAGAGAATATAGGCATTGGTTTTTTCGAATGGAAAAGAAGCAAGCGCGATATCGCTGTTCTTTTGGTCTGAAGAATAGCCGGTTGCTATTAAGGTAGCGCCCAAATAGCTGGTATCATCCGTTTTAGACAACAAAAACTTTATACCCGCCTGCTCGATGATCTGGTCGGTGCGTTCCGGGGGGTATGTGGGATGTATGGGGATATATGTTTTGCCAGAGAAAAATATAGCAAGGATGGAGGCATAGGTCTCTATATCGTCCTTGATGACGATCCCGATATTTTGCTCACCGGGACAACGGCTGTTTATTGTTGTTTGTATGGAAGCAGTGAGTGCCAGCAGGTCGGTATAAGAATAAAATTTATTTTGAATGCAAAAAGCATTCCTTTCTGCATATGTGTTAAAAACGGACGTTATTTTATTGAGAAAGTTCATTTTGGAATTAAACACTTTGTTGGACACCTCAAAACAGGCGGTGCAAAGCTATGGAAAAAGTATCTTTACTACTTTGAAACGATCAAATCATTATCTTTTTTAATCCTCACGGATGGTGGTAATGCCAGATTTGCATGTCAACCCAGGCAATAAATATCAAGTATTGCATAGAAATAAGGGCATAAATCCTCCGATAATTCAAAATATTGCTTACCTTCGCCATCCGGTTAAAAAGTCAAAAAGGGTTACTTTTTTGACTTTTTGATTTTTGGACGTCTGCCGCAAAGTTCCAAAACGTAAAATTACGATCAACAACTTACGACTTACGACTAAAAAATACGGGCATAGTTCAATGGTAGAATAGAGGTCTCCAAAACCTTCGATCGTGGTTCGAATCCGCGTGCCCGTGCTGATATTGGTTAACCAGTTAAATGGTTAATTGGTTAAAGAGTTATTTGGTTAAAAGGTCAACTGGTTAAAAGGTTGATGTAAAACAGAAATTATGAGCAAATTCGGAAATTACATACAGGAAGCCTACGACGAGTTACTGCACAAAGTGACCTGGCCTACATGGGATGAACTGCAGCAAACTACTATTATCGTGCTGATAGCCCTCGGGCTTGTTACCTTCGTGGTATTTGGCATGGATCTCGCTGCGGAGAACGTGCTGAAAGTCATCTATCAAGTTTTGGGCAAATAAACATGGAAACGATGAACGAAACGGAATTGATCCAGGACACCAAGCCTGCACAGGAAACAAAGTGGTACGTGATACGCGTGATCAGCGGTAAGGAAAAGAAAGTAAAAGAATACCTTGATAAAGAGGTTAAAATAAATAACTGGACCAATTCGGTTGTGCAGGTGCTCTGCCCTATTGAAAAGGTGTTCAAGGTGCTGAATGGCAAAAAAGTGCTTCGTGAAAAGACACTTTTCCCCGGCTATATACTTCTTGAAGCCAACGAAGGCAAACTGACGGATGACATCATACACGCTATAAAGAACGTGACCGGGGTAATACACTTCCTCGGTAAGGAACATCCCACGGCGCTGCGCAAATCTGAAGTGAACAAGATGTTCGGTAAGATGGATGAGGTGAGCGAATCAGGTATCGGTTATGCTGATCCATACATCATAGGTGAAACTGTGAAGATCGTAGACGGACCATTCAACGACTTCAATGGTACCGTAGAGGAGATCAACAATGAGAAGAAGAAACTGAAGGTGGTGGTGAAGATATTCGGGCGTGCTACGCCAGTGGAACTCAACTACTCACAGGTAGAGAAACTTGCGTAATTTCAACGATTTTATACCAGCCGCGTTCAGCAATGAGCGCGGCTTCTTTGTTTATGCCCCGCCTGGCTTGGAATTTTATTTTTGGAATTTACCCCTCCGCCTTTTTCTCGTTGTAGAGTATTTTGATAAGCCCGTCTGCCAGGCCTATTTTGGGAACATATATCTCATCGGCGAGGGCCCAGCGCATAATGGAGATGTATACCTGCAGCGCAGGGACGATCACATCTGCACGGTCTTCGCGAAACTGGTAGAGGTGCTTGCGCTCGTCAAGAGTGGTATAGCTAAGTTCTTTGTAATAATCCTTTAGAAGGTCGAGTGTTAATGGCCGTCCTTCCTTGCGCTTGGACATCGAGAATATCTTATTGATATTACCACCGGTACCTATGGCCTCCAGCGGCTGGTAATCGCGCGCATATGTCTTAATGTACCACTTCATGTGTTCCCATTGCTCGTCCGTAACCTTATTGTGCAGCAGGCGTATGGTGCCGATATTAAAGGACTCCTTGAAAATGGTGTGGTTTTGCGAATAGAGTGTGATCTCTGTACTGCCGCCGCCAACGTCAATGTACAGGTACGATTTGTTGTCGCTCAATTTCTCAGCGATATGGGTTTCGTAGATGATGTTGGCTTCTTCCTGGCCGGTGATGATGTTTATTTTCATCCCGGTTTCTGCATAGATCTCTTCCAGTATTTGCGGGCCGTTGTTCGCATCCCGCATAGCCGAGGTGGCACAAGCCTTGTATGCCTCCACGTTGTAAATGTTCATTAACAACTTATAGGCCTTCAGTGTTTCTATCAGCTTCTTCTTCTTCTCGTCGGTAACTCCGCCTTTGTCGAAAACATCGAACCCCAACCTGAGCGGGATGCGCAGCAGGCACAGCTTGGTAAAGTCTACCGAGCCATCTTTATACACAGACGTCTCTGATACCAATAACCGTGCGGCATTGGAACCGATGTCAATAGCCGCGAGTATCACTATTTGTAACTTTTAGAATGTAAGTATTTGTAAATGGCCTCTTGTGAACGCACTTCAGGTTTATGCTCCTGTCTTTGCACATAATTATTGCTTTGTTCGTTATCTAATATACGACCTTTCACATTCTCAGCAAGCTGGATATTTAAAATATCTATCAATTCCTGCTGAATGTCTTTGTCATATATGGGGCAGGCTGCCTCTATACGGTGGTCCAGGTTTCGTATCATCCAGTCTGCAGATGAGATAAATACAGCAGGTTCCTTGCCATTTCCAAATACAAAGACACGGGCATGTTCCAGGTAATCGTCTACTATGCTGATAGCTCTCAGCCGGCCCTTAAACGCAGCCTGCTCGGTATATGCACAGCAGATGCCGCGAATCACCATTTGTATGTTCACGCCTGCTTTAGCCGCTACATAAAGCTTTTCTATCAGTACCTTATCCACCAGGCTGTTCAGCTTGATGATTGCCGACGCGGGTTTCTTCGCTTTTGCCAGCCTTATTTCCTTATCCAGGTGCTGAAGCATAGACCTGCGCATGGTCACCGGCGAGACAGGAAGCGTCTTGCAGTTTTTAAGGTTCGCCGGTTTCTTTATGGGACTTTCGAGGAAATCAAAAATCCTGTTTATGTCGGCCAGGATGGCCCTGTTGGTGGTTAACAGGCAATGATCGCCATAAAAACGGGCCGTATTCTCATTGAGATTGCCGGTGGAGACAAATCCGTATTGCTTGGTACGGTTGAATTCCCTCTTTTTTATCACGCATATCTTAGCGTGTACTTTCATGTTGTGTATGCCCAGCACCACCTTTACACCCTCTTCTTCCAATTGCTCTTTCCAGCGCATATTGGCTTCCTCATCAAACCGCGCTCGGAGCTCAAGCACAACAGTCACCTCTTTACCATTTCTCACCGCGTTGATAAGTGCGTTGATTATTTTGGAGTTTTTCGCAACCCGGTAGCAGGTGATCCTGATGCTTTGCACAAACGGATCGATAGCGGCCTCGCGGAGCAGGTCGATAATAGAATCGAAGGAGTGGTAAGGCAGGTGCAGCATTACATCACGCTTCTCGATCACATCCATTATGCGGCAAGGTTGCTTCAGCAACGGATGCACAAATGGCTGCTGGCGCGGCTTAATGTCGTCAAATATCGAAGCCGGGAAGTCAATAAAGTCTTTGAAGTTATGTATCCGTCCGCCGGGTATCAGGTTGTCTTTTTTTGTAAGGCCCAGCCGGCGCGTCAGGTAGTTAAGCAGTTGCGGGTCTATATGCCTGTCGAATACGAACCTCGTAGCGCGCCCGCGCTTGCGGTTCTTCAGTCCTTTTTCCAGTTCGTCCAGGAGGTTAGTATTTACGTCATTATCCAGCTCCAGTTCAGCGTCTCGTGTTACTTTGATGATGTAACCGAGGAACCTGTTGAAGCCAAAAGGTGCGAACAGGCCGGGCAGGTTGAACCGGATAATATCTTCCAGCAACACTATGTCAGTCTGTCCTTCTTCGGAGGGCAGTATCACGAACCGGGGTAATACTTTTGTAGGGATCTCTATCAGCGCATAGCGCTGTATCATGGATGCCTTTGTATTACCCAACACACAGGCCAGGTATATTGATTTATCGCGCAGCAACGGGATGTGCGGTATGGTCTCGATCATCAGGGGAATGATCTGTGTGCGCACTTTGTCTTCAAAGAATTTTGCAACAAATTCTTTTTGATGCCTGGAGAGTTGCTTTTCGTTCTTTATGAAAATGTGCTTTCTTTCCAGCTCGGTAATTATATCAGAGTATGTGCGGTCAAATTCTTCCTGCTGCGTAATAACAGTCTGCTGTATTTTTCTCAGTATTTTATCGGGGTTGGCTTCCAGGTGCATTTTCGCTGCCTTGCCCAGCAACACCATTTTATTAAGCGCAGCTACGCGTACGCGGAAGAACTCGTCAAGATTGTTCGAAAAAATCCCCAAAAAGCGCAGGCGGTCCTGGATATGATTTTTTGGGTCATTTGCCTCCTGCAACACGCGGGCGTTAAATGCCAGCCAGCTAATATCGCGTATGATGGTCTGTTTGATTGTTTTGAGCATATTTCAATATAGGTGATCAATTCTTGTTATGTATATCTAACAATAGTTGCTCTAAAAATACTTTCAAAATCAGTGGGATAAAAATTATTTGTAAAACTTAACATTGGGAAAGCGGTAACTTGCAGCGGCAATAAACGATGAAGTTATGAATAAGAAAGGCCCTATAATAGTCATCGAAGATGACATGGATGACCAGGATGTGCTCGTTGAGATTTTCCAGAAACTGAATTATGGTAATGAAGTATTCTATTTTGCAGATGGCAATAAAGCGCTCGAATTTATAAACCAAACAGATATCCAGCCTTTCCTGATTCTCTCGGATATCAATATGCCGAAGATAAATGGGTTTGATCTGAGAAATAAGGTTTTCACCAATGATAAGCTGCATACTAAATGCATACCCTATCTGTTCTTTACAACCAGTGCTACTAAAAAATCGGTTATAGATGCCTATGCGCTGTCCGTACAGGGATTCTTCATTAAGCCCACTTCCATGCAAGGTCTGGAGAACACTATACGAAAGATAATTGAATACTGGAAAGAGTGTATAGCACCCAGCGAGTTTGACTAAACCCCTAAAGGGAAGTGTTTACTATCACAGCCTCAGCTTCAAACCAATGATCAACTGTTTATTGTGATTTTCGAAGGCATTCCGGTATAGTTTAAATGAAGAAGTTTACTGAATGTCCAGTAAACTTCTTCGATTCTTATTGCGCCCTGCCTGGTTCCTGCTTCCTTTCTGTTTGCCGGTCCACCGATCGCTGCTCCTTGTTCACTTTTCTTTGTTTTTTATGCATTTTGCGGCTTTTCTTATCAAGCTTATCCTGCTTTTTAGCCTCCTTGTCACGGGTGTTGTTAAGTTCGCGTTGCTGCTCATCTGCTCTCTTTTGTTCCCGATCCTCTTTTTTTGTCTGAGGTTGGTTTTGTGCAAATGCAGGTGTATAAACTGATCCGATAGCCAATAAGGCTATAACAATGTACTTTTTCATAACGTTTTTTTTAAAAAGGCCACTGCGGCGAATTGCATTCGCGTTTTGATTACAGCAGGCGTATGAAGTGATGCAGTAAGCGGTATGAACAAGCTGCTTACCAAGAGTAAGTTAACCAATAATCGTGCCATCGCCAGATAAAACATTTAGTGGCATGATATTCAATATAGTGGCACAACAAGAACCAATTTATGCATCAACCCTTGACGAGGAAGACAAGAAGACCCGAAACGGAAGCGAATCTTAGTGATAAAATAAAGCAGCTTGAGACGCTCAACCACATAATCGCACATAACCTGCGCGGTTCTGCAGCCAATATTAAGATGTTGGCTGACGTATTGTTAGAAAAAAACATTCCTAACGACTGTAGCGCAGATAATAGCGACAATATGTTTACTATCGGCGAAGCTATACAGTATATCAGCGAGAGCAGCCAGTCTCTGCTTACCACATTAAATACGGTAATGGCCGCTGCGGATATACATTTGAACGATGATATCCGGTTAGATGATTGTGATATATTGGCCATTTCGGAGCATGTTGTTAAACAGATGCGCGGGCTGATGAAGCAAAAGAAAGCGACGGTGGAATATGATCTGGCCGTTTCTCATATTAGCTATCCGGTACCCTACATGGAGAGTATTCTGTACAACTTCATCAGCAATGCCTTGAAATATTGCAAGCCGGAAGTGGAATTAAAGATCCTTATTTCCACCTACATAAAAGACGGTGAAACCCTGTTAACGGTGAAGGATAATGGATTGGGTATCGACCTGCACACATACGGCAGGAAGATCTTCAATCTCTACCAGGTATTTCACACCGGGTATGAAAGTAAGGGCGTTGGGCTGTATATAATTAAAACACAGATCGAGTCACTGGGTGGTAGGGTGAGTGTGAAAAGCGAGGTGAATGAAGGGAGTGAATTTATTGTGGTGTTTGGTACGAAGCGCGTGGATTAATAAGCGCTCTCCGTAAATCACCTGCCTATTTCCAGCCGTTCAACGGCGCGTAGCCCGGTAGCAGAAATGTGAACCAGGTAAACGCCGTCAGTCAATAGGTTGCCGAGGCTGATATCGTCTTTCAAAATACCGTTTTGCAGGGGCACTTTCTCGTCGTAGACGCTACGCCCGAGCATGTCCGTTATCTCAATTTCAGCCCATTCCTGCCCGGCACCCAAAAATCCATCAACTACGAATGTTCCGCTATTGGGATTTGGAAATATCCTTAACCGACTTCGGTATTGAGTGCTATTTTCAATCCCTGTGGTGGTCATGGTATCTGTAATCACCAGGAATGCACTCGCAGGTGTACCACCGCAGAAATCGAGGCTGCTCACTATGCAGGTCACCGTATCGTGATTGGCAAAAGTGCTGCTGACAAAAGTGTCCGATGTGGCGCCGGGGACAGCAATACTGTTTATTTCCCACTGGTAGGAAAGCGCTGTGCCACCATTTATAACATGGGCTATAACCGTGTCGCTCTCGCCCACACCTATCGTTGTGCCGGGATGTGCAGTTACCGTCACTGTGGGTACCAGTAGCGGTAATACGGTAATATTTACATTGTTGGTGCTGTAAGTAGTGTCGATGGTGAGGCATTGATAGTCGCTATACAGTACACAAATGATATTATCCCCATTGGCGGGCAGGTAGCTGTAAGATGGCGCTATAAGTGCAGTGAGCCCGTTTTTTATCCAGCGGTAGGTTGGGTGCGGCCCTCCCCATGTTGGTGCAGCAATCAGCGTTACGGGAATAAACTCGCACACCGAATCGGACGGGGAAACAGAAAGGCTTACTGACGGCGTTTGCCGCGGGAGAATAGTAACAACGACGGACGTATCGGCTGTGCTGGGTATAGCGCAAACAGCGTCGCTATATAGAGTAACAGATACTACATCACCGCTCACAGGCAGATAGCTGAATGTATCCGTAGGGGTAGCGGTGCCCATAGCGGTGCCATTCACATACCACTGGTAATAAGGAGTAGCCCCGCCATTGACAGGCACAACTGTAAATGTAGCGCTGGAAGACACGCACACCGTATCGGCAGTAGCTGAAAAGATGCTGACATGGGGAATATTTAAAGGGGTGATCCCAATAACCGCGAGGCCTGACATATGACTGCTGCAACCTGTGCCCGTGTTTATGGCAATCATGGTATAGTTGCCGGCGATGGCATATGGCCCGTAAAAGATCGCGCTACCGGTACCATGCAGGGAATCTACGAATGCGGTATCGTTCCTGTACAATTCGTAATTGATACCAGGGTCGGAGCCGTTCAGGCCAATGGTAGCTCCCGCAGTGCCCGCGCAGTAGTCGCCGCCGCCGAACACATAATAATTGAGCGGGAGGGGATTCACAACAAATGTGCGCCTCCTGGTGCAGCCGTTAGCCAGTGAGTAGGTGATGACCGTGTTGCCGGATGCTATACCAAGTGTTGCCCCAGTAGCAGGGTCCACCGTGGCAACAGTAGTATTACTGCTGCTCCAGGTCCCCCCCGTGGTCAGGTCACTCAAATAAATAGTAGACGCTACACAAACTGCCGTATCACCAGCTATTGGTAATAAGGCATTTACAACTATGTTTTTCGTTACCAGGCAGCCCGGAGAGAGCAGGTATGTGATAATGACACTGCCTCCTGAGATCCCGGTTACAACTCCCGAAGGGTCTATTGCTGCTACAGCAGTGTCTCCGCTGCTCCAGGCACCCCCGCCTGTAGAGTCGGTCAGAAGGATAAAAGCGCCCGCACACACTGTATCCTGGCCGGATATTGAAGCCAGTCCGGCACATGGCGTAGGCTGCGCCTTTACACTGCATAAAGCACCTAAACCAAAAAATGCAATAGCAATAAGTAAAAAGTGCTTGCTCATATTACTAATATCACAAAGCAAATTTAGGGGTTTATGGTGTCTTAGCTTGCCTTTGAGGGCATTAGCTACGCGAATTAACACCACGCTAAGTTTTTTTGAATATATTGAATAGCTGCCCTAACTTTATGCAAATAAATACACTGCATATGAAACCCGAGATCCGCAGAAGGTTCGTATTTGTAGCCAAATCAATGCTTTGGTCGCTTTTACTTTATACGGTGTTTATGGCAGCGCTCAACTGGGATGATGTGAGCAATAAGGTCAGGGGCATTAACCCCATAACGGTAATAACGAATATTTCTACACAGTCATATTCCGTTGATCGCCCTGCAATTGTCCCGCCCAGTATTGCCCATACTACGGGCCTTATCAGGCGCCTGGTGCATCTCGTAAGCTCGTTCCATGTATCAGCGAGTATAACATGGGATTAGGCTTATGAGAATTTTATTGACGTTCATAGCCTGTTTTCTTTTCATTACCTCCCAGGCCCAATGTGTTTGTACCTGGCATAAACGCTGGTATGAAGATACGGTGCTAAAAGAAAGCTCTTACGAGACCAAGGCAAACAGTAACTACGTAACAGGCCCTGATGGATACGTGATCTCTAAAAAGTTTCTCGACTCGGCAATATTATGCCTGCAGCAAAGTTTACTTTATCAGCTTCCTCGTTTCAGGGCTGAACGATACGAAACAATGAACGATACAGTAACATGGGCCATCACGGATACCATCTATAAGCATGCAAAATATAATACTATACGATACACCATTGACGGTAAGGAAATAATGCTTTTGGGATCCCGACAGTACTTCGTTGACGACAGTATCGAGATTTTTCGTGTCGAGTATTGCGAGACTTGGTGGAATGAGGATGCCAACATAAACCAAATTTTCTACACTCGGCGATATGGAGCTATTAAAACAGACCAAACTGGCGGCATGGTGAATCCGATGGAATATGCCATTCCGGAGAAGTTCTTGTACAACAACACCTGTTTGACAAAGGAAGAAAACGGAAAATTGAAACAGCTGGTCGGGCAGTTCATTGCGGACAAACACGAATAGGAAACAAAGAGCGCTAATTGGGGTGCATCCGTATTACTCAAAGAGCGATCTTGCAAAAGGTAAAATAGCAGCTAATTGAAATTAGGTAATACTTTAACTTTGCATAGCAAAAGTAATCTTTATGGTAGCTACAACATTTATAGTAAACAATAAGGGAGAACGCATTTCTGCAATTGTTCCGATGAAAAAATACGAAGAATTGCTTCAGGAGTCTGAAGAACTTGAAGATATAAGGGCCTATGACAAAGTAATGCGTTCAAAAAAAGAATTCGTACCTCTTGAAGAAGCACTAAAAGAAATTGAAACTATACGGAAAAAGAAAAAATAATGTACCAGGTCGTTGTAGAGCGCAAGGCAATAAAGCAACTTGCACGTGTACCCTCTCCTTATAACGTTAAGATTGCCGAAGCGTTAAGAAAACTAGCCCATGACGCGCGACCAAATGGTTATACACAATTGAAGGGCCGGCCTGGTTATCGGATAAGGGTGGGCGATTACCGGATTATCTACAACATAAATGACAAAGTGCTTGTTATCTACGTACTGTCAATTGGGAATAGAAAGAATGTTTACGACTAAGTAGATAATGCTTGCTCCAGGCCGTATGCTCTTAACTTTAATATTTTTCTAGGCTTCCACCAGCGCCATGTGCTCAGAGCTCACCATCTGCAATGCAAGGCTCTTAATAGATGGGTAGACAAGCTCGTACACCCCTTTCTTGCTGGGTGGCACATCAGCCTCCTGCATAGCCACGATATAGATGATGGACTCTGGGATATCAAGTACCTCACAAACCTTAGAGATGGTCCGCTGGCTGGGGCGCTTTACGCCGGTTTCTATTTGCGAAAGCGAAGTCTGAGACAACTCGCATTTTTCTGCAAGCTCGTACTGGGTTATTGCGAGCTTCTTCCTGATCGACTTAATAGCTGTTCCGATGTTCATCTAGTGGTTTTTGTATTTTTAAGTAAATGAGATGATAACTAATGAATTATCAACTCTCATTTAAAATCGATACTATTTATAAAGACAGGCAGAAACGGGAAAGCGTTGGCTATTTTTAAAATTTGGTCAGTCTGTACGGCAGTTTTTAGCCGTTTGCCTACCTTTGCCGGGTGTCAAACAGCTTCTCCAAGACAGTAATTTTTGAAAAAAAGCCACTGCTGGCTACTATTATACCCCAACTTCGCAAGGATGGCATGTATTATGAAGTAAACATCAAGGGCTACCCTCGTTTCTATATGCTATGGTCTCCACTGGGCAGATATGATGTGGCGGAGGGAGATGATAATGGACTCCCCTACCAGCTTGTTTTAGCCGTCAGCGATGTCATTGAGCAGCGGGTGAAGCGCCGTTAGGCAAGACTACTTCACTCTTTTTATCTTTATCAGCGATGCATTTCCCTTGTTGTTGTAGGCCAGTATACTGTATTTTGTAGCACCGTCAGTCAGTATCAGGCTAGCCGTATTTGGTGGGTCCAGGCCTTCGTTGTCGGCTACGATCATAAGTGTATTCAATTCTTTGCCTACTATCGGGAGGCGCAATTGTTTCTTTTCTTTTACCAGGGAGTAATTACTCAACACAGGCTTTCCGTTGAATTGGATCGTAACGTGGTCACCGTCCACGGTGCCGCCATCCCATATGTCCAGGATGACCGTATCAGAATGCCATTCGTATAACTTTTCAACACCGGCTGTTACCTTTTCCTGCTCCAGGGTTTCCTGTGCGGTCGGTTCGGTAGCAACAGGCGCAGGTTCTTTCACCTTTTTTTTCATGGAGATCACCGTATCGAACTGCTCGTGATACGAAAACAGGTTTTGCAGTTCTTTGTCATCATTAAAAATTATCTCGCCGGGTGTGCAGGAGGTGTTATCCGCCTCGCGGCTGGTGATCGGCCCCCTGAGCGCCTTCCCATTGCCATCCTGCACATATTCAAGGCTCGCATTAACCAGGCACATGTACGCCTTTGTCTGTACGCTATGCGAATAAATAATGTCCTTTTCTTTGAACAACAGGGTACGCATTTGCCGGTCTATTGCGCCGCGGATCGCCGTCTTGGTTTCGTCCGACTCGTTGTAGGTGAGCGAATAACCTTTTATCACATTGCCGGAATCTGTAAACACCAGCTTGTAGGGGAAAACTTCACCTGTTTTCATAACGAGCTTACCCGTGAGGGTAGTCTGTTTGGTCTGTGCGTTAACGGTCGTCAGAGCGGAAAGTAAAACGGACAATGTGAAAAAAACAGTTTTCATAATAGGCAATAATAGGAATTTTATCCCTATCGCAAAGTATACAGCATATATCCCGGCGCTATGGTTACACTGTCTGTTGGGTGCTCGTACCCATAGAGATAGGCCTTGTAGTAGTCATCCACAATACCGTTCAGCAGCAGGTACTTTGCGTGTACGCTGTCGAATACTTTTTTATTAACGTCCATAGAGTATTGCCAGGCGTGTATCATGCATCGTTTGTTGGTATATAGTGTTGTAAGGCGCGGACGGGAACAAATAATGATATCACTGTCGCTGACATGAGCGACGATATAGCTGAAGGCCTGCTGGTCTTTAGGTTCCGGCACATAGCCGAAAGGCGGCAATGTGGTAGTCCTTAGGTATCTCATGCCGGCAAATAAGCTAGTAAATGTAAGCAAGAGCGCCACATAGCGTGGTCTGATGTCTGTTACGACCGGCACTATCTTCGCGAGCGCCACATAGCAATAATAAAAAACAACCGGCATTACCGGCAAAAAATACCTCGGATCGTGAATTGGGTAGTAGAGCACCATAGCGCAAACGAACACAAAAAAAATGTCATCGAAACACAACCGCCTTGTAGCAGAAATAAAGAATCCGAGACAGCAAAACACCAGCCCCGCGCTTTCCATCAGCGTCACGATCACCGTGCGCAAACCGTGATCGGTGTCGTAATGAAAAAAAGCGGTAATCGATGTCAATAGAGCACTTGCATTGTCCCTGACAATCGAAGGCAGCCCTTTCTGCAGCGTTATCTTTAGAAAGTCAACATAGAAGCCTGCGGCGCTCGTAGGGCAATAAAACAGGATTTTATTCAGCAAAAATGTGAGTAGAAAACAACCTGCCACTACAAACAGAGACGGTATGCCGAGTGCCGGTTTCAAAGAGAATTTTTTCTCTTTGACCGACGATTTTACGATGGCAATACAAAGAAAAACAAGTTCCGCAAAAAGCAGCAGCACACACTGCGTGCGAATGAATATAGCCATTGTCGCCAGCAGCACAAGCCATGTTATTCGCTGCCACCCGAATGTTTTTGCGTTACGGGCAATAAGGTACAGCAGCACGAAGAGCATACTCGTCTCATCGGAGAGCACCTCCTGTTTCAGGTCCATCATGGACTGGCTGTACGATATCACAATGGCCAGGCAAACCGCTGCAAACGCACTCATATACTTCCTGAAATAAAAGAACAGGGCAAAGAGTATAAATACGGCAATAACCGTATTAAAGTAGCACATAGGCCTGATGGCGATACCCCAGTATTTCACAACCGGAGCGAGCATCAACGGAAAACCGGGTGGGTATTGCGGCGGCGAGTAGCAATTATTATACTTGTTAAAAACGTAGTTAGACTGGTAATACGGCTTTCCGGTGGCTATATTTTGTGCCTCCTTTATATACTGGGCGTAGTCGTCGCCACCGGGGGAGTGGGTGTCTTGAATATTATGAAAGAAAAGCGGCACTGAAAAAAGCAGCAGGAAGAGCAGGGGTAGGTTCTTTCGTATCAGGGAATGCCCGTTCATGCGCTTCAAATGTATTTGTATTTAGGAATATCGATTTTTGCCGCAGTGTAAACCTAATAGAAATTGTATGAACGAAAAAAGAAAAAAAATATTACCTTTGCCGTCCATTTTATCACGGAGGTTGTAGCTCAGTTGGTTAGAGCATCAGATTGTGGTTCTGAGGGTCGCGGGTTCGACCCCCGTCATCCTCCCCCGGTTAAAAGATCAAAAGTGTCCAGAAATTCCGGGCACTTTTTTTATTTTCTTCAGCCCCTATTCGTATATTTGTTTATTGTTTTATAATTAAATTTTACTAAAATGAGTTTAGAAGTAACAGGCAAACTGCTTGTAAAGTACGACACACAGCAGGTAAGCGAAAAATTCAAAAAACGTGAATTTGTGCTTGAATTGGCAGAAGAGATCAACGGCAACATCTACACCAACTTTGCAAAAATGCAATTGGTCCAGAATAAATGCGATATAATCGACCGTTTTAAAGAAGGAGACAGCGTTAGAGTTAGCTTTAATATCAAGGGCAACAAATGGGAGCGTGATGGAAAAGTCAACTACATCACTAACCTCGATGCGTGGCGTGTAGAGAGCGCTACAGCCACTCCGGGCAACGCCGGTGGCAGCCAAGGACAGGGTCAGTCGGCACCAGCCTATAACAACAACAACAATCAGGGCGGTGGAAATTATAATGCAACCCCTAATTTCAATCCGTCGCCGGAAACGATCGACGATCTGCCATTTTAATCCCAATAAAGGATAAAGCATACCGCACGGTATGCTTTATCCTTTATTATAAAAGCTGATCTATGCACCGCTTTTCGCGTATCGCCATTCTATTATTGATGATTGTTGCAGTATTGAGCGCATGCAGCAGGAAGCCAGACCATGCACGCTACATCCCTAAGGATGCGGTAGCCGTAGCTGGTATCAACCTCCGATCCCTGGGCAAAAAAATTGCCTGGAATGTGATCACGGGGAGCAAACTCTTCAAAGAGATGCAAAGCCGCATTCCTGAAAAAAGCACAAAGGATGCGATGGATGGTATAGAAAAAGCCGGGATAGACCTAGCCAATACACTCTACGTATATGTTAAGCCAGATACGCGCTTTAAAGGGGGAAACCGTATAACGGGGCTTGTTCCATTGTCTGATGCCGCGCAATGGGAAGCATATGTGAAGAAGGTATTTCCGCAGGTGGAGATCAAACAGAACGGAGGCCACAAAGAAGCGAGCCTTGGCCGCGATATGTTTGTGGGTTGGAGCAACAATCTCCTGGTCATCATCAATGTAATGTCTGCGCCAACCGATTATAATGACCTTATGGAGGGTCGCGGGTCACAGCCGGGAGACCACCCAATGGAAGATCTGGCAAGCCTGTCTGCAGAAATGACCGCGGCATTTAGTGTGGCGGGAGATAACTCACTTACCGGTAACTCCCGTTTTACAGCGCTTGAAGCAGAAGGCCACGACATCACCTTCTGGCTCAATTATGGCCAGCTCATGTCGCAGTATGGCAGTGATATGTCTGACCGGATGGGCGGCGTATCATTATCGGCCGCATTGTGGAAGGATGCAACATTCACATCGGGTTTCGACTTCAAAAAGGGAAAAATAACGGGTGATATGCGTTACTACCTTCCTGATTCTATGAAGGACATCGGCCTTGAATTCGGGGCCGTTAATGTGGACAAAGATCTCCTGAGCCGCTTGCCTGGCCAGAACCTGGACATGCTGGTAGCCATGCATATATCGCCTAAAGGAGTAAAATCGATGCTGGAAAAAATGGGTGTATTGGGATTGGCAAATACAGCCCTTGCCCAGCAAAACATGAACGCCGATGATATTCTTGATGCGTTTACCGGAGACATGAGCTTTGTGATCAACGATTTCAGCCTGCACACAGAAACTGTGACCGATAGCTTTATGGGGCAGAAGGTGACCCATCAAAACCAAAAGCCTACACTAAGCATGAGCTATGTGATGAAAATAGGCAACAAAGACAAATTCCAGAAACTGGTAGGGCTGGCTAAGCAAAACGGGCTGGCACAATCAGGGAATGGCTTTGTTATACCGCTGGATGAAAGCGACTCCGTATACCTGAAGATGGATGACCAATACGCTGTAGTGTCTAATAAAAACGCATATGCCACCGGCTTCCTGCACGGCGATTTCAAATCGCAGAAAATGCCTGATGCCGCAGCCCAGGTAACGGGCCACCCGTGGGCTGTGTACGTAGATATGCAGCTTTTGCTGAAGAACATAGACGCGGGCATCAGCCATTCGGCACATGACTCTGCAATGATCATGGAGAGCAAGAAACTGCTAAATAACATCTCGCTTAGCGGCGGTGAATTTAAGAACAGTGCATTTGAATACCATTTAGATATAAATTTCACGAATACGGATGAAAATAGCCTTATTGAGCTGATAGATTATGGGATGAAGATGAACGACGCGGACAAAATAGCGCAGTAGGGTGGTGGTTGGTAAGTTAAAAGGTTAAAGGGTAGTTAGTGCCAACCTTTCCATACGATTCCATGTCTTTATATTTGTGGATAGTGTAGTTATCTTTGTTTTTTACTAATTTTAGCACCTTAGAACAGAATATCAATGAAAAAGTTGTCCCTATACTTTATAGCAGGATTGATAACGCTTGCAGCCGTAACGGTGTATAGCTGTAAGAAAATTAACGCTATCAACAACAATACTGTTGTTGAGACACCGTATAGCCTGTATTTTTCCGATACGTCTGGTACCTTGTTTGTCTCTACTGACGGCAAAAACCGGACTGCTATATTTCCACCTGATGGAAAGCCATGCCGTTCGTTGGTCACATCGGGGGAAAATATTTTGTGGGCTAAAGACTCACTATATTTCAGCAGTAACAATGGTGTGAATTTTAACCATAGCTTCGATTCTTTATATTGGACCTCTGATATGAGCGTTGTGCCCAATTTGCCCATCTATCTCAACCAGTCCATGATGATCAACTGTGCGGCCTGGGGCAACAGGGTTTACGCGGCCAGCCGCGCCAGCAGCATGCGCCTTTCAGATGGTACTGTACTCACCAATCTTATGGGCTTGACCTACAGCGACGGGAACGGGGCGCTTGGCACATGGACTCTGGAAAACAGCTACGATACTATTCCAGGCCTTGGTTCAACGGGCAGACTGCCTATTTACATGTATAGTTTTACCCAGCTCAAAAATGGTTACTTGTGTGGTCTGGCGTTTGAGACGCCGGCGACAAAGCTTCCATCCACCATGTATCGCTACGAAAGGAACTTTTACAAAGCAGCAAAAGACCAGCAGTGGAAGGAGGTGACGGGCAACCCGGATGGCGTGATTACGCTTGGTACCGGGAATGCATCCGGCATTCCGCTTCCGCCGCATGCTTCTGCTCCTACTGCGAGCTTCTTTACCCTCGGGCATTACAACAACCGGTTGATTGCCATTGATGAAAAAGGAGCAAATGGTGCATGGTATAGCGATGACTTCGGGGCTAACTGGGCGCAATACACCGGACTCCCTGCTGGCAGGCCTTTGCTTTGTGTTGCATCACCGTTCGAAGAAGTAGCCCTGATAGGCACGGACTCGGCGGGGCTGTATATTTATAATAACAACACCGGTGTATGGCAACCAAATAATAATGGCCTTGCCTCAAACCTGATCGTACGCAATATCGCTTTCAAAGAGACCATATTCAAGAATGGTACCGTGAAAAAATATGTGTACATAGCTACCAACCAGGGCATCTTCCAAAGCGTAGATGACGGTGCCAACTGGGTGCTCACCATTCCCGGCAATTACGTATCCGTTTATTGATCTTCAAAAAAATCTTCCAGG
This sequence comes from uncultured Bacteroidota bacterium, assembly GCA_903905065.1. GTDB lineage: Bacteria > Bacteroidota > Bacteroidia > Chitinophagales > Chitinophagaceae > Nemorincola. The sequence goes on along the minus strand of CAIVEW010000044.1, from coordinate 102,385 downwards.
TCACGCCGCTGTTTCTTAGTGGGGTGACCTGTTTTACTTTGGCGCTTGCCGGTATAAAAGCTGCTGCCGATTTGCTGGTTCAGCAGTTTATCTTCCTCGGGGGTAATATCCACATAATTCTTTATTGCCTCTTCATAAGCGGCACGATCGTGCAGCAGGCCCGTGACCTCAATCGTCCAGCGGCGAGCCGGAGTCTTTATGGTATACTTGTCGCCAATAGCCACGGTCCGGGAGGGCTTTATATTGGCGCTGTTCAACTTCACTTTCCCTTCGTCAATGGCGGAAGTGGCCTGTGAGCGCGTCTTGAAGATGCGTATGGCCCACAGGTATTTGTCGAGTCTTAGTTTGTCTGAACTGCGATTCATTTTATTGATTTGCGTTTCATGATAAGTGAATTTTGCTAAGTTCAGGAAATTGTGTGAATGGCCAGGAACTGCTATCGTACATGTAGTTGCCGGACCGCTTGTAAAGTCACTTTTTATGCCCGTAAATTATCCTACTTTATTTTTGAATTCATGAAAATAAATCGTTATTTTTACGTAGCTTTAACGAATGAAATAACAAATTTTGTAGCGGCGGCCTGAAAGGTGCGCCAGTACAGGGTTTGCGCGGTCATCAAAATATTTATGAAAAAGAAGCAAAATAATACGGGACAGAATAAAGTAATAGAAAACAATTGATAATTTTTTTTGAAAAAGTTTTGTTTTTACAAAAAAGTTTCTAATTTTGCGTATATGTTAATGAATTACAACTCACAAGTTAACGATTTGCAAACCATTTAAAATCGGAAATTATGAAAAGAAAATTACCCCTAAGTTGCTTCTTCATCTTATTGTTGACAACCACACGGCTTATAGCTCAAAGCCCCACTGCGCCTGCTTTGGACTTCAATGTATTTACGCAGGGCGGCATTAATTTCACGGCAGGTTCTACACAGGGACCCGTGGCTACGGGCGGCAACCTGGCTATTGGCGGCAACTACGCAGTGTCCACTACTAATCCCGGTTCATTTACTGTTGCTGGCATACCCACATCCGTGGTTGTGGGCGGCGGTATAAATTACTCCCGTGGTATTTTGACCGTAAACAATAACGGGTATGTGAAATTAGGCGACTGTTCCGGTTCTACTATCTGGTATACAGATATGAGCGGCCTGTATGCGCCCATGAACATAACTGCGGGCTCTGATTACAGTGGCGTACCCAGTGTGCAGATGCAGATGACATCTTACGCTATTGGTGTAAGTCCCACTTCAAATCCGGTATGCCAGCCATCTGGTGTTGATTTCACATCGGCCTTCCTACAGATGAAATCGAGCGCTACGACAATGGGGGCATTTACCGACAATGCGTCCTTGTATGATGCCAGCAACGACCTGCTGTCGGTTCGCACCGGCCTTCCTTCTGCTGTAAAGATCACGTTACATTCCGGTACAAATGTGCTGAACCTCACCGGTGCTGCCCTTAACACCATTACATCTTTCACGTATAATAATGCACCTGACTCCAACCACGTGCTTATTATTAACGTGAATGCTTCGGATTCATTCGCATGGTCTCCTTTTGCCACCTCAGGTATTGATATTACCGGTTGTCCTTACGTACTTTTTAATTTCTACAACAGCCCGAAACTTAATATATGCGGTACCGGCTCTGTAGAAGGCTGCATATTTGCTCCTTATTGCGACATTACAAAGACCACCAATCCTTCACCCTGCGAAGGGCAGATCATTTGCCACTCCTTTTGCCATTCTGCCGGCGACAACCACCACTGCCCTTGCCGCTGCCATATTCCGGGTTGCGGAGGAGGCATCAACGTTAACGCATCATTCGACGTGAATATAGACAACCAGTGTCTCGCTGATAATGTGTTTATTTTTACTGGCAGTGCTACAGGTGTTGGGCCATTCACCTACCGCTGGGATTTTGGTGACGGCACCCATGCTTATACTATGGATGCCGTAAAAGCTTACACAGCTACCGGCACATACCATGTAAAATTTGTAGCAAGAGGCGCTGGCGGCTCTGCTGATAGCGTTACCCATACTGTGATTGTATCACCTTCTCCCGTTTCCGGCTTTACAGTTAATGATTCTATCCAGGTGCTCACGGGTAACAGTTTTGCATTTACCGCGCTTGGTTCCGGCTGTACTTATAACTGGGATTTTGGTGATGGTACCACTGCTACTGGTCCTGATCCTATTAAGCATTATGGCTCAGTCGGTGGATATGTAGTTACTGAAAAGGTAACCAGTGGCGCAGGTTGTATCATGTATGCCTATATGAAAGTGTTCGTGATCTGCGACAGCGTATCTTGTGGCTGCACCGGCGGCCTTGAAAGCGTGAGCCTCGGCGATGCTGTTAGCCGCAGGGCTATAAACAATATCAAAAACAGTGTAAGCACAAAGCCTGATTACAGCACGATGCCGGTTTTCAACAAGGATACGCATTCAACGGCACGCACTACCGGTACCTCCGGAAGCTCGATAGAGCGCTTTGCCCCAGCCAGCCTTGCAAATACTACTCCGCAGGTGAGCACTCCTACAGACATTACTACGCTGACCTCTGCTGTTGATGCATTCTCAGTTGATTATGTGAATAACAATGCCGCAAAGGCTGCCGTACTTGCCATTACCACGCTGGGCAAAGCTTACAACCACACAAAGTCCATCTGCGACCGTTTCCGCGGCGCTACATTACAAAGCACCGAGACCGTACAGATCCAGGGCATCAATTTCGTGCAGTTCAGACTGTTGCAGCAAAATGGCGCAGTGGAATATTGTATCGCTTTCGCGGCGGGTAAATCAGCAGGCAGCAATCATTTCGATATCCAAAGCAAATGGCTCATTTCTGAGTATTCCGGTGATGACTCCGTATTCAATTTCCAGATCTGGGCTGCTTCGCCACTCAACACACAAATACTCACCAACGAAGTACTTACCAATCTTTCCGCGGTTTTACCATTGCAACAGGTTGACCTTGGCTTCGTATTACCAACCACCTATATAGCGGCCGGAAAGAGAGATAAAGGCTTCCTGAACGTCAATATTACCAGCGCAGTGAATTCTACCAACTGCAAGATCATTTTCGAAGAAAGGAAAAACGAATTCTCGGGCGTTGATACACTGGAAATTCCTTTTACCCTGGTTGGTGGAGTAGCCAATAATTTCCAGTTGCCTATCCACGACGGCTACGAATACGAAGGCCACCTGTATATGAACGATACCCTGGTTGATGATATTTACATGGCTGACGGTAACTGGAGCCTGGACTTCGACGGCCATTATACGGCTATCAATTACAAGCCTGACAATAACTTCAGCAGAGTATATACTGATGGCGAATATCCGCTTTACAGGAACATTACCGTAACCGGCACAAGCACCGACTATATATCTGTCTATAAGTTCATCACATCAGGAGAAGATAAGGTGGATCTGACCGGATACAATTCTTATAAGTTCCTCGCCAAAGGCGGAGGTAAAGTGCAGATCAGGCTGATCAAGGACGGTATCGTTAACTTCAATGACCAGTATTATACTACTTTGACATTGGATACTGCTGCCCAGAACTACCAGGTAAGTTTTAATGATTTCGCATCTGATAACGCCAGCCTGAGCACCTACATCAACCCGTATGACGTAACTGCGGTTGTCTATACTTTCCAATATGGTGGCAAGGAAACCAGCGTTAATTTCTTTGCAGATGACCAGGCTTTCTCGCCAACAGTTGTGCCAAGCAGCCGTGTGTTGAAGTCTAAGAACCTGACTATCATGCCGAACCCGGCCAGCGGACCATTCCAGTGCAGGTTTGCAGCAGCACAGAACGAAGACATGACCCTGGAACTAACAGATATTGCAGGACGTGTAGTTTACAAACAAGATGTGAAAGCTGTAGCAGGCATGAACACCGTTACTGTAAATGTACCAGCCGGTGCCATCGATGGTATGTTCTTTGTAAGGTTGGGCAACAGTTCTGTAAAATATGATGTGACCAAAATAACAATAGTGCGCTAAGCATTATTCTGATACCTCTCTTATAAACGCGGCTCCGAAACGGGCCGCGTTTTTTTTTGCCAGTAATAATTTAACAGAGAAACTCTTCTAAGACCAAACAACTCGTGTATTCCCATCTGAACAATGATCGAAATTATCAACGTAGCGTTACATTCTCCACCTGCCAACTGCCGGCTTGTTCAATCAATTTAGAATTTGCGTTAAAGTTTCCCTTTTCGCCTATAATAGTAAATGAGAAATCTGCATTGCCGCTTTGCCCGCCCATTGTAATGCTGCCCCCAACCAAAACACCGTAGTATTTTATGGGGCCTGTTTTGGCAAGAATTTCCTGATTTGCCTGGCAATATCGCTTCGTTGCCTCAAATGCATCTGAATTCTTGAAAGTCAAAACCATTATTAATGCAAGGCCCATCCAAAACAAGAGGCAAAAGGTCCAGAATTCTAAAATATGAATCCATATAAAGTCATACCTTCCCGTACGAGAAAACATAGCGCCGATTGTGCTGCCAAATCTGGGATAATACCCTCTCGTATTGCGATAATACTTTAGCCAATAAATCAAACCTATAACAGTGATCAACGGTGATGTCACCATGCCAATGGTGGAGTATGGTTACGTGCCGTATGCCTCACCGAAAAATGATGCGCACCACAACAGGCAACCGGAAGTTATCAACGATCTGTGAATGGCTGGGTTTTGCATTTTATTGTTGTTCTGCTCGTCACATTTTGCAGGGATTCCGGGCAGTCAAGGTACAAAAGTTGCCGTAGCGTCAAAGATAGCGTGCATGTGATTTTCTACAGTCACCTTATCCTCGCACTGGCGCGAGTTTGAAGCCCAGCCTCTGCTGAGCCAACTCGTGCCTAACCAATTTAGCCAGTTTAAAACTGGCGTTTGAAGTTCGCTAAGGCCTATTCCCCAGTAGTAAATGGTCTTTCTCCATTCTTCTTTGCAACTGCACCGCCTATTAAAGAGAATATAGCGCCGTAGAATAAAGTACCGAAAATAGCGCCTGCGATAAGAAATACATTCCAATACTTTTTGGTGATGTTCATCGCCATTTCAATCTGGTCATCGGTCGTCTTTCCATTCTTGGCCATTTGGTCATGCACCATTGCCAGTGCCTTATCTTTCATTTCCGGAAATATCATCATCGACACTACACTCCAGGTAAGCATTACTATTGTGACGATCATCGTGGCCTTAAAGCAACTTCCGAAAACGTTGCCGAAAGTTACATAGCCATCGTTGGCTTTTGAATAGGCCATACCGTTAAGTAATATTCCTATCAAAAATGGGATGTAAGCAATATATTGTGCGCCCGGCTTAAAGGCAGCGCCAGCAAGGTAAACGATCAATCCGACAATGACCATAGCTATGCCGGTAATGAAACCATAAATGATGTGTGTGTTTTTCTTTTCCATGATTTATTTATTTAGGTGAAATTGGTTGCTGTTTATGATGCCCAAAACCTTTCCGCTTAATTTCTTTCCGGTAAAAGGATTGTTCTTACTTGCCGATGCCGTTTGCCCTGCCGGTAATGTATGGCTGCCCGCCGTAGTGAAAATGGTCATACACGCCTTGCTGCCTTTTTCTATCTGCTGCGTCTCCAGCCCAAAGATTGCCCGCGGCATTATGGTCATTGTCTCTACCAGCCGCTCTATGGTTACGTAGTCTTTCAGCACATCCCATAGTATATTGAAGGCACACTCCTGCACAGCCATACCATCTGAGGCGTATTCAAATTCCTTTGTTTTGGCATCCCACTCATGCGGGCGGTGGTGCGTGGCTATGCAATCTATTGTGCCGTCCTTAAGGCCGGCTATCAGCGTCATTCTGTCCGTCTCGCTGCGCAAAGGCGGGGAGACTTTATAAGCGCTGTCGTAACCACTAAGCATATCATCCGTAAGTGCCAGGTGATAGGGCGTTACCGAGCAGGTAACGGCAAGCCCTTCGCTTTTAGCTTTCCGTATCAGCTCTATAGATTCGGCTGTAGAAACCCCCGTAATATGCAGTTTAGAGCCGGTATAGCGCAGCAGTTCTATGTCCCGGTGCACCATAATGGATTCCGCCAGCACAGGTATGCCGGCCATTCCCAGCCCTGTAGACACCACACCTTCATTCATAAGGCCACCTGCCGCCAGCGACGCATCTACGGGCAGTTGTATCACCGTACCATGAAATGCCTTCACATACTCCAGCGCTTTCAGCATCAGGCTGGCCTGCTGTACAGGCTTCCAGCCATCAGAGAATGCCATTGCGCCATTGGCACGCATGTCCAGCATCTCCGCAAGGTCCTTGCCATCGGTGTTTTGAGTAGCTGCGCCTATAGGATGCAGCGCCACTATATTGCCGCTGGCCTTCTGTAATACAAATTGTATGATCGATTTTGTGCTCAATGCAGGCTGTGTATTGGGCGCCAGCAGCACATCTGTAAATCCGCCGGCGGCCGCAGTAGCAAGGCCACTGGTTATTGTTTCTTTATGCTCAAAGCCGGGTTCGCGGTAATCGGCAAAAACATCCACCCATCCGGGGCTCACACACAATCCTTTAGCCTCTATAACCGTTTTTACATCCTTATCTATTGTTGTTGCGATATCCTTAATAACACCATTCTCCACCAGCAGGTCCACTACCTTATCATGAAAACCCGACTGCGGATCTATTATTCTCGCTTTCTTTATGAGCATGTGCATTATGTTCTCTTTACTGCACAATAAAGATATAAATTACTGCCCCTTAAACATAATGCAGGGGCAAAAAATACACGGCTATTTTGAAAAATCAGTAACTTCGTAGCTATGTCTTTACAATATATTTCTGATAATTCAGGTCATACAACGGCAGTAATTATCCCCATTGAGGAATGGAATGGAATACGCAGCAAATATCCCGGCATAGATGCTATTGAGGGAGAGTTGCCTCAATGGCAAAAGGATATGATAGACGCTCGCCTAAAAGAAATTGCTGAACACCCGGAGCGTATGCAGCCAATAGAAGAATTATTTGCTGAATTAGACAGCTAGAACTCATATTAAATTACTGCTGCGATATAAGGACATTCGCATATTTTCAAATTTGCATGTTTTCAAATTATTACGCCGTGGCAACTTTCACTCTTGCCAGCAGATAAGTTTCCACGCCCAGCATCAGCAGTGCAAGGAGCACACATATCTTCCACAATGGGAAACTGATGCCACTATTAGTAATTCCGCCGCCATCAACTACACTCATCCATTTTATATTATCTCCTTTCCATTCGCTCTTCAGCGCACTGATATCGCGGAAGTCAAGCAAAGATTCACTTTTGTTCTGGTTAAGGGCTATCTGGGTGGTATCACTACCCCCTGCCGTGCTTAGTGCGTAGAAGCCCGGTTGCTGCACTGCCTGGTCTATAAACACATCCAGCCCTGCGCCGTCCGGGCGTTGAGCAGGTATAATGTCTATGTCCTTTCCATACACATGCACCATGTTCCGCTCAGAGGCATTTGCAAGCGGCAGGTATACGGCCTGTTGCGTGCCGCCGGTTATGGCATATACACTACTGCTGCTGCTTTGCATAGCCATTTCGTAAAGAAAGGGCGTGAAAAAATAGCTGCCCGGAAAATTGCCGGATTGCAGGTCCGCAGAAGTAGCGCAGATGTACAATTGCCCTTTTGAAGGCATATACCTTGCCAGCAAAGGATCTCCATTTCGGAAACTCAGTATCGACTGCTGGTTGGCGCTGAGCCCTGCGCTGACGATATAGTGCCAGTTAGCCACAGGCAATTGCACATTCTCCGGTATTTTATCAAAAAGGTCTTTTACCAGTGCACTGCCTTGCTGCAGGGAGCTGGCCGTTTGCGGCACAGTGTCTATGCCTGTTATGCGCAGGTCTCCCGCCAGTTTTAACCCATCATTGAGTTGTTGTAAATTACTCGTCTTGCCGGGGAAAATACAGATACTCTGACCGGCCTGCAGCGCATCGTTAAGTGTTTTGCCCAGCGCATCATCTATCCGGGTAATGCCATTTAAGATCACCAGGTTATACTCCTTCCAGTCCTTGGGCGCACTTGCTGCCTCGGCCTGGTTCAGCCTGAAGCCGTTGTATGCGCGGAAAGCTGCCTGTATGTAGGTATTCGGCTGGCCCTCATTCAGCGCAAGTACAGAGAGGTTCGGGGAACTGCGTGCGGTGATCCTGAATGTATCGTCAAAGCGCACAGACGGATCATTGATGGTCAGTGTTATCTTTTGCCAGTTGGCATTGTTCACCTGGAAATTCAGCGTATCAAAACTCTCTGCTCCATCTGAAAAATTAAGCGATGCAGCGCTCTTCACCTGTCCGTTTATCGCGAGGTTAAGCACTGGGTTTTCCTTGGGCGGCTTCCCGGTGCAGTGGGTGTGCACTATTATGTAGTTGCTCTTACCGGTTTGCAATACTGGAGTAGTGAGATAAGCCGTATCTATGTAAATATCCTGCGCCTCGTCGCTCTGCACCGGTACTCCGTAAAAAGTGATGTTCGTCATCAGCCCTTTATCGGGTTGAGCGGGAAACGCGCTTTGCTGGAAATCGGAATAATAATAAAGGTCGGCGCCTTTTTTACCTTCATTCTCCATGATGCTCTGCGCATTGGCCAGCACCTGGTCCACCGTTTTCGCCGAAGCCGAAAAATCGGTAGCATTTATCTCTGCAAACACTTTGTCCGCTGGCTCCGCATGGTAGCTGGCTGGCTTATCGTTGGTCAGCAATACAAACTTTGTTCCGGGGGCAGCATGGCGCAATTGCTTTCGTGCCGCATCCTTAGCCGTCTCCAGCATGCTCTGCCCGCCTTTCTTTACCGACATGCTGTAAGAATTGTCGATGTAAATGACCTGGAATTTGTGGTCGCCCCCTGTCTTACTGCTGTTATTGAAGAAAGGCTGTGCAAACGCGAGGATCAGTACCGCCAGGAAAAGCAGGCGGGCAGCCAGCAGATACTTGTAGCGCACCTGGCTTTGCTTACGGCTGTTGAGCTGAATGTTCTTCAGGAACCGGGTATGCGGGAAAAGAACGGTTTTATACTTGCGCAGGTTGAACAAGTGTATCAGCACTGGTATAGCCAGCGACACACCCGCAACCAGGAAAAGGGGATATAAAAAACTCACCTGACAAATATAGGGCAATGTGGGCAGCCAGCCTATCGGCAGTCAAATGCAGGTTCGTCTGATCGACCAACAAATAACGTAAAAAAATATATCTGAAAAAATATGGAATCAGAATCCGGATTTTCCAAATATATGATGGAACGATCTATTGCTAATGTCCACCCTACTTTAACAACTTTCCTAAACTTTCCCCTTTTACCTTAGTTTTGCAGCCACATTATCAGCTCATATACAATGCAATCCGCAAACGAAATACGCAGGCAGTTTTTAGATTTTTTTCGCAGCAAAGGTCATGAGATCGTGCCATCTGCGCCTATTGTTATAAAGAACGACCCTACCCTGTTGTTTACCAATGCGGGGATGAACCAGTTTAAAGATTTCTTCCTGGGCAACCAGGTACCATCCTGCAACCGTATAGCCGATACACAGAAATGCCTGCGTGTGAGCGGTAAGCACAATGACCTCGAAGAAGTGGGTGTGGATACCTATCATCACACCATGTTCGAGATGCTGGGCAACTGGAGCTTTGGCGATTACTTCAAGGAAGAAGCCATAGCCTGGAGCTGGGAGCTGCTCACGGAGGTATATGGCATACCTAAGGACAAGCTGTATGTAACCGTTTTCCAGGGAGATGCCAGCGAGAACCTGCCGAAAGATGAAGAGGCTTACAACTTCTGGAAACAGCACATTGCCGAAGACCGCATACTGCTGGGCAATAAAAAAGACAACTTCTGGGAAATGGGCGATACGGGGCCGTGCGGCCCTTGCTCCGAGATACATGTGGACTGCAGGACCGACGAGGAAAAAAAACAGATCGATGGCAAAACACTGGTAAATGCTGATCATCCGCAGGTTATAGAGATATGGAACAATGTGTTCATGCAGTTTAACCGGCAGAAGGATGGCAGCCTTGTTCCCTTACCCGCTAAGCATGTAGACACGGGCATGGGATTGGAGCGGCTGGTCCGCGTACTTCAAGGCAAGCAAAGTAACTACGATACCGATCTGTTTACCGGCACGATCACGCACATCGAGCACATGACCGGTAAAAAATACACCTATACGGACAGCAAAAAGGATATTGCTTTTCGCGTGTTGTCTGATCATATTCGTGCTATAGGTTTTACCATTGCTGATGGACAGTTGCCCTCTAATACCGGCGCTGGCTATGTGATACGCCGCATATTGCGCCGCGCTGTGCGTTACTATTATTCTTATCTAGATCATAAGCAACCCTTGCTATACCGGCTGATGCCGGTGCTGGCCAAGCAGTTTGAAGAGGTGTTCCCGGAACTGCACAAGCAGATAGACCTGGTGAGCCGCGTGGTGAAAGAAGAAGAAGAAGCATTTTTGAGAACGTTGGATAAGGGGTTGAAGAAGATAGACGATATTATCACCGAGACCAAGAGCCGTAATACACAGACCATTGATGGTAAGGCAGCTTTCGAGTTGTATGACACATTTGGTTTCCCGATAGATCTGACAAGATTAATAGGAAGCGAGAATGGACTGCATGTGGATGAGGCTGCTTTTGACAAGGCGCTGCAGGAGCAGAAGACCCGCAGCCGGGCTGCCACGGCACTGGACACACAGGACTGGGTGATCGTAAAAGACGGCAATGCAACTAAGTTTGTCGGGTATGATAGCTTTGAAGCCGAAGCATCTGTGCTAAAGTACCGCCGCGTAACATCGAAGGGGAAGGAATCATTCCAGTTGGTGCTGGACACTACGCCTTTCTATGCCGAAAGCGGTGGCCAGGTGGGCGATACGGGCGAATTCATTTTCCCGAATGAGAGCATACAGATAGTAGATACCAAGAAGGAAGACGGCTTAACCATCCACTTTTCTGAGGTGCTGCCGGAGAATGTTTCGGCGCCGGTACATGCTAAGGTTGATGTGATAAAACGCCTGTCTACGGCGGTACACCACAGTGCTACGCATCTGCTGCATGCAGCGCTGCGTGAGGTACTGGGCACACACGTGGCGCAAAAGGGGTCATTGGTGAATGAGGAGCATCTGCGTTTCGACTTCTCGCATTTTGCAAAAGTGACCGATGCCGAGATGGCGAGGATAGAGGCCATAGTGAATGAAAAGATACGGGAGAATATACCGGTAGTTATAAAAGAAATGGCGAAGGATGAAGCGGTGGCGCTGGGCGCAATGGCTTTGTTTGGTGAGAAATACGGGAACGTAGTGCGCGTAGTGATCATGGACCCGGCCTACTCTATAGAGCTTTGTGGTGGCACCCATGTGGGCGCTACAGGGCAGCTTGGCTTTTTCAAAATAACCAGCGAAGCCGCTGTGGCTGCTGGTGTGCGGCGTATGGAAGCCGTGAGCGGCAAGGCTGCTGAGCACTTTATCAACGAACAATTGCAATTGATAGCCGACATCTCTGCACAACTGAAGAACGCGAAAGACCCGATAAAAGCCATAGAGCGACTGCAGGAAGAGCGCACCCAGTTTGAGAAACATGCAGAGCACCTGGAGAACCGGATGCTGGTAGGCATTCGCAATGAACTGCTCACTAAAGATGAGATCATCAACCAGGTGACTTTTGTGGGGCAGATGGTTTCTGTGAGTTCGCTGGATGCACTGAAACGCCTGTGCACTGACCTGAAATCGCACCTGAATGATCATGTGATCGTGCTGTGTGCCAATATCGATGGCAAACCATTTGTGGCTGTAGGCGTGGATGAAAAGGTGGCGGCAGCAAAAGGCCTGGATGCCGGCAAGATCATAAAAGAGCACGTAGCCTCCGTAATTAAAGGTGGCGGCGGTGGTCAGAAAACACTTGCTACTGCTGGTGGGCAGGACCCTTCCGGCTTGCAGGGGGTGATAGATAAGATAAGGGGGCTATTATAGTTTTTCATTAGATTTTCTCCCTAGTTTTCTTATTTTTACCATAGTAAACAATGATACTCCGGAACCTTTTGTACTTTATTGCGGTGCTGCTCATCATAGGATGGGTGTTGGGCTACCTGGTATGGAAGCACGAAGGGCATACCGTGCATATTTTGCTGGCGATAGGTATTGTTGCACTGGTGCTGGCGATTATGCAAAAGCCTACCAAGGACGTCGATTAGATAAGCGGGCTTGCACCTACTACTGTTTTTGTCCTGCTTTTAGAGAATTCCTTTTCCTGTTTTACCCGTCGGCTACAATGCCTGAAACTGTCGCAAAAACCGCACATCGTTTTGTGAATACAACCGAAGGTCATTGACCTGGAATTTTATCTGGGTGATGCGCTCTACGCCCATACCGAAGGCGAAGCCAGTATATACTTCGGGATCAATGTTGAAGTTTCGCAGCATGTTGGGGTGCACCATGCCGCAGCCCAGTATCTCTACCCAGCCTGTGTGCTTACAAAGATTGCAGCCCTTACCGCCGCATACCGTACAGGAAATATCCATCTCTGCGCTGGGCTCCGTGAACGGGAAATAGGACGGGCGGAAACGCACTTTGGTGTTCTCTCCGAACATCTCTGTAACGAAGTAATAGAGCGTTTGTTTCAGATCGGCGAAAGAGACATTCTTATCCACATACAGCCCCTCGCACTGGTGGAAGAAGCAGTGTGCGCGCGCGGAAATAGTCTCGTTGCGATAAACACGGCCAGGACAGATGACGCGCACCGGCAATGGTTGTGTTTCCAGTATGCGGGCCTGCACGGATGATGTATGCGTGCGCAGCACCCAATCCGGGTTCTGGGAGACATAGAATGTGTCCTGCATATCGCGGGCGGGGTGATGTTCGGGCATGTTCAGCGAGGTGAAGTTGTGCCAGTCGTCTTCTATTTCCGGGCCGGTAGCTACGCTGAAACCAATTTTCTCGAAAATGGACACTATTTGATTTTCGACGATCCGCAACGGATGGCGCGTGCCTATTGGCAGCCGCATGCCGGGTAAGGTGCTATCTATAGATGGCCCCTTCCCTGCCCCATCGCTATATTGTTCTTTTAAAGACTCGTATTTTTCTTCAGCGAGTTGTTTGAAAGCGTTTAGCAATTGCCCGGCCTCTTTGCGCAGCTCGGGCGGTACTGTCTTCATTTCTCCGGACAGTTGTTTTACGATACCCTTGGTACCGAGAAAACGAATGCGGTAATTTTCCAGGTCAGCCGCATCGGCGGGACTAAACGCCTTTATTTCGTGCTCGTGTAATTGTATTAGCTCCTGAAGAGATGGCATAGTGGGGCAAAGGTATAATAATGAGATCAAGGGTTAAAATGTTGCTGCAATATTTACTACTGTTAACGCATTGCCAAAATTTGGCATGGTTAGTGTGTTCTCAGTAACAGGCCCCAGGCGTGCAGTTTCCCGATTTATAGTGTCCAGGCCCCAGAGCCGATACATTTTTCTTGTTTTCGATTTCCAATATCCGTAATACCAGTTGGGGTGAAAGCGCTTTTTGTTGCCGGGAATAACAAATTAACAATATAATTATATTTATTAGTTCGCTGGTAAGCAATGGTAAATGCAAACGATTAAACAATATGTCTAACGTTTTGTATTAAAGCTACGTCTATTTAATAGGGATTTAATAACTTTATTAACGCTTCGGTTTAACATTTTCAATATATAACCTGTGAAACCTTTTTATAACCGAATACTCGTATTTTTTTTGTTGTTTCTTTCAGCACATTCTGTTAGCGGGCAGACTGCAAATTTTACTGAGGACAATATTTCCGGTTGCGCACCATTAGTGGTGCATTTTACTAATACTTCATCGGGTGCAACGAGCTATAGCTGGAACCTTGGAAACGGCGTTATTACTGCGCTCACAGATCCCTCCACAAGCTATCTTACTGCAGGCACCTATACGGTAACACTTACTGCATATAGTGGATCTTCATCAAGTACACATACAGTGATCATTACCGTTTATCCTACACCAACGGTGAACTTTTTCGCAAGTGACACATCGGTATGCTTTGGGACACCGGTCACCTTCACCAGCACGACATCATCCGGCGTGGCGGGGCCACTGACTTACTCGTGGAACTTCGGCGACGGAACTTCCAGCACCTCGGCGGGGCCTAGCCATACGTTCCCCGCACCGGGCTATTACAACATTACATTGTCGGCCACCAACAGCCAGGGCTGCGTAAGCTCTTTGACAAAAACTGCATATATACATGTGTTGCCGCCACCGGTTGCACATTTCACTGCCAGTACAACCTATATCTGTAATCCTCCCGGATCTGTGACATTTACAAATACATCAACCGGAACACCTCCGTATACCTGTAGCTGGTCATTCGGCGACGGTGGCACCGGTACGGGGACATCTCCCACGCACACCTATACTGCTGACGGCTCTTACAATGTGACGCTTGTGGTCACGGACGCAAACGGCTGTAAAGACAGCCTCACGCTGCCGACATATATATATGTAGGTAGTGTTACGGCAGCGTTTACAGGTCCTTCCACCGCCTGTGTGAATTCAACAGTGACTTTTACCAATACCAGCAGCACACATACGAGCAGCAACTGGAGTTTCGGCGACGGAGGTACTTCAACGTATAACGATGGCATCCACACCTATACTACTCCCGGTACTTACACGATAACGCTTGTGGTAGGGGACGGACCATGCACAAATACGATAACACATACCATCACCATCTTACCGGGTGCAGTAGCTTCGTTTTCAGTGTCCCCTACCTGCCCTGCTCCAGCAGCAGCTACCTTTACCGGCAGTGTTCCCGGAGGGTCTACGGCAGTGTGGCATTATGGCGATGGCGGGACAGGAAGCGGCACCACATCAACACACACCTATGGCGCGTGCGGCACTTACACCGTGAGCATGATCGTCACGAACAGCAGCGGCTGCATAGACACAATACAACAAGTGTACACCAACTATAACCTCCAAATGAGCATTGACCATGATTCTATTCAATCGGGTTGTGTGCCGTTAAATGCTCGTTTAAGTGTCCAGATCTGGTCTGACTGTCCGTCTTTCGCCCCGTATCCGTTTGCTATAACTTCCTATACATGGAATTACGGAGACGGCTCCCCATTGTTTTCCGGGGGGATAACTACCTATCACACCTATACTGCTGTGGGCACTTACAACGTCTCCATTTATATTACTACTGCAAATGGATGCGCAGATACTGCGCATTTGCTGGTGCCGGTAGGAACACCCCCTGTTGCTAATTTTATAGCAATACCCACACATTTGTGCTACGGTGTGCCCGATACGTTCATCAATTTAAGTACCGGCGCCACAAACTATTTGTGGTTTTTCGGTGACGGAGGCAGCAGCACATTCACCGACCCAACATATACCTATATCGATCCGGGCACATTTACGGTGACGCTTATTGCGTACAATAACGGTTGCCCGGATACAATGATCAAAACGGAGTACATAACGATAGATTCACCGAAAGCAATAATACGCGACAACTACTTGTGTATACCTGACAATGCAGTGATCTTTGGAGACAGCTCGCTGGGAGACAATACTCATCTATGGATGTTTGGTGACGGCACAACCTCAACGGCAGATACCGTAACGCATTCTTTCCCGACCCTGGGCACCTATACTGTGAGCCTGGCCACCTACAATACGACAAGCGGTTGCAGAGATACGGACAGAGTGGTAGTGAATCTCGCCAGGCCAGTGTTGACCTTTACCGCCAGTGATACGACGATATGCAGGGACCAGTGGGTGTCTATCACGCCTACAGTGACGGGAGGCGCAGGGGTGGCGGGCTATTATTGGTTCCGGGATGGTATAATGCGGGATGATACCAGTGCCGTTTATGTAGACACCTTCCACGTTACGGGATTGTATACGATCATGCTGATCATAGAGGATGCGCATTTGTGTTTTGATACGCTTATAAAGCCAAATTACATACATGTCGCGAAGCCGGTTGCTGCGTTTACGGAGACACCCCCATCGGGATGTGTGCGACTCGTGGTAAATTTTACCGACAACACTACAGACCTCGTAGGGGTACCGCTCACCAGTTTTGCGTGGACCTATGGAGATGGCGCATCCGCTACGGCAGGAGTCGTAACGGTGGCTCATACTTATACTGCTGCGGGAACTTTCGCCGTAACGGAAATAGTTACAGACGGATATGGGTGTAAAGACACGGCATACGGAACCGTAAATGCCTATAAACCCGTTGCGGCTTTCAATGCCGTGCCCACGTACCCTTGTGTGGGCACTACCGTTTATTTCAACAATACATCCACCGGTGCTGCGACAGCATCCTGGGTGTTTGGCGATGGTGGCACATCTACCGCTATGTCCCCGACACACATTTACAGTGCCTCCGGAACTTATACAGTAAGGCTCATTGTTACTGATACGCACGGCTGCTCGGATACTGCCAATTATGTAAATTATATTACGGTGACGCAGCCGGTAGCGGCCTTTTCGGAAAGCGATTCTTTCTCCATCTGCCCTCCTCTGTCGGAACTGTTCACAAATCTAAGCACCGGCGCTGTGGGGTACTACTGGACCTTTGGCGATGGCAACTCTTCCACAAACGTATCACCCGGCAACCTATACATAACATCCGGCTCCTTTACGGTAACACTTGTTGCCAGCAACATATATGGATGCAAGGATACCGTTACGGAGCGTGTTGTAGTATATGGTTATGCAGGCGGATTCAGCTATACGCCGGATACCGGATGTGCACCGTTGACCGTCTATTTCAGTTCAACGATCACCAATGTGCCGTTTATCATTTGGGATTTTGGAGATGGCACCACAAGCAGCAACACATCCACCGAGGATACGGTACACACTTATACGCTACCAGGGGGTTATGTGCCCAAGTTGATACTAAGTGACAATACCGGATGTCAGAATTCGAGCCTGGGGCCAGATACCATAAAAGTAGATGCGGTAACTACCGGGTTCAAAACCGCCAATGCATGCCTGGGAGATTCGGTCAAGTTCATTGATAGTTCCGGTAGTTACTGGTCCACGGTAAACAAAGTATTTTGGTCATTTGGAACAGACACGAGCAGTGTAACAAGCCCTACCTACTACTATGGTGCGGCAGGCACCTATAGTGTGACCCTGACCGCAACAGACGCATGGGGTTGCAGCAGCACCGTAACGGAAAATGTTATTATTTATCTGCCGCCGACAATCGCTGCATCTGCCGATACGACGATCTGTGTAGGCGATAAGGCCGCGCTAACAGGATATGGCGGGGTGAGCTATGTATGGAGCCCGCCGGCAACTTTAAGTTGCACAGCGTGTAATCCCACGCAGGCAACCACAACCGTAGTAACTACCTATACAGTTGTGGGGACTGATGCGCACGGCTGTGTGAACACGGATTCTGTCACCGTATTCCTGAAAACGCAAACAGTGAGTGTGGGCCGTGGCGATACCGCGGTTTGTTATGGCACTAAGGTGCAGATATGGGATTCCGGTGCGACTAAGTTCACCTGGATGCCACCTACGGGACTAAGCAGTACAACCGTTTCCGACCCCATAGCAGACCCAAATGTGACAACTACCTATACAGTTACAGCACAACTGGGTAGCTGCGCACCGGACGTGAATTATGTGACCATCATCGTCTATCCGCTGCCAACAGTTAATGCGGGCGACGACCAAACGCTGCTGGCAGGCTCAACGGCACAATTGAAAGCGACCGGCAACGATATTAATTCTTATAGCTGGAGCCCTGATGGCACGCTAAGCTGCAACACCTGTTATAACCCGGTGGCGAGCATGTCGGTTACGACCACCTATGTGGTCGATGTGGTGTCAACACACGATTGCAGGAATTCTGATTCCGTCACTATTCATTTGTATTGCAGTTCCGGGCAGGTATTTATCCCTAATTCGTTCACCCCAAATGGAGATGGGCAAAATGATGTGTTCTATCCGCGCGGTACCGGCATATCAAATATAAAGTCGTTCCGCATTTATAACCGCTGGGGTGAACTGATGTTTGAACGGACCAATATTGCGATGAATGACGAAACGAATGCGTGGGATGGAACATTCGGCGGCGCCACACCGCGGCCGGATGTGTATGTGTACGTGGTAGATGCTATATGCGAAACAGGTGAACCGATATTTATTAAAGGCGACGTAACAATTATCCGATGAAACCCGAAATTCTAAAATCCAAAATCCAAATGTGTATAGCAGCAATTGCCTGCTGTGCGTGGATCGCCTTAGCTCCCTATACAGCGTTTGCACAGGCGGATATACATTTCTCCCAATTTTACGAAACATCTATCCTTCGCAACCCCGCGCTAACTGGCGTATTTGCGGAAGACTATAAGTTTGGTGTTTACTACCGGAACCAGTGGAGCAGTATCAGTAACCCGTTCCAGACGGGGCTGATAAGTGCTGAGACACACGTTCCTGTTGGCAGGCAAAAGGTGGATTTTGTAAGTTTCGGGGTGCTTGGGTATGGTGATGAGGCGGGAAGCATAGACCAGAAAATAACTGCCGTTTACCCGGCGATCAACTACAACAAGTTGTTGTCTGATGAACACAACACGTTTTTGTCGGTAGGTTTTACAGGCGGCTACGTGCAGTATAGTTTTGACCCGGGAAAGGCGACATTTAATAACCAGTACCAGAACGGGCATTTCAATGCCAACAACCCATCACTGGAAAATCTTCCCAATCCGAAGATGACCATGTACGACCTGGGTGCAGGTGTTAACCTTAATACTACTGCGGGCAATCAAAACAATATCACCTACATTATTGGCTTTTCGGGCTACCATTTTACCCAGCCGAAATTTTCTTATTACCAGAAGTCCCAACTTACTGAAAATATCCGCTGGAACGGCAACCTGGGCATGGGCGGCAGTCTTTCGGAAAATGTATCGTTGACAGCCCAAGCGAACTATGCTAAGCAAGGCACCTACTCAGAGATAATGGTAGGCGCATTGGTAAGCTGGGCAGCCGGTAAACAATACGGGGAAGAAACCATGGTGCTTTCCGGCGGGGTCTATTACCGGTATGCTGATGCAATAATACCTGTTGTAAAAGTGAAGTATAAGCAGATGGCTATAGGCGTCAGCTATGATGTGAATGTATCGAGCCTGAAGGAAGCGAGCAGGATGGAAGGCGGATATGAAGTAACCGTATTCATCACCGGCAGGTACCCCGATAAAAATGGCATTTCCAGGAAAACGGTTTGCCCGAGGTTTTAGAAGCGTTCGCCCGAAACGTCCTCCCGAAAAAAATCGCAAAAAATCTTCACTGGGTCGAGCCTTGCGCGTAGCCATATGTGCAAGTAACCGACTTTAAAGTGCTACTTTCTGGTGAGCATAAAGCCCCACCAGGCAACCGAGTTTGAAGGATGACATACCGCGAGCAGTTCATGGCAACTTTGCCGACAGGTGTACATTCCAGACATTGCCATAATGGTCGGTCTGGTAGGAGTCATAATACATCATATGCTGGTTGCGCATCACGGTGAGCACCTCCAACGCCACGGTATCTAGAGAGCCAGCCGGTGCGGTAAAGTACTGGTAATACCTGGCGCCGGGTAAAGTTTGGTAGATAACGGTATTCGTAGTTTTGTTGTCAGATACCAGCGTCATGGTATCGGCGATCACTTCTCCGTCAAACAGGTGAGCGGGCCTATAATAGTTGGCATATAGCTGGGTACTATTCAAATCTGTGATGGCGAAGGTGTCATTCAGCATCGTAACGCTGGTAAACCATTGATAATTGGTGTCCCGCCCCACAACACTATCTGTCCCGCTCCAGGAGTAATTGCCGCTTATGCCAAAGGGAGCAATTCCGCTACCGGATTTTTTTAAACAACCGGCACAAAAGCACACAATAAAAAACGCGAGCGGCATGTTGCGCATAATATAAAGATACGCAAATAGCGGATAGCTGAGCGTACAGAAATGGCTTTCAAAGTTTCTGCTGCCCGGTTGACCGCCACGAACAAAAATGCGATTTTGAATATCTTTACAAACTGAAACGTCAATTGAACATGTACCTGCTTAAAAGAACAAACTCTGAAGATCCCGACTTTAAAAAATTAGTTGCAGCGCTCGACAAAGATCTGGCCCACAGAAACGGTGACAGCAATGATTTCTTCGCACAATTCAATAAAACAGATCTGATAAAAAATGTTGTGGTTGCCTATGACAACGACATACCTGTGGGCTGTGGCGCTATGAAAGAATTTGACAACGCAACAATGGAGATCAAGAGAATGTTTGTAATGTTGGAGAATCGTGGAAAGGGAATTGCGGTAAACGTTTTAAATGAGTTGGAGAAATGGGCAGGCGAAACGGGATATAAAAGATGTATTTTAGAAACCGGCGACAAAATGCAGGAAGCAATTGCCCTATACAAGAAGAATGACTTCAGAATAATTCCTAACTATGGCCAGTATGCAAAAGTAGAAAGCAGCTATTGCTTTGAAAAAGACCTTAAATAAAATAGTGTACCCATATTTATACCCTAAAAGGTACGGCATTCACCTGCATTTTCCGGGTTATTACCGAAAACCATTTACCCGCCGCTAATGGGCAACGTAGTTTTGGTGAAAATTTATTTTTATGAAAAAAAGATGGATGAAAATACCCTTCGTTATTGCGATAGGTGCATTCGCGTTGTTTGTGTTTAGCGGCGCTGTGATGTTCTTATGGAATCATATTTTCCCTGCAGTATTCCATATCGGGGTGATCACATTGTGGCAGGCAGCGGGTATTTTGTTATTGTGCAGACTGTTGTTCGGTGGCTTCAAAGGACGACACGGGAGGTGGCGCGGAAGGAAACAAATGTTTGGCCAGTGGCAGGATATGACGCCAGAAGAAAAAGAGCTGTTTAAACAGCGGGCGCATTGCTGCAGGTAGCCGAAAAGGAGAGCGGGGAAACAGTGCGAAGAGCGCTGTTCCCGGTTTCGCCGTTATCAGTGCCAAACGTCAGTGACTCAATTTTGGTAATCAGAAGGGTTGGCCGGATGTGCCGTTAATAAGCGCATTTCGAACAAATGGCAAAACATTTGCTGTTTTGATCAAAAGGGCCGTGGTAGCGCCTTTGCCGAAATTGGTCTGTACAAATCTGCCGAATGAGATGCGTTTCGAAAAAGCCTCTTTCCATGCCGCTGTGTAGTTTGTCTCCAGCTCTGTCCGGGAGATATGCCCCCGCAAATAATCGCCGGAAAGGGCGGCAGCTATCTTTGCTGCACGCAGCGCCATGCTCATGCCGTTGCCGCAGAGCGGAGTGATCATGCCGGCCGCATCGCCGAGCAGCAAAACATGTTCTTCCACCTGGGCTTTCTTTTCAAAGCTGATCTGTGATATGGTGACGGGTGATTCGTAAAGAAACTCTGCCTCGCTGAATATTTTGTGCAACCACGGGTTGTTCATTACCACTTCCTGTTCCAGTTTTTTTATGTCGTTACCGCATTTGTGCAGGCTGGCTGCCGTGGTGAGATAACAAAGGCATGTTCTGTTGTCTTCCACCTGCGATATGCCGCAATAGCCGTCATCAAAATTGTGCAGTCCGACGACATCGCCTGGCCAGGGATAGCTGATGTGATACTTAACGGCGATATAGTTATTGAGTGCACTTATCTTTTCTGTTATAAAAGGTCGGTGCCACTTTACATCTATATTGCTGCGTTTACCCCATGAGCCCAATACTATCCTCGAACTATATTCCCCCCCTTTTGCCGTAACAGTGAAGGAATCGTTTTCCCACCGCACGTTTTCTGCCCTCGTTTTTGTGAGCAGGGTTGCTCCGGCATTTCGTGCCAGCGCTGCAAGGGCCGCATCGAGCTTATAACGGCTGATACCAAAGCCTCCCTGCGGCAGCACAGTGTTCAGCTCATTACCGCGTGTATCGGTAACCTGCAATTTATTGATGACCGGCAACTGCATATCGTCCACAGGGATTCCAAGGCTTTGCAGAAACGGCTTGCTTTCCATGCTTATGTACTCACCACATACTTTGTGTTTTGGGTAACTTTCTTTTTCGAGCAGCAGCACCTTGTATTGCCGCTCCGAGAGTAATATCGCCGCAGAAAGCCCCGCCAGGCCGCCGCCAATTATGATCACATCGTATTTATTGTCACTGCTCATTATGCACACAAATAAGGTAACGAAAGGCCCAATGCCATTTTATACTATAGTTGATCACCCCGGCACGGGAGAATATAGCTGCCCAATCATTTTTTCTGAAAGATCGCTTTACGGATAACGGGGCATCGTTCCTGACCAGATAAGACTTTGAAAAGAGACGGGTAAGCACAGTGATAGAATGATACGCAAGCGGATGCCGGTGCAGGTCGTTGATAAAAAAACCGATCCTGCTGTTCTCTTTAAGCCAGCTTATCTGTGATATCAGTTCTTCGTCTGTAAAATGATGGCAAAACAAGGAGGAGAAGATAATATCCGGCTTGTCGGCAGACCAGGTAACGGTACGGTAGTCGCTGCATATCCATTCTATATCCAGCGCAGAACTTTGTGCATATTTTATGCAGTCCGGTTTAATATCGATACCGGTCAGCGATGCCACTTTCCGCTTTTTGTCGAGATGCTTTTGAATAGCGAATAGATTATCTCCGCCCCCACAGCCTATCTCGGCAATAGTTAATGATCTGGACGCGGGCACCTTGCGAAGAAAAAAATCGACGCCTCTTCGCGTTACATTATGGCCGCCCAATAACTCACCTATAGTGTTGAGCTCCGAAAGATTGACCAGCAGGTCGCCGAACGGAATATTATCGTCGTCCAGCAATTCCTTCTCGGATGATCTTGTTCTGAGGCTCATACTACGGTCATTATTACGCTCTCCATAGTTAGGCCTGGGCCGAACGCTGCAGAGAAAATGTGCGTGCCCCTGTCTGCCGATATTTTACCCCACATTTCCTTCAGCACGAACAGCACCGTAGCGGAAGACATATTGCCGTATTCCCGGAGTATTTTGTAAGAAATATCCAGGTCGCCGTTGGTAAGTGAGAGGCCTTTGCCAAGCGCCTCCAGTATACGCTTACCACCCGGGTGGATACAGAAGTATTTTATAGAATCCTGCGCGTAACCGGCCTTTTCAATGGCCCGCTCCTTGAGCGGCCCGATGTCTGCTTTGAATAGCTCGGGCACGTCGGCATCCAGCGTCATCACGAAACCATTTGAAGAGAGGTTCCATGACATGCTGTTTTTAGCCTCCTTGAGCACTTCGGAATAAAAACTGTCCAGCCTGATGCCGCCATGACTGTCTTCATCACCACATATTAACACTGCGGCTGAGCCATCGCCAAACAATAACGGCGCGGTTATCTCATCATCAGAAAATGTTTTTTGAAAATGCAGGCTGCATAGCTCAGTGCACACAAGCAGCACCTTTGATCCCGGGTGGGCAGTTACTATGTCGTTGGCCATCTTCAACCCGTGAATGGCCGCATAGCAGCCCATGAAGTTGATGGCCGTGCGGGTAGTATTTGCTTTAAGCCCCAATGCGTCCATCAATTCCAGCTCCAGGCCCGGCGCACTCATGCCTGTGCAGCTCACGGTTATCAGATGGGTGATATCTTCCCTGGCAACTATGCCATCAATACATTTGGAAGCACTCTTTAACGATAGAGGCAGCGCGTGTTTTTTGAACCACTGCATCCGGTGCTCCAGGTTTGGAAATGGCTCCAGGTTGCGCGAATGCGGGAAAAACTGCCATTGTTCTACAGGTAGGGTGAAGTCAGGTATTACCGAATATCTTGTTTCTATGCCGCTATGCTTGTATAGGTAATTGAGGATCCTGTTTTCTTTTTCACCGGCGCCATAGGCACCCTTCATAAACTCAAGAAGGTCTCCCTGCTTATGAATATAGGCTGGTACTTCGGTTGATATGGATATTATTTTTGCCAATCAGTAATATTTATTTTTCTGTTCCCAATCATATACGAAACGGAGAAGCGATAAGTTTCGCTTCATAATATTACCTATAAAAAATCATACCCGAAAGCAAGAATTCTCACCGCGAGCTACGCTCTTTCCCTGGCGTGAACTTCAAAAGAGCGGGTGAAGCACAACGAGTTACGTGATCGCATTAGAATAAAACGCCTATTTTTTTGTTTCTCTGCGGAGGTTGTTTTCTTTAGCAACCAGCTCTTTCACCACCGTATCCAGTTTTTCGATGGAAACATTGACCCCCTCAATAATTTCCTTATTGAGCGGATCGGCAGGGTCTTCATGATTATAAAATTGCAGCAGGCCGAGAATGGTAGCTATGGGGCCGCGCACAAAATGCGATTGTATGTGCGCGATGTCGCTGAGCACGGTGTCCTGCGCCGATATCTGGGCAAGGTGGCCTTGTTTTTCCTTAGAGAGCAGGGCGTTGTATTTCTTCTGGGTGGTATAGCTTTTGTAAATGAAAAACGCCAGGAGCAACACCAGCGCCAACCCACCATAGCCGCAATACGTAAGCACCTGCTGGCGGGCTATTTTTGCGTTGAAATCATCGTTCTGTTTTTGCTTTTCCGCGTCGAAAGTGTATTCCAGGTCTATCCGGGTGAGGTAATTAGCTTTATCTATACCATGCACACTGTCTCGAACGGAAATATAGTCGCGGTAGGTTTTCAGTGCTTTTTCCGGCTGTTTGAGCTTTTCGTAGGCATCACTAAGTGCGCTTAGTGCATTTTGTTCTATATCCAGTTCACCGTTCGCCTGGCTCAACGACAACGCTTTTTGAAGGAATGATGCGGCTGCAGGAAATTCGCCTCGTTTTAAGTATACCCCGCCAAGTGTAGTATATACCGCGGATAACTGGTCAGTATAATTATGTTCTTCAGCCAGTTTCAAAGCATTCTTCGCAAACCCCATTGCCTTAAGCAGGTCACCAGTTTCCACATATACGTTTGCAAGTTCACTAAGTGTAGTTACCTGCCCTCTAAAGTTGTGGATGTCTATACATTCATTTAATGACACAGTATAGGTTTCTATTGCCTTTGTATAATCCTTCCTGACTTTATAGGTATTGGCAATACCATTCAGGGCCAATACCTCGATCCATTTATTTTTTATTGCCCGGCTTATGTTTATTACCTGGTTGTAATTTTCAGCAGCTTTATCTGGTTGGCCCATTTGCATGTAAATGCCGCTGATGTTCAAGAGCAGGGCGGCTTTCTGAGTCGAATCATTATGATCGACTGTTTTTTTTGACGCCAGCGTGTTCTCCAATAGTTTCAAAGAACTAATATAGCTGGACAGCGCATGAGGAAAATCGCCAATGGAGATGTATGCATCACCCATGTTTCCCAAAATCCCCATTTCCATATCCGGGCCAGGCTTTAAAGACAATGACTTGTCGTAACACTCTATTGCCTTTTTATGCTGGCCCAGGTTTTGGTAGCATGTAGCCACCTGTTCAATAGACGCCGCTTCATTACCTATATTTTTGTTATCCTGAGAAATTGTCACATTGGCTTGATAGAATTTTCCTGCCGTTACATAGTCATTTTTGCGAGCAAAGTAAATGTTAGCTAGTTGGTCGTTAGCATTAAAAACGCCTTTCGTCCAATTTATTTTTTCTGCCAATATTTTCGCTTCGTTTGCATATTGTATTTTTTTTTCGGTGCTGTCACCATCCATAGCGGCTAGTGCTACAAGTGTATTTACTTTGTCGGTATCAGATATGGCGTGCTGAAGAACGGCTTTTAAGGAATCGATTTTCGCATTCTGTCCATGTAAATGAATAGGAACTAAAGAAATAATTAAGCATCCAGTAAACACTACAAAGCGCCAACAAACCATACTGATAGTATTATTAATTCGCCCCAAATTATGAAAAATAGAAAATCAATAATACTTTGTGGTTGAATTACGGACACCCAAATTAATCTATTCATTCGTTTTTAACCAAATAACTTAAATTTTATGTCGACTATTATTGTTACCGCAAGTTTCGGCACGCCTCCAGCAGGCGGTGGTGCTTGCACAGGAAAGGGATTTTGCCAGGTAGCCGGTAAAAGCACGTCTACCGGCCCATCCGACGTCACGCCCACTTCGGAAGCTGCAATGCCTGCAAAGGCTGGACAGGGTATCCCTGTTAGTTTCCACGTATCGTCCCTCGACAAGAGCATAATGATGATGTCTTTTAAAATGAGCGATCTTGAGAAAAGCCAGCCCGACCAGGTTCCTTTTTTCAAATCAGGCGAGTATAATTTTGATGCGCACTATGAATTCCACCACCCTGAGTTTAGGGAATTACCGCTTCATAAGAGCCCAAGAATAGAAAAGGGCAAGAAAAATACGGTACATATCGTGGGAGACCTGGTAACTACCTTTTTTCATTATACGCACGAATAAGAGCGGCGTAAACAAAATGAGATGTGAGATGTGCCACACCGCATAGGTGTGGCACATCTGTTTTAAGCAATACCTGTAAATACTTTTACGTCCGCAATTTCGCGCACAGCATCTGCTATTGCTTTGGCATCGTAGCCACATTCGCGGTGCAGCTCTTCGGGCTTGCCGTGTTCCACAATGCGATCCGGGATGCCCAGTATTTTTACTTCCGGTGTGTAGTTGTTTGCCGCCATGAATTCAAGCACCGCGCTGCCAAAGCCACCTACCACCGTTCCGTCTTCTACCGTGATGATCTTATTATAGCGCTGGGCCACTTCGTGCAGCATCAGCTCATCTAGCGGCTTCACGAAACGCATATCGTAGTGGGCGGGGAAGAGGTCGTCTTCCGCCAGCATCTTGCAGGCGGCAACAGCAAAGTTGCCGGGATGGCCTATGGTAAGGATAGCTACTTCCTGGCCATCGCATATTTTGCGGGCGGTGCCGGTTTCTATTTTCTCAAATGGGGTACGCCACTGCGGCAGCACGCCCTGCCCGCGCGGATAACGAATGGTGTATGGTGCATCAATCTCGGGCAACTGCGCTGTGTACATCATGTTACGCAGTTCGGCTTCGTTCATAGGTGCGGCCACGATCATATTGGGGATACAGCGCATGAAGGCAAGATCATAAGCGCCATGGTGCGTGGGGCCATCATCACCTACCAGCCCGGCCCTGTCCAGGCAGAAAACCACGGGCAGTTTTTGAATGGCCACATCATGTATCACCATATCATAGGCGCGCTGCATAAAGCTGCTGTAGATGTTGCAAAACACCTTAAGCCCTTGGGTAGCCATGCCTGCGCTCAATGTTACGGCATGCTGCTCGGCAATACCCACGTCAATAGCGCGATCCGGCATGAGGTCCATCATGAATTTAAGCGAGCTGCCCGATGGCATGGCTGGCGTTATGCCCATGATGAGCGGGTTCTTTTCCGCAAGTTCTATCATGGTATGCCCGAACACATCCTGGTATTTAGGCGGTTCGGGTATGGTCACTATCTTCTTATTTATCTTCCCGGTGATCTTGTCAAAAGTGCCGGGTGCATGCCATAGCGTTTGGTCTTTTTCTGCCAGGTCGAAACCTTTGCCTTTTACCGTCTTTATGTGCAGCAGCTTTGGACCGGGTATATCATTCAACCCTTTGAGTGTTTCGGCTAGTTTGAGCACATTGTGCCCATCAATAGGACCAAAGTAACGCAAACCAAGCGCCTCAAACAGGTTACTACTCTTGGATACCACACCCTTAAGCCCGGCTTCTATTTTAGACGCCAGCCGTTGAAAGTCTTTGGTAGGCAATTTACCCAGCACCTTCCACACGTCATCGCGGAACCTGTTGTAAGAATGCGACGTGGTAATATCTGTAAGGTATTCTTTAAGACCCCCAACGTTGGGGTCTATGGACATGTTGTTATCGTTAAGGATAATGAGCACATTTGCATTGCTCACGCCTGCATGGTTCAGCGCCTCGAAGGGTAGCCCCGCAGTCATGGCGCCATCGCCTATTACGGCTATGTGCCGGCGGTGCTCTTCGCCCTTGTACTTAGATGCTATGGCCATACCCAGCGCCGCCGAAATAGAAGTGGATGAATGCCCCACCCCGAAGGTATCGTAAATGCTTTCGCTGCGTTTAGGAAAACCACTGATACCGCCATATTTACGGTTGGTATGAAAAACCTGCCGTCTGCCGGTAAGTATTTTATGGCCATAAGCCTGGTGGCCTACGTCCCAAACCAATTGATCATCAGGAGTATTGAATACATAATGCAAGGCAACGGTAAGCTCCACTACACCAAGGCTAGCACCGAAATGGCCACCATGCACACTCACACAGTCAACAATAAATTGCCGAAGTTCATCACAAACCTGTACGAGCTGATTTTTGTTCAGTTTCTTAAGGTCATCAGGAGTATTTATCCCGCTAAGTAGTGGTCCTGCTGCTATTTCTTCCATTCACTATCTGGTAATAACTTACAAAAATAACCAAAAATCCCTTTATATACGCATAAAACTGTAGGCGAAGCACGGTAAATGCGTTGTTTATTGTCTGCAACAATTAAGCCAATATCTGCCTATCTGTTACCTTTGCAGCCATACCGCGGTGTGGCGGCAGTTAATTATTGTTAAAATGAGGTATTTCAGGGATTATCCGTGGGGCTTGCAGTTGCTACTGTTTGGGCTTATGTTTTTTACCTTGCTGTCAGGTGTAGGCGGTGTTGTGCCTGTTATTCTTGCAAAATCAACTGGATTTACCCTGGAACAAATAGCTCATGTAGGCCCGGCCAGCCCGGCGGCGCTGATTCATGTGGCCATAATCATGCAGGGGATATTGAATTTCTGCATGTTCTTGCTGCCTGCATTCCTGCTGGCACACCTTAGCACACCCCGGCCTCTGGAATACCTGGGGTTAAGGGCACCGGGCAAGAGTGTGCAGCTGATACTTGTGGTTTTCATCATGCTGGGGGCTACACCGGTTTTCCAGATGATAGAAGGGCTGGTAAGCAAGATCAATTTCGGGGCAGCGATAAAGGCGGAGCAGGAAGCCAATGATAACACCATGAGCGCTTTCCTCACCATTACTTCCTTTGGCAGCTTTGTTAAGGTCTTTGTGATCATGGCCATCATACCGGCGGTAGGGGAAGAAATGTTCTTTCGTGGCGTCATTCTGCGGTTTGTGAAGCAGCGCAGCCGCACTATGGTTTTGCCTGCACTTTTTACGGCCACTCTTTTTTCATTATCCCATACTAACATTTACGGCTTTCTGTCCATTTTTCTGGCGGGCTTGCTGCTGGCTGCTATTTATAACCTTACAGGTTCCTTGTGGTGCAGTATTGTGGCACACTTGTCGTTTAATGGCTTCCAGGTGGTGCTGGTGTATATGAGCAACTACAGCAAGCCAGTAAACACTTACCTGAATGAATCATTCATCTCGCCGTATTTTGTTATCGCTGGCGTATTGGTTTTTGGCCTTTCATTTTATCTTTTACTAAAAAACAAAACTCCGTTGCCACCAAACTGGACGGATAACTTCACTCCGGCCGAACTGGCGGAGCGCACCAATACTTTATGAGTATCCTGTTTTTATCACTTATTTTCGCACTCAAATTTTAACAATGGCGCTCAACTGGCCCACATTTTTTAAACGTTTAGGCAGCTCCATAGTTTTTGTAGCTATTATGCTAACGGGGCTGCTATGGAACGAATGGTCATTCCTCGGGCTCGTAGTATTGATCGGGATGCTGTGCCTGCGGGATTATTTCAGGCTGGTGCAAAAAATAGATACAGTATCCTATTGGCCAAAATCGCTGCCCATTGTCCTGCAACTATTGGCACTGGCTATTATCTGCCTGTTTTCCAATAAAATAAATGAGCTGCTACCCGCATATGGCCGGATCGTCTTTATGCTGCTGCCAATCGTGCCGGCACTTCTTTTGTTAGGCAGCGTCCTGTCAAAAAAGAATTCGTTTTTCGCATTGCTGCAGTCAACAGGCGGGCTGATGTATATTACTTTACCGATGCTGCTGCTACTGAATATCCATACCTATGACACCGCATTGCCGATAGCGGTGATCCTCATGATCTGGTGCAATGATACCATGGCATACCTGGTTGGGTCATTTATTGGCAAACACCAGTTCTCACCTATATCACCAAATAAGACGTGGGAGGGTGTAATAGGTGGTGCACTATTGACCGTTATAGGTGCAGGGATATATGGCTATTACTCTGAAACATATCGCCTTATGGATTGGATGGCACTGGCGCTTTGCGTGACTATTGCAGGCACACTTGGCGACCTCATGGAATCTAAGCTGAAACGTATGGCAGACATAAAAGACTCCGGCACCCTGATGCCCGGCCACGGTGGCGCACTGGACCGCTTTGATTCACTGCTGGTGGCGGCACCCTTTGCTTTTGTGTATAGTTATTATTTTATGAGGTAACCCCCCAACCCCCTAAAGGGGCTTTACTTGAGAATATGCCTTCAGCTTCGGGTCAAACGCTGTTCACTTACACAATTTCGCATCCACATACACCTTTCTTCCTTTTGCATTGATGTAGTAGCAACCACCTCGCGGGCCTTTCCTGTATTTGCGCGTGCTGTTTGTTTCAAAGTTCTTCTCACCTCCCTTGTACTTTGGATAAGGATAGCTGCGGTAGTTGAGTTGTTTGCGATCATCGTTTAAAAAATCGACCTTGGTATACGATATTGTTTCTGTGCTATCCTTATATGGCGTTGTTACCTTACCGTGGCTATCCACCACATATTTTTTCTCCACCCAACCATATCCGCTGTAAGACTTTTTTGTCTTTTCAAACCACACACGGAGCACTACATGATAAAACTTGTCCTCTACTGCTGTATTGTCGTAGCCCTTGCTGTAAGGTATTACTTCAAGACGGCAAGGTGCATGCAGCACATCAAATACATTATATTCCTTTTCGGGCCGGTCGCGGAGGATGAGGTTATCTGTATTTACATATACGTATTTCTGTGCGGAAGCCATTCCGCCGATTGCAAAAAGTAAAAAGAATAGAAATATTTTGTTTGTAAACACAAGGCAAGATAAGGAACGGAAAAATCACTACATAAAGTATTTTTATGCATCAATAAGCCCCGCAATAAAGGTTTAGATTAACTTTGCAGCAATAATTAAACAACATGGAAATAAAACAATTGTATACCGGTTGCCTGAGTGAAGCCGCTTATTTTATAGCTAGTGAGGGTGAGGCAGCGGTAATAGATCCCCTAAGGGATGTGGACACCTATATCCAGATGGCGGCAGAACAAGGTGTAAAGATCAAATACATATTTGAAACCCACTTTCATGCCGACTTTGTGAGCGGGCATATAGAGCTGGCGCAGAAGACAGGCGCACCCATAGTTTATGGGCCGGATACAGAGGCATCTTTCAACATACACATGGCAAAGGATGGTGAGGAGTTTATGGTGGGCAAGCTGAAAATAAAGGCGATACACACACCCGGCCACACACTGGAAAGCACTTGCTACCTGCTGCACGATGAAACGGGAGCACCTTACTGCATCTTCACCGGTGATACGCTGTTCGTAGGTGATGTGGGCAGGCCAGACCTCTTTAGCGGAAACCTGACCAAAGAAGAGCTTGCGGGAAAAATGTATGACACCCTTCAGAATAAAATAAAGCCGCTGAACGATAATATCATTGTATATCCGGCTCATGGACCGGGTTCATCCTGTGGCAAAGCACTTGGACCGGAGACTTTCAGCACAATTGGGGTGCAGAAGGCGACCAATTATGCGCTGAAAGACATGACCAAGGAGGAATTCATTAAGGTAGTTACAACGGGGTTGAACACGCCCCCGCCCTACTTCCCGGTGAACGCCCGGATAAATAAAGAGGGTTATGGCAGCCTTGATGAAGTTTTTGAGAAAGGACTTCAGGCATTGGATGTAGCAAGTTTTAAGAAAGTGGTTAATGATGATGATGCCTGGATACTGGACACAAGGCCAGCTACTGTATTTACATCAGGTTTTGTGCCCGGGTCTATAAATATAGGAGTAGGGCCGAATGACCGCTATGCCGAATGGGCAGGCACATTGATACCTAATAAACAGCCCCTCGTGCTGGTAACCGAACCGGGCAAAGAAAAGGAAAGTATCACCCGACTCGCGCGCGTAGGTATTGATAATGTGCTGGGCTACCTGGAGGGTGGCTATGAAACTTGGAAAAACAGCGGCGAGGAAATAGATATGATCATAGACATAGAGGCCGACGAACTGGCGATGGACATACCTCATGACAACCTGCTGGAAATAATAGATGTGCGTAAGCCCGCAGAGTTTGAAGCGGCCCATGTGAAGGGAGCGATAAACATACCGCTGGATACCCTTGCAGACCCATTGAATATCGCGATGATCGACGACGAGAATAATCTTTATGTGCATTGTGCGGGGGGCTACCGCTCCGTGATCGCCGCTTCCCTGCTGAAACGCCAGGGTTATCACAACCTCAGGAATGTCCTGGGCGGTTTTGCTAAGATGAAGGCGGAGAAAGGGATACCTGTAGTGTTCCCTGATAGTGTGAAGGCTTAACATTGCGAGGGGTCTGCAATTGTTTTATTTTGTGGAAATGCATTACCATTTCGAAATACCGCATTTTTAAAGCTTTACGGGTAAATACTATTGTTCGAAATTTACCGTTTGTTTATTAGCTTGCCGCAATATGAAGATCTGTCTCACTTTTTTACTTTCCTTGTTTGCCATTACCGTATTGGCGCAGCCTGATTCCGCCTCGCGCAAACGCCTGCCGGCCAAGGCATACTATGAGCGCGGATCTTTTATTCCATCAGTATCGCTTGGTTTTGCCGATGCTTATCGTAATAATTACTCGCTGCCTGCCGGATTTGCAAAAAACAATACTTCCGGCTTTATTCCGCTCTATGTAAAAGTAGAGTATGGTGTCACGCGCAATGTGGGCATTGCAGCCACTTTGTGCTATGATGCATTCAATTACAACTTCAGTCAGCAATATGTGGGCAATAGCGGCCCGTTTGTTCGGTACAAAACTGATGCTTTCAGGGCGTTCAGTGGAGGACTGGCAGCGTTTTACCACCTGGGCAATGTCATACGGGTAAAAAGACTGGATCCTTTTGTGGGTATAGGACTCTCGGTAAATAGTATACGCTACAATGCCTGGCCGCAAGGTGACAGCCTTTCCGTAAGGGTTGATCATACAACAGACTTGTACCTGAAAGCCGGTGCGCGTTATTACATATCACAAAAGGTGAGCGTATACGGCGACGTGGGCTATGATAACCACACTATTTTCAGCCTGGGCATCTCTTGCCGTTTCCTAAATAAACGTAAAAAATAGGCCCCTGTTCGCGTTACACTCGTTCCCCTCGCGGTCTTAATAGCAAAATAAAGGAATTGCGAGCTTTGCGACTTTTCGAGAAACCCTTGTAAGCTTCGCGAGCGACCTTTTCTATCCTCACCCATTCGGCATATCCCTAGTTCCGCGTATCAGCCCCACTCCCGCAAAAAAGAAGATCAACCCCAAAATGCCATACATGCAGATAGCTTTTATATCGTAGGTATTATTGCTGTGCTCTACAAACTTTACAGCACCCATCACAAGGCCCAGCACACCCAGCATAGTCAATACCACGCCTAATACTCTCTTTTCCATGATCTATGTTTGTTAGTTATGTATAAATACTATGCCCATGTTCCGGTGGCATGTGATTTGATAATGTATTAGGGAGCAGAGAAAACGAAAGACAAATGAAAACGATACAACAGGAAGAATACAGCAAATTGAACAAAGCCCTCTATGATCTTGAAGATATATTGGAATGTATGGGAGTGAAGGAATTCACCCTCTCAAGGGAGAAGCACAATATGAAATTTGACATGAACTCCGAAAACATAGATACAGAACTGCTTTATGCATTTTGCAAGGATATTGCCCAGATGCACGACGCCAAATTCGGGAGTCATAGCCCGCAATGCTGACTATAGAAAACAATGATAGCGCATTAAGGTGAGTGGGCTTTTATTCAGTAAATTTGCGCTCTAATTTCTTTGTGATGCAGTTATCTGAGTTATATGACCGGGCGTTAAAGTTTGATTTCCTGATTGCCGAAGAAGGCGTTTTCCTGTTTGAGCATGCCCCCCTTACTGAATTGATGTATGTGGCCAATGAGCTCCGTAAAATACAAGTGCCGCACGGAAAAGTAACCTGGCAGATAGACCGCAACGTAAACACCACCAATGTATGTGTGGCCAACTGTAAATTCTGCAATTTTTATCGGATACCGGGCCACGCCGAAGCATACATTACCGACATTGATACCTACAAACGCAAGATAGAAGAGACCTTTAAGTATGGCGGTGATCAACTGCTGCTGCAGGGTGGCCATCACCCCGACCTGGGTCTTGCTTTTTATGTGGGCTTATTTAAACAACTGAAGCAATTATATCCAAACTTAAAGCTGCATACGCTGGGGCCTCCGGAAGTGGCCCATATAACAAAGCTGGAAAAAAGCACGCATACAGAAGTACTGAAAGCGCTGATGGACGCGGGTATGGACAGCATGCCGGGCGCAGGAGCAGAGATACTTAATGACCGTGTGCGCAGGCTGGTATCAAACGGTAAATGTGGTGCGCAGGAATGGCTGGACGTAGTGCGGGCAGCGCATAAACTGGGGCTAACCACCAGCGCCACCATGATGTTCGGGCATGTGGAAACGGTGCTGGAACGCTTTGAGCACCTGGTAAAGCTGCGTGAAGTACAGGCCGAAAAGCCGGAAGGTGCAAAAGGCTTCCTCAACTTCATACCCTGGACTTTCCAGGGTGTGGACACACTGCTGGAGAAGATACGCGGCATAAAAAACATGACTACCCCTGAGGAATACATACGCATGATAGCCCTGAGCCGCATCATGCTGCCCAATGTGAAGAACATACAGGCATCGTGGCTTACCGTGGGTAAACAGGTAGCACAAATATGCCTCAATGCAGGCGCCAATGACTTCGGCTCTATAATGATCGAAGAGAATGTAGTAAGCGCCGCAGGCGCCCCACATCGCTTCACTGCCAAAAGTATCCAGCAATCCATACGTGAAGCCGGCTTTGAGCCCCAGCTCCGCAACCAGCAATACGAATTCCGCAAAATGCCGGAAATGGTGGATCAGGTGATAAATTATTAACCCCGAACCCCCTGAAGGGGGCTTCCCCACATTATCAAACATGTATAATTTAAATGCCCTCATCCGAGGGCATTTAAATTATAGGGGTCGCTGCTATTTCTTATCCAAATCATATTTTTCAAAAGGGATAAGGCCGAAATCTTTTTTTGTTTTAGTTTCCGTGTACGTTTTCATGGCATCTGCATTTGGGGCCGTATCATCGTTCGGGAATTGACTAACAGAACCAATTTTAAATAAGTACCACTCTTTTTTCTCTCTGTCGTATTTGAAAGTAGTGACGGTTTCCCAATGTTGTGGTCCTTCTGCCACGCCATGCTCTACAGAAAAGAATCCGTTTTTTATCTTTAGCCCCGTAAAGGGATCAGACCTCACTACACCACTGCAGTTAATACACATCACCAAATTATCGTTTCTGCGAGCTTGAATATAGCTGCCATCCTGCTGACCAAGAAGTATCGATAACGAACGGTGTTCTTTGTACTCCTCATCTGTAGGATAAAATACTGTATCCTCACCCTTGCCCCTTACAACGAGTAACAGGTCATTGATTCCATCTTGGTTCACATCGCCAATCGCAGTGTCCAAAGGCACATAGCCTTTTGGAATAAATTTTGATACCTGGGTTGATAATGTTCCGATGATGGGAATAAACGAGATATACCTTTCCCTGTTATCAGCTTTCGTTGTATCTATTACCGTGCTACGCCCATATACTGGTAATAAAAGCACCATCAGCACTAATAATTTCCATTTCATAAATGCCCTAAACTAATAAAGTAGTATCAGTAAATACGCTCTTATCCAATATCGATCATATTTAAAGCTAAATCCCAAATCCCAATGCGCGACACACTTGGAATTTGGGATTTTGTTTTTTGATTTTCTATGCCAAATTGATAACTAAAGTTCAAATCCAGCTGATAGCTAAATGTATGGTTCCCCCTTCAGTGGGACAGGGGTTATACCCCCACCATCAGCGGCATCAGCAGCATCAGCAGGTCTTCATTTTCCACCTTATCCATCGAGCGGAAGATACCGGCCCGTGTAGGCGTACTTAATTCTACCTGTATTTCATTGCCATCCAGGTTGCCTACCATTTCCACCATCAGCTTGGCGTTAAAGGCTATTTTCATGTCCTCGCCGCTATACTGGCAGCTCAGCATCTCCTTGCCCTCGTAAGAAAAGTCAATATCCTGGGCGCTTATCTGCAGGGCGTTACCGTTTATGTCCAGTACCACCTGATTGGTAGTTTTGTTGGCAAATATGCTCACGCGGCGCAGCGCACTTACAAAGTCACCGCGGTTTATAGTCAGCTTGTAGGGATTGTCCAGTGGTATTACCGCTTTATAGTCCGGGAAGCGCGCATCTATCAGGCGGCAGCTCAGGCTCAGGCGCTCACCGGTCACAAACAGGTGGCTGCCATTATAGGCCATTTGCAGTATGGATTCATCGGCAGGTAGCGTTGAGCGCAACTGCTGTAGCGGCTTTTTAGGCACCACAAAGCCATCTTTTGCGGGGCAGCTCACATCATTCCGGCGGAACTGCACGAGCCTATGTGCGTCAGTAGAAACAAAGGTGATGCTATCGGTCGCCAACTCAAAATACACACCGGTCATGGCGGGGCGCAGCGTATCAGAACTCACCGCAAACAAAGTCTTGTTAATACACTCTATCAATGATATCGAAGGGATGGTAAACGCAGTGGTATCCCCTGGAGCTGGCTCCTTCGGAAAATCGTCGGCTTTCTCGCCGCCTATTCTGTACTTACCTACATCACTCGACATTTCTATCGAGAGGTCACTCTCGTTAATGTTGAACGTAATAGGCTGCTCCGGTAAGTTTTTAAGATAATCCGTGAGTATTTTTGAAGGTATGCATATGCGCCCGTCACCCTGCGCATCATTCACTTCCATTTGCACACGCATCATTGTCTCCAGGTCGGTAGCAGTAAGTGTAAGCGTGTTGCCGCGTAATTCAAAAAGAAAATCTTCCAGCACAGATAATACGGTGTTAGCGCTGATGACGCCGCCTACCTGCTGCAGATTTTTGAGTAAAGCCGTTGATGTAACTATGAAACGCATCGATATTGTTGGTTTTTTAATCCTGCCTACCGGCAGGCAGACAAAGATATTTGAAATAAGGAATTTTTTTAGATTCAGTGCGGTATTGTGGATAAATAAGGCCTGAATTGGGAATTAGCTGTCTTGTTTGGCTTTAGAGAATATTTCCACATCTTAATGATCATGACCCTGCGATGGAAATTCGTCCTCCCTTCTGCCGGAAGCTGCTTTTACTTGCAAAATTGTCGATATCCTCTTTTTTTCATACAATTTTTCCATCCTACCTTTACACAGCAAAACATGAAATCAGCGTGGCTCTACCTGGCACAGTGTCGTTGCCGGTTTCCAAGAAAAAACCCAAAGAAAACGAGACGGGTTATGGAAATTGTACCGGGTTTGTTGCCAACAATAAATCGTGGCTAACCTGCTCAGACACCTGCAGTAAGCTTGTAAAGAAAACAGGTATTTAACCAGGGTGTCAACCTATTTAGGGGCGAAGCAGAACTTTGTTCTTAAAAAAGTGTGATATTTGAAAACACATTCCGGTGGAGACTGATGCTGATCTTAATACAGAAAAAACAATACCCGGCATCAGGGAAATCCTTTAATCATGCAAATCGCGGTTCAAACTCTTATCACAGGCGCAAGTGGCTTTCTCGGCCAGCATCTTGTGCGGCATTTATCTGCACAGGGGCAGCAGGTGCGTGCACTGTATAATAGCCATCCTCCCTCGGATGAATTGAAGCACCTGCCCGGTATCTCGTGGATGCAATGCGACCTGCTTGATATCTACGCTGTAGAAGAAGCAATGCAAGGCATTACGCATATTTATCATTGCGCGGCTATCGTCTCCTTTGATCCGCGAAAAAGAGATGCTATGCTGCATTTCAACCCCGCAAGCACCGCCAATGTAGTGAACCAGGCAATTGTGCAGGGTATAGAAAAAGTGGTACATGTCAGCTCTATTGCAGCGCTCGGCAGAACGGGTGACTCAGAAAAGGAGATCAATGAAGAAAAAGAGTGGGAAGACAGCAAGTACAATTCGGCATATGCGCTTAGCAAATACCTTGCAGAAATGGAAGTTTGGCGCGGCATAGGTGAAGGGCTCAATGCAGCGATTATAAACCCCGGAATAATACTCGGCACCACCACCGGCCACGACCTTTCTGCCGGACTTATGAAGATGGTTTACCGGGAATTCCCATTTTACCCGAAGGGAGTGACCTCCTGGGTCTCGGCGGATGATGTGGTAAAAGCAATGGTGATGCTCATGATTTCCGAAATGGAAGCCGAACGTTTCATCGTGAGTAACGGCAATTTTTCTTATAAAGAAATACTGAATGAAATGGCCAAAGCGCTGCGAAAAAAACAAGCCCGCTTTGCTAGCAGTTCATTAATGATTTCCCTTGCTTGGCAGGTAAGTGGTTTGCTGCGCAAGGTGGGCATAAACACCCTTATAACAAAGGAGACCGCCGCCAATGCGAATTCCTTTTCCTATTATGACAATCAAAAGCTTTTCCGTGCTTTTCCGGAGTTTGCTTACACCCCATTGCCGCAGACGATAGAGACCATGGCACGGTCTTTTGAGGATTATAACTTTAAAAAGTAACTTTTTTTCTTTATTTACAAAAACAGTTGTAAACTTGCAGCAAGGAAACAGTATTTGTTCCAGCCTTTCGCAGTTTATCTGAAAGTTCCCATTATCAAACAAGATCATAGATATTTCGAGATAAGCCTTATTTGTGTTTAAAAAATAATTATTCAGAAAAAACCTAAGCATGCCTTACGACATTTTGCAGTTAAATGATATGCTCATTCCTGAGCTCATAGACGTAGCAGATTCACTAAAGATCCGGAACACCGCCTCGCTTGACAAAAAGTCATTAGTTGATAAAATACTGGAGCGGCAGGCGGGCAGCGCCGAAGAACCTAAAAAGAAGCGTGGCCGCAAACCTAAAGAAGAAGTGACTGATGCTCCTGCAACCGTAGTTACTGCAGCGCAACCGGCATCAAATGAAGAAACTGCCGATGCAGGCGATAAAAAGCGCCGTCTACGTAAGCCAAAAGAAGAATATGCACCGGATGCAATGCCAAAAGCTGTAGAAGCGGACCAACTGCCATTACACAAAAGAACCGACGTAAAAAGAGAAGCTCCAGTTGCAGAACAAAAACCGGCACCGGCCGTTACGCCGGTTAATACACAAGGCGGCAACAATGACAATGGTGGCAATGGCATTACTATGCCCACCGAATCTCCGGAAGTGCAGCCCCAGCAACCTGCCGAGGCAGAACCGGAGAAGCCGCAACAGGCGCCACACCAGGCATATAACCGGCTTCCCCGCCGCGAGGAAAAACCACAAAGCAATTTCAATCTTGAGTTTGAAGGTGTAGTAGCAAGCGAGGGTGTGCTGGAAATGATGCCAGACGGTTATGGCTTCCTGCGCAGCAGCGATTATAACTACCTCAGCTCTCCCGATGATATTTATGTATCCCCATCACAGATAAAATTATTTGGCCTTAAAACAGGTGACACCGTAAAAGGCAATGTGCGCCCGCCAAAAGAGGGTGAGAAGTATTTTGCACTGTTGAAAGTGGAAACAATTAACGGCAGATTGCCGGATGAGATACGCGACCGCGTGCCATTCGACTACCTGACCCCATTGTTCCCATTCGAGAAGCTGAGCCTTACCACCACCGGCGGCAACTATAGTACTCGTATTATGGACCTGTTCACGCCTATAGGTAAGGGCCAGCGCGGCCTCATCGTGGCGCAGCCAAAAACAGGTAAGACGATGCTGCTTAAGGAGGTGGCGAACGCCATAGCCGCGAATCATCCCGAGTGCTATCTGATGATCGTACTTGTGGATGAACGTCCTGAGGAAGTTACCGACATGCAGCGCAGTGTTCGCGCTGAGGTTATTGCATCTACATTCGATGAGCCTGCCGATAAACACGTGAAAGTATCAACTATAGCGTTGCAAAAAGCAAAAAGGCTTGTAGAAGTGGGCCACGACGTAGTGATCCTGCTCGATTCCATCACACGCCTGGCACGCGCACACAACACGGTAGCTCCCGCAAGTGGCAAGGTACTGAGTGGTGGTGTGGAAGCAAACGCTATGCAGAAGCCAAAGCAATTCTTTGGTGCGGCGCGTAAAATTGAGAACGGCGGTTCGCTGACGATATTGGCTACAGCCCTCATTGATACCGGCTCCAAAATGGACGAGGTGATCTTTGAAGAATTCAAGGGTACGGGCAACATGGAACTGCAGCTTGACCGCAAACTCGCCAACAAACGTATCTATCCCGCTATCGATATCACCTCATCGTCTACCCGTCGCGACGATCTGTTGATGGACAAGGATGTTCAAAACAAGATGTGGCTGCTGCGCAATCACATAGCAGATATGAACACCGATGAAGCCATGCACTTCCTCCTTCAGCAAA
The DNA here is from genome assembly GCA_903905065.1 of uncultured Bacteroidota bacterium. Classification (GTDB taxonomy): domain Bacteria; phylum Bacteroidota; class Bacteroidia; order Chitinophagales; family Chitinophagaceae; genus Nemorincola. The sequence continues at coordinate 61,736 of CAIVEW010000044.1, read as the reverse complement.
TGAAGGGGACCAAGAGTAACGAAGAGTTCCTTGCCACAATGAACAAATAAGGGCCAGTATCTCCAGGATAGAAGAATCAGAATGATAAGAAAAAGCAAGCAGCATAGATACTATTTATATTTCGGCATCTTACTCAGGTGCTCCCAAATCAAAAGCCCCATTAAGGGGCTTTTTGATTTAGTAAATGTTCCTTCTTATCGCAGGCGTCAAAGTTACTTGTGAACACATTCCATCATGCTTTCCCACAAATTCACCGCAGACCGGCCCCAATCGAATTTTTTAACTTGCTGACGGGCATTAACGATCAGCTTATTCCGTAGTGCCTCGTCTTTATAGAGCAGGTGCATTTTGTTGGCTATATCGTCCACATCCGTCGGATCTACCAGCAACCCTGCATCGCCGGCCACTTCCGGCATAGACGACGTATTGCTCACGATGGCCGGCACATCGCATTGCAGCGCCTCAAGTATGGGTATTCCAAAGCCCTCGAAAAGCGATGCGTAAACCAACGCGTATGCGCCGCCAATAACCCTTGACAGCTCGTCCACATTCATATAGCCTACCCACTTCACATCCTCCTTAAACAACATTTCAGAACGCATCTGCTCCACTTCTTCATATTTCCATGCCATGCGCCCGGCTATTACCAGCTTCATATTGGTGTGCTGGCGCTTTTTGAAGACCACAAAAGCTTTCAGCAGGTTCACAATATTCTTACGGGGATGCAGCGCTCCGGCAAACACAAAATATTCGCAGCCATCAGCGTATTTCTTTTTTACATCTTCCCTATCTTCCACCGTCAACGGGACATATTCATCGTGTGCGCCATTATATACCACGTCTATTTTCGATGGTTCGATACCATAGCGTGTGCTAATGTCATTCTTCGAGAAGGTGGACACCGTTACTATTCGCGACGCCTTTTTTGCAAACAGCGGTGAATAATGCCGCCAGTACATGCGGTGCGACCATACCGAATGCTCCGGGTAGTGCTCAAAGGCGAGGTCATGTATCACCAGGCAAGTGGGCACTTTTGTGCTCAACGACATGTAACCGTCCGGGGAGAGAAACAAGTCGATCTTGTATTTCCGCAGCATGGCCGGTACGCTCCACTCAAACCAGATGTAAAATAAGATGGGGTGGCGGGCCTGCGGATGAACGACTACGGGTGTAACATTGGGAGCAAAAACAAATTGAGGGTCGTAAGGCCGGTCGAAAAAGAAGAAGAACTCATGCTCAGGATGGTTCCGGACAATGTGCTCCAGCGTTTGATAAGTAAACCAACCTATACCTTCCAGCTTCCCTTTTAACAGCAACCGTGTATTTACCGCAATTCGCATACCTTATGGCGACAAAAATATACTTTTACGGCATTATACCCCGTTTAAATATCAGAATGCGCCGTTTTTTTGTAAAAAATATACTTTTTGTTGTTGCGGTAAACGTGCTTGTGAAGCCAATATGGGCTTTTTTGATTGACCGGAATGTGCAGCTCACCGTGGTGCCCGGATCCTACGGTACCTACCAGGCGCTCCTGAGTGTAAGCATCATTTTTCAGATCATGCTGGATTTTGGTATCACCAGCTACAACACCCGCACGATCTCACAGCATCCCGACAAATTGCAGACACTATTCCCCGCCATGTTATCGGCAAGGGTGGTGCTGATATTTGTTTATATGCTGCTTGCGTTTTCGTTCGGTTTCGTCTCCGGCTACCGTGGATGGGAACTGATATTGCTTCTTGGTGTACTTGCCTTTCAATCGTTGAACTCGCTGGTATCCTTTATAAGAAGCAATGTTGCAGCCCTGCAGAAATTTAAAACAGATGGCGTGCTGTCCATTACTGATCGTTTTCTGATGATCGTGATATGCGGGTCCCTGTTGCTATATCCACCTACCGCCCGCAACTTTAAAATTGAATGGTTTGTTGGCGCACAGATATTCAGCTACTTTATTGCTGCACTGGCCGGGTATATTATTCTCAGGCGCATTTCAGCCATCAAATTAAAATTTTCGTTGCATGGCCCTACCATTTTTAAGATCATAAAAGAAAGCTTTCCTTATGCCTTGCTTATCTTCCAGATGTCCATATACAACCGGGCTGACGCCATTATTATAGAACGCACCTCCGTAAATGGAAAGATGCAGGCCGATGTCTGGGCTGCTGCTTTTCGCCTGATGGACCAGGCTAATATGTTCGGACTCATGTTTGCAACCATACTGCTGCCACTCTTTGGCCGTATGCTCTCCGAAAAGCAGGATGTAAGCCAGATCGTGAAGCTATCTGTGAATATGTTGCTTCCTTTTTCATTTATGGTGGCCGTAGCCGGGATATTTTTTAGCGGGGACATTATGCACCTGCTCTATAAAACCCGGTATGTGCCCGAATACGACGCCGTATTTGCCATCCTCATAGCTTCCTTCCCCGCATGGTGCCTCATGTATGTTTACTCTACGCTGCTTACCGCCAACGGAAGCCTGAAAACCCTTAATATAATAGCTTTTGTGGGCGTAATAATAAATCTCGCGCTCAATTTTTACCTCATACCAAGATACAAAGCAGAAGGTGGTGCGCTGACGTCGTTTATTACGCAAACATCGCTTGCCCTGGCATTCATCTTTTATGCATCGCGCATAGTCAAATTGCCGTTGAATATAAAATGGATACTGGCTCAGCTTGGCTACCTGCTGCTGGTAGTGCTGCTGGCATATGCTGATATTATCGCATTACGCGGAGCCCATTGGTTGGTGCAGCTTTTCTCATTCGGGGCGGTCTGCATGGCATTGATGTTTGTTTTCAGGTTTGTGTCGGTTCGCAGTATAAAACAACTTGCAAATAAGAGCTGAGCCAGAACAGTGCTGTTTGCGTGGGGGAAAAGCTAGCCAGCGTGGGGGAAATAACAATAAGCTAAATATTGCCTGTGACGGTATTCATCATGTAAGGCAACTCAATATGGATCTCTGTGCCAACATTTTTTTTGCTGGTCAGTCTTATGTTCCCGCCCAGTGTTTCTACCTGTGTTTTTACCATAAATAATCCGATACCAATACCGTCCACATTCAGATGGAACCTTTTGTAGATGTCAAACACATGGTCGTCCGCATCGGTCAGGTCGAAGCCGGCTCCATTGTCTTTGAACGTGAGGATAAGTGTGTGTTCCCTGATAGCGCTTTTTATTTCGATAACACAGGTTTCTGACGGTTTGCGAAAACAAATACTGCTACAGGTCAGGTTATAGAATATGCTATGAAAATAGCTTTTGATGGAGTAATATTCATTTACAGCCGTAAAATCTGACGTGAGAAGAAATTGTTCGTTTACAAAATACTGCCGGATACCGATCTCAATTTCCGCCATAAGTGTTGAAAAACGGATGATCTCTTTTGTTCTGTCCGCGCTTTTGTTCTTTACTTTAAGCACATTGTTCAGGTCTCGGATCACTTCGTCCAGCTTATGGGCTGTCTGAGATATGCCGGTAATAGTGTCTCTTTTTTCCTTCTCATCGATCTCAAAATCGGAAAGGATATTTGTCAGGCCCAGAAGGCTGGCTATAGGTGCCCGTAAATTATGAGAAAGGATGTAGGTAAATTGTTCCAGGTCGTTATTGCGGATAGTAAGTGCATCCGTTATCTCTTTGCCGTATAGCTCTGCTTCTTTACGCGCGGTGATATCTTTTCTGATCGAGACATATTGCCAGGGCTTTTTTTCTTCATTAAGAAAGGGGACTACCGTGACATCAACCCAATAGAAAGAACCGTCCCTGGTTTTATTCCGCAATTCTCCTTTCCATATTTTGCCCTGTGTAATATTATTATACAGTTCCTCAAAATAGTTTTGCGAATGGTAGTTAGAGTCAATGATCTTTATGTTCCTTCCCAGTAATTCGTCTTTAGCGTATTTTGTAGTATTACAGAATTGGTCGTTAACATAGTTGATGATAAAATCAGCGTTCGTAATCACTACTTCAGAAGATTCATCAAGTGCATACTTATAATCAGAAAGTTCTTTTGTGATACTTTTCAGCGTAAGGAAGGAATGCTTTTTTTCCGGTACCATACCTGTATCGTTTGACGCTACCTCCAGGTGCTTATTGCTGCTTATTTTTATCTTATGATTTTTCATTTAGCCCCACGTTTCCAATCGTAAAATTAACGGGCTCTGCCGGTTTATTTTTTATTCTATGTTATCAAAAGATTATTATTGGATGTAATAAAGCCCTGACATACAGATGAAAAAAAGCCGACATTTCTGCCGGCCTGTTATAATGAGTCCTGTAAACGCTATTTCTCTATCACAAAATGCAAAACATTGTTTTCTTTACCGGCTTTTACATTCAGCAGATACAAACCGTTTGCTAACGCGCTGCTCAGCTTTACCTGCTCGTTGATGAGACCTCCCCGGGCGATTATTACTTGTTTATATACCTCCCGGCCAGTCATGGTTGTTATTTGCACGGCAATTTCGTCTCCTGCAGTAGCTGAACGCTTACCTGCTATAGTAAAGGTACCGTTGTTGGGGTTGGGGAGCATACGAATGTCACCTGTTAGGGCGGTAACGGTCACGCGCGTTATGGTTGTGTTCCATTCACCATTAGCGTCGCTGGCGGTATGCATGATATCAGTAAACCCTGCTGCTACACCAAAGACCAGGCCATCACTGTCAACGGTGGCTACGGTGCTGTCGCTGGTGCCCCAAACGCCGCCGGCGAAATTATCGGTAAGGCTCACGGTTGTTCCGGCAATTATTGCCACCGGATTACCAGCGTGGCTATGCGGCGCGGAACTCGCAGTAAGCACCTTAGTCGCAGCCGCCGTGCAGCCGGAAAGGCTAACCGTATAGCTTATGGTAGTATTGCCTGATGAGGCTACGGCGGTTACAACCCCGGTTGACGAACCTATGGTGGCCACGGCGGGGGCCGTGCTGCTCCAAACACCACCGATTGTAACGTCGGATAGCGTTATGGGCGGCCCAGCATGCGAAACGGTTGACGCACCCGATATCGCGGCAACAACCGGTAGTGGATTTACTGTGACTATCGCGGTTACCCTGCACCCGCCGCTTATAGTGTAGGTAATAATAGTAGTACCCGGGTTGATGCCGGTGACTGCACCAGAAGCCGAGACAGTGGCGACCGATGTTGTTCCACTGGTCCACGTTACAGCCGGAGTGACTGCATCAGATAAGAATGTTTTATTGCCACCTGCACAAACAGTCAACGTACCTGCAATAGGCGCAGGATCGGCGCTCACAGTTATCAGGAAAGTTTTGTAGCAACCGCTTCCCAATGAATAAGTTATCGTTGCGGTGCCGGAAGAAAGGCCGGTGACAAGAGCGCTGGCAGTACCTGTGGAGACCACCGATGCCCTGGCAGTGCTGCTCCAGGTGCCACCGCCAGTAAAGTCACTCACACTTATTGACGACCCTACACAAACGGAAGAAGCGCCACCTATGCCGGACGGAATCGCATTAATAGTTACAACCACTGTTGCTGGCACTCCCGAAACGGTATACGAGACCATTGCTGTACCTGCCACCACACCGGTTACTACACCAGATGCGCTTACGGTAGCTACCAGAACATTGCTGCTGTGCCACGTGCCTCCCGGGGTGACATCAGTAAGCGCGGTGGTAAGGCCTATGCAAACGTCTGCGACACCCGTGATCGGTGCAACAACAGATGGGTTTACCGTAACCATGTGCGTTGCAGTAGCCGTGCCACAGCCATTGGTCACGGAATAGGAAATAGTTACGGTTCCCGCATTGACACCCGTTACGAGCCCGCTGGAAACTGTGACATTGGAATTACTGGCCGTCCAAACACCACCACTTACTACATCAGACAACGTAATAGCTGATCCGTCATACACGGCCGATACACCCGATATGGTGCCGGCTGACACCCCGGTTACCGTTACGATCGTTGTAGCGATCGCGGCGCCGCAGCTACCGGGAATAGAGTAAGAGACCATAGTGGTGCCGGTCGCCACCCCTGTTACTGTGCCCGCAGTGCTGATTGTGGCCACAGTTGCAGCGCTGCTGCTCCAGTTGCCGCTGGGTGTAGCGTCGCTGAGGTTGGTCGTAGCACCGGTGCAGACAGTTGTGACTCCTGTTATTGGGGTCACGGTTGTGGCTGGGATCACCGTCATTGTTAGCGTAGCAACTTGCGTCGCACAACTGTTGGTTACCGTATACCTTATAGTTGCTGAGCCGGGGGACACGCCGGTCACCACACCGGTTGCAGTCACTGTAGCCACGCCGGTTGCGCCGGAGCTCCATACGCCGCCGGTGGCAATATCGCTGAGTGTGACAGATGATCCAGTGCAGACTGTCGACGCACCCGATATCGTGCCTGCATTTGGCAATGGGTTCACTGTTACTATCGTTACCACGCTACAGCCTGGACCACCAGTGGAATAGGTGATGACAGCAGTGCCGCCGCTTACGCCTGTTACAATACCCGTGGCCGATCCAACAATGGCTTTCGCAGGGTTGCCGCTGGTCCATGCACCGCCTGTTATGCCATCGCTAAGCCCAATGGTGCCGGATTGACACACAGGAGTATTACCAGCAATTGCAGATGGCGGGGTATTTACGGTTACGACAACAGTGGCGATACATCCGTCTGTAATCAGGTAGGTTATTGTAGTCGTGCCCGTTGCCATCGCAAGCATAGTCCCGGAGTAACTGATCGTAGCTACGCTGGTGTTGCTGCTCGTCCACGAAACACTGCCGGAGGTAGCATCGGAAAAGAAAGACGTTCCAGCGGCACAGACTGTAGTCGCCCCTGATATGGGAGCGGGCACTGCATTTACGTTTATGGAGTAAGTACGGTAACAACCTGAGGAAAGCGCATAAGTAATGATAGCTGTTCCGGCGGATACCCCTGTAACAAGGCCTGTCGCAGATCCGGTACCGACTACAGATGCAAATGCAGTACTGCTCCAGGTGCCGCCGCCAGTAAAGTCGCTAACAGAAACCGAAGACCCTACGCAAACGGCACTCGCGCCGCCAATACCGGAAGGGCCCGCATTTACCGTAACAATGATGGTTGACGACACACCGGATATTGTATACGATATTCTGGCAGTGCCGGCTGCTGCCCCGGTCACTACGCCGGAGGTGGCAACGGTTGCTACCAAAGTATTACTGCTGCTCCATGCGCCGCCAGCAGTAGCATCAGTTAACGCTGTTGTAGCGCCGATACAGACGTTTGCCGTGCCCATGATCGGGGCAACCGAAGAAGCGTTCACTGTGACGACTTTAGTAGCACTGGCAGTACCACAACTAGTGCTTACCGAATAAGAAATGGTAACGGTGCCGGCATTAGATCCGGTAACAAGGCCACCGGAAACAGTTGCGTTTGAATTACTGGCGGTCCATGTGCCACCGACGATGGGATCGGACAAAGTAATATTCGATCCGACGTTTACGATTGCCGGGCCGGAGATCGTACCTGCGGAAACCGAGGTGACCGTTACCACCGTTGTAGCCCTGGCGGTACCGCAGAAATTGGCTACCGTGTAAGAAATAACAGACGTACCGGTAGTGATGCCATTTAACACGCCGCTGCTGCTACCAATAGATGCGACAGATGGAATGCTACTGCTCCATGTGCCAATTCCCGTTATGTCGGTAAGGTTTATTGAAGACCCTGCGCAAACTGTTCCGGGGCCGGCAATAGTGCCGGCATTGGGCAGTGGATTCACGGTGACAACGTATGTCGCAGTGTCGCCGCAGCCCGTACTGTAACTGATCGTGATGGTGCCTGCACTGCCGGTCCCCGCTGTAAGGATACCCGACACCGGATTTATGGTACCCATTCCCGGCACGCTACCCGACCAGGTACCTCCCGGCGCAGCATCTGCGAGTGTGTCCAGTCCTCCGGCACACATCGAATTGGCCCTGGTGATCGCAAGTGTTATCGGCACGGCATTCACGGTTACTGTAAGCGGCGCGCCGCAGCCATCGTAATAGCTCAATCCCAGGGACCCGCTTCCGGTTGCTGTTACCATGCCAGTGCCATCAACCGTACCTATTGAGGGGTTTAAACTGGTCCATGTTCCACCCGGTACAGCGTCTGTTAATTGCGTTGTTGATCCCTGGCATACCGTTGTTGCACCGCTGATAGGCGCCACCGGGGGTACTGCCGTCACTGTATAAGTAGCTGGCGTACCACAGCCCGTACTATAACTTATAATGTTCGTTCCGGCGGCCAGGCCATTTACTGTGCCAGTCAACGGGTCAACGCTCTCGGTTGCAGGGTTGGTGCTGCTCCAGGTGCCCCCACTTATGTTGTCCGTGAGGGTAATGCTGGTGCCAGTGCATAGAGATGTAGCTCCATTTATGCTGGCCGGTGTTGGTATCACTGTCACAATAGTCACAGCCGTATTAGCGCAGCCTGATCCCCCTGTTACCGTATACGAAATGACATCAGTGCCGGCAGTTACACCCGTGACCATGCCGGTGCTGCCAACTATTGTGGCACCTGTTGCCCCAGCGCTCCACACACCTCCGGAAACAGCATCTGTAAGCGTGATATTGCTGCCCACACATACTGCTGACGGTCCGCTGACGGCCCCCACTGTAGCTGGCGGATTGACAGTGACTATTGTTGTAACTGTGCTGCCGGAAACTGTGTACGAGATAGTTGCGGTGCCGGATGCGACGCCAGTGACGACTCCGGTTGAGGGGCCAACCGTTGCAATGCCTGTAGCGCCGCTGTTCCATGTACCACCTGTACTCGCATCAGAAAGAGTTGTGGTAGCGCCAACACATACCGAAGCTGGGCCAGTAATAACGCTTGAGGGTGTTAAATTCCCGTTTATAGACAATCCATTAAGGCCGGTGTCGGATGAATAAAAACCCCATCCGCCTGTGCTGGTCTGTCCGCTGGCGAAGTATCTGAAATATATAGTTTGGGAAGAAGGTATGTTCTGAAGTGCGCTGATACCTGAAATATCTATTGTGTTCATAGTGCCGGGAGAGCCAATCGTAACATAAGGCGTACCTATCAGTATAAATGTGCTGCCATCTGTGCTGTAGGCAAACTGCTGAGATACGCCGGGGGAAGCGCAATAAGTGCCGGTGCCGGCAAATGTGGCATCTATAGAAGTGAGCGATAAGGTATATCCTGCTTTTGGCCTCATCTTTACCTGGTAATAGTCGGTGTTAGCAGTGGAAATTCCATCATTCCTAAAACCTGTGGTTCGAAATGAGTTCGCGGCGGAACTTGGTGCTGCTCCACTACCGCGGGTTATGTTCTCTATACTGCCGGAGGTATCCAGGTTGTTATCCACAGATGTTGCCGCCCATGCAGTCACGCTGTTTGCTCCTGTAAAATCCCAGGCTATCAACGAAGACGGTCCATTATCTACTCTCGCTTCTATCACTTCCTGGATGGTAGTGTCCACATTAGATAAGAAATTGTATCCGGTAAGGGTTTGTATACTGTCCACAGATACCCTGTAGTAGTCCCACGGATGACTGTTTACAGTTTGGTTATTGGGCATTAGAACGGTTATCACCCGAGTCGATGTATTTACGCGCGCTACGTCATTAGTGTCTACATCCAGCACCACGACTATCTTCCAGAAATAGGCGGGCACGTTAATTCCACCACTTGCTATACTGGTAGTAGTTCCGCTCATGCTGCCGCTTCCGCCGCTTCCATATCCTCCCGCTATTATGTACATTTCCTTTCCCTGGTTGAGCAGGCTGCGGCAGTAGTTTTCAAGGTCGCCCCACGTTTGCTCATTCAGCACCGGCGCCTGCGGGGATATATTCGACATCTTGAAGGTAGCGGCATTGTCTGTGTCACTCCCGTCCCTGTCATCTGATGGACAAAGGTGGCCGCGGTCAAAACCCGTGCCGGTATAATTGGAAGTAGACGCCATAAAATAACCTGCAGGTAACGTTGCATCGGTCGTAAAACAATTGCAGCGGGCCGCTGAGCCCTTCCACGCCGAGCTTAGGTGCCAGCTAACCCAATTGGCCATGCCCTTTGAGTTATTGTAAGACAATACATATTGCGACTTCACCAGCAGGTAGTTGTTAGAATCTGTTGTTGCAGTCACGGCCCCGCTGGGGTTGCCCATGGCCATGTTGTTATCTCGCGAGGGTATGGTATCTGCCTGGCCGAAAACAGCGTTAGATATAAGGCACAAAAATAAAACCACCGTCAAATGCCTGGTTCTTCCGAGCAAACTTTTAAGCGATAAAATGAGAGAAGAATCACCAGACATAGTCGTTTTTTTGCAACTGTAAAAGTAAGGAATTAATCAGCACCCTTATCCGCAGGATAAATAAATCCGAATAATTAACATAGCGATTGTTTCGCTACAAATTCAGGCGACGCAAAGAAAGCAGGTATCAATTGTTCCTTCGGCAAGGATTCGAAGGCTGCAGCTTCTGGTAGAATTGAAAAGGCAATAAATGGAGGAAGATTAAAAGGCCCTGCGATTGGCATCAGGGCGGATCTTCGCTTCTTCTGAACCGGGTTCTTTTGGTCCAAGTACAAAATACATTTTCAGCTTGCCTTTGTTTTTTGCATCCACTTCACCGCGGTATTCACATTCAAATTTGTCCTTCACCAGCTGGTACGTGGACTCTGAGATGGTTATCTTTCCCGGCTCACTGTTCTGCTCCATACGGGCTGCTGTATTTACTGTGTCGCCCCAGATATCATAGGCAAATTTCTTTACCCCTACTATACCGGCAATAACGCTGCCGGTATGTACGCCTATTCGCATTTCAAAAGTCGCGTCGCCCATCTGGAACTTGCGGTGCAGCATGAAATTGCGCATGAGCAGGGCAAAAGTTACGGCATCCACCGCATGGTTCCTGTTGGGTGTTGGCAAGCCGGATACGGCCAGGTAAGCATCACCAACGGTTTTTATTTTCTCGATATTGCATTTCTCCAGTACCTCATCAAACGCTTTGAAACAGGCGTGCATTTCACCCACCAGCTGCGCGGGCGAAAAACGTTCGGCTACTTTGGTGAAACTGACAAAATCGGTAAAGATCACGGAAACATTATTGAACTGCTGCGCCACAGTGATCCCTTTTTCCTGGATCTCGATAGCTACTTTCTCCGGAAGGATGTTGAGTAACAGCTCCTCGGCTTTTTTCTTTTCACCCACCAGCATTTTGTTTGAGTCTTTCTGCTTCTTGCTTTTACTCATAAGAAGGGAGATCACCACAAAAAACACTAATACTTCTACACCGATTGCCATTAATACCAGCTTCTTATTCGAATCGTCCTGGATGGCGTAGTCCATTTGCTTCTTCATTTCCGCCATCCTCCAGACACTGTTTTTATCTCCCACCTCACTATACAGATCAGATGCTTTCAGGAAATAAACAGAAGCAGTATCATACTTTTTGTTGAAATCGTAGGTGAAGCCAAGGTTCTCGTACAATACCGCTTTGGCTGCACTACTGGCCTTGGGTTTCTTCACTTCATCCAGTAATGAGTCAATAGCGTTTCTGTCCTCAGTTTGTGCGTAAATATTACCGCAGCTCAAGAAAAGCAATGTAGCGAGCAGTAAGTTGAGATGCAGTTTCATCCTAGCTATTTTACACCAAGGTAAAGAAGTTTATTTAATTGAGGAAAAGACAATTTTTATTCCTCCTTAGTGCAACACATACGCCAACTATGATACTCGATATTCCTACAGGTCCATCTATAGATAACACAGAAACTATATGGCGGTACATGGACTTTGCTTCTTTTTACTCCCTGCTACTTACAAAAGGGCTCTTCTTTAAAAGGCTTGATAAGTATACAGATGAGTATGAGGGAACTATACCTGATGAAACAAGAGAAGCACTACTTAAACATAGGTCAGGTTTTCCGTTCACAACGCACCAAGAGGCTAACGATTGGGTAAATAACTACATAGCGAATGTAGAGACTTACAAGGTCGGGACGCTTTCTAACTCATGGATATTAAGTAAAGCTGAAAATTATGCCATGTGGAAAATCTACCCATCACCGAATATTCTCCTCCCGTTTAGTTTACCAATGATGATACTATGTACAATGAACAACAGCTTCTCTTTGTTGAACGAGGGAATGCCCGGTGGGTAAGTTGCAACCATCTCATCAATCTGTAGGTTGTTTGGTATGTAGAGTGCCATAACTCAATGTTTATTGGTTAGCGTTTCGTTAGCCTTAATCTTAACGGCGTACTTGTATACGCCCTGATGCTTCACTCTTTTGAACCCCAGCAACCTTAACTTAGCTCCAATCTTTTGTACTGTGGCGTTGTTCAATGGCAAACCATCATTTTCCTTAAAGTACTGGGCGATCTCAGTGGTTGTCGAAACTAAAGCCCCATCTTCCTCTTTCGCCACCTCCAACCACTTTTCAATGAGTTGCTGTTCTACAGAGGTATCAACGTACTGCTCCATATGCTCCTGCAACTCCGCTATCTCATCATGGTTGAACCAATATTCAAGGCTTCCGGATGTGTAAAGGGCGTATGCCTGCGAATACACTTTACTAAGTTCAATACCATGTCTGTAGTTGATGTCAGTTACTGTAAAGGGTAGGAATCTCCTGTTACCAGAATCATCCGATAGGAACTGAAAGTGGTTTACTGACCCCATAAATGAGGCCCGGCGGGTATAGTTTTCCGAGTACACCGCATACGCCCTCCTGACGTGAATGGTAGATTTGGTGATTAGCTCTTTGAGGCTGTCAATGTCATTCCGTCTGAATCCACCCAACTCATCAAGGTTGATAAACAGATTCTCGGAGAGGGTGGTAAGAGTATCCTTGTTGTTAGGGTTAATGTTGCCGGAGTACATATACCCTTTCAACTCAGGCGGTAGTAGTTTTTCAAGCCAGGTTGTTTTTCCTACGCCCTGGGCTCCGACAAGAACTAATACCTGGTGGTTCACTATGTCTGGATTGACCCCGCATGCCACGGCAGCAACAATCCATTTCTTAAAGCACTTCTTCCATAATGGCTGGTTGGTGGTCGTTACTGTGTCAGCAAGCAGATCTATATAGTCTGTATCTTCCGTGAGTACAGGCAAATGGGTAAAGTAGTCTCGTATTACATCAACCCTGGGTGTGAAGTCTGAGTTAATAAGGCCGCTCAACTCTGCCTTACTGATCTTATGCCCGTCAGCTCTTAACTGTCTACGTATGGAGTTAAGGGTATAATCCTCCAATGGCCGGAAGGGATGGTGCGTTTGGTTGAACCTATACTCAGGCTTGCTGGTTACAATGTTCTTTCTGAACTCATACTCTGTTTGGAGGTAGGCTTCAATGCCATCCCGGGTAAGCATTGTCTCTGTCATAGTCTTTGTGTTTTGTTTCCACAAAGCTCTATGACATACGCTTGTCCCCCTGTACCTACCGTGTCCCCCTGGGAGCTTTGGTAATCTTAGTCTTGAAGATGCTATCTATATCCAAAGCGTCACTTTCCTTACCCCTTCGCCTAATACTTCGTGGCTTCAATCCATCTTCTATTGACCCGGGCTCATAAGGTTCGCCATCTTTGCCAACAAAGTTCTTGTGTATGAACGAGACCATGTCGCCCTTGCTTTTCGCAACAATGAAAGGCTCACCGTTGTTCCTGTTCTCATAATACAGATAATGGAAGAGTTGGGTAAGCGTCTTAAGCGTATCGGTCCACTTAAGCTTAAAATTGGTCCCCTTCTTGTTCGTCTTCAATGCAGACTTTCCAATCATTAACCCAAGAGACTGCGCTTGCATATATAGGTGTTCCTGTAGTTGCTTGTATCCCTCTAATATCATAGGATACCGTTTATACGAGGGGTCTTTGGCAATCTTAGATATTAATACGTCTAAGTTGGAGGCGTAAACACTTAATGCGGTATGGGCTCTCTTTGTGTCAGCCTCATGCGTCAATTGAAAGTCTAAATGCTGTATTGCTAACGATCGTTCGCCATCAAACACATTGGTGAGGTATTCCTTGAAATATAGCTTGTATGGAATGCCGTCTAATCCCCCCGAGGCCATCTCAAACTCGGTTCTCCATTCATCCTTAAAGTCATGAGTTACCTCAGTCGTGCTTGTATAAGCTTCGTTAAAGAATTCTGTTCTTATCGTACCTAAACGTCTCCGCTCAATGAAGTCGATAAAGAAGCTAAGAGGGTGTAGATGTGTCATAGCCTTATGTTTATGCGAATGTAACAAACTAAGGTTACCCTCCTTACCCTCTGGCGGCAGTTTCTTACAACCCCAAGGGATAAGTAAACAGGCATGAACAAGGTTATTTATTTTCTACTGGCAGTATATATTAGAAGTGCAACGACTATCATCCATTGAAATGCCGTCCGTCCTACACTATGTTCAACTGATGTGGTTGTCTCCCCAATGACTATGACAACCAACACTACGAGTACTATGGTTAGTAGTTTTTTCATGTGCTTGCTCAGTAAGGCGGCTTTAATTGAAGAATAGCATTGCGGTACGGTCTTGCTGAGTTAACCATATCTGTGAGACATAGTAAGTACCATTTTTATTCTTGGCCATTTGGATACCTGCTCGAAATGCCCCGCCCTCACGATTGGCACATTTGAGATGGGTTGAAGGGTTATCTAAATCCATGTTGAATGAGGTGGCACTTGTTATAGAGAAGATGGTCTTGTGGTCGCCTATATAAGTAATCAACCTTCCGGTGCCATCCTCATCAATATCTACTAAGATTGTAACGTTACAGTCCATTGGCTGGCCTATTATCCTTCCAAGGTCAAAGTCATATTTGCCACTGCCGGTGAACCTCTCACTCATGTGCCAGTTTCTTAGCTGTGCACCCGATTGGAATGAGAATAGCAATAGCATCAAACCGATAATTAATTTTTTGTTCATTGTATGATTGTTTTGAATGTGAAGGTAGTAAAGATACTTTATAACATAGCAAATTTGCTATGGTGTGAGGTCCTCTTATGTATTCACTTTGACGTGTGAGCAAAGCAACCTACTATAGGGATGAACTAGGTGTAATGGCATTCGGTGCTAAGCTGCGAGAGGTTAGGCTTAAGAAGGGCTATACTCAGGAACGGCTTGCCAATGAGTGCGATCTGCCACCATCCCAGATAAGCAGGATTGAGACTGGCGCTATTAACACCAGCCTCTCCCACATCTGTTTGATTGCCCGGGTTCTTAAAGTGAAGCCCAGGGACTTAATGGATTTCACGCTTGACTGATAGTGTCAGAGTATGCGCTGTAGCAGGTCTCTCAGGAATTCTAACAGTCCGATGATAAATACAACGCCCAGCACAACCATAATCAGCTTTACAAGGAGTACCCAGGCCATGTTCAGGTGCTTCATATGTTAGGTTTAGTGGTGACGAAATAGCGATAGGGTATAGGTTATGTATGTTCCGGGGTATCAAGGTTACCTTCCTTACCCTTCAACTTCGCACTGAGCAGCAGCATGTCCTCGCCAATCTTGACTTCTAACACCTTGGCGTATATCTGGGTCGTGGATAGCTTGGTATGCCCTAACATACGAGATACTGTCTCTATGGGAACCCCGTTGCTCAGGGTAATAGTTGTGGCGAATGTATGCCGGGCAAGATGCGTGGTGAGGTTTTTAGATATACCTGCAAGCTCCTGTATCAGCTTAAGGTTATCATTCATCTTTTGATTGGACAGCACGGGGAATAGAGGTAGATCATCCTTACTTGCCGGAGCATACTTTTGTAGTATCAGTAACGCTGGTTGTAACAATGGGATGGCAAAGGCTACCTTAGTTTTCTGACGGGCCATGTGTATCCAGTATGTTCCATTCTCTGCTAAGGACAGATGTCGTTGAGCCAACAGTTTTATATCACTGTATGATAACCCCGTATAGCACTGCATGAGAAACACATCACGCACATGCTCCAATGTCTGCCGTTGAAGGTCCAGTTTGCGCAACTTCTCAATCTCAGGAATGGTAAGAGCCACCTTACTCACCGGGTCAAACTCGAGGGTATAGCTTGCCATCGGGTTAGTTTGTACGTAACCCAGCTTGATGGCATAGTTGATGAGCCTCTTAAGACGTTGTAGCTGCTTGTTTGCTCCGTTGGTATGACAGTCCTTCTTTGTGGTCAGGTAGGTAAAGAATGCTTCACAGAGCTTATAGTTAACAGCTCCCAGGGTTAGATCAGCCTTACCACTGTACAAAGGGATAAACTCGGTGAGATACTTAAGCGTGGTCTTGTAGTTCTTGTAGCTCCCAGGGCTATACTTTATGCCCAACATGCTTTTGAAGTGGTCATTATGTTCCTTAGCTACTGATAGAAGGGTATGTTGTGGTGTGGCAGGTTGCCCCGTTACAAGCGCCTTAATAGCCTCCAATGTAATCTCTTGCTGTGCGATGTATAGCTGAGAGTAGGAGCTATTTATCTTATTCTTTAAGGCCTCCAAGTGTTTGTTTATGATACTTGCCTCTGTTGTTTTGATTGCGATACCCCGGGTATCATCCCAATGTATGGGCTTCACGCTCTTGTTTGTTGAAAGTTCTATCTTGTTACGGTCAAGCCTTATACGAGCGTATATAATAGCTTTACCATCACTATTCCTTCGTTCATGGCGTAGGAATAGCTTGATAGAAAAGTATCTATCACTCTTCATGTCAGACTTTTAAGTGGTTAAGAAATGGGAATTTGATGGTGACACAAAATGCCTCGGCATGGTGACACAAATGGAGTGATGGTGACACTATAGGGCATAAAAATAGCTGATAACACATTGATTATCAGCTACTTAGTCGGGAAGACAGGATTCGAACCTGCGACCACATGACCCCCAGCCATGTACGCTACCGGGCTGCGCTACTTCCCGAAAACCAATTGGTTTCCTTTATAAAGGGGCTGCAAATATAGCAGTAAAAAATGTTTAGGGCAAATCTATTGTTTGGCCAATGAATGTTATACACCAAATTGCGATAGATGGTGGTCAAGATGTTTGTAAAACATATTGTTCCATTCCGTCTTTGTTAGTTTGCCAAACGACAGCGACTCCTTGTTATCAAAGTGGCTTTCGCCAAGCTGCTGCGTTTTTTTAATGTAATTGATGAGCCGTTCTTTCTCTGTATTAAACTCCTTTTCAGTAGTTATCAGGAAGGCGGGAGCAGTGCGGCTATTGTGCTTATACGGTTTTTCGCCTACCACCACGTTCTTGATAAATGCTTTCAGCACCAGCTTCATTAGCCCCTTGGGCGCAGCATGCTTGCTGTCATAGACCATTTCGTAGGTCACGCAGCAGTGTGCCAGCATCTGGCCCACGTTCATCTTACCCCATTTGGGTTGTGTGCCAGGTGTAAGCTTATTGATGCGTTCAATAACGCCCTCGGCAACTTTCTGATCAAAAATATTCGCTAAAGCCATTTTCTACATTTATGTTTTATTTCAGATCGTGCGATATGAGCTTCAAAAATTCAGAGCGGGTCTCGTTTTTCATGAACTGGCCGCTGAAAGCAGATGTGGTGGTGATACTGTTTTGTTTTTGTACACCGCGCATCATCATACACAGGTGCTGGGCCTCAATTACTACGCCTACGCCCAGGGGGTTCAGCGTTTCCTGTATCACATCCAGTATCTGGTGCGTCATGCGCTCCTGTACCTGCAGCCTGCGCGAAAAGCACTCTACCACATGGGCTATCTTGCTCAGACCTGTGATCACGCCATTGGGTATATAGGCAACATGTGCCTTGCCGAAAAAGGGCAGCATATGGTGCTCGCACAGCGAATACAGCTCGATGTTCTTCACCAGCACCATCTCGCTATAGGATTCATGAAACATAGCAGACTTAAGTATCTGCGCAGCATCCATGGTATAGCCCTGTGTAATGAACTGCATGGCTTTGGCTACGCGCTCAGGTGTTTTCAGCAGCCCTTCCCTGTCGGGGTCTTCGCCTACTGCCTCCAATACACCGCGATAGTGCTCTTTGAGACTTCCTGTTACCTCTTCGTCGTAATATTCCTTCTTATGATACGCCACTTGGTTAAATTAAAAGTCAAAAATCAAAAGTTAAAAGTTCATTCAAAAACTAAGTTAAACCAAGTGCATGATTTATCACCCGAAGTATTCTACATAGATTTTAGGCGTTTCTATCAGTTTCACGGAGTGCAGTTTTACGCTGCCGCCCTGCTCAATGTGTGGCTTCAACTGGTCCCAAATGCCCATAGCAAAATTCTCGGCGCTGGTAAACTTACCTTTCATGAAGTCCACGTCCAGGTTTAGGTTGCGGTGGTCTACTTTCTCCACTATTACATCACGTATCAGTTCGCCCAGCGTTTTGGCGTTGTAGATAAATCCTGTTTCGGGATGCGGTGTGCCCTTAATGGTCACGTGCAGCTCGTAGTTATGCCCATGCCAGTTTTCATTGGCACATTTTCCGAAAACCTCTTTGTTCTCTTCATCGCTCCAACTCTTGTTCTCCAGTTTATGCGCTGCATTAAAATGCTCTACGCGAGTGAGGTATACCATTTTTTTTATTTAGGTTGCAAAATTAGGGAACTTGGGGGAAATAATGCCTGATCTGGGTTTTCTGTAAAATCGGTTACTTTCTTAACTTCGCTGATATACATATGAATATACTGATCGCAGCGGCCACAGATGCCGAAATAGCGCCACTTAATGCTTATTTCCAGACGGCATCACTTCCGGGAACGATCACCGGCGGTGTGATCATTACCGGTGTGGGCATGCTCAACACCACGTACGAGCTCGCCAAACATCTATCTACCAGCAGATACGACCTGGTGCTTCAGGTGGGTGTGGCCGGCAGCTATGTAAGCAGCCTCAAGCCTGGTGATGTGGTATTTGTGACCAGCGACCAATACGGCGACCTAGGCGCTGAAGACAATGGCAGCTACCTCGATATTTTCGAAATGGGATTTATTAATCCCAACGTAACTCCATTTATTAATGGTAAGCTGCTCACGCCGCTGCTGCCGGTTCATAACCGAATAAAGTTGCCCCAGGTAACCGGCCTCACTGTAAATACAGTGAGCGGCAATGAGCGCACGGTGGCTCAACGAAAGGAAAAATTCCACTGCGATATAGAAAGCATGGAGGGTGTAGCGCTGCATTATGTATGCCTGCGCGAAAAAGTGGCTTTCGCCCAGGTGCGGGCCATATCAAACTATGTTACTCCGCGCGATAAGAGCCAGTGGCAAATGAAAGATGCCATTATCAACTTAAACAAATGGCTTATAGATTTTATAAACGCACTGGCTTATTAAGGACACCTACCTTTGCCAAACTTAAGTTGGTTTTCACTTTTCACTTTTGACTTATTAATGAAGCTTTCTCTCGGTTTTAGCCCTTGCCCAAACGACACCTTTATTTTTGATGCTATGGTCAATGGCCATATAGATACCAAAGGCATTACTTTCGACTACGTAATGGAAGATGTAGCCACGCTTAACCACTGGGCGGAACAAGGCAAACTGGACATCACCAAGCTTAGCTACAATACCTTCCTGCATACCGTAAACCAATATGCACTGCTCCACAGCGGCAGCGCGCTTGGTGAGGGCGTGGGGCCGTTGCTGGTATCAAAAAAGCCGCTTGACCTTTCTGGTATCAATGGGTTTAAAATAGCGATCCCGGGATTTAATACTACCGCCAACCTCTTGCTCTCTTTAGCATTTCCCAACGCTAAGAACAAGACGGAAATGGTGTTTAGTGATATTGAAGCTGCGGTATTAAGCGGCGAATATGATGCCGGCCTCATTATCCATGAAGGGAGGTTTACCTATCAAAGTAAGGGCCTCAGGAAGCTCATAGACCTCGGCGACTGGTGGGAGCAAACAACCCAGGCCGCCATACCGCTTGGCGGCATTGTGATGCGCCGTAGCTTTGGCAAAGAATTATGTGCAACCGTAGACAATATACTTAAAGAAAGCCTCGCCTGGTCATGGAAACGCTACCCCGAATTGACCTCATTTATTACAAATAACGCGCAGGAAATGGAGGAAGACGTGATGCGCCAGCACATACATCTCTACGTGAATGACTACACTACAGACCTTGGTGAAAAAGGCAGAAGCGCCATTACCACGCTATTTGAAAAAGCAAAGGCTGGTGGATTGATAAAGGAGGAAATGTCGGGGAGCATATTCTATTAAAACGCAAACTACTCTTTTAAAATATACAGATCCGGTAAATTCCTTCCAAGACCGTCGTAATCTAAACCATAACCTACGACGAATTTATTCTCAATATTAAACGCGTTAAAGTCGGCTTTTACATCGTACTTCAGAGCGTCTGGTTTGGAAAGAAAGGTAGCGATCTTTACAGATGCCGACTGGCGATGATGGATTTCGGGAAGGAACGCGCTAAGCGTTTTCCCAGTGTCTATAATATCTTCTACGATGATTATATGTCGCCCGTGCAGATCTTCTTCCATGCCTATAGCTGTTACCACATTGCCGGTAGAGGATGTGCCCTTGTACGACACGAGCTTAATGAAAGATATTTCTGCATCTATGGTAAGCCCGCGGAACAGATCGGCGGCGAAGATGAACGAACCATTGAGTATGCCTATTAACAACGGTTTTTTTCCGGCATATTCGGCGTTGATCGTTGCTGCGAGCTCATTTACCCGCTTCTGAATATCTTCCTTTGAAATAAAAGGAACAAATGTTTTATCGTGGACCTGGATCATGTTTTATTAGTTAAGGGTGCGTATCTGTGTTTCGTAAAGACCCCATGCATGGCGTCGCTGCACGCGTACTATTATTGATATAACGATAATTAATTCGAAACCTTTAATTTCTTGCCGGTTTTTACGTCACTGGCATCAATATCGTTCCACTTCAATAACTGGCTTACGGTGATATTGTTCTTTTTGGCTATCGAAAAAGCGGTATCACCTTTTTTAACAATATAGTACTTTGTCTCTTTTGCAGATGGTTCTTCTGGAGTTTTTTGCGCCTGTTGCTCACTCTGCACCGTTGCCACCAGTTTGCTGTCGTCAGCATATACAACTTTGTCCAGTTGAGCTTTAAGGCCAGCTAGTTCCTGCTTCTTAGGGTCTTCTCCATTTTCATCAGTAGTTACAGGGGGTGTTTCTTTCTTTACGGTATCTGATGTTACCCACTGTGTCGGCGCGTTTTTGTCGGCGGGTGCATTTGGCGTGATGATCACCACCGCATCAGATTTTTCCGGCAGTGGCTGCGGTGCAGCCGGTATTGGCAGGGCTGCCGCTTTTTGTTTCGGTTGGGACTTCGACCCGCGTTGGGTTTTTGTTTTATTATCACCGGTGGCTATCGCCGAGTCTGAATTATGAATAAAGCCATCAGCCGGGCCAATAGTGTCCGGCACATTTTTTAGTGGAATGTAATCAGCAGTATCCTGCGGAGTAACGGTGCTTTTTTCCTCCTTATTTGCCAGCACTATCGCGTTGCTTTTATGGGCCGCCGTGGGAGTCGCTTTCACGTCCGGTTTTTTGCTGGATGGGAATTGCAATTGCAGTACTGTGCCCGGCACGGGGGTTTCGTCAGGGCTCATCAGGTTCAATGCAGTAAGCCTTTTTAATTGAATGGCCTCTTCCTGGGCTATCAGCCACAGGCTCTCTCCTTCACCTACAATGTGCCGGGCATTAACGCCGGCAGCAGGCTTTTTCTCCAGGAATATATAGCTGTTGCAAGGCACAGGCCCATCAGCAAGGTCGTTTATTTCCAGCAGCTTAGGGTACCGGATATTATACTGCATAGCATACTGCAGCAGCATTTCATCTTTATGGGCATAAAACGCTTTCAGCCCATGTATCTTTACCATACCGGTGGTATCATTCACAGTTGGCGCAGGCGTGGGAATTGACAATGTATCTTTAGGGAAGATGACATTCCGCGCGCTGTCAGCGATACTTCTTATTGAGCCCGGCTCAGCTACCACGGTCGTATCGGGAGTAGATGCCGCTTTCGGCACACTTGACACTGTTTCCACAACAGCCACGGGCTGTGTAGTAGCCGGAACCACTACCGGTGGAGTAGCGGCCTCTTCTACCTCTTCTTCTTCTTCATCCTTTTCTTTCTCTTTCTCCTTTTTGTCCAGTACAAATATTGTGGTGTCTTCCAGTTTGTCCACCATCAGCGGTTGCTTTGAAGTGGGGATCTGTTGCTGCGCCACCTGTAATTCCAGTTTCGTCTTACTGCTATCCATCCCGGAAAGTGTATAATCCTGCAGTCCGAAGTCTTCTATTATTTTTATAAGCCGGGTAGCGTATTGCGGATCGGTGGCGTAGCCGCATCTCCTCAGGCCAGACGCCCATGAAGCATAATCCTTCATCGGAATATTAAATAAGCTATTGTAACGCGGATTTCTTTTCAGGAGGTCGGAATGGTCCCTGTAGGATTCATCTGCGCTTTTGTATTTCTTGAAGCACTCCTGTTTTGCGTCGTCGTCGTGAAGAAAGGTTTCGCCGCTCCAGCCATTCTTGCATTTTATGCCAAAGTGGTTGTTGGCCTGGGTCATAAGTTCGCTTGCACCGGCCTCGGTTTCCAATATGCCTTGACCCAGTGTAACAGCCGCAGGTACGCCTGAATTTCTTTGCTCATTTATTGCGAGCTGGGAGTATTGACTTACATACTTTTTTGCACGCTCAGTATAACCGACCTGCGCGCCCGCCCGTGCCGTCATAAACAGCAGTAAGGCCATGCAATACAGTATTCGTTTTTTTTTCAAGACTTGTCTATTGAATATCAACGTTACCGGTTTCGGGCAAAAATACAATAACAATGCTTATATCTAAGTTAAAAGCGGCTAGTCCCGAATTTTCCGGGCTACCATTATCCCATCTCTCAATGGCACCAGCACGTGTTCTATCCGTTTGTCAGCCTTTATTTTCCGGTTGAAACTGGTTATCGCCCGCGCGTTTTTTGTTTGTTGATCCTCTGGCAGCACCACTTCTCCGTCGTACAGCACATTGTCCGCAATTATATAGCCGCCAACAGGTACCTTATCGAAAACCAGGTCGTAATACCGCTCATAGTTGCTCTTATCTGCATCAATAAATACTATATCGAACGATTCATCGAGGCTTGGAATAATATCAATAGCACTGCCGGTATGTAGCATAATTTTTTCATTCAGGCCGGCCTCACTAACATAGGCAGCCGCCATATCGTGCAGCTCTTCGTCTATCTCGATCGTATGCAAGCGTCCGCCTTCCTGCAACCCCTGCGCCAGGCATATAGCTGAGTAGCCGGTGAATGTACCAATTTCCAGTATGCACCTGGGCTGTATCATGTGGCTGATCATTTGCAAGAAGCTACCCTGCAAATGACCGGACAGCATTACGGCATCCCCTCTTTTCAGATTGGTCTCCCGGTTGAGTCTTGCCAGAACGGGCATCTCAGCACTTGTGTGCTGTTCCGTATAATCATCTAACTGCCTAGAAATAAGTGTCCTCATAATTATTGTCCATTGTCAGCTGCCCGGTATTTCGTAGAGACGCCATGCATGGCGTCTCTACCACCCGCAGGGATAAACATCAGTCTCATTCACCAGCCAAAAAAAATCTATATCAACTAGAAATTAGGCTGCAGTTTATTATGTGTATAAAACTCGCGTATGTAACTCACCACCTCGTCGGCCGTATCAAATACTTTGATCATCTCGAGGTCGCCGGGGCTTATGTTGCCCTCACCTACATACATAGCCTCCCGCATCCAGTGGAATAGTCCATTCCAGTAAGTAGAGCCAATGCAGATCATTGGTGTCTGGGTGAACTTGCGGGTTTGTATCAGTGTAGCCACTTCAAAAAATTCGTCCATTGTACCCCAGCCACCCGGCATCATGATAAACCCCTGCGAGTACTTTGTGAACATAACTTTGCGCACAAAAAAGTAATCGAAATTCATGAAGGTGTCCCGGTCAATGAACGGATTGCTGGTTTGCTCAAAAGGCAGATCAATATTGAGGCCCACAGAGCGCCCTGCAGCCATGTTAGCGCCTTTATTAGCTGCCTCCATGATACCGGGACCGCCACCGGTAATGATACCAAAACCTTCCTCGGCCAGGCGGCGGGCTATGTCCACAGCCAGCTCATAATATTTGTGTCCGGGCTTGGTGCGTGCCGATCCGAATATGGAGATACAGGGGCCTATCTTGGCAAGCGTCTCAAAGCCCTGCACGAATTCGGCCATTATCTTAAATATCTGCCAACTGGAATGGGCCTTTGTTTCGGTCCAGTCGCGCATTTTCAGTTCTGTCAGTTTATCTTTCATTGCTGGCGGTAGCGGCCGTAATTGTGCCGCCTTTTTTAGAACATAAAAATAACAGTAAAAATGTAAGGGCCGCGTTAATAATCAGCAATTCAGTGCCTATTATATAACCATTCAGCAGTTTTGTTTCATTGTGTTTCAGTACATAACAGCAAACCGGGGCAGCTATACATACCAGCGGCACCAACTCACTGACCAGCCGGCGACGTGTAAAAATACCGAACGCGAACAGTGCCAGTAACGGCCCGTAAGTGTACCCGGCAACATCCAGCAGCGTATCAATG
Source organism: uncultured Bacteroidota bacterium (assembly GCA_903905065.1). GTDB lineage: Bacteria > Bacteroidota > Bacteroidia > Chitinophagales > Chitinophagaceae > Nemorincola. The sequence goes on along the minus strand of CAIVEW010000044.1, from coordinate 37,249 downwards.
AGTGATCCCGTATCTATCTCCCTGAAAATAAAGACGAATGCAAGGAACACGATAGCAAAGGAATTATGCACGATGAGCCGGGTGCGCTTTTGTTGCTGTTCGGTCATACCTTCTTTCCTGCGGATGCCCAAAATATCTATGCAGAATGAAGATGTAAGCGCGGTAAGGGCACCATCGGCACTGGGGAAAACAGCAGAGATAAGGCCGATGATAAAGCATACCGTAATATAAAACGGCAGGCCACTTTTTACTGCGATCATCGGGAAGAGATCATCTTTCGCGGCGTTTATCCCTTTGGCGTCGGCATATAAATAGAGCAGGCCACCCAGCAGCAGGAAAATAAAATTGGCCAGCAGCAGCACAAAACAAAAGCTGATCATATTCTTTTTAGAATCGCCAAGGTTGCTCACGCTGATGTTCTTTTGCATCATTTCCTGGTCCAGGCCGGTCATTCCAATAGTGATGAATGCGCCGCCCAGTATTTGCTTCAGGAAAAAGGAAGGGCTGTTCACATCCATTTGCAGGAATTTGGTGTACCCTTTTTGTTGCATCGCTGCCCAGGTCGAAGACATATTGAGATGCAGGGTGTTCATGATGTAGATCACGCATATCACCAGCGCCAGCAGCATAAATGTGGTCTGCAAAGTATCTGTCCAGACTATAGTTTTTACGCCACCCCTGAATGTGTATAGCAATATGAGCCCCAATATAACCACAGCCGTAAGCTCAAATGGAATGCCCATATCCTGCAATATGAATTTCTCCAGTACTTTTATCACGAGGTATAGCCTTAGCGTAGCGCCCAGTGTGCGGGAAAGAGTGAAAAACAGCGCTCCTGTTTTGTAAGGTATTTTACCAAAACGCTTATCTAAATAGGTGTATATGGAGGTGAGGTTGAGCTTGTAATACAAAGGCAGCAGGATAAAGGCGACAACAAAATACCCCAGCCAGTACCCTACTACTACCTGGAAATACTGGAAGCCACTCCCACCTACTTTGCCCGGAACGGAGATGAAGGTCATGCCCGAAAGGGAGGTGCCGATCATGCCGAATGCTACGAGCCACCACTTGCTGTTGCGGTTGCCTATAAAAAACGATTCATTAGTGGAATGGCGCGAAGTATAAAATGCTATCCCCAGTAATACGGAGAAATAAAGCAGGATTATAAAAAGCAGTATTGCCGGGCTCACGCTGTAAAATAAAAAGACTTTGCCGGATTAAGGCAAAGTCTGGAAAGAATCTGTTATTTTCTAAAGCCCTACACAAAAGCCTACATGTACCAATGTCGGAAATCCAGGGGAATAAGGGCTATTCACACCTTGCAGTACGTCATACTGTATTTCGGCCAGGATGCTTGCTCTGCCAGTCAGCCTTAACCTATATCCAATACCCAGGAACAGGCATGTATTGTTTAGATTTTGCGATAGTGTTGTGAGATTTCCATTGATGTCGTAACCGGGCCCCTTTTGGTAAATAAGGTCATATTCGGTGGAAGCAGAAACATACCAGTTCCTGAATACAAAATAACGGGCCCAGATACTCGGGTAAACAATATTTTCCCGGAAATAGGACACCTTATCAGGATTGATTGGGTCCACATATTCAGGTACCTGCGAATAAAGATAGCCTATGCCTATGCCTGCGGAAAAATGATCTGTTATCCTATAGCCGATAATTGGTGAGAGACCAGCACTAAAATAGCCATCTCCAAAATTCAGAGTAATACCACCGCCCAATATCAGTTTATCGGGGTCATATCCTTTTTTCTTCTTCTTTACATTTTTTTGATAACCGGGCTTACCAGAACTGGTATAAACATCCTGGGCAGAGGCATAGGTAAATCCGGCACATAAGAGCACAACCAAAACAATATTCTTCATAAAGCACCAATTTCGTTTACGAAGTTAGGATAATTTAATATCCGTGCGCGTTTTCGGCCTATTTTATAGATTCATTAGGATTTTACCGGGGTTAAGAATGCCTTGGGGGTCGAATACCTGTTTTATCTGACTCATCAGGTTCATTTGTACCTCATTAAAGGCAATATCCATGTATTCCTTTTGTACCAGCCCTATCCCATGCTCGCCGGATAGGGTGCCACCCATCCGCACCACTTCCTTAAAAAGCTTTCTGATACCAAGGGGCAGTTTTGTTTTCCAGTCTTCATCGTTCATATCGCCCTTCACAATGTTCACATGCAGGTTGCCATCACCCGCGTGGCCATAACAAACCGATTTAAAGCCATACTCTGCCCCCAGTTCTTTTATGATCTTCAGTAGTTCAGGTAGTTCCGCCCGGGGCACTACTGTATCTTCTTCTTTGTATATCGAGTTGCTTTTCACGGCCTCTCCCACTTTTCTGCGCAGTGTCCAGAGCATTTGCTTTTGCTCGTAGCTGTCCGCAAACAGCACTTCGTCTATATCGTATTGCTGCACGATCTGAGAGATGGCTTCGGCATCGCGGTACAGCTCTTCCATATGGTTGCCATCCACTTCTATTAGCAAATGAGCGGCTATATCCGCGGGAAGTTTGATGCCTGCTGAATTTACATACCTCATAGACCACTCCAGGGCATCCCGCTCCATAAACTCCAGTGCAGAGGGCGTATAACCTTCCAGGAAAATAGCATTCACCGCTGCGCAAGCCTCTACCGCTGAGCGAAAAGGCACCAGCAGCAGGAGATCATGCTTAACAGCTGGTATGAGCCGCAGTACGATCTTGGTAATGATGCCGAGCGTGCCCTCACTGCCCACCACAAGTTGGGTAAGGTTATAGCCGGTAGCGTTCTTCAGCACATTAGCGCCGGTCCATATTACTTCTCCATTGGCAAGTACTATCTCCAGGTTCAGCACATAATCTTTCACTACCCCATACTTCACCGCCCGTGGGCCTCCGCTGTTTTCTGATACATTGCCACCAATAAAGCACGAGCCCTTACTGGCGGGGTCGGGCGGATAAAAAAGCCCCTCAGCTTTAAGGTGTTCCTGCAATTCCTGCGTTATAACACCCGGTTCGGTAGTAACCTGGAAGTTCCGCTTATCTACATGCAGAATTTTGTTGAAGCGCTTCATATCCAGGCAAATGCCGCCGAATACCGGCAGGGCCCCGCCGCTAAGCCCGGTTCCCGCGCCGCGGGCCGTTACCGGTAGGTTATTATCGTTGCAGTGCTTTAATATTTTACTGACCTCATCCGTATTGCCGGGTTGCAATACTATTTCGGGCAGGTAGTGCAGGTCTTCCGTTTGATCACTCGCGCAGCGGTTAAGGGCCTCTTCATCAGCCAAAACGTATTTTTCTTCAAGGACCGTTTTGAAGAAGGAGACATCGGCGCGTGTTATTCTATTGAATGGCATTTTATCTAACTGAAAGAGTCAAAAAAGGTTAGAGCTGCTCGTCGGGCTCATTGTTTGTGATAAGTATAGGTTCCGTATATCATAGGACAGTACCTGATGTCAAAGCCATACTCCATATTGCTTTGCCATTCGGTATGAAAAGAGCTGCGGTGGCACATAAATGGAACCCCGTAATTGCGGGCCAGCCCCAATACCTGTCCGTTATGATCGGTTACTGATGTATGCTTCCGGGAGGCGAGTGCTTGCTCATTATTACCGTGGCCTGCAATCCATTCCACGGAAATAAACACACCGCCTGAAACTGATATCCTTTTGCTGGCTATGTTCACCTTCACCCATTCATTGCCGGTATTGGCGTGCACGATCAAGTTGCTATCTGTGAGCTCTTTTCCAGGCAGGTTGGTTCCCGGTTCTTTTTCGTAAACGTGAATGCGGAATTTAGTATTCGGTACACCCTCATTAGTGATGTAGACAAATATTTCCTTCAGGATGTTTTTATTGATCTTGTCTGCATAAAGAAATACGGCATCTTCCTCGCCATATTTCTGGTAGCAGTCCGATATGTGGCGTAGTTTCTTTTTACCCAGGTAGCGGCGCCTCACCTTGCCGGTTTCAGCGGTGACCACCACTTCTTTGAGGTTGGTACTTTCTTTCTGGAGCATTATTATCAGTGAATCTTTTCCAAACTCGGCAGTGGGAATCTCTTTCTTCGCATAACCGAGCGAGGAAATCACAAACGCTTTTACCGAATCGGGGTTGGCGGTAAAGGAGAACCTGCCATTCTCGTCAGTGTACACCCCCTCGTTGCGGTCTTTGACCTTTACGATGCAATAGGCTATACCGTCCTTTTTTTCTTTGTCCAGTACCCTTCCGGCAAATATCCTTTCCTGGCAAAAGGAGCTTAGCGACAGCAGCATGGTGATCGTTAACAGTAAGTATTTCATAAGATTACATTATGGGGCCAAATTTATTGATTATTTTTTTGGAGGAAGGCTTTAACTGTTGACTACGGGCTGCAAACAGTAACCCGCCTACTGCAAACTGCCTGCTGCCGCTTTTGCAGCCTGTGCCATATCTCTTATCAGCAGCGGATCGCGCTCAATGGCGTTGCCTACCACGATCAGGTTCGCCCCAGCCTTGCAATTTTCGTAAACCTTTTCCGGCGAAACAATGCCGCCCCCAACGATCAGCGGGATATCTATGTGACTGCTCACCGTAGTTATCATTTCGGCTGATACCGGCCTGCGCGCTCCGCTGCCAGCGTCAAGGTAGATGAGATGCTTGCCCTGCATTTCACCGGCCCATGCAGTACACAGCGCAATATCCGGTTTATCGGCAGGGATGGGCATTGCATTGCTCATGTACGAAACCGTGGTTTGTACGCCCCCATCAATGATGATATAGCCTGTAGAAATCACTTCCAGCCCGCTGGCCCTGACGATGGGTGCGGAAGTAACGTGCTGTCCTATAAGGAGCTCCGGGTTGCGGCCTGAAATGAGCGATAAGTACAAAAGCGCGTCTGCGTAGGGAGTTACCTGCGCCGGGCTTCCAGGGAAGAGGATCACAGGTATATCACTCTCTGTCTTAAAGCGCTGGATGCAAAGTTCCATCTGAGCAGTAACAAGCAAGCTGCCGCCTACGAACAGGTAGTCAACACCTGCGTCATTGCAAAGTCTTGCCAGGTACTGCATATCTGCCGAAGCGATTTTATCCGGATCGGCAAGAACTGCGAAACCGCTTTTTTTCTGCGATTTCAGTTCGCGAAGCTGAGCATATATGTTGCCTGTTGCCAAAGTTGCTGGTTAAAACTTGAATTGGTAGATGTTACACATTAGGGCGTTTTTTCAGCTCGTCCCGTATCTCCGTAAGCAGCACCTCGGTAGGAGTAGGAGGCGGGGGCGGTGCCGCAGTGGTCTCTTTATGGCGCATGCGCTCAAAACCCTTCACAATGAGGAAAATACAGAAAGCTACTATAAAGAAGTCTAAAACGGTTTGCAGGAAATCGCCGTACGCGAATACCGTGGCGCTGTCTGCTGCAGCGGCAGCCAGCGTGGGGTATGCGGTTGCTGCCGACTTACCGGCCTTGAGCACGATAAACAGGTCGTTGAATTTGGTGCCTGATGGGGTAAGATAGCCGATGACGGGCATGAGCAGGTCGCTTACAACCGCGGTTACGATCTTACCAAAAGCGGCACCGATGATCACACCTACCGCCAGGTCCATAACGTTTCCCTTCAGGGCAAACGATTTAAAATCTTTAAGAAAAGCCATGGGGTAAAAGTAAGATGATATGTTGAGAAGTTAAAAGCATACAGAGATAAATGTAAACCAGCGCGTTGTGAGGTGTATTAGTTTCCTAGATAGGGGCATAGAGATATAAAATACACCGGAAACTATTTTTATAAAAAACGTTTCCATAGTTTTGCGGTCGATTTAAGGGGAGGAAGATGGAACCATTAACAAAAATACTTAGTGCATCTGCAGAATTGTTTAGCCAGTATGGCTTCAAAACGATTACTATGGACGATATAGCGCGCAGGGCAGGTATTTCGAAGAAGACATTGTACCAGCACTTTGCCAACAAGCAGGAGGTGGTGAATGAATCGGTGGTGTGGTACAAAAACCAGATGACGGATACGTGCGGCGTGGTACTGAAAGATGCGGAGAATGCGATAGAGGCAATGGTGAAGATGCTGGCCTTCTTCGACAATATGAATAAACGCATCAACCCAATGGCCATGTTCGAGATGCAGCGCTTTTTTCCTGAAGCATATAATCTGTTTCGGGAAATGCTTGTGGAACGGGATGTGGTGATGCTCCGGGACAACATTTTACAGGGCATAAAAGAAGGGCTTTACCGCGATGACCTTAACGCCGACCTGCTGGCCCGTTACCGGCTGGAGACGTCTTTACTGGTGCTGCAGCCCAACCTGCTGGTGAGTGACCGGAATGACCTGATGAGTGTGGCGCTGGAAATAGGCGAGCATTTTCTTTATGGCATCATGACCCCCAAAGGAGAAAAACTGTACCAGAAATACAAAACAAAATATTTAAAGCAAGCAGCAACCGCATGAGACGACTACACACGCATTTCATAATTATTGCCTTATTATTTGCAGGTATTGCAGACCGGGTTTTGGCGCAGGAAGTAGCCACACCGCTGAGCCTGCAGGCTTGCATGGAGTATGCACTGAAGCATAATTATAATATCAAGAACGCAGAGCTGGATGTACTGATCCAAAAAGCACAGATAGGAGAACAGCTGTCTGCGAGCTATCCGCATGTAAACGGCAAGATGGATGTGAACGACTTTTACGTTCCTCAAAGCTCATTTATTGACGCAAGCACTTTTCCATCATCCGATCCTAAAGCGCCGCCGGTACCAAAGGGCACCATCGTTCCCATTTCTTTTACAGTGCCGTACGCTGCTGATGCGTCAATTACCACCTCCCAGTTGTTATTTGACGGTCAGGTATTCATAGCCATTAAAGCAAGAAAAGCGCTGTTGGATTTTGCTAAAATAAGAGGCGCCGTAACTGAAGAGAATATCCGTTATAACGTGTATAAAGCGTATAATTCCCTTGTTATTGCCTACCGCCAGTATGATATCATTAAGAATTCCCTGATCTATGCAAGAAGCCTCGAACATGATGTGATTGTAACCCAACAAAACGGTTTTGCTGAGAAGATAGATGTAGAACGCACAAGTGTACAAGTAAATAATCTGGCTACCGATAGCATGCGTATTGGTAACATGCTCACTGTGGCCGAACAGATGCTGAAATATCAGATAGGCATGAACATCAATACCCCGATCGTACTTACAGATACATCAGTCGAAGTCCGTAAGGATAACACGTTGTCGCTGCTTGAAGAAACAGAACACTATGAACGTGTGCCGGAATATAACCTTTACACTCAGACCTTAACACTGAACGAATTCAATTTGAAGAGGTACCAGCTTGCAGCCTATCCGTCAATCAATGCGTTTTGGGCTTATGGCACTAACTATGGGTCGACAAAGTTCGGAGACTTATTCCTCTTCAATAAATACGACCGTAATTCCACCTTAGGCATATCGTTAACGATGCCGATATTTAATGGATTCCTCCGTGCCAACCAGGTGACAGAAGCCAGGCTGAACATAGAAAAGTCGAAAAACGATATTGAGAATATTAAACAAACGATAGATTTCCAGACTGCTACATCACGTACCACGTTAAGAAACGCTGTTCTTCAGGTGCAGAGCCAGCGTCGCAATATGGAATTGTCGGATGATGTGCTGGACCTGGCCCGGAGAAAATACAAAGCTGGTGTAGGTAGTAACGTAGAAGTTACACAGGCACAAACAGATCAGCTGAGAGCGCAGACTGGTTACTTCAATGCCCTGCTGGATTTGATCAATGCGGAAGCGGATCTGAAGAAGGCGCTGGGGCTGCTGAAGTAAGGAATTGGGATTTCGGCGTTGTCTGGCGTGCAATACGTAGAGACGTTGCAATGCAACGTCTCTACTAAACAAGGGTAAAAAATAGTTTTGAAAACAATATTAATAACAGCTTTCTACTAAAATAATAAAACACGCAATAAATGAAACGATTAAATTATTTACTGTTTTTACCTCTTATTGTACTGGCATCATGCGGCGGTGGAAAAAATGATAAGAAAGCGCCGGAAGCCGCACCCAAGGCTGATTCTGTCAAATCCATCCCGGTAGCGGTAATGACCGTGCAGCCTGTAGATTTTCATGGCTACGTAGATGTGCAGTCGCAGATAGTGGGCGATGAGAATATCCTGGCGACGCCTAAGGCGCCCGGAACGGTAAGTAATATTCTGGTGCAGGTGGGCCAGCATGTGAATAACGGACAGGTGCTGGCCACGCTGGATGCCGCAGTGGTAAACCAGCAGATAGAGGCGATGCAGCCGCAGCTAGACCTCTATAAATCGGTTTACGAGAAGCAGCAGGCGCTGTGGAAGCAGAATATTGGCACAGAAGTGCAACTAATGCAATCTAAAGCGCAATATGAGGCTACCCAGAAGCAGATAGAATCGATGAAAACCCAGCGGGATTTTTACAGGATCGTATCACCGATCAGTGGAATTGTGGATGCAATAAATATAAAGGTGGGAGAGATTGCATCGCCAGGCATGAGCGGCATAAAAGTAGTGAGCTATGATAAGCTGAAAGCTGAAGCCAGCCTTGGTGAAAACTACCTTGGCAAAGTGAAGCAAGGAGATCCGGTGATACTGGTGCTCTCTGATGAGAATGATTCGATCAAGACTACACTTACATATGTATCGCAGGCTATAGACCCCACGTCACGGGCTTTTACGGTGCTGGTGCGCCTGGGCAATAACAGTAAGCTGCACCCCAACATGGCGTGCGAGATGAAAATAGGAAACTATGAAAATCCACATGCGCTGGTAGTACCGGTATCTGTAATACAGAAAACGCAGGAAGGCACTATGCTCTATGTGGCCAGTGGCGGCAAGGCAAAGTCTGTAATGGTAACTGTTGGCCGCAACTCGAATGGGCAGGTGGAAATATTATCAGGTCTTAACGAAGGCGACCAGGTTATTGTCAAAGGCTACGAAGGGATAGACAATGGGCAGCCGATAAGTATTCAATAATATAGCGTGGGCAGGTGTGCCACATCTTGAAGATGCGGCACACCTTGAGCCTCGCCAAAAACATATTCCAAATGAAAGATTCATTCAAAGAGTTTAAGCCGTCAAGCTGGGCGATAAACAACCGTACCGCTGTTTATATACTTACGATCATCATTACCCTAATGGGGTTGATGGCTTATAACAGCCTGCCGAAGGAGAAATTCCCGGAGATCAAATTTCCGCAGGTGATCGTGCAGACGCTGTACCCCGGTACATCGCCGGAGAACATGGAAAACCTGGTGACCAAACACATAGAAAAGCAGGTAAAGAATATTACCGGCGTAAAGAAGGTGACCAGTAATTCGTTCCAGGACTATTCCGTGGTTATCGTTGAGTTTAATCCGGACGTACAGATCGACAAAGCTAAGCTGGACGTAAAGGACGGGGTGGACAAGGCGAAACAAGATCTGCCCAAAAACCTCCCCTACCAGCCTGAGGTGAAGGATATAGACCTTTCCGAATTCCCTATCTTGTCTGTAAACATTTCCGGCAACTACGACTTGAACCGTCTGAAGAAATATGCCGACAAGGTAAAGGATAATATAGAGGAAATAAAAGAGGTGAAACGTGCCGACATGGTAGGCGGCCCTGAGCGGGAAATACAGATAAACATAGACCTGTATAAGATGCAGGGCGCGGGCCTCACGTTCTACGATATACAGAATACGATAGCATCTGAGAACCTGTCTGCTTCCGCCGGCGATATATCCATGAATAATCAAAAGCGGGTGCTCAGCATAAAGAACGAATACAAAAACGCCGAGCAAATAGGGAACACCATCATTAAGAACCAAAGAGGGAGCGCTATCTACCTGAAAGATATAGCGGATGTGGTGGATGATTTTGCCGAGCAAAAAAGTTTTGCCCGGCTGGATGGTAAGAATGTTATCACGCTGAATGTGATCAAAGCAAAAGGAAAGAACCTCATTGACGCGTCGGACAACGTGACCAACCTCATCGCAAAGATGAAAAAAGACGGGCTGCCATCAGACCTAAAAATAGTGGTAACCGGCGACCAGTCGCAGAATACACGGGATACGCTGCATGACCTGATCAATACGATCATTATCGGGTTTATATTGGTAACACTGATACTGATGTTCTTTATGGGCGTGACCAACGCACTCTTTGTGGCTATGTCTGTGCCGCTTTCCTGCGCTATAGCATTCCTGGTATTACCCACCATCGGCTTTACGCTGAACATGATCGTGTTGTTTTCCTTTCTGCTGGCGCTGGGTATAGTGGTGGATGACGCCATAGTGGTGATAGAGAACACGCATCGAATCTTTGACAACGGAAAGATGCCTATAGCAAAAGCGGCAAAAATAGCCACGGGAGAGGTCTTCCTGCCGGTGCTCTCCGGCACGGCCACAACGCTCATGCCTTTTGTGCCGCTTGCTTTCTGGAACAGCATCATAGGCAAGTTCATGTTCTTCCTGCCTATAACGCTTATCATAACCCTGGTCGCATCGCTGCTGGTGGCTTATATTATTAACCCCGTATTTGCGGTTAGCTTCATGAAGCCGCATACCGACCACGACAACACTAAGCCGACATTCAATAAGCGGGACAAAGTGTTGCTGGTAATATTCGTGGCAATAGCTGGATTGTTTTATATGGCTCAGTCGTGGGCAATAGCCAACTTTGTGATGTTCATTTATGTGTTCATCCTCCTGGAAAAATTTGTGCTCTCCAAATGGATCCATACTTTCCAGAACAAGGCCTGGCCTGCATTTCAGAACTGGTATGCACGTTGGCTGGTGAAGGCATTGAAGAGGCCGGTAATGGTATTGGTGGTGACAGCACTTTTGCTTCCTGTAGCTATCATCGGCTATATAGTCCGCCATCCTCCGTTTACACTTTTCCCTGATGCGGATCCGAACTTTGCTTATGTATATATCAACCTCCCGGTAGGTACTGATCAGGCCCATACCGATGAGGTAACAAAGGAGATGGAAGGACGCGTAAACAAGGTTTTGGGAATAGACCCCGCGACCGGGAAAACGAATCCACTGGTGGAGTCAGTGATATCAAACGTGACTGTAAATGCGGTGGATCCTGGTAGCGGAGAAGTAGGAGATTTCCCAAATAAGGGCCGTATCACAGTGGCCTTCGTGGAATATGCCAAGAGACACGGCGTTTCCACATGGGACTACCTGAGCAAGATTCGGGCGGTAGTGAATAATGTACCCGGTGCGGAGATAACTGTTGACAAAGAATCTGGCGGCCCGCCAACACAGAAACCAATATCTATAGAAATTACCGGCGACAACCTGGATTCGCTCATCAGCACATCTGAACAGTTGAAAAGGTTCCTGGACGGTAAGCAAGTAGCGGGCGTAGAGAAGCTGCGCAGCGACTTCCAGGCGAACAAACCCGAGATCACCATTGATCTTGACCGTGAACGCATGGACAAGGAAGGAATATCAACCCAGACGATCGCCTACAATATGCGCAGCGCTATCTTCGGTACGGAGATCTCCCGCTTCCGTGATGCGAATGATGACTACCCTATCTATATACGCCTGATGAAAGACCAGCGTAAAGATGTGGACGCATTGCGGAATATGCCGATCGTGTACCGCGATATGGGCATGGGCGGCATTATACGCGAGGTGCCTGTAAGCGCATTCGCGGACATAAACTATACCAATACTTACGGAGGCATCAAGCGAAAGGATGAAAAACGCATTATCATCCTCTCCTCAAACCTGACGGCCGATTACCAAAGCAAGGGAAATGACGTGGTAGCTGCGGTGCAGAAAGAGATCGACCAGTTCCACGTGCCTTCGGGAGTGACCGTACGTATGGCCGGTGAGCAGGAAGACCAGAAAGAGACAGGCGGCTTTTTGGGTAACGCGATGATGATATCTATGATGCTCATATTCCTGATATTGGTACTGCAGTTCAACTCGTTCAGCCGTACAGTGATCATTATGAGCGAGGTGTTGTTCAGTATCATTGGTGTATTCCTGGGCTATGCAATTGCGGGCAACACTTTCTCGATGGTAATGAGCGGTATTGGTATTGTAGCGCTTGCAGGTATCGTGGTTAGAAACGGGATATTGCTTGTAGAGTTCATGGACCTGATGCTGGCGCAAGGCATGCAGCCTTACGAAGCTATCATAGAGTCTGGCCGCACCCGTATGACACCGGTCTTGCTTACTGCCACCGCAGCTATCCTGGGCCTTATACCACTGGCTGTGGGTATGAATGTGGACTTCGGTTCTTTGCTTGCAACCGGAAACCCACATATCTACTTCGGTGGTGATAATACCGCATTCTGGGCACCACTGGCCTGGACCATGATCTATGGACTGAGCTTTGCAACATTCCTGACATTGATAGTAGTACCAGTAATGTGTTTGCTGAGTTTCAGGTTTAAAGCATGGATAAAGAGAATTACCGGATATAAAACTAGCGAGGAGAAGGCGGAACAGCCTGAGTAATGGAATACTGCAGATATTGTGTTTGCGCAGGTTTAGAGATAAAGCATGGAAAAAGAATAACAGAGGAGCAATAATGGAAACTGCAAACACAAAGAAGCCGCCCGAAAGGCGGCTTCTTCATTGGTACAAAAGAGAAAAACGTACGTAAATACTGTTCATTATATATAGAGAAACACTTCTTGACGGGTAAAACAGCTATCGAGGTTGCTGATCTCTGACATTTAACCGCGATTTCCGCTATTATCCGTCTATTGTTTACCTGCGGAGATCAGGGCTGTTAGCAGATGATCCCAATAATGTAAGATGCATGCTCCCGAAATAAATAATGCTAATGAACCACGATTTCGTCAATAAAATGGGCTCTAAGTTTTTTAAATTTCACGCTTCCGCTATTCCAATAAAGAAATATGTGCTCGATCCCGCCACAGTGCGGGCGCCGGAATTGTAGGAAAGAACAAGGAAGGGCTCCGCTCAGGGAGATTTCATACCACAGTGCAAGGCTTATACCACACAATAAAATGCCAGTATCAAACGGGAACCGACCGCTTCGAAAATCGTATAAAAGAATATACTCCGGCGGGTCGGAATAGCCCGGAATAAAAAGAGGCTGTTTCCCAGGAAACAGCCTCTTCAATTACTACAAAAAAGGTATCAGACCTTACTGTATCCGTATTTACTTATGGGAATACAATACCATCGTATTTGTTCACATCAGTATAAGGAATGGTAGAATGATAATAAGCGTTGATCGTTTTGATTATTTCATTGGCTACAAGGGCGTAACCACGTGGTGTAAGATGTACTCCGTCTAAAGAGAAAGCACCACCAGTTACAAATTGTGCATTGTAATTGATGCCGTTGTAGGCAAAACCTGAGGCGACTGTGCCAAGGTAAGTGTGCATATCTACGTACGCGAGATGATATTTAGCTGCCTCTTGCTGTATAAAACCGTTGAACGTAGCGGTAGCTGCCCTTATGAACTGCAGCTCATCGGTGGTTAGCACATATTGCTTAGGAATAGGCGTTGTGCTGCCCCAGCCGAGGCAAGTGAAGTTCATTTGGGGTGTGGACAGCAAAATAAGCTCACCCTGCAAAGCCTGGCGCGGGTGGCCGGCATTGTCCTCAATGATAAAGTAGTTATAACCAATGTGAAAACCGATATTTGGGAAAGACGAGTGCCAGTAAGCGTTTAACGAGTCGGCCTGTGTCTGCCTGGCCAGATATAAACCATCAGCTGGTATCTCTGTAAAGAACGGAACGGTAGTAACATCAGGAATATTGATAAGTGCACCACTCGCACCAGTGCTGGTAGCAACTCTCAATGCCGAGTCATACAAGGTTTCGAAAACATAAGAAGGTGTTATATCGCTGGTGTTGTAGAGGTTACCAAATACCGGTGAGGCACTATCAGCGCCATGGCCCTGGCCACCGGCTGTAGCATAACCCAATACATCATTTGCCCCCAGCCACATAGTAAAGAACGTAGGGCCTAAATTATGTACCATGTAAGCAAGTTCGTCCATTGGCGTTCCGGCTGTGTTATTGTAGAACCTTGCCGCGTAGGGATTAAACGATGCATAGCCTGCAACCGGGTAGTCAGCGATACGGATACCGGGTACACCGATATTATTTATCTGGCCATGGTTAACAGGAGCGCCTGCGTAGGTAACATCGGCCGGATCCTGGGCGAAGCCAGGCACGGTTGTCGGCCCGAGAGAGCTTATGCCCGTACAAGTATCTGTGCCAACTGCTAATATCAGTTTGGAAGACGGATAACCATTGTCACTGTGCAGCAGTGGCTGGATAAAAGGCCCTTGCGAGCCCTTGCCATCGGTTATAGTGCTAAACTGCTCGAACAGGCGCTGAGGATATGAATTAACCTGCCCGCTCAGCGTGAGGCTGTTGTTGGCATAACCCGCAGTAAGCGAATTACCAATAGCCAGGTAATTTTTGAACGTAGCTGTTCCGGCAGAGACAGGTGCAGAGATCTTAACACTTGGCTTACATGCTGCAAACAAAAAGGCAGTAGCGCCAATGATATATATCTTTCTCATCATTTTATATTTTTTAGCTTTTTTAGAAGTTATAATAAAGACCAATTCCCGGTGTTGCAGCTTCTGTCTGGTAGGTACCATTGAAACCGCCATAATTGTACTGGGCAGCGCGTTTAACTGTTGTTGTAGATTCGAAAGCCGCTATTATTGTCAGCCTTGGCATGGGCTTTACTGTAACACCGCACGTAACTACGATACGGTCTGCATCCGGAAGATCGGGGGACACAAAACCATTGGTAACAGGCGTAGGGTCGTAAGCGCCCCCGGCCATTACAGCCACCACTTTGTTTATTTTATAAGTCGCACCTATTCTTGGAGTGAAGGTATTGCGGTAGTGACGCGGAGCATGCTCATCCTGCAGTACCGATGTGTGCTTTGCAAAATTAAACCTGAGTGAATCGAAAGAATTCCACCCGGTATAATTAAGGTCGAGCTGGAAAGTCCATGCGTCCATGCGGTAGCCAACACCAAATGAAACAACCTGCGGTACAGGAAGCTGCGAATCAAATTTTGTATTTGGGAAAGAATCGCGTAATGAAGTAGGGACTGTGAAATTGGCAGAACCGCCGCTAACGCTCATATTCACTTGCGAGCGATAGGTAAGACCAAATTGCAGCTCGTCGCTCAATTTAAACTGGGCGCCCACATTAAAGCCAACACCATTGGCATTTCCGCTTAGCTTCGCCTGACCATCATCATAGCCAGGGCCAAGCGTACTATGCACCGGCATAGCTTCAGAAAAATCCAGTGTTCCTATTCCATATACGAATCCTGCGCCCACCGAAAGGAAATCGCTCACTTTGTAAGCTATAGTAGGCTGGAAGAATACTGTCTTAAGAGTAATGGACTGCACAAGGTATTTACCGAGCCAGTTTTTACCCCAGTCAACGCCGCTGCCGGCGGGTGTATATATTCCAAGGCCTAATGCTATCCGGCTATTTTCCTGCACAAGCCCACCAATGTATACATTGAAAGGTGTAAACGTCTGTGGATTTGTCCTGACACTGGTGGGGGTTGCTCCGGAATTTTCCTGGTTGCCGAATGCGGTAGACGGCATGATCGCAGCTACGCTTACATACGCCTGTATCCCTTTTAGCCTGGCAAGGCCACCGGGATTATAAAAAATAGTAGAGGCATCCCATGGCCACGCTGTGCCGGTTCCGCCCATCGCTACCTGCCTCAGGCCTTCAAGATTGATCTGGTAGCCCGCACCGAATGATGTCGCTGCCGACAGTAAAAATGATGCTGCTAATAAGTGTTTCTTCATAAATTATGTTGTTAAAAACTACATTTAATTCAAAAAGGTGTTAGAATAATTGGGTTAAGGTAAAGCACAAAATTTCAAAATCCAAATCCAAAGGGCAAAATCACCCTGTAAAATCCAAATCCGAAATTCCAAAATCCAAGCGCCAATCTCAATATGGGCCCCCAATTCATACTATGAGATGGCTATGCCAATTGTTGCGATACTGATCTTCACGTCTTTATGTGCCATTAATGCCAGCACGCAGGCTTCCAGCGTGGCGCCCGTTGTCAGTACATCATCGCAGATTAACATGTGCCTGCCGGTTAAATTGTTTTCCTTACCGACTTTAAAGGCCCCGGCCATATTATCCACCCGCTCTGCCCGTGTTTTGTGCGTCTGGCTTTCGGTGTCCCGGGTCCTGAGCAATATTTTGTCGGTAGCTGGCTTGCGAAGTACCTCGCTTAGACCTTCGGCGATCAGCATACTTTGGTTATATCCTCTTTTAGCCTGTTTTGCCGGGTGCAATGGAACAGGGACGATAACATCTATAGATGATGCCCAATCTGCAGAAAGTAAAGAATGGCCAAAGCGTCTGCCTAGATAGTAGCCGGTCTCCTTTTTGTCCTTGTACTTAAGGCCATGTATCAAGTGCTGCAGTAGCCCGTCATTGGTAAAATAAGCAAATGATGTAGCATGTGCGAAAGGTATGCGCCCGGCGAAACGCAACTCCGTCTCATTATCGGGAATATGATGATAGTTGGTTTCCGGAACCTCAAGGGCACAACTGATGCACAATACTTCCTCGGCTGCCAGCAAGGGCTTGCTGCAACCCTCACAAAGGCGGGGGTAGAACAGGTGGACGAGGCCATGTGTGAGGTCTTTGAGAAGAGAGGGCATTGTCAGCGTTGTTTAGTAAAAATAACAAACCCTGCCGAATAGCAGGGTTCATTTTCAAATTCACCAATTTTCAATTAATCAGGCTTCAGCGTATGACTCTGTAGGTTCACACGTACATACAAGATTGCGGTCTCCAAAGGTGTTGTTCACACGTGATACCGATGGCCAGAACTTGTTGTGCTTCACCCAGTGCAGCGGGAAGGCTGCCTGCTGGCGGCTGTATTTATGGTTCCACTCATCAGCAGTGATAACAGCCTGGGTGTGTGGCGCATTTTTCAGCGCATTGTCCAGTTTGTCGGCGCGGCCGTCCTCTATATCGCGGATCTCCTGGCGGATGGCTAGCATCGCATCGCAGAACCGGTCGAGCTCAGCTTTGTCTTCGCTTTCGGTCGGTTCTATCATCAGCGTGCCCGGAACAGGGAAGCTCATAGTAGGCGCATGGAATCCATAATCAATAAGGCGCTTCGCCACATCTTCGGCTTCTATCTCCGCGCTTTTTTTGTATGGCCGTAGGTCAACAATAAATTCATGTGCGCAGGTACCGCCGTGGCCGGTATACAGAATGTCGAAATCATCCTGCAGGCGCGAGCGCATATAGTTGGCGTTCAGTATTGCGTACTCTGTAGCTAAGCGGACCCCTCTTGAACCCAGCATACGGATGTAGGCGTAGGATATGAGCAGGATACTTGCAGAGCCAAATGGGGCTGCGGAGACAGCCTCTCCCCGGCCCTCTCCCAGGGAGAGGGAGGTGTTACCGCCCGTGTTATTGAAAACATGGCCGGGCAGGAATGGCTCCAGGTGTTTCTTTACGCAGATGGGGCCCATACCAGGGCCGCCGCCGCCATGCGGAATAGAAAATGTCTTGTGCAGATTCAGGTGGCATACATCGGCGCCAATAAGGCCGGGGGCGGTAAGGCCTACCTGCGCATTCATGTTTGCACCATCCATGTACACTTGCCCACCGTGCTGATGTATGATATTTGTTATGTCCTTTATCGATTCCTCGTAAATGCCGTATGTCGATGGATAAGTGATCATGATACCGGCCAGGTTGGCTGCATGTTGCTCCGCCTTAACTTTCAGGTCGTGCATGTCTACATACCCATTATCGTGGGCCTTTACTACCACCACTTTGTAGCCCACCATTACTGCGCTGGCAGGGTTTGTGCCATGCGCTGAAATAGGTATGAGTATCACATTGCGATGGCCTTCATTGCGGCTATGATGGTAACCCCGGATAGCCAGGAGGCCCGCATATTCGCCCTGCGCGCCACTGTTGGGCTGCAGGCTGCAGGCATCAAATGCTGTGATCTCGCAGAGAAATTCAGAGAGTTCTTTTGCGATCTGCAGATAGCCTGCACACTGGTCCAGCGGCGCGAATGGGTGCATCTTGCTCCAATGTGTCCAGCTAAGCGGCATCATTTCCGTTGCTGCGTTGAGCTTCATGGTGCAAGAGCCCAGGGAGATCATGCTGGTGTTGAGGCTAAGATCTTTATTTTCCAGCATCTTTATATAGCGCATCATCTGTGTCTCGCTATGATGACTGTTAAATACCTGGTGTTTCAGGAATTCGCTGGTACGGGTAAGTGACGTTGGGATATGGGTCAGTGCGATGTTGTCATCCATACTAAATGAAACAGGCTCATCTGGGTTGGCAAATACCGAAAGGATATCCAGCAGATCAGCGGTGGTAGTTGTTTCGTCCAGCGAGATGCCGACTACATTATTGGCGTGGTAGCAGAAATTAATGCCTCTTGCTTCAGATACCCTACGGATCGTCTCTGCATCGTCAACAGCAATTGTAATTGTATCAAAATATGCTTTGCTCCTGACATTGACGCCTGCGTCAGTTAATGCTCCGGCCAAAGCCTGTGTTAAAGCGGCCACACGCTTGGCAATGTTCGTGAGTCCATCGGGGCCGTGATATACTGCATACATCGCGGCAATGTTCGCCAGCAGTGCCTGGGCTGTACATATGTTCGATGTTGCTTTTTCTCTTTTTATGTGCTGCTCGCGTGTTCCCAGCGCCATGCGCAATGCGCGGTTTCCTGTGGCATCAATGCTGACACCTATGATACGGCCGGGAATAAGGCGTTTGAAATCTTCTTTTGTTGCAAAGAAAGCAGCATGCGGGCCACCATAACCCAGCGGAACACCAAAACGCTGCGCCGAACCCAATGCTACGTCAGCGCCCATTTCTCCGGGAGGCGTGAGCAGCGTAAGGGCCAGCAGATCTGCAGCCATAGCTACATAACCACCTGCCTCATGCATTGTTGCTATGAAACCACGATAGTCCTCGACTTCACCTTTAGCGTCGGGGTATTGTACTAACCCTCCGAAGTAGGTGGTGTCAATATCTGCGATCCGGTAGTCGCCATAAACCACTTCTATACCTAATGGAGCAGCGCGGGTAGCAACCACATCCTTTGTCTGCGCGAACACATCATGATCAACGAAAAACTTAGGGCGCTGGGGTGCACTGGTATCCTTATTCAGCGCATGGAAAAACATATTCATTGCCTCAGCTGCGGCAGTAGCTTCATCCAGCAGCGATGCATTAGTAATGGGCAACGCCGTTAAGTCGCTTACTATTGTCTGGAAATTGAGCAGGCTCTCCAAGCGGCCCTGGCTAATCTCGGCCTGGTAGGGTGTGTACTGTGTGTACCATCCCGGATTCTCAAATACATTGCGCAATATCACGCTCGGCGTATACGTATCATAATATCCCTGTCCTATATAGCTCTTGCAGAGTTTATTTTTTTGAGACGTTTCCTTAAGATTGTGCAGGTACTCCGCTTCGCTCACCCCTTCCGGGATACGCAGTTTGTGATTCATACGGATAGACGCAGGAACAGTGCGGCTTATCAGCTCTTCCATGCCTTCAATTCCTATCGCCTGGAGCATATCCTGTGTATCCTGCACGCCGGGCCCAATGTGGCGGTGCGTAAATTCGTCGTTTTGAATCGAAAACAAATTCATAAAAAAGTATAAAGTATTAGTTAGAAATTTTTGCCTAAAGAAGTGCAAAGATAAATTAAATAGAGTAATTGATAAGGGACGCATAATTATTATCGCTATTAAATGATTGCCGCTCCTGTCCCGAAAGATGCGAGATGCCTCACGCTACAGAAAAGTTTATATTTGCCAAAATTTATCCTGATGAAGAAAGCCCTGATAACAGGCATAACGGGACAAGACGGCGCCTACCTTGCCGAACTATTGCTGGGCAAAGGATATGAGGTGCATGGCATTAAGCGGCGCACTTCATTGATAAATACAGGCCGTATAGATCACCTGTACCGAGACCCGCACGAAAAAAACGTCAGGTTCGTGCTTCATTACGGGGATCTTACCGACTCTACCAATATTATCAGGATCATACAAGAAGTTCAGCCCGATGAGATATACAACCTGGGCGCTATGAGCCATGTGCAGGTGAGCTTTGAAGAGCCCGAATATGTAGCTAATACGGATGCAACCGGCACACTGCGCATACTGGAAGCTATCCGCATCCTGGGGCTTGAAAAAAAGACCCGCATTTACCAGGCGTCAACTTCTGAGCTGTATGGTAAAGTCCAGGCCGTGCCCCAAAATGAAAACACGCCATTTTATCCCCGGTCTCCGTATGGCGTAGCCAAACTTTATGCCTACTGGATAACAGTAAATTACCGGGAGGCATATGGCATGTATGCCTGTAACGGCATTTTATTTAACCATGAGAGTCCCCTGCGCGGTGAAACCTTTGTAACCAGGAAGATAACCCGGGGGATAGCAGAGATCGTACTGGGATTAAAAAATAAGCTATGGCTGGGCAACCTGGGTGCAAAGCGCGACTGGGGCCATGCCAAAGACTATGTGGAAGCTATGTGGCTGATGCTGCAGCAGCACGAACCGGAAGATTTTGTTATTGCAACTGGTGTTACCACTTCGGTACGTGACTTCGTCAAGCTCGCGTTTGCTCATGCCGGTGTGGAAGTTGGTTTCCAGGGTGTGGGCGAAAAAGAGCAGGGCATCGTAACGAAAGTACTGAACCCTGAATGTAAAGTAGCTGTAGGGGATGTGGTTGTCGAAGTGGATAAGCGCTACTTCCGCCCTACGGAGGTGGACCTGCTGCTGGGCGATGCGACCAAAGCAAAAGAAAAAATGGGCTGGGTACCAAAATATACGCTTGACGAACTTGTCAAAGAAATGGTGGTTTCGGATATCGCTCATTTCCGCAAAGAAGTGCTGCTCCATGAATCGGGCTACCGTACCTTAAATCAATTTGAATAATGGATTCAGCAGGTAAAATTTTCGTTGCCGGGCATAGAGGAATGGTGGGCGCTGCCATTGTTAGAAAGCTGCAAAGTGAGGGTTATAAGAACATTATCACGCGCACGTCCAAAGAACTGGACCTCAGAAACCAGGCGGCCGTAAATGATTTTTTTGCCAAAGAACAGCCTGAATATGTATTTGTTGCTGCGGCCAAAGTGGGCGGCATACTGGCCAATAATACTTACCGTGCTGAGTTTTTATATGATAACCTGATTATTGAAACCAACCTGATACACGCAGCTTACACTGCCAAGGTGAAAAAAATGCTGTTCCTGGGTAGTTCCTGTATCTACCCCAAAATGGCTCCGCAGCCGCTGAAGGAAGAATACCTGCTCACCGGCCTCCTGGAAGAGACGAATGAGCCATATGCCATCGCCAAAATAGCGGGCATCAAGCTGTGCGAAGCCTATCGCGATCAATATGGCTGCAACTTTATCTCCGGCATGCCTACCAATCTTTACGGCCAGGGAGATAATTACAACCTGCAAAATTCGCATGTGATTCCCGCCCTCTTGCGCAAGTTTCATGAAGCAAAGAAAAATGGGGCTTCGTTCACGGAAATATGGGGCTCCGGCTCACCGCTGCGGGAATTCATGTTTGTAGATGACCTTGCAGATGCCTGTTTCTTCCTGATGCAGGAATACAATGATAAGCTCTTCGTAAACATCGGCACAGGCGAAGAAATAACGATAGAAGACCTTGCCTTGTTAGTTAAAGAAGTAGTGGGCTTTACCGGCGAAATAAAATTCGACGCCACTAAGCCGGATGGCACTCCCCGCAAGCTAATGGATAGCTCCCGCCTGCATGCAATGGGCTGGAAACACAGGACTACTTTACGTGAGGGGCTTGCAAAGGCTTATGGATATTTTAAGGAGGAGAATGACTAAAACTCCTATTAAACTTATAAACCGCGCCGGATTGCGCGAGTCAACCACTCCGGCCGGAAAACACTGCTTCGCTATGTTTTCTGGCACGCCCATCCTAAAAACAGGAGGGAGGTGTAACGCACCCTTATTTCGCAATAAGGGAAAGCCCCTTTAGGGGTTTGGGGTTAATGCTTGAAGTGCCTTAACCCCGTTATCACCATCGCCATATCATGTTCTTTGCAGAATTGTATGCTGTCGTTATCGCGTACGGATCCACCGGGCTGAATTACTGCTGTGATGCCGGCTTCGTGGGCAGCGGTCACGCAATCATTGAACGGGAAAAATGCATCAGAGGCCATTACAGCGCCTTTTATGATAAAGCCAAACTGTTTTGACTTTTCTAAAGCCTGGCGGAGCGCATCTATACGGCTGGTTTGCCCGCAACCCTTGCCTATAAGTTGCTTGTCTTTTACAATGGCTATCGCATTAGATTTAAGGTGTTTGCACACAATGTTTGCAAACAAAAGGTCTTCTTTCTCCGCTTCACTGCTATTTCTTGCACCGGCTTCTTTCCATTCCGCAAAGTTCTGCGTGTCCGCATCCTGCACCAATATGCCGTTGAGAATACGCTTATATTCTTTGGTCGGGTAGAACGGTTTTTTCTGGAGCAATAGGTTACGATTCTTCTTGCTCTTCAATAATTCTAATGCGTCTTCCTCAAATTCAGGCGCTATAAGTATCTCGAAAAAGAGTTCATTTATTTTCTGCGCTGCATCAATATCTATGGTCTGATTGGTGATGAGCACGCCACCAAAGGCGCTTTCCGGATCGCAGGCAAGAGCTGCCTCCCAGGCGTGAGTAAGATTGTCGCGCTCCGCTATACCGCATACATTGGTATGCTTGATGATAGCGAAAGCTGGCTTTGAAAACTCAGAAATGATCTGGCAGGCGGCGTCTATGTCCACCAGGTTATTATAAGAAAGTTCCTTACCGTTCAGCTTTTCAAACATAGCATCAAGATCGCCATAGAACGATGCAGACTGATGCGGGTTTTCGCCATAGCGCAATGACTTTTCATTGCCGAATGAAAGCTGGAAATGCCCGGTGCCGGATATCTGCGAGAAATAACTGGCTATGGCAACGTCATAGTGCGCACATTCTGCAAACGCCAGCGCTGCAAAATGTTTCCGGTCATGGAGCGATGTTACTCCGTTTTGTTCGTCCAGTAACTGCAGCAACTCGGCATATTGGTTCCGTGATGCCACAATACAAACATCATTAAAATTCTTTCCGGCTGCGCGTATCAGCGACACACCACCAATGTCTATCTTTTCAATGATCGCTTTTTCATCATTAGTCTGTTTCACCGTCTCCTCGAAAGGATACAGGTCAACGATTACCAGATCGAGCAAGGGAATTTCGTATTCCTTTATATGCTGCTGATCCTGCTCAAGGGCGCGGCGGGCCAGTATGCCGCCAAATACCTTTGGGTGCAGGGTTTTCACACGACCGCCAAGTATGGACGGATACCCGGTTACACTTTCCACAGAAGTACATGGAATACCAAGCCCCTCAATAAATGTCTGAGTGCCCCCGGTAGAATATAACACCACACCCAGGCTATGCAATTTGCGCACAACAGGCTCTAGCCCGTCTTTATAGAAGACAGAGATCAGCGCTGATTTTATCGAACAGTTCATTTGCTTTGTTTATTAAAGTAAGGTGCACCAGCCGTGCTGGCACATACGGGTATGATCGGGAAGTGGGATAAGGATTACCACCAGCGGTCGCCTGCATGGTATGCGCCATGCCTGGGGACCCTCCTGTTTGTGCGTACACGCGGGCTAACGCAACTGCCTAAGTGCGCAAGAATGAGCAGGGCGGCGATTATTTTTACGAGTGTGTATTTCATCGGAAATATTTTTATCGTTTCCTGCACGAATAGAAAAAACTCTATTCTAATTCATTCCGGCTAAAGCTGGAATGGCAGTTTCATAAAACATTTTAACAGGTTTAAAAGTAATAAAATCTTCCGTTTTACGAATAGAATTTTTCAAAAGGCAACAAGTTACCTGGCCGCTACGCGGAACACCGGCTGCGAAGCTTCGGTTATTTAGTAATTCCTCTGGCGTGGCTGAGGGCGAACAGTCGGTGGAGGTGGTGTCGACTTTTTCTTTTTATGAAAAAGGCCGCAGCTTGTTACGTTTACTGCAACTACTGCCAGCAGTATGATCTTGAGTATGTTACGTTTCATTGAGGAGAAAATGTACGACTAAAGATACTCAATTTTGCGATTCGCAAAAGATGCGGCAATAAAATATCATTCCGTACCGGCGGAGCAATGAAATAATAATGCAGCGCGACTAATCATTTATGTGTCGCGCATGTGGCCGAAGCAAAGTATACTGCGGTTGCTTCTTTTGCGTTTTACAGCTTGCTATACTGCTAACAACTGCTATCAGCAGTACCAGCTTGAATATGTTACGTATCATGGGGGATAAAATGTACCTTAAAGATACTTACACTCTTATTTCAAAGTATATTTATTGGCATATGATTAACGGTGGATTAACGAAAATAATATGCCTTAATGGATGTTGAATTAAAATATTAGTTAACTCTGCAAACTGTAAAGCTATATCCCTGCGGCGTATTGGTCAGTGGTATCCCCAGAAACTTTCTTCTTTCCTCCGTCCGCCAGTCATATAAAATAGTGCATTTGCTTAAGATTTCATTAGCAAAGGGCAGATACATTTGTTGCACAACAAGCGTATCGCCTTTTTGAATGTGAATTCCATCGTAAAACCTTATGTCGTTCAGATCATCGACCAGCGGCCAGAGATTAACTGTGATAAAAATGTGCTTGTTGTTATGCACGAAACCATTAATAATGGGCCTTGCAGCAGCATAGTCCTTTCGATCATTTTTATAGTCAATGAATAAGATAAATACCCTCAGAAATATCAATATCCCACCTGCGTAGACCGTTATGGTAAGGGCGCTCGCCAGATTTTTTAGGAGACCCTTTGGTAATGCAGCAATGTTCAGGAGCATAAAAACAGACAATGGCAAAATAAACTGTGTGGCATTATATACCGTAGGCGATGCATAAAGAATGAACCGGGCTATACCATACAATACCATGAACTGTATAGCGCACACCAATACAACAACAACGACTGAATTATTCTTTAAACGCGCAAAAAGCAACTTCACGTAAAAAAAAGCACACAACAGGAAGAGCACAAGAAATCCAAAATTGAGCGGAGCAAAAAGCCAGTAATGTATAAAGAGCTTTATCGTGCGGTCTTTGCGCGTCATGGCAGCAGATGCGTGTTCGCGAACGGTGTTAATGGTGTCGGTAAACCCATGTGGGGACGCGGATAATATTACATAAAAAAGCAGGCCGATAATGGCAAAACGGGTTGTATTAAGGAGTATTGTTTTAAAAACGTTAGCCGTGTTTATCAGCTCGAAGGTGACAAAAAAAAGGAAGCAGAAATAAAAACAAATAACCTGTGTTGCGAACATTACCGAGAAAATAATACAGATAAGCACGTTATACAACACAGTGTTCAAGCCAGCCTTTTTATTATAAAGCAGGAAGACCATAAACACCAATAATACCGTAATTGTCTCAGGCCGGCCCACAGTTGGGATAAGATAAGTGACCACATATACGATCGAGCACAAGACCAATGCTTTCATTAAGCGGCTGAGACGATCAGGTAAAACAGACGCTATTGTGCGACAGTACAAAAACAAACTCGCGATGCTGAAGCTCGAACAAATGAAAAAAATTGCTTTTACTCCCGGATGGATTTTGCTGAGCGACCCAAGCAACATGGGAAAAAAAGGAACGTAATAATTGAACTTTACGGAATTCTGAACATCCGTTACCATACCCAGCACCGATACATCGTAAAGCGGGTTAATTAACCCCAGTCCACGTGAGTAAAACAATGCCGCTGGAATAAAAACCCTCGAATCGGTACCGGGCGTTGGGTATATATTCAACCCATACAAAATGAGGATAACAGATATTACACCTGTTAATGAATAAAGCAGCACCTTAAATCTATTCATAACACTTGTTCCCGAAAAAGTCTTGTAAGATATTAAGTTTACTGGTTTAGAAAAAATCATAGTCGCGCCTGGAAGCGTTCAGCCGAATGCCAACATAAAAATAATTAGTCGTAAGCGGGCCATAGACGGGACCCGTAGTTGAATAATCATTATTGTATATCCCCGCATTATTGGCGTACTTCCTGTAGGTATCGCCTATATCAATAAACATATTTCTGCGAACCTGGTACGAAAAGTTGATGTTCACCATCTCACAGTGCGCCCTGGGCCCGTTGATCATAGCAACTCCATATTGTTCGGGCGCGGTGACGTAGGGGTTAAATATATTGTTACCCAGGTTCGCCCCCCCTGTGTCCACGCCCTGGATGTAGTATGTGCCCTTCAGCGTCAGGTAAATATTTTTTGCCGGTTGGTACTTTGCTACACCCACAATTCGGATAAATCCGGAGCCAAGCGGGTCCGCCAGCGGCTGGTTATAATTGGTGTAGTTAGCAAGTGTGTCCTTGGCAGCATAGGTATAAGGCCGAACAGCGTCGATCTCCCCCTGCAGGTCGAGGTTCTTTATCGTGAAAGCATCAAAGTATTTGCCTCCTGCCTGTATGCCCCATTTGTTACCATACCATCCCTTGCTGCTGATCAGCTCCTTGGCCCTGAACTCATTAAACATCAACTGGCCATAAAACTGCAGGTGTTTTGCCACTATGGCCTTAGCACTCATACCTAGTATTGATTTATCGCCTTCACCATTGAAGCGGTTTACCGCTGTAGAGAAAATGATCGGGTTGAGGTAGGAAATCTCATAACTGTTCGGCCGGTCAAACACTTCTGCTTCAAAAAAGCCAAGGTTTAGCCATTTGCAGGTGTTCCAGGTGAGGTAATGTATAGTAGAATATTTGTGCGCAATAAGTCCATCTCCTTGGTTCTTATCATATTGTGGCGTCAATTCCAGGTACAGGCATTCATAATTGATATGCCATATGCGGGTCTGTATTTGCAGGAATGGTGTATTGGCAGAATAGTCGGTAAGAAAGAGACTGCTGATACCATCGCCGAGAAAATGTTTGCCCGAGCCAAACGAGACGTTAACATGGTTTTTCACGGCATCAAAATTCACATATCCGCTCGCTTGTAAATAGTCATAACGGGCCGTGGCGCCCGTAGCGATGCCTGGCAACAAAAAATAATCGGCACCCGGCACATTCTGATGCCTTGGGTCCGTTACAGAACTGTATACGAAATAAGGAAACTGCTCCTGGTTATCCACCACCGAAGTATAAAACCCGATCTTTTTACCTATCCATCCACGTAATTCTGCTCCCTGGCTGTTAGTAAGCAGTTTGTGTGGTATGCTCAAGGGCTGGGGCGTATTTTGCTGATACATGCCAATACCGCTCAGCACAGGGTTTACTACAACGAAAAAATCCTTTGTTTTTACATACGCCAGGTCATATTGCTTGACATAAAAGGTCTTGAACCATGAAAGTTTTGAGTTGATAGCGCCATTCTCATTGCGCGCCCACTCACCGCTCTCGGACACCATCTGCTCTATATTGTACCAGTCGATCTTTGAAATATATTTTTTTGCCTGCGAATCGCTGCCTACCGGTGGCACCACAGATTCCAGGAAGGATACCGCATTTCTGCGCGACTCAGGCTTATCTCCGGTGCAAAGCGTATCAGACAGTCTTCCCGAACGTGTCTCCAGCCGGTCCAGAACATGATTATCTTCAGAACCTATCTGCAAAAAAGTGGTTTGCGCATGTGAGAGAACAGTAGAGAATAACAGCGCCGCAAGCAGGCCGGCTTTTTTAAGCATAAAGAAGATTTTTCAACTGCGTTTGGTAGATTTGCAAGAACGACGTTTGTTCCGCATAAACCGGTACGAATATACCATTATGTTTTCAAAACTTATAAAGAAGGCCACCCTGGTCAACGAGGGAATAAGCACTGTAAAAGATGTATTCATAAAGGACGGCCTGATAGAGCGCATTGACGATAACATTCAACCCTCTGGCAATTGCCTGGAAATAAACGGAGAAGGGCTGTACCTGCTGCCCGGGGTCATCGACGACCAGGTGCATTTCCGGGAGCCGGGGCTCAAACATAAGGCCACTATTGCTACCGAAGCTCACGCAGCAGTGGCCGGAGGCACCACATCGTTCATGGAAATGCCGAATACCAATCCGCCAGCGCTGACACAGGATTTGCTGGAAATGAAGTATGATATAGCTGCTGCAACATCTGTAGCAAATTATTCTTTTTTCATGGGCGTATCCAACAGCAATGCCGAAGAAGTGCTGCGTACCAATGACAGAAAGAAAAGTGTCTGCGGGGTAAAGATATTCATGGGTTCCAGCACCGGAGATATGCTCGTAGATAACTACATAACACTCTCTAAGATATTTTCGGAATCTGAACTGCTGATAGCAACCCACTGCGAGAATGAGAACATCATCAACGCCAACAAAGCAAAGTACCCGGATGCCGACAATGCTTCCTACCATCCACTCATCCGTGATGCCGAGGCCTGTTTTGAAAGTTCTTTTTCTGCGATACAGCTAGCCAAGCAATACAATACACGCCTGCATATATTGCACATATCCACAGCAAAGGAACTGCAGTTGTTCACCAATATGTTCCCGCTGACGGATAAACGCATAACATCGGAGGTATGCGTACATCACCTGCATTTTACGGCAAACGATTATGCGCAGTACGGCAACCTCATCAAATGCAACCCCGCTATTAAAGCACCTGAAAACAAAGCTGCGTTATGGGAGGCCTTACTTGATGATCGTCTTGACATCATTGCTACAGATCATGCCCCGCATACCTGGGAAGAAAAACAGCAGCCTTATCAGAAAGCACCTTCCGGTGTGCCATTAGTACAACATTCATTACTGCTGATGCTGCAATACGTAAAAGACAGGCGCATCTCAATAGAAAAGGTAGTAGAGAAAATGTGCCATGCTCCGGCACAGTGTTTTCAAATTGAGAAGCGCGGCTACATTCGCGAAGGCTACCACGCTGACCTCGTACTGGTGGATTTGAACAACACGACCAAGGTAAGCAAAGAGAACATTCTGTATAAATGCGGCTGGTCGCCATTCGAGGGCCACACATTTCCAGCAGCTATACGCTACACATTTATTAACGGCCAGATAGCCTACAATGATGGCAAAGTGAATGATGCGGTAAGAGGCCAGCGGTTAATGTTTGAACGGTAATATGCAAAACGATAAAACCACCCTCCGGGACCTGTCCATATTCACATCTGATGGGAGCGGGGATGTCTTTGCATTAATAGACCATACTACTACGCATGCAGGCCGGGATATGCTGCGCAAGCATATTCAGCACCCTCCTGATACTTTTGATAAGCTTAAGGATTTACAGGATTCAATCAAATTCTGGTCGGCAAACCTGGAATTGTGGCCGAAGATAATCCTGAACGGTACGCTGGTGATGCTGGATAAATTTTTTGAATCCGCTGACAGCCTTTCGACACCACCTGGCGGAATTACACTATTACTGAATTCCTATTTTCAAAAACTGCTTCATAAGCAGGAATATTTTTATACACGGTTTTCACTTTCTCATTTAGCTGATTTCCTGAATGGCTGTGCCCTGCTTGCAGAAGTTGCAGATCGACCGGATGTGCCAGCGCTTTTAAAGCGGGAGCTGGAAACCATAAAGGAAGAATTAAAGCATCGGCTTACTGCACCAATAACTGCTATCACCAAGGAGACAAAGTATGCTGACCTCATGCAACTTGATTACCGGGCACGGCGGGAGATGAAGTATACGGTGCACCGGTTAGTGGACAGTTATTCGCGACTGGATGCATGGCGGTCGATGGCTATCGCGACAAAAACGCATGGCTGGGTATTTCCGAAACTGTTGCCCGCCAGCCCGGTATTTATGGAAACTACGGGTTTGAGCCACCCGTTGCTGAAAGAACCTGTTAGCTACGATATTGCCTTTGAGCAAGACCGTAATTTCCTGTTGCTTACCGGGGCAAATATGTCGGGTAAAACTACTTTTATGCGCGCATTAGGGGTAGGTGCTTTGCTGGCCCATATCGGCATGGGAGTGCCCGCACGGGCTATGCGCATTAGTTTTTTACAAGGCATCATCACCAATATGCAGGTGGAGGACAATATACTCAGGGGCGAGAGTTACTTCTTTGCCGAGGTGCAGCGTATGAAACAGACCGCCGAAAAACTACTAAAGCGTGAGCCCCACCTGGTGCTGATGGACGAATTGTTTAAAGGCACGAATGTCCATGATGCTTATGAATGTACCCGGGCGGTGATGGATGGACTGCTGCACCACCCTAACCACCTGATGATCATATCCACGCACCTTTATGAAGTGGCACAGCAATTCAAAGCAGATAACGTTCGCAATAAAGAAATACTTTTCTATTACTTTGTAACCACAATGAGCACGGAAGGAGAATATAAATTCACCTACGAGCTCAAAAGCGGCATTTCCGATGACCGGATAGGCTATCGGATACTGCTGAAAGAAGGGGTAATTGATCTATTGAACCGGAATACCCGATGAAATACAATTGTTAACTTAAAATTTTAAATAGTGACGCTTTCCAAAAAAACAAAAGGTATGCTGGTGATTATCCTTTTCATGGCCATTCTCATTTTGCCGGTATGTGCGGCCATTATCCGTGAGCGTTTTGCAAAGCATAGTGAGGAAAAGCCGGTACAGCCTACGGCTGCGCCGGTAGGCAAATAGCGCAGGGCTTTATTGAAGTTTATTGACTGCCTCCACAAACTTCATTATGTCCTCCTCCTTCGTATCCCATGCGCACATCAGCCTTACTTCGTGCGTGCTTTCTTTCCATACGTAGAATGGATAATGCTCCTGCAATGGCTCGTACCAGGTACGTGGTATCTCTGCAAATACCGCATTGGCCTGCACGGGCTTGGTGATCTTCACCTGCCTGTTGGGCGTTAATGACTTGCACAGCAGCTCCGCCATTTTATTGGCATGGGTAGCATGTTTCCGCCAGGTTTCGTTTTGCAGCATCGCTTCAAACTGTGCGGCTATGAATCGGGTTTTGGATGCCAGCTGCATGATCTGCTTATGCCTGTAGGCTATGTGTTTCGATAGTTCTTTATTGAAAACCACGACTGCCTCGCCAAACATCATTCCCGCTTTTGTTCCGCCCAGGGATAGAATATCTATGCCCGCATTGGTACTGATGTCCTTTAGTCCGCAGCCCAAGGATGCGGCCGCATTAAAAAATCGGGAACCATCCATGTGCAGGTATAGTCCGTGCTCCTTTGTCAGTTTTGATATCTCCCTTATTTCATCCGGCTTATATACAGTTCCATATTCTGTAGCCTGGGTAATGGACAGCATTGCTGTTTGCGCATAATGCACATCTCCCTTCCTTATCAGACGCTCGCTGATAGTCTCTATATCTACCTTCCCTTTGTCGTTGGCCCGCAACGGAAAAAACCTGCATCCTGTAAATGTTTCGGGAGCGGATGATTCATCATTGTAGATATGAGATGTGTCTGAACAAAGTACGGCATTGTAGGATTGCGTGGCGCTGCTGATGCTCAGTACATTGGCACCTGTACCGTTGAAAACAAAATAAACATCCACATCCGCATCGAAAACCTCTTTAAATAGGGAAACAGTTCGGCTAGTGATCTCGTCTGCGCCATAGGAGCGAACGTGTGCATCGTTAACGTTTTGCAGGGCATTCATCACTTCCGGCAGCACCCCGGCATAATTATCGCTGGCAAAGCTCTTCATCAAAAATTGATTTTGCTTTAAAAGTAGCGGTTTTCCTAACTTTAGACAACAAATAAGACAAATGAAGAGTGTATCGCTGCTTTTATTTGCGTTGATCATTTCCGGAACTACACAGGCACAACGCACTATACAGTTACGAAATCTCTGGACAAGGCCGCAGGTGCATGTATTATTTCAGGGCTATAGTATTTCTTTCACTATAAAGGACATTGACAAAGCGCTGCAATTGCTGGCGGAAACGGGAGATACCACCTATGGCACCACCTGTGGGCTCGACACCAGCGGCGACTATGTGGTGGAGTTATTCCCGGGACTAAAAATGGAATATCGTAAACCCCTGCAGATACTAATGCAAAAAGCGGTGGGTGCATTTTTGATCTCTGCTGGCCACGCCTACATTGAAAACCCGAAGCACAAAATAGTCAGGGCGGTTGTATCCGATATCAAACCGATCTCGCCCGGCGCTGATGACGCCTACATTATTTTTACCGATCCAAACAATGACAACATGATCTTTGCAGGCATGATGGCTGCGGATATGTATCGCAAAGACCTGGGTATAGACTGATCCCAGGGTCGCTCACCTTTTATCAGCTTTTATCTCTATAAACATCGCCACAGGATCGTCGAGTTTATCGTCCTTTGTGCCCAGGTCATATCCCTGCCTGCTTACATCGAAACCGCCCCTGAATATATATCCTGTACCTAGAGGTGTTGCAACAAATTGAATATTTACCATTTTGGTAATCCCCTTAATAGTAAGGTTGCCATGAATAATGTAAACGATACTACCAGCCTTGTCCTGCGTCACACTCGTAGACTTCAGGTGAATCGCAGGATATTTGGCTGTATTGAGAAAAGATTCACTTTTAACGGTCTTGTTCCATTCGGTTATTCCGGTATTAAGGAGAGAGGTGCCTATCGTGATGTCAAAAGACGCGGCACTAAGCTTTTTAGGGTCAAAATTTATCTTACCCTTTATTACCCCTAAGGAACACTTTATTGCCTCGTCATCTTTATGGTAAGTAAACTTAAGCTCTGTTTTTGAGCCTTTTGCGGTCGGCACATATTGTTGAGCTGCCGCCCCTGTAAAAAGAGCAGTTGATACTATAATGCTGCTGATAAAATTGTTGCGCATGCCCATTTTTACAAATTTAAGGAGGTTTACACTCTTATAGCCAGCTTTAAGCGATCAAGTCTAAGTCACAAACTATTATTCAATTCAGGTTATAATAGAAAATAATTATAGTCCCTGCGGCCATACTACATCTACTGCCCATATCTTTGCCGCCATGACAAACGAAAAATTTGCGCTATTGGAGTCGATAATAACCGGCAGACGTTCGGTAGGCTGGGCAAAAATGAATGGAAAAATGATACCAGATGAGACGGTGGATCAAATGCTTTCCCTTGCACATTGGGCCCCCACTCATGGCCGCACCGAACCTTGGAAGTTCTTCGTATATCGCGGAGACGCCCTGAAACAATTTGGCAAAGACCACGCTGACCTTTACTGGAATCACACCGCAGAGGATAAGCGGCAGGCAGCAACACGGGAAAAATTGGAACATAATGTTGACCTGGCTTCCCATCTCATAATAGCAGTAATGAAACGTGGTGAAAATGTAAAGATCCCTCAACTGGAGGAAGTGGCGGCTGCATCTGCGGCGATACAAAATATTTTGCTGGGTGCAACGGCACTGGGTATTGCTTCTTTTTGGAGTTCTGGTGGTATGACGCACACCCACGCGCTGAAAGATTACTTGCACCTTAGTGCAGATGATATAGTAATGGGGCTTATATTTCTGGGATATTCCGACGAACCGGCTAAAGATGGCGTGCGCAATACGGTGATAAGCGAAAAAGTAAAATGGTTATGATTTTAAATGTTATGGGTGTATCTTTCCGCTTTAAAACAGATGTATGAAAAAAATTGGTTTGCTTGTAATCACATTTTTTGTGGTGGCTTGTGTTGTCGTTATTTCCTGCGATAAAGCGGTAAAGGTTCCCGTTTCTTATACGGTTGTGACCAATCACGCGACCACTGTTAACGATATTTTTATCCCGGACAGCGGACGGTTCGATATGCAGATCTTAGTTAAGTTTTTAAGTGGCTATGCACAGGACAATGTGACTTTGAAGATCAGCGGACTGCCTGCAGATATCAGTGTAACCCCCGATTCTTTCAGTGCGGTTCCCAGCTATGTTGAAGACTTTGTATTCAGTACCAATCATGCCGCACACAACACTTACCGGATCACGATTACCGGCTATGCTCCCGAGGAAACACCACAAACCTACAGCTTCAACCTAACGGTGATACCTGCCGACTGTGCGACTTCGTTGCTTGGCAGCCTTAGCGGGCACAATGCATGTTCAGTCACCGGCAACACCAGCCATACAGCTACTTCTACATGGGTGGCTCAGAATACACTTTCTGTAAACGATTTCGGAGGGTATGGAACTAATACAAATACTACTGTGTACCTGAATTGTGATAATGACTCGCTCGCTATTCCGAGTCAGAATATAGGAAATGGCGTTGTATTACAAGGTAGCGGCACATTTACTGCAAGCGGCATGTCTGTTACTTACAATACCACCGGCACTAGCACAGATAATTGCACCGTTACTTACGCCAAATAGTGGAACCTGCCTGCCGGTAGGCAGGTTTGTATTATATGGGAATTTGTAAACCTGGAATTAGGAACCTGTCTGCCGACGAGCAGATTGGGATTATTTCCAATAACCGGGATTGAATTTCAATCCAAATTCCCAAATCCTGTTGTCATAGTGAGCATAGTCGAACTACCTAATTCTAAACCTAAAAAAACTAACGTATGTCCAGTCCTTCATTTTATACACGGCTGCAACAGGAATTGCAGGAAATAAAAGACGCCGGCCTATACAAGCAGGAGCGCATTATTGAATCAGAGCAGGGTGCGGAGATAACCGTAAATGGAAATAAAGTACTTAATTTTTGCGCCAATAACTACCTTGGTCTTTCATCCCACCCTAAGGTGATAGAAGCGGCACACCGCACTGTTGACCAGCGCGGGTACGGTATGAGTTCTGTTCGGTTCATATGCGGCACTCAGGACATACATAAGGAACTGGAGGAAAAACTCTCAAAGTTCCTTGGTACAGATGACACAATACTATACGTAGCATGTTTCGACGCAAACGGTGGCGTTTTCGAACCACTGCTGGGCGAGAATGATGCCATTATTTCAGATGAGCTGAACCATGCTTCTATCATTGATGGCGTACGGCTCTGTAAGTCACGCAGGGGAAGGTACAAGCACAATGATATGGCCGATCTTGAAATACAGCTTCAGGCCAATATGGATGCCCGTACCCGCATCATCGTTACAGATTCTGTATTCTCTATGGACGGCACGATAGCCCAGCTCGATAAAATATGTGACCTCGCTGATAAATACGACGCATTAGTGATGATCGATGAAAGCCATTCTTCCGGCTTCATGGGTGCAACGGGACGGGGAGTACATGAGCTGTGCGGAGTAATGGGCAGGATAGACATAATTACCGGCACCATGGGCAAAGCGTTGGGAGGTGCATCAGGAGGCTTTACCAGCGGTAAAAAAGAGATCGTTGATATGCTGCGCCAGCGCAGCCGGCCTTATTTGTTCTCCAATTCCCTTGCACCGTCTATAGTTGGCGCCACTATAGCCGTGCTGGATATGCTCAGCGAAACAACCCAATTGCGTGATAAACTCGAGGACAACACACTCTACTTCCGCAAAAAGATGACCGATGCGGGGTTTGATATAAAGCCCGGCACGCATCCTATATGCCCGTTGATGTTATATGATGCGGTAGTTGCCCAGAAATTTGCTGCCCGTATGCTGGAAGAAGGTATTTACGTGGTCGGCTTCTTTTTCCCGGTAGTGCCAAAAGGCCAGGCCCGTATAAGGGTGCAGATATCTGCCGGCCATGAGCGTCATCAACTGGATGAAGCCATTGAGTCGTTTATCAAGGTAGGTAGGGAGTTGGGCGTGTTGAAAAACTAGAATCTATCAGTTATTTGCCAATTAAGGAAAAATTAATAAAAATTTTTCTTTAAATGCATTCGTACCTATTATTAAACTATTATATTTGCCCAAAATATTAGACATGAAGAAGCGTTCTATAATTACCCTATTGTTGTTATCGTCAACTTTGGCTTTCTGCCAGCCAAATGTACCGACTTATGTTTCAACATCACAGCTTGAAGCATGGTGGCCATTCTCTGGAAATGCTATCGACAGTAGCGGGGTCGGCAACAATGGTACTGTTTACGGCGCAACTTTAACCACAGACCGTTTCGGCAATGCTAATTCTGCGTATAGTTTTGATGGTCATACCAACTATATTTACATTCCACCCAATATCTCTTTAAAATTAGTAAAGAGCGTAACAATTGCTGCCTGGGTTTACTGTACAAGCTACATTCCCGATAGTTCTGGTGGTTCCGCCCAGATATTTTGGCGGGGAGATCTGACTTCTGCCCATGACCCATATATGCTATACCTTGATGCAGCACAAGTTAGATTTAGAAGAGACATAGACCCTACTGGTTCAATAATCAACCAGATAGGGTTTAATGCTTCTATTGTTGATGTTACACGCTGGCATCACGTTGTCGGAACCTATGATTTGGCCAATAATTACATGCAGATCTATTACGACGGTGTAATGCAAACTCAAGCCTACCTGCCCGGTTCTATCACCTACGCCGCCTCCAGCTACTGGAACGATATAGGAGCTGTGGATAACGGAACATGGCAATTTTTTAAAGGGTCTATTGACGATGTTGGCGCATGGAACAGGAAACTGGAAGAGTGTGAGATAAGCAAGCTTTATCTCGGGCTTGCGAGCTTAATCGTGGGGCAACCTGCAAATGTCACTGATACAATC
Organism: uncultured Bacteroidota bacterium; assembly: GCA_903905065.1. Classification (GTDB taxonomy): domain Bacteria; phylum Bacteroidota; class Bacteroidia; order Chitinophagales; family Chitinophagaceae; genus Nemorincola. Next base: position 610 of record CAIVEW010000044.1, on the reverse strand, counting down.
GGCGGCACCGCTACTTTTACCATAAGTGACACAGGGGGCGCCACCTTGGCTAACTATCAGTGGCAGGAGAATTCCGGCTCCGGCTACGTGAATTTAACTAATACGCCGCCATATTCAGGTGTCAATACAAAAACACTTGTTATCAGCCCCCTGGCAATATTGGATTCCGGTAACTTATACCGTTGCTTCCGCTCAGACACAGTGGGTGTCTGCATAGATACTTCGAATGCCGGGGTACTCAAGGTAACTACACATCCTGATACCACCACAACAACAACGGGAATTGCGACGCTGAACGGAGGACTGGACGCAGCATTGGTCCCGAATCCCAACAATGGTGAATTTACGATTAAGGGGATTTGTGCTACAAATAACTACAGTGAACTGTCGATGGAAATAACAAATATGCTTGGCCAGACGGTTTATAGTGCCAATCTGCCTGTTCAAAATAGAAAGATCAACCAGCACCTGTTCTTAAAAAATATCCTTTCAGATGGGGTTTATCTGTTAAGACTGCATTCCGTAACGGCAAACAAAGTGCTCCAGATTGTCATTTCAAATTAGTCCTGAATCCTGCGATTCAGAGTTATATGGAGGACTTGCAGGCTAT
>CAIVEW010000043.1 GCA_903905065.1 uncultured Bacteroidota bacterium | reverse complement strand
TCGTGCCTGCCGTAAATGGATTAACGGTAACTATAGCCATAGCGCTTGCGCTGCCACAGCTGTTGGTAACCGTATAATATATAGTCGTTGTACCGCCGCTGATGCCGGTAACATTACCGGAAGCATCCACTGTGCCTGCAGCACCGGAAGCACTCCATACACCGCCAGCCGTTGCATCAGACAGCACTAACACTGATCCTGCACATACAGGCGCGTTGCCGGTGATCGTACCCGCACTGGCCGCAAGGCCCACGGTCATTACAGTTGTCGCAGCAACAGAGCCGCATACATTCGTTACCGTATAGGATATCGTTGTGGTTCCTACAGTAAGGCCCCTGACTACGCCGGATGTGCTCACTGAACCTATAGCCGGGCTCGTAGAGCTCCATACGCCACCCGTAATTGCATTGCTGAGCGTTGTCGTAGAACCCGTACAAACAGTGCCTGAGCCCAAAAGTGTACCCGCATTAGGTGAGGCATTCACGGTGACTATAGCGGTAACAGAACAGCCGCCACCAGTAGTATAAGTGATCCCGGTAGTGCCTGCAGCTATACCGGTTACCGTACCTGCAGAAGGATCTATTGTGCCAACTGACAGGTTACTGCTTGTCCAGGTACCGCCGCTGGTAGCGTCGCTCAGGGTCACAGAACCTGCAGGACAGATCGCTGAATTATTTGTAATAGAAGAAGGAGTAGTGCTCACCGTAACAACAGCCGTTATGATACACGTATTAGTACCGGTATATTTAACGGTGGCTGTGCCCGCACTAACCCCATATACACTTCCTGATGGGCTCACTGTGGCCGTACCTGTGGGGCTGATGCTCCAGGTGCCGCCAGTGGTAGCATCCGACAGGAAAGTTGACCCGGTAGTACAAACCCCCAATGTTCCCAGGATCGAGGTAGGTAATGCATTCACTGCAACTGCATAGGTTGCATAACAACCGGTAGGAAGTGAATAAGTAACTGTATTAGCGCCAGCGGTTCCACCGGTAACGGTAGTCGTGTTTGTCGTACCACCGGTAACAGAGACGCCAGCAGTACCGGACCAGGTACCTCCCGCCGTAAAGTCACTCAGAGTTATCGATGACCCGTTACAGACAGAACTGGCACCGCCAATACCTGAAGGATTTGGATTAACCGTTACTACGATAGTCTCGGTAACACTTGCGACAACGTAGGAGATAGTAACGGTTCCAACGGAAACACCGGTCACAACGCCTGATGTGCTTACCGTTGCAACGACCGCATTACTACTGCTCCAGACACCACCGCTAGAGGGATCTGACAACGAAGTAGTATTTCCGAGACAGACCCCAGTTGCTCCAGTGATAGCATAAGAATTGCTATTAAAAAACATTAATAACATCAAGAGTAAACCACCAAAGAGTAATCTGCCATCCCTATTGCTAAGGGGATTCATTTTACTACACCTCTCTTTTGTTAAAATTATCATAACGGTCAGTTTTTAAAATGGTGAAATATGTTTTGCATAAAGAAAGAAAAAAGAAAACTATAATCCTAATGCTAATGCAAAAAAAAAATATTATCCTACGAATTATATGCTGTTATCTGTTGATATTAAGACTCATATATTTCATTACCCAGCTTTCGTGATTATTTTCCAGATAAACGCGCACTATATAGTACACTCCATTAGAATTAAGACAAACATTGCCCTAAAACAGAGTCGGACCTGGATTTGATCTTCCAATCAGTGAGGAGCCAGAAACAGGCTATGCAGGCGCAATGAGATGAAGAAACAATACACTAGAAGAATAAAGAAGGTCAGGAAGCCTGGGAGACAAAGATCATTCTGGCAAATGCCAGCAAAGGTTTTGCACGATGATAAAACGAATCCCCTGTTTATCGTTTTCAACTGGATACATCGACGGCAGCCCTAAATCTACTATCGGGAGGATGGTTGCTACCATCTCATCTCCAGTTGAAAAAAAAGAAAACTGTCCCAACATAGTTGGGACAGTTCAATATGGAGAAACTTGACTATTTTATGCTTTCGCAGTAGCCCTTTGAGAAGCGTGGATCTGCTTCTTTTCCTTGATGCGTGCAGATTTGCCCTGGCGCTCACGGAGATAGAACAGCTTGGCGCGGCGTACCCGGCCTGACTTGTTCAGGATTATCGAATCAATGTTTGGTGAAAACAAAGGGAACAGACGCTCAACACCCACGCCGTCTGACATTTTACGAACTGTAAAAGTCTGTGTATGGCCGGTGCCCTGGCGCTTCAACACATCACCCTTGAATGACTGGATACGCTCCTTAGTGCCTTCAATAATTTTATAGTTAACCGTGATGTTATCCCCAGCCTTAAACTTCGGGAATTCCTTCTTGCCGGTAAGTTGCTCGTGTACAAATGCTACAGCGTTCATTTTGTTATGATTTTTTCGGACTGCAAAGGTAATGAAAAATTAAAGATAAAAGCGAAAAAAAATAAAAAAATGATTTCTCTGCCGATGAAATATGCACAAAATCCATACCGTCGTTTCTCACCTAATCCTCCAGCAGCCCGGGCCTGCGCTCTGCTGTTCTTTTCAGCGACTCCTCATGCCGCCATGCATCGATCTTCTTTGGGTCGCCGCACATTAGTATCTCGGGAACCTTCCAGCCGCGAAAGTCAGCGGGACGGGTATAGACCGGCGGCGCCAGCAGCCCATCCTGGAAGGAGTCAAAAAGAGCAGAGGTCTCATCGTTCAGCACACCGGGCAGCAGCCGACCTACCGAATCAACCACCACAGCGGCAGCCAGCTCTCCCCCACTCAGCACATAGTCGCCTATAGATATCTCCATGGTCACAAAATGCTGGCGTATGCGCTCATCAATACCTTTATAATGGCCGCATATAATGATGATATTTTCTTTTAATGAGAGCGTATTTGCCGTTTTCTGGTTGAACAAGGGACCGTCAGGCGTCATATAGATGACCTCCTCGTATTTGCGTTCTTTTTGTAATAACTCCAGCAGTATAGCCAGCGGCTCCGGCATCATCACCATGCCCGCTCCGCCCCCAAACTGGTAGTCGTCCACTTGTCCCTGCTTATAAGGGGTATGGTCGCGCAGGTTGTGGAGCTGCACATCCAGCAGCCCCCTCGCCTGGGCTCTTTTCATCATAGAATGATTGAAAGGGCTTTCCAGCAATTCAGGTAAAACGGTTATTATATCTATGCGCATTTTATAGTCGTAAGTCGTAAGTCATAAGTCGTAAGTCATAAGTCGTAAGTCCGGGAGCAAATTCCATTATACCCCCCCCAACTACAATCTGTATTAATAAAATGGCCCCTATCCAAATTCCGAATCCCTAATTCCTAAAGATACACCTCAAGTAATCCTTCAGGTAGATCTACATCGATAGTTTTGGCTTTAATGTCCACCTTTTCTATCATTTGATCTATTAATGGCACCAGCACCTCCGTTCCATTGTAATTAACTCTCGCAAGCCATTGAAAACCAGTTTGTGATACGTCGTCAATTTCACCTAGTTTTCCGTTGTTTTTATCTATTACAGAAAATCCGATCCAAAGCAAGGGAGATTCTTTGGCATATCCAACCAGAATGGATTCGTCAACATACACCTGCCTGGTTACCAAATTTTTAGCCGTCTCTAGTTTATCTACATCTTCAACATTGATAATGTACTCTTTATCGTTGCTGGCCTTACATTGCGATACAAAATATGGGATATAACTGCCCTTCTGCATTTCCACATGCAGCACATGTTCTTTCTTCAGCCATTTCGAATTGCCGACCACATGAGTGAGTATCAATGAGCCGTTAAGGCCATGAGTGGCCACTATCTTTCCTATCCTTATCATTCAGGGTGCAAAGGTATCGAATATTGCTATTCGGTCACTGTGAGTATTTGCCAGTTGGAATACACCGGTGGCATCTTATCGCCATTGGCAGGCGTGGTACGGTTGCCAGAGGGATCATAGACCCATCGGAGTTTATACTTGCCGGGGGTAAACTGGTAGGCGGCTGTGTTTATTTTCTCAGATATTTTATCGTAATGCTTAACGTTTTCATCCAGCGGGTCGTAAGCAAAATCAAGGTCTTCGTCGCCATCTATATCCACATGGTTGTTATCCATGTCGAATGCCTCCATATAAAAATCATGGCTGTGGAATTTCTTATAACCATAATTCATCACGGTACCGAAATCCTGGTGATTACCCGTATGATTCACCACTGTGACCGTAAAAATAAGATTGCTCGTGTCTTCATTCAGGGCGATGTGCGAGCGTAGCAACTTAAGTTCGATCGAATATTTAGCTTCTTTCTGCTGGCCAAAACAATGCACAGTAGCCAGGCATAGTAACGTAATAATCAACAACTTTGCGTAAGTGCTCCTCATAATAAATATGGTTAAAGTTTAGTTTACTAACCCCACCATTTCAGTTCAGGTGTCCGGACACAAATGTAATAAAAAATCAGCCCGCAAGAACATGGAGGCAAATAGCTAAGTTTTAGTTGAAGCATAAATCCATGCTTTACGCTTTACCAACAGCAAGTGGCGGGGAACTTGCCCCGCCACTAACCCTCTGTTTTGGCAACAGCTTATTTTACCACAACAAATTGTTTTACGCTATTGCTGCTGGTGCCGTCGAACCGGATAAAGTAGCAGCCCGGCTGCAGATCGATGGGCACAGTGGCCTCGTAGCCGGAACAGGCATTCACCTGCCATTGGTTGACTACAGAGCCAAGCATGTTATAAATGGTCACACTGAACGGCTGAATTTCGCTCCACTTCACACTGATATTCAATACATCTGATGCGGGCACCGGGTACAGCATTACTTCATTGTCATTAGCAGCCACTGCACTTACCCCCGTTGTATAGGTCTGATAGTAGAACCTGCTCTCGCGATCAGAAGTGGTGGGCTGCCAGAAGCCGCCAATGTTCCAACTGGTGCTGGCCGAGCTGGTCTCCTGGTTGAAGCTGTTGTAGGTATACGTGTATTTTGTGGAGTTATCGAAGCTGAGGGTGGTAGTATTCCAGACCTGGTCTATCTCGGTTTGAGGCAATTGTGCTACGAAGTTGCTATAGGTAGCCAGGTCGGAATTTACCCAGGCTGAACCCATCCAGTTCTGATACAGATCGGTAAGACGGTCATTGAGGCCATCGTAGGTGTAAATATCGTTGCTGTAATTATCCCAGGCGCTGGTACCGGTATTCCATGACTGCGATACCAGCGACATTACGTAAGTGTTTGTGACATCGTAGGTGTAGGTACGTTTGTTTTGATTTATCCAACTGCTGGAAGGGATGTCCCAGCTCTGGTCTATCTCGGAGGTTACTTTATTATTTGAGTTGTAGGTATATATATACCCGTAGCTGTTCACCCATGTGCTGCTGGTGCCGTTCCAGTTCTGGTCTGTCTCCGTCAGTATGTTACCTGCTCCGTCATAGGTATATATGGTCTTGGTATTGTTTGTCCACATGCTGCCCGCAGAGTCCCAGCTTTGGTTGATGTACGACTGCAAATTGCCCCCTGACCATATATATATGTTCTCGTTGGAATTGATCCAGGTGCTGGTAGTAGCATTCCAGTCCTGCGCCACCGTGGTCTGCACTTCGTCTGATGCATCGAAGGTCTGGTATTCGTAGCTGCTGACTTGCCATGTGCTGGTGGTGGTATTGTAGTAATAGATATAGGCGTTGTCAAATTTCAACTGCGTGCCCAGGTGGTTGAGGTCGCCGCCACGGGTGCCGGAATACGTAAGGATAATGGAGTCGTAGTAGACAAAACTGGCCCCGTTATTGTTCAGGTCGGTCTCGCCGATGATGCGGGAGCCGGTTGCTGCTGTAGTGCGGAGGTATTTATCTATTTCCGCATTTGGATTCCGGTAAATGCCGGTGTTGAGGTTTTTGATGCTTTGCAAAGTTGAGCCGTGGACGGAACTGGTTTGTGCGCTGGCAGGAGCCAGGGAAAATAAAATCAGTATGACCGGTAAAGTAAAGTTTATCGTTTTCATAAACACAAGTTTTTAATAGTGAAATAAAAAATAGCCTTGTGGAACCGCGCAAAAAAAGTGTGCCAGTAATTTAGTCGTAAGTCGTGAGTCGCACGCGAATCCTGCGATTTAATCTTCCGACTAGCAATGCCCCATTTTCTAATAAATAAAAAGCGAGTTAATATGGGGCATTTGGAACCTGCAAATTATTTATTCTTAGAGGGTTATGTATTAGGCCATGTCCCGTTTAGGCCCCACGCGGGGCATTGGGTGCGGTCTTCTTTAGTTGGTAGTCGGCAGTTTGCAGTTGCAGGGAATGAATGCCCATTCATGTCCCGTCGTGCCCCATCGTCAGTTGGCAGTTTTCAGTTGGCAGTTGCAGATATTTGGAAATGTTCACGCAAAGTTCGCAAAGAATTTCGCCAAGCTGCCGGCAGGCAGGCAAGGGGCGCAAAACTGATGTCGATGAAAACGTAAAAAACGGGCATAAAGGTAGGATGGAAAATAATGGGCTGCAAATAAAGAAGTCCACATTTTTGGGCTCTGCAAATAGACTGCAATCTGAAGATTGCGCTCCACCGGGACGTAGTCAAAGACGTACGCCCAACGATTACGATTGCGTTTTTATTTTTGGAAGACCACAGGCAACTGGGGGGTAGTATGGAGAATGATTGGTGGCAAATAAAGAAATCCACATTTTTTATGATCGCCAGAAATATTACCACACCACCACCTTAGCGCTTTGAGTGCCGTGTGCCGAGGCTGCCGAGATAAAGTACATGCCGGGCGGATTGTCTATTTGTATTTGTGCGGTCGTATTGGTAATAGTATTGATCTCTTTTACTTTTTCACCGAGTATATCGGTGATGACGACAGTTGCATCTTCATTTGCAGAAGATGAGATACGGACGGTAAACGAGCCAGTATTAGGGTTAGGGTATATAGCGAGAACAGCGTCAGGATCGTTTATGTTTGATACCCCAGTATTTGTACCGTATTTCATTACTGTAAGATAGAACGTATCAAAATAAAATTCATCTTGTGCCGTATAAACAACATAAGGAATACCATTCATGTCTATAGTTATGCCAGCAGCATTTATGCCAAAAGCACCAGCCAACAGCATAGAAAAATCCGGACTGCCTACATAACCCCAATCACTGCCATTATATTTCATCACCGTAGTTTCACCATCGCAAAAAACAACATAAGGTGTTCCACTTTTATCTATAGCTATGGAAGTTCCACCCACCCCTCCTAAAGAGAATCCGGGAGACCCTACATTCACCCAACTGCTACCATTATATTTCATTACTGTG
>CAIVEW010000042.1 GCA_903905065.1 uncultured Bacteroidota bacterium | reverse complement strand
ATGTAGTTAAACAAACAAATTCTCTTCAATCAGGTATATGTGCAATTCCCCATAAAAATAAACCCATCAATCTTAATAAAGTAGATTTTGCAACGTTCTTCAACAAACAACAGAAAGATGTATCATTTTATGACTTTGAAAGGAGTAGCATAGAAACTCATAGACGCTCAATCAGCTTTTTAGCTTTTGAGTATATCAATAGTTCTGGAAATAGAATTTACGACATAAGACGATCGCCAAAAACAGTTGTCGAATTTTATGGGAATGAAATAGAGGAAAATCTATCCAAGTACACAACTGAATATTATAGAAAACACCCCTTATCTGGAGTATAAATTAAGTTGAACTACTATTTTGTTTTGACAGAATTTTATTCTGTTCGGTGCCAATTAAACTAAACTAATTATGAGATTAATTAATGCAGTAAATGAAATCGTTGTCTTTACTGATGACAAAAGTGAAGCGGAGGGTATTGGCTTAGCGCTGATAACTGATAAAAAGAAACACACCAGTTATTATACCAGTTTTGCCCAGTTGTACATACAAGCGATTACTTACGCTTCACACTATGGTTTGTATATAAAGTTTGATGATGTTAAGGTGTGTCAAATGTTTCAAAGCATTGCCAAGGTTGACTACTATCAACACGTCATAGACGAACTGGGTAAGAAAAAGAAACCAGTTTTATATGAATTTCCAGGAGGCACATATTTTTTTCTAACTAAAAACTAGTACCAAACCAATTTATAATCAACACATTTACACCAGAGTGCCAACAGGCTATTTACATCTGTTGAGATTCTGTAAAAAGACGCCTTTAAAAACACAGTCGGCAAATAGTCGGCATTTTTAATGAATACAAGCGAATGCTTACAAACATAAACTATAGCCACAATATTTTACAAATGCTTTCGGTTGTTGATTCGCGTTCGTTTGCGGTTATTTGTATATTAATATTTGTAGTGCGTGTGCTCCCACCCTTATTACAACGAAACCCGCTCCCAGAGCGGGTTTCTTCATTTAGTAAGTCCAAAGGTGGCAAAAAAGGTGGCACTTTTTTAGAAGTTTATTTAGATAGTAGTCAAAATACAAAAGGAGATGCGTTGCACCTCCTTTTTGATTTTATTGATTAATGGTTTGCTATTCAGCGGCATTATAGTGAATCCATGCTTCATTCATTGCATAGTCAATTCTTTTCCTTGTTGCCTCAAAGTCTTTCAAAAGAAAGCCGCTTTCTACATAACTATTAAACTCATCCTCAAACATGCGCAATTTAACAATATCACTAATGCCTTCCAAACCTTGATTAATAAGGTTCTCTTCAAACTCTTCAAAAAAATACCAAATACTAATCGTCATGGCGGAGTCATGTGGTAAATTGTATTCCTGATATAATTTCTCGTCATTGACAATTCTGTTTTTATCAAAAACCGATTGTGGCTTAGGGCATTTCATTAGGTCAGGTGTGCTATTTATGTTGATAAACCTAATGATGCCAAATCTCTGCATCCTTCTTCTCTGTGCTCTGTTCATAATTGTCTTTTTATTGTTGTTGATTGTTGGCTTGGCTATCATTGTCTTTCTCCATCCGCTTCTTATCATCCTCTAACTTCTTTTTTAATAGTTCTGCTTTCTGTTTTTCGCCCTCATCAAAAATCCTTTTCAATATCTCCGCATGTTTGCGATTATCAGCTTTGTTGTATTTCTTGAAATTCTCTTCCGTTGTATGACCTGAAATCGCCATTATAGTCGGAACAGGAACACCCCTCAAATACATATTAGTAACAAAAGACCTACGAGCAGTATGAGTTACGACCATTTGCCAGCGTTTGAGCGGCTTTCTTACTACTTGATGGTCACGAATTAATTTCTTTTCATAATCCCGATTAAGAGATGGTATTTCTTTACCAATTTTTTTTAGAGTTTTATTGAAAACCTGATTGCATGGAGCTTTTGGAAAACCTTTGGGATATTTTTTCAAAATCTTTTCAAACATTGGCAATACGGGTATAACTAACTTTGTAGTGATATTATATCTGTGTTCTAACTTTTTAGGGTCAATTTCCATGTAACCATCTTGAATGCTTTCTACTTCCAGAGCTGAATATTCCTCAAACCTGAGACCTGTATTACAGCCTATTATAAATAAATCTAATACTATCTCAAAAGTTTTAGTCGGGAAATGTTTTATATCCATTATGGATTGAATTTCCTCTTCGGTTAAGTAAATATCATCAGCAACCGCCTTTCTAATTTTGAATTCAATTCCCTCGGAAATATCCTTGCTAATCAATTTCTTTTTGGCAGCATAGGAAACGAGTGTTTTTAACACCGTCAAATATTTCGCACTGGCATTTAGGGAAAGGAACCCATTTAAGTAGTTTGTGAAATTGTCTATTAGAGTTTGATTTATGTCACTGAGGTAATATTTTTTTCGTTTTAAAAACTCCTTAAAATGCTCCATGGCAGACTTATAAGGCTTTATGCTATTCGGATTATAAATCATGTTGTCTTTTGTCTTACGGACTTTATTTTTGCTGTCGTCAATAAGGGTTTGAAAGAAATCCAGAATTAAAATTGGCTCATCTATCTTCATGGCAGGGTCAGGATTATTTGCTTTATCAATAGTATTCCTAAATATTTGCGGTGGAATACTCTTGCCGTAAATCTTTATCAAATCGTCATAGGTATCCAGATAATGAAGTTTTGTTTTGAGTAACTTTTTTTCAAGTCGCTTATTCTTCTCTGTTGACTTTGGCATACCGTCATCAAAATCCCAGTTTTTAGGGTGTATGCTTTCGTTCGGAAAAACAATCAATCGCTTTCTGTTATAACAGATTGATGCGTATATCGCTGATATTATATCTTCATTTGGTTTTCTTAAATAAAAATTGACTTTCATGTTACATGTGTTTTTTAATGTCGCTCATTTTATACAAGTGTTTTCTTCCCCTGCCTATATTCTTAATCTTGCCCTCTTCAACCCATTTTGATAAAGTCGTTGGTGTAATTCTCAACTTTTCTGCCGCCTCGTCTCTTGTCAAGTATTCTTTCTCTTCTTTTTCAAGGCTAACATACGGAACACCCGTCAAATTGCCTCCTGTGGCTATTTTCACGGCTTCTACTAACATTTCTAAAAGCCTATCTTCTTCAATAACTACTAACCTTTTACTCATTTAGAACTATTATTTTGACTGAGGAACAAAATGTAATGGGCTAAGTACAATCGTTGTATTTTATTAACATAGCGCCGTCCGTATTCGTCAAATTGAATACTCTGGCGCTATGTCAATAAAACAACTTAGGCAGTTTGAAGTACCATTTTTGGAATTTCAACCTTTACTGGATTGCCACAACTTGTACACATAGAAATTACGGTATAGCAAACTTCGTCCGCCGCAACATTAAGGTTAGGTTTGGATAAGATTGGTAGCTTATTTTGCTTTGCTACTTGTGCAACCATTATATCAAAGGAGTGTTTTAATTCTTCTTTTGATTTGAAAGGTGCTGGAAACTCTGGTAAAACTTCGGCATCTGGCGCACTAACCGCTGCGGGCTCTTTTTTCTGCCGTGGTTTTGGTAAAATGCCTTTTTCCTCTCGCACACAATTTTCATAAGCCCTATATGCGCTCATTTTTTCCATATCCATCCTTTGTAGGTAGCTCGGATTTACCGCTCCTATCTTTAAGATATATTGAACCCTCTTGCCAGAGCTTGCGTTTGTCATTGCCGCAATTCTTTCATAGATGTCTGGGCGCCTTTTCTTAGTGTCTGTCGTGTCAGTATATAAAAATTCTTTCAAAAATGCCAGTGGTGCTATCATTACCAGTGGCTCAGTGGATCTCCAGTTAACCGAAATACTGACTCCTGGTGATATGATCAATAACCGGGTTACCACAATGATGGTGACCGGCGAAGTTCTCCAAAGCTGTGGCCAGGTGGTAGTTGATGCCAAAATGGGCGGGCAGCAAGTTTATGCCAACAAATATGCCGTTGGATTCAAACTGCACGACTCAAGCGCTCTGCCGATGTCGCTGTTTTATGCTGCCACGAGTGCAACGGACTCTATGATCATCTGGACACAAACTGATGTATCTTATATACACGGAACAAGCTCAATATCAACCACCGAGGTAATTAATGATACCTTGAGAACGATCGTTGATACCTGCTATTTCTTTGACGACTTTAATAATTTCACAACAATAAACTGTAATTGGTTTACGAGCCTGGGCGCACAGAAGGTCGGCGTATCTGTGGTTCTTCCCGATGGATCTTTCAATCAGAACAATACACAGTTGTACCTGGTCTTGCCAAAAGTAAATGCTGGGTGGGCCGGCAGTTCAGTGTTAAGTAATATCGGTGATCTGGGTCAGTATGACTCCTGCTACGTCCCTTATACCAATACACTGATGTTAAAGACTGTCGGGAGTTCAGCAGTTGCCCCGGTTGGCCGTTTTTATGAATTGGTGGCGATCGCTAATAAGAGCGGTAACTACTATTATTGGTCTACTTCAGGCGTAGTCCCAGGTGCTGGCATACACGTAAATGCCAACCTGGTAGCCCTTACGCAAGACAGTATCGCTTCACTGTTAAAAGGTTTGTAGGGGGCGCTCGTACCCCGAAAGTTTCGCGAAATAGATTTTCTCACAAGCAAGGGTTTCAGCCGGTAATGCTGAAACCCTTCGTTTGAATATCTCCAGGCAAATGTGCGATATTGCTTATTTCCTGATAATCAGCGGCTGTGAAAAGAAAAAATTATTATCTTCACCGCTATTGATTGATTTTAATACTTTTATTATAGAACCTTAACGTTCGTTTTTATGGCACATACCTACCATACCCAAACCAGGCCAGCATTTATTGGCGTTTCGTTGAAATTGAAATACCTGCTGGCAGCGCTTATTGTGCCTGTCATTGCAATGGTGGCATGTACCGTATCGAATGCGCAAAATGGATGGGTACCTGTTGGCAACCCGTATTTTTCAAACGGAGGGGCAGCGTACACTGCCATGGCCGTGAGTAAGACTGGTATACCCTATGTTGCATACCAGGATTCAAGCCTTGGAAGAAAAATTACGGTAAAGAAATTTGACGGCACAAACTGGGTGACGGTTGGCCCTCCTGGTTTCTCTGCGGGAGAGGCGGATTTTTGTGCAATAGCCATTGACACAGTGGGTGTGGCATACGTAGCGTACATAGACGACGCGAACGGCTACGCTGCTTCCGTAAGAATGTTTGACGGAACAACCTGGGTGACATCTAGTTGGGGTGGAACCGTTTCTGATGGAGCTGCGCAGTACACTTCAATAGGCATCGATACATTTAACGAGCCAATTGTGGCCTATCAGGATGTGCTAAACGGATACACCGCAGGCGTTAAGGAATTTAGTCCACTGTCCGGCTGGCAGACTCTTGGAGGCACTGCTTTTTCTAGTGGCGGAGCCGCATATACAATCATTTCCATAAACCGGGGAGGTATTCCATACGTTGCATTTCAGGACTGGGCATATGGGTATGGCGCTACGGTTATGCGGAACGTTTCCGGTACGTGGCAGTATGTAGGCCACCCGGGATTATCTGGCGGGTGGAGCACCTGGACGTCAGTGGGTATTGACGGAACCGGCGCGCCCTGTGTTGCCTATCAGGATGCCGGTGACAGCAATAAACTGACGGTAATGAGGTATAATGTGATTGACACGGCCTGGGAAACTTTGGGACCCCGAGGGTTTTCAGCGGGCGTGGCTCAGTATCCGACACTCGCGTTCGACCACTTCGGAGCCGCTTATGTTGCGTTTAGCGACTGGAATGCAGGCAACCATGCCACTGTTATGAAATATAGTGGCGGAAGCTGGGCCACTCTGGGAGTACAAGGTTTTTCAGATGGAGAGGCCGACTATACCTCCGTGGCAACAGACCGATCAGGTGCCGCCTACGTAGCCTACAGAGATGTTGCAGACACAAACAAGGTGATCGTGGCCAAGTATACAACTGTGCCGTCAGACACAGGCAGGGGCAAAATTTGCTTATTCAATACCGATACGTTGAGCAATCGGGCTCAGCGCGGTCTATGGAGCAGTAGCAATACTTTTGTTGCAAGGGTTGGGTCAACGACCGGAATCGTAACTGGTATCAATCTTGGGACTGCAACCATTTCCTATACCATCCTGGGTACGCCTGCAACTATGGAAGTGACCGTAAATGATTGCGCTGCAGAAGTAAATATTGTAAACAATGCGGCAGTACCATCGCTCTCCGTTTTCCCGAACCCCGGCCAGGGCGCATTTACACTTAACCTTTCTTCTCCTCAAAATGAGTGTGCGACCATCATTATCACAAATATGCTGGGCGAAAGAGTGAAAGACTTCGTCTTAACTACCAATACGAACGAGGAGATACAATTGAACACACCGGCCGGGCTTTATTTTATTTCGGCCAAGGTAGGCGATTGGCAGCAGAACATTAAATTTGAGTTGCTGAAATAATTGTGGCCGGCACCTCGATTGTTGTTTCAATTATTGGCAGCCTTTTTCAAAAGCACTTTAAATGCTGCATCAGCGCGAATACTGCTGAAGGCCGGATCGGACTTTAACTTAGTTACTTCATTAAATCCAAGCGAAATGGATTCGTCAAGTGCAGTGAGTGCCGCATTCCTGTCTCCCTTTTCCGAGTAGTAGACAGCCAATAGATAGCCGCAATCCGGATTTTTTGGATCAGCCATTTTAAAAACCTTGAGATAGGCCGCAGCATTGGTAAGGTCTCCCGTCTTTAGCGCATGGTCTGTGTACATATAGCCTACAAGCCCCAGGTAGTTGAGCACCCGCTTGTTCATCTGGCGTTCCCCCGTTGTTTTGGCGTGTTGTGCACGCTGATCCAGTTGCTTTATTTTTTCCGCCCACCACTTTTCTCCCTGCATCGGAAATTGCTGTTGCAACTCCTGCTGCTGTTTCATTTCTTCCTGCATAAGTGGTCCTCGTGCGGCAGCAGCTTCCTTATAGCCCGTACTATTGTCCACTCCCGCCAGTTGTTTGGTATAAGAAGCTACATCCGTCAATCCATTCAGCAGCCTTATTATACCCACCAATAAACCGTGCGCTTTAGTCCATTCGCCCGCAGAGGTTGCTTCCGCAATTCGCTTCTCAAAATCGCTTTTTAACGCCGCCAGCAGGGTGTCATTGCCGGGTTGTAAGTGCTCTTTTACCGCATTTATTTGCAACCACAACAGGCCGGTTTGGAAATCCGCCGCCGTGGGCCAGCCGTGTATACCGCTGCTCGTGAGCAACTGGTGTGTAAACCCATTTTGCTCCAGGGCGTTGTCCAGTTGCTCCATTTCGGGAAGGTTGAAATCATAATCGCCCACAATACCAAAATAATCGAACTTCTTTCCAAATGGCTGCTCCACGCGTGGAAAGCCGGCAGCACTCCCAATTACACCCGCTACGCCACCATTAAGGATAGCGATAGAACAAGCCACACGTGCGCCGCCTGAAAAGCCGGCCGTGTAGATACGCTTAGCGTCAATATTAATTCTCGATCGGGTATCTTCCATCAGCGCCTGTACCCCCGTATTAGTTACGTCCCAGGATGTGCCATTTTGGGAAACATCAGAGCCCACCAGAACAAACCCATATTTTTCGGCAATGTCCTTATAGGTTTTTACGGGTAGCGAGCCGCGGGCATGGGCATCAAAAAAATAGATGCAGGGAAATGCTTTTGCTGAGTTGTAATAAGACGGCAGATATAGCGCATACGTTTGGCTGGCATCTTTGCGGCAGGCCATGCTGTCTGTTACCGCCCCTTTTGTTAACGACGCGTCAAATGTTTGCGCAGCTGCCTGGCCAGATTGGTTATTGCTGTCCTGGCGGCCGTTTCCCGCATTGCAGGAGACGAAAAAAAGTACCGTAACGGTAAGGGAAAAGAGAATGTTCTTTCTCAGAAAACATGATTTTGATGAGGCAATAACAAATGTAAAGTATAATGGCAATTAGGGAAAACAATTATTCCCTATATTTATTTCAAAATGATCAGAATGAGGGCTACAGTTTTTATTTTCCTTCTTGTAATGACCACACCTGTGCTGGCCCAGCGTGTATATCTTGATTCTGCGAGACTATATCTGTCTCAGGATAACTACAAGCGGGCGCTGCCTTTTGCCGATGCGGCTATAAAGAATCCGAAAACGAAGGACGATCCCGAAGCATGGTTTCTCAGAGGCATGGTCTGTCTGCAATTAGCGCAGGATGCCAGTGCGCACAACCCTAACGCTGCAACAGATGCTTATGGATCTTTCCTGAAAACGCTGGCGCTCAAGCAAGATTATGGAACAGAGATCAACAACCCTTTGTATTCGGTTGCCATCATTAAGTTCAATAAGGCTGCTGCGCTCTTTTCAGCAAAATCTTTCGACAAAGCATACGGCGAGTTCACGGAAGTGTACGCGATCTATAAAATAGGAGGCGGGCAACGGTTTTCCGACAACAACGAGTTTAAGAGCATGGCCTATGAGGCGAGGAAAAATGCAGTATCGTCGGCAAGCAGCGCAGGCAGGAATGAAGATGCTATTGGGTTGCTTGAGGATATGATAAAGGGTGACTTTAGGGACGACCCCGAAGTCTATCAGTCTCTTATAGATATATTTGAAACGGAAAAAAACGCCCCTCGGCAAATTGCTACCATAAAGGCTGCATGCGCTGAGTTTCCTGAGAATGCGAATTTTCGAGTTGCAGAGCTCAATTACTACATTAATAACGGTACAAATGAAGAGCTGCGGCCCGAACTGGAGGAAGCCCTGAGAAGAGATACAGGCAATGCTGATCTGTTGTTCCGACTGGCCAATGTTTGCGCAGCGCTGGCTTTCCCCGCTGATGCACAAGGTAAGTTGCTGGCCCAGCCTGCCAATTTTAGCGAGCTATTTTCAAAGGCAGAGCATGCTTACGGCAAGGCAGTAGTACTGGTCCCTGACGCAGCGCACAATTTTAATTTCGGGATGTTATACTATAATTTTTCCCGGTGGTACAATCAGCAAATAGAAAACAACCAGCCGAGTGATAGTAGGACCATTTCTGAATTGACAGCCAAAGAAAATGAACAACTCGGTAAAGGACTTCCTTTCTTTGAAAAGAGTTTTTCGTTGCTCGATGCCAGGACGGGTAATTTACCAGATGCAGAAAAAGCGATACATCACAACAGCATGATCATCCTCAAACTTATCTACACAGAAAATAAAGACACCGCCAAGCTGGCGCAAATAGAGAGTAAGCTGGAAAAATGGAAATAAGTTCTTCTGGCGGAAAATCTTTACTGCTTCACCCCTGTAAACACACAGGTAGTAACATATTGGCTGGATACTGTGGTTGAAACCGTAAGCGTACCGGATGCGCTTATTGCTCCATTGCCCGAGATCAGAAAGCCATCACCACAATTATCGGTGAAGTTTTGCGGAGCAATAGCAAACTTGCTGTTGTTAACGGTACCTATCACAGGGAAGGTTGCCATACAATTAGCGAGGCCAAATGATGTACCGATCTTAATAAGGTTGCCGTCATCCTGGGCGCCTATATACTCCGTATAGTTGGTGTAAGTAACTGTGTCATAGAATTCGTTGCTCCAGCAGGTGTTGCTCCCTATCCAGTCACTGACAAATTTTGCATTGGCAGGGGATGGGACAGTTTTTGTGCAGGATGCGAACGAGATCACCGCTATCGCGGCAACCAGCAGTAATGTTGTGAAATTGGCTCTAACAGATGGTAATTTCTGCGTCATACGATTAGTCTTTAAATAGAATTAGGCTAAATATAGTATTAAAAACCAAAAATATAAAATAACACGCAAAATCTGCAGGAGTTATTTACGAAGGAGGCATTTCAAATCTTCGCATAAAGGCAATAGTAATGCTTATTAAAAAAAGAAGCCCAACGGGCTTCAATATGAATAGCCACCGGTGAAACCGGTGTTAAAATGGGTGAAAAGTGCAACCCCAACAGAGGTTGAATGTGATGTTTAGTGCGAAGATTTGAGGTGCACCGGTTACCAGGTGGACCGCAATCGCCTAAAATGTTTTGCTATTATATATTGCATTAGACAATCCTAAATAATATCTTTACCAGCACATTATTACATGCACACTCTAAAATGCAAAAAATGAAGAGAACAAAAATTGTATTACTGGCAATAGCGGCTACGATGCTCATCCAACAGGCCAATGGACAATCGACTAACCCCAGCGACGGGACACAGGCTCCAACCCCGGAAGCCCCTGAAGCAAAAATACCCTGGGATGGTTTTGACCTGACATGGATGAATGGCAACGACAGAAGGGATTCGTCAGTATTCCATATTCCCTACTTTGCACCTTGTATCATGGTTGACAACAACGTTACCCATTCATTTAACGACCCTATAGATCATACGGTTGTTGGTTCTACAGCGCTTTCGCGTAATGATGAAATGGTGATCTCCGCAATAAACCTGGGTGGTGACTTCACTTATGGCAACGCCCATGCAAGGATCATGACACAGTTTGGCGCCCGCTCGCAGGTGGTGCCCAGAAATGACCTCAGTGTTTTTCGCGGGCAATACAATCTGGATAATGCATATCGTTATCTTAATGAGGCATATGCAGGCTATCACTTCGATGTGGCGTATGGCATGAATGTTGACTTTGGCTTGTTCATGTCCTATATTGGCCTTAACTCCTATTACCAGCAGGAGAACTGGGAATACCAGGCGTCATTTACTTCTGATAACACACCGTGGTTTTTTAACGGTATCAGGCTCCAGCTTTTCCCTACAAAATACCTGAAGGTTGAAGGCTGGATAATTAACGGATGGCAGAGCTATGGTTCGTTTAATGCGTTACCCGGCGTGGGATGTAATGTTACCTATATGCCCAAGGAATATTTCAAGATACTTACCAACGACTATTGGGGCACTGACGCTGCAGGCCTCGTAGGCAGGCATAGGTTCCATTCAGATAACAGCCTGTTCCTGAGATACTTTAATAATAAGCAGTCAAAAGGCCTGAGCCGGATGGCATTTACAGCTACCGGGGATGTTGGCTTCGAGCAGGGAGACGGAGTAAATGGATTTAACAGCGATCCGGTGAAAGGGCCCGCACAGTATTTCGCCAGCGTCATGGTGTATAACAAAATGTGGTTTTGTAAAAATCACTTAGGATGGTATGTAGGTGGTGGATGGATGACAAATCCCGGGCGTTACCTTATCCTGGCTCCTACAGGCGACGCCAGTCCATTACCAAATCCGTCTAACCCCACACAAACCGCCGGAACGCATCCCTTTTCTGAAAACCCGGGCGACCAGTTTACAGGATGGGATTGTTCTACTGGGTTTAGCTGGACACCAAACCAGAGCATAGAATTCAAATTGGAGTGGGTGCACCGGGAAGCTACCGTAAATTATTTTGCAGGTCCGGGTGGCGTTACTTCACCAAGCGGGTATACGTACACTCCATTAACGGGAGGCTGGTCGCCTGATCTTGTAACTTCAGAGAACAGGCTTATTGCAGCTTTTCTATTCCGCCTGTAAGCAGT
The DNA here is from genome assembly GCA_903905065.1 of uncultured Bacteroidota bacterium. GTDB lineage: Bacteria > Bacteroidota > Bacteroidia > Chitinophagales > Chitinophagaceae > Nemorincola. Next base: position 14,446 of record CAIVEW010000042.1, on the reverse strand, counting down.
TGTAAACACGTTCATTAGATATTTGAAAAAGAGTGGCGGATCCATCGATCCGCCACTCTTTTTCATTTCAGGTATGATTGGACTACGCTACAATTTCTTACGTACGTAGCCGAATGCAAAATGGCCAATATAGGCAGCAATAACAGCAATGGTGAAATTCGGCAGGGTGAAAATATCTTTTAAAGCCCACAGCAAGCCGTTGGCTCCGCCCTTGCCAGACGGCATAAATTCGCCCATCAATAGGTTTGAGTAAAAAAGAAAGATGATAAACCCTACTTCTATCAGCGTTCGCAGAAACGGGGTAAATCTTCTTGCGGGCTTATTGCCGCCTTCCTGGCTTGCCGGTTCCTTCATAAACCAAAGATATAAAATGCAGCCAATTACCAACCCAGCGAAACCTTGGATATAACGAGCAAGTTCAATTGCTTTTAGCTAAAAGCAAGCTAAAGCCACTTAAAAAGCGGCTTTAGCTAATAAAATTGGAAATGGGGAAAATTAAGAGCGCTTAACGTTCACTGCATTTAAGCCTTTTGGGCTATTTTCTACATCGAAAGTTACTTTGTCGCCATCACGGATTTCCTCTTTTGTGCCGGAAACGTGAACGAACAAATCCTTACCGCCATCGTCGGGCGTGATGAATCCAAATCCTTTTGTGTTGTTGAAAAACTTAACTGTACCTGATGCCATTTTGATTGAATTGAAATTAAATAATAACTAAACATACAACTAATTATCGGGAATGCGATTTTTTTTATTGGAAAGTAACTTGGTCGCGTTCTATACCTTTGCCATATTGCCGGAGAAAAGAAGAGTATATCAACAAAAATTCCGAAAACGGCGAACATTATAGATATGGTTTTTAATAAAAAATACATCCTCTTGTTATGCCTCTATACATGTTTGAGCATAGCTTCATACGCGCAGGTCGCAGACCCTGATTTGTTCTCCTTCCTCCACTGGCGCATGATCGGCCCATTCCGCGGTGGACGCACTGTTGGCGCATCCGGTGACCTGCAGCACCCCAATGTATTTTACATAGGCGTAAACAATGGAGGGGTATGGAAAACAACAGACTATGGCCGTACCTGGCAGCCCATTTTTGATGATCAACCCACTGGCTCTATAGGCGATGTAGCTGTTGCTTCTTCCAACCCCAATACTATTTATGTGGCCAGCGGTGAAGGGTTGCAACGCCCCGACCTCTCTGTGGGTGATGGCATGTATAAATCTGTAGATGCAGGCAAGACATGGCAGCACATTGGACTGACCGAAGCTCAGCAAATAGGCGGTATCTGTATTGATCCAAAAAATGAGAACAAGGTGTTTGCTGCAGTTATGGGCCACCCTTACGGCCCCAACAAAGAGCGGGGTGTTTATCGCACCACCGATGGAGGGAAGAACTGGGAACAGGTACTTTATCTTGATGAGAATACAGGCGCAGTGCAGGTCATCATTGACCCTGTTGATCCGAACACAGTATACGCGGATATGTTTGCAGGCAGGCTCGCACCATGGGAAAACGGTATGTGGGCAGGCCCTAAGAGCGGGCTTTATAAATCTACCGATGGCGGCACTACCTGGAAGCAATTAAAAACAGGGCTTCCTGCTACCGGCGATGGGCTGGACAGGATAGGTTTTTGTGTTGCTTCATCAGATCACAACAGGCTATATGCGGTCGTTAGCGCAAATGAAAAATCAGGTGGGCTTTATCGCAGTAACAACGGCGGCGAATCATGGACCAGGATGAGCGGAGATAACCGACTGTGGGAGCGCGGCACCGACTTTGCTGAAATAAAGGTGGACCCGCAAAATGCAGACATCGTGTATGATGCAAATGTGGTAGTCTGGAAATCAACCGATGGCGGAAAAACATGGAATGGCTGGAAGGGCGCACCGGGCGGAGACGATTATCACCGGCTGTGGATCAACCCGAACAACCCGGATGTTATTCTTCTGGCTAGCGACCAGGGCGCAGGCATTACGGTGAATGGTGGAAATACCTGGAGTTCATGGTACAACCAGCCTACAGCTCAGCTATACCATGTAAGTGCAGATAATGCGTTCCCCTACAATCTATACAGCGGCCAGCAGGAGAGTGGCTCCGTGGGCATAGCTTCCCGCAGCAACGACGGCGCTATCAGCTTCCGTGACTGGCACCCGGTAGGCGCGCAGGAATATGGTTATGTGGTTGCCGACCCTAAAGACCCGAACATTATTTATGGCGGAAAAATAAGCCGTTTTGACAAGCGCACAGGCCAGGTGCAGGATATATCGCCCGCAGGCAAATTTCGTTTTATCCGCACCGCACCGGTTGTCTTTTCCCCGGTGGACAATAAAACGCTTTTTTATGCCGGTAACGTTTTGTTCAAAACCCGCGATGGCGGCAACTCCTGGAAGATCATCAGCCCGGACCTTACGCGCACCAGCTACGATGTAGCGGATTGTATCGGCATCTACCGCACAGATTCTATGGGCAGAATGCCACAGCGCGGCGTTATCTACACGATTGCGCCATCCCCGCTCGATAGCAATATCATCTGGATCGGCACAGATGACGGCCTCATACAAAGAACAACTGATGGCGGCAAAACATGGAAGATCGTAACGCCTGCCGGCCTAAACTCATGGAGTAAAATATCACAGATGGATGCAAGCCATACGGATAAAAACACAGCCTATGCAGCCGTTAATCGCATACGTCTCGATGATCAGCACCCGCATATATACAGGACACCGGATGGGGGGAAAACCTGGAAGGAAATTATAAATGGCTTGCCAATTGACCCCATAAATGTGGTGAAGGAAGATCCGCAGTGTGAGGGGTTGCTGTTTGCCGGCTCTGAGCGGGCGGTTTATGTGTCGTTCGATGATGGTGATAACTGGCAATCGCTGAGAATGAATATGCCTGCTACTTCCATTCGCGACCTGGTGATAAAGGATGATGACCTCGCAATAGCCACACATGGCCGCTCGTTCTGGATCATGGACGACATCACATCCCTCCGGCAAATCGCCACAGACAAAAAGAAACAGGATGTGCTCTACAAGCCCCAGACTGCCTACCGGGTGCGCTGGGATATGTGGACCGATACCCCATTGCCCGGGGACGAACCGACAGGTGAAAACCCTCCGGATGGTGCGATGATAGAATACTACCTGGAGAAAGGCGCGACGGAAGCAACATTAGATATTTGCGATGCGACGGGAAAGGTCGTCCGTCACTACAGCTCTGGAGATACCCTCTATACCATCCCCGATGTAAACATACCCCTATACTGGATACGGCCACAACAGATACTCTCTACCGGTGCAGGAGCACATCGTTTCTTATGGGATATGCACTATGCGCCATTGAATGTGCCGCCTTCTTACCCCATTGGTGCCATTGTTGGAAACACAGCACCTGCGCCGACTTCACCATGGGTCATGCCCGGTAATTATGTGGTGAAGCTCACTGTGAATGGAAAGGTTTATTCTCAGCCACTTAAAGTGCTCATGGACCCTCGTGTTAAGACGAGCACGCGTGACCTTCAAAAGCAGCACGACCTTTCTTATCAATGTTATAGCGATGAGGTCAGGGTTATGAACTTAAAGGGGGATCTCGGCGCAAAAAGCCAGGCGGCCGGACTGGAATCTCTAAACTCAATAGAACGCACCCTGAGAACTGAGCTTGATCGACTGCAGGGAGCAGACGTTGCCCCCACCGCACAAACGGTAAATGCGGTAAGGGAGGCACATCAGAAGTTAGAAGACATCCTTGCAAAGCCGCGGAAATAATAGTTTTGTCAGGGCAGGGGCGTGTAAGCGCCCTTTAGTTTTTATACACGCTATCCATGATTTTTGATGCAACCAATGGCCGGTAGTGGGAAATTTCGTAGTAGTGGTGTGGGTCTTGTGTCAGAGCATTGATGCCTGAAAAATCGAACACGTTTTGTTTTCCGAAAATCTGCCAGAGCACATGCAGGTCATTGGTGTCTATCCTTATTTGGTCGTAAAGAGGGCTTATGACTATCTTATACACAGTATTGTTTTCAGACAGAATTTGTTTGATGCTTGTCAGCAATTCTTTTTGCCGGGAGCCGATCACTTGTTTGCTGTAATGTTGAACGCTGTCGCGCTGATAAAGTATATTTTTCAGTTTAGCATAGTATCCGGCGCTGTCTGTTGCTATTTGCTGCTCCAGATCGAAACGAAAAAATTCATTTGTCTGGTCGTCATAATGGAATTTCAGAAATTTCATTACGGAATGTTCCTCTGCATATTCACGCTTATTTTTAGCGAAAGCGAGTCCCAGGTATGCAGGGAGGAAGTCTTTGTCAAAGAAATCCTTAATGAATTCTGTCTGGAACTTGTAGGCACTCTGCCCGGATAATAACGGGTGTTTCATTTTCAGATAACCGTTGCCGTTTGCCGTGTCGCTAAGCAGATCATCGTCTATAACCACTAGTGCATTTTTCAGCGCGTAGTTCTTTTTCCTTATGAACTCGAACTTTTTTTCAACGCCATAGAGAGATTCGTACTCTGCACTGTAGTGGAAACAATGTGCGGAGTGTATAAGTAGCCCCCATTCCTTTGCCGGGTACACGCCCGATCGTGAGCCGCCAAAAATATAAGAATCATAGTGGTACTTCGGATAGTTGCGTATCAGCGTTTCTGTAGAAACATAGTCGCTGCACAGGGAGAAATAATCGGAATCATCCGGCTTGTAATAAGCATCATAATGGTAGATTACTTTAAAAGGATCTTTTAAGGCATAAACAGCTAACACGATCAGCAGCGGCGATAAATAGAACAATAATTTCAGGATAAATTTCTTCATGCTTAAAACTGAAAGTAGATAAATTCGTGCTTTTCAAAGACGCCAAAATAATAAATGATGATCGGTCCTGCATAGTATAAAGCCCATCTTAAATAGATGGGCTTTTTAGCAAAAGTTACCGTCAATTGAGTTTTTTCAGCCACGTACAATGCAAGCTCCATTAGACCGATCAGCAGGAAACAGATACCCAGGATATAAAGTGCGGGGAGATTTAAGAATGCTATTTTTTTTATCGCAAGTATATGCATCGCCTCACCGGGTATAAGGCAAATTTTAGAAATGATATAAAACGCATCATTTAAATTGTGCGCTCGGAAGAATACATAGGAGAAACAGACGTAGGTAAACGTGCACACTGTGCCAATGATGTTTCCGACTGCTGGGGATATTCTTTTAAATATTTTTTTCCGCTTCTTTTTTGTGAGCGTTTCGTACGCGATAGCTAATCCGTGCAGACCTCCCCAGGCTATATATTTCCATGCTGCGCCGTGCCATAATCCGCTGGTGAGAAATGTAATGATAGCGGCTAACATCACTGCATAAAGCCCAAGGTTGCGGAAAGATATGGTAAGTGGTGTAAATAGATAATCATTAAACCACGTTGACAGTGAGATATGCCATCGTCTCCAGAATTCCGAAATACTTTTTGCGTGGTAAGGGTTGTTGAAATTTGTCATTAATTTGAAACCCATCACCCTTGCCGCTCCTATAGCTATATCAGAATAGCCAGAAAAATCAGCGAATATCTGGAACGCAAAAAGGACGGTTGCTATGGCAAGCCCGATGCCCGAATTATGTCGCGGATCATTATAGACCGTATCAACTACCATATCAAGCCTGTCGGCGATCACTACTTTTTTTAGCATTCCCCACATCATTTGCCGAAGGCCGCTTACGGCATTGTCGTAATCAAAAGCGTGATATTCGTGAAACTGGTGCAGTAGATTCTGCGGACGCTCTATAGGCCCGGCAACCAATTGCGGATAGAACATCACGTAAAGTGCATAAATGCCTATATGCCTTTCCGCCTTTTGATTGCCACGGTATACTTCGATGGTATAGCTCATAGCCTGAAACGTATGAAATGACAGCCCAATGGGGAGTATAATGCGTAATAATGGTATATGGCCGCCTGCGTTTGCGAGGTGCAACGCGTGATCAATGTTAAATGCCAGGAAGTTATAGTATTTAAATATCGCCAGTACACCCACGTTGGCGATGATGCTCATTACAAGGTAGGCCTTTCGGCTTGCCCCGTTGCTGTTCTCGATCATGATACCGGCTATGTAATCAATGATGATCGTTATGAACAGAATAAGAATATAAATGGGGATAAAAGCCATGTAAAAAACACAACTTGCTACCAATAAATGAAACCATCTAACCTTATTAGGCAACAAAAAATATATTATTGTTACGATCGGGAAAAACAGTAAAAATTCAAAGGAATTGAAAAGCATAAATCGTTCTGAAGTGCCGTAAAGATAATGATTTGAGGCTTTTTACCAATTTCGGCGTATCCGCACATCCCCATTTAAATAGAATAACTTGTTGGAAGGTAGGGTAGTGTATTCAATGGCGGTTTATACTACGTAATACATCTTCAGCATGCCCTTGCCTTTAGCAAATATTTCTCCGCGATATTCAAAGTCAAATTTGTCTTTTACCAACTCGTGGGTTGTTTCAGAAATATTTATTCTCCCGGCTTCGCTGTTTTGTTCCATCCGGGCCGCGGTATTCACGGTATCGCCCCAGATGTCGTAGGCAAATTTTTTGACGCCAACGATGCCGGCTACCACGCTGCCGCTGTTTATACCAATGCGCACATCAAAAGTGGTATCACCGAGATGCGCTTTACGGTCTTTTATAAACTCACGAATATCTATCGCGGCCCGCAAAACCTTTTCGGCATGGCGGGGATCCTCAAGAGGCAGCCCGCAAACCGCCAGGTACGCATCGCCCACGGTCTTGATCTTTTCAATGTCATACTTTCCCATAATGTCATCAAACGCCTTGAAACAAGCATGCAGCTCACCCACTAATTCCGTAGGTGTAAGCCTATCGGCAGTGACGGTAAAATCTATAAAATCGGTAAACAACACAGTTACGTTACTGAAGTACCTGGCCTCCGCGCTGTCATTGTTTTTCAGCTCTTCGGCTACTTCATGGGGGAGGATGTTCAGCAGTAAGGCATCACTTCTTTTCTTTTCTTTTTCGATCTCTTCTTTTTGGGCCTTAATAATTTCATTTTGCTTCACTGCCTGTTCTGCCTCTATGAACAATTTTATGTTCGTGATCTTCTGTTCGTGTAGTTCATTGTTCTGCTCTTCCAGCAATGCGTTATATTGTTTATAGTACGCGAGACTGGTAACGAGGTCTCCGTTCTGTTCATAAAGGCCGGAGAGCGTTTTCAATACCTGCAGCATTTTAGCGTTCGCCTTCAGCTCCTTTGCAATTGCGAGGCCAGTGAGCAGCACACTTATTGCGTCATCAGTATTGTTTTGGAGCGCATGTATTTTCGCTATATTGATAATGTTGGTTATCGCAGCATTGTGCAATTGCAGTTTGTCTCGTATATCCAGCGCTTGTTCGTTATGGTATATTGCTCTTGGGAAGTCGCGTAACAACAAATAGTAGCCCCCAATGTCTGTGAGCACCCTTGCTGTAACAGGCAATTGGTTTAACTCCTCGCTTTGCCTGAGGGCCTTACCCAGATATTCTAAAGCGAACTCTTTGTTCCCCAGTTTCGCATACACATTGCCCATAGTATTCAGCAGGCGGGCGTCAAATATCTTCTTCTTATTGGCAGGCAACAGGGTGAGCGGCAACACTTCCTGGCACACGGCCAGGGAATCTGTATAGTTCCCAGCTTCCGCGTACAGGTCCGCAAGCTGGTGCCCGCTCGCAATAGTAAAATGCAGTATGCTATCCGATTTATGCAGTTGGCGATAAGCTTCTGTCATGTACTGAATCGCCAGCTCTATATTGCCCAGCCCCCGGTAATTGGTGCCCGTTACCACAGAGCACATGGCAACGCCATCTTCATAACCTATTTCCGAAAATATTTTACTTGCTTCACTGCAGAGATCGAGAGAGGTTCCGTGACGGGAATAGAAAGACTCGACAAAGCCCGGGATGAACATGGAGTATGCAAGGCCCTTACGGCTTACCGCCGGATTATTCCGGAACCACAAAACTTTATTTACAAGCGGTGAGGTATCCATGCCTTGTGCAAGGGAAATAGTCTCCAGCGCCTCATAAAAAAACTCATCAACGGCAGCTTCATTGCCGGTCTTGGCCTTATCATACAGCAGTTCTAAAGCATCAAGGCCACTCATAAACGTTTCATGGAGATTCAAAAAGGAATACTTGCCAAATATACGAAAAAGTAAAAGGCTTCAAAATTGAGAGCCGGCTTTCCGTAACTTGCAATTTCGAAATTGTACAGGTTATGAACTGGATGAGTGCGTTCACTACCCGATTGAGATAGATTAACCTATTATTCAGGCTCCAATGTTCGGGGTCACGACTCAAGAAATAGTAGCTGCTGTTTCAAACGAGGGAGGTTTAGGGTCATTGCCGGTCGGTGGATTATCGCCTGAAGGCCAATCAGCGGGATCCTGTGAACAATTACCTTCCACCGGCATTTTCAAAAAAAACTGTTGAGAGAAACCGAAAATATCTCATGATCATCCGGGCTATACTGTCCTTTTCGCCTTTACACTGTGCACACAACTCGCTCTCCATCTCCGAAAAAAAAATCTAAAAAAAATTGCGTAGTCAAATAACTACACGTGCATTTGTAGCCAAGTAGCTACATAATGAATTTAAGACGAGACGTATTTCAGGCAATCGCAGATCCTACAAGAAGGGCAATACTCCTATTGGTAGCCTCACAGTCCATGACTGCCGGCGCAATAGCGGCGAACTTTGACACAGCAAGGCCCACAGTTTCAAAACACTTACAAATACTTACTGAGTGCGAATTGCTTAAACAGGAGCAAAACGGCAGGGAAATTTATTACCACTTAAATCCGGATAAGATGAAAGAAATAGCCTCTTTTATCGAGCCCTTCCGCAAAATGTGGGATGACCGATTCAACAAATTAGAAACAATCATGAAAAAATATCAGGCAAAAAAATAGCAACATGGAACCGAAAACAAAAGTCAATGCCGAAGAAGGCAAACAGGAATTAATGATCACAAGGGAATTTGATCTGCCACTGGATTTACTTTTCAGGGCACATACCGAGGCAGATATTGTGGAACAAGTAATGTCTAACCCATACACAACCGCCAAGGTGCTGAAACTCGAAGCCAAAAAACACGGGAGCTACCGGGTAGAATCAACCGACCCGCAGGGAAAAGTCGTATTCTGTGCCACCGGGGTGATCCATGAGCTTATCCCCAACAAAAAAATAACGCGGACATTTGAAATGGAGAATGCGCCGTTTGGTGTTCAGTTGGAGATATACAATTTTGAACATCTTACCGAAGACACCAGCAAACTCAGCATGCACGTTATTTACGAATCGGGCGCGCTAAGAGACCAGGTACTTAAGTTACCCTTCGCACAGGGTTTAAGCATGGCGCATGACCGGATACAGGAAATAGCAACCAAACTAAAGTAAAACAAGATGTCAAAAAGGAATAAAATCATCTATTGGGTTGCCACAGCCTTATTGGCTGTCGGCATGCTGCAAAGCGGCATATTTGCGGTGCTTAGAACTAAGCAGTGGGTCGACATCGTCACGCCTTTGGGGTATCCAGTTTACTTTCTGACCATACTCGGCGTTTGGAAGATCCTGGGCGTTATAGCCATTTTAGTACCTCGTTTTAAACTGCTTAAAGAGTGGGCGTATGCCGGTTTCTTTTTCGCCATGACCGGCGCCCTTGCGTCGCATTTAGCCATCGGCGATCATAGCATAAAAGCCATTCTGGGGCCAGTTTTCCAGACAATTTTTATAATTGTCTCCTGGTACTTCCGGCCTGCAGACCGAAAAATCATTTCAGCGGCTCCCTGACCATTCGTAACTTTATTTCAAAGGAATTACAAATGGACAGAATGAATCCTAAAGTTGATTGGTTTTTCGATAAAGCCTCTGCATGGCAGGAAGAATACGCCCTATTAAGAGATATCGTGCTTGACTGCGGCCTCGACGAAGAACTGAAATGGGGTTGCCCTTGTTATGCCTACCAGGGAAAAAACGTAGTCTTGATACACGGATTTAAAGAATACTGTGCACTACTTTTCATGAAAGGCGCGTTGCTCAAAGACCCAAAGGGAATATTGATACAGCAAACGGAAAACGTGCAGTCCGCACGCCAGGTCCGGTTCACGAATCTGAAAGAAATAGCGAAACTGAAAACAAGTTTGAAAGCCTATATTCATGAAGCTATTGAGGTGGAGAAGGCCGGCCTGGAGGTGAAGCTAAAGAAGACTTCTGAGTATCCTGTTCCGGAAGAATTTGAAAAGAAACTGAAAGAAAACCCTGCATTAAAAAAGGCGTTCAAAGCATTGACGCCCGGCCGGCAACGGGGCTATCTTTTCCATTTTTCCCAACCCAAGCAATCTAAAACCCGCGAGGCGCGCGTAGAAAAATACACACAGCAGATATTGGATGGGAAAGGAATAGATGACTGAATGATCATTGCGCGAACTCTTGCAAGACCTGCCAATAACTGAATCATCCCATCAAAAGTATATTCATAAGAATTGTCCCCGAAACAATCTAAAGAATTGATCAACAAATTGAAAGCCCGTTTTGAGCAGAGCATGAATCGGCACAAGGGTATTACCTGGAATCAGGTGCAACCGAAACTGGAAGCCAATGCAGGGAAACTCTGGTCATTGAGTGAAATGGAACGAACCGGCGGTGAACCTGATATTGTTGGTGTTGATAAGAAAAGTGGTGAATTCATCTTTTATGATTGCTCCGCGGAAAGCCCTGCCGGTCGCAGAAATTTTTGCTACGACCATGAAGCGCTGGTGTCAAGAAAATTAAATAAGCCAGGGAATAGTGCAGTGAGCGTAGCTGATGTTATGGGCATTGACCTTTTAACAGAGGAACAATACCGGCAGCTACAGCAACTCGGGAATTACGATGAGAAGACATCCAGCTGGGTGAAAACACCTGCAGAAATCAGAAAGCTCGGCGGCGCCCTTTTTTGCGATCGTCGCTACAATACGGTATTTGTTTTTCACAACGGAGCCGATGCCTATTATGCTGCCAGGGGATTTCGCGGTTCCTTGAAAGTCTGATTAGGTGAGTGTTTAAACAACGATACATTATTCGGTAATTTTCAGAGTCGGAGAATATTCAAAAAAATTGAGTTAGTATGAACACCCCACTGCAAGCTTCTTTCGGCAATATAGATATCTACCTCTTCGACCAGTTATTAAAAGGGCGATTCGATAACTGCGAAAAGGTCCTGGATGTTGGTTGCGGTGGCGGAAGAAATATTGTTTACTTCCTCAAAAATGACTTTGATGTTTTTGGGATCGATATGGATGCAAATGCTATCGAGTCTGTTAGAAATATGGCACGGGAAATGTCTCCCGGATCAGGCTCCGAGAATTTTGTAGTGGCAAAGGCAGAGGATATACCATTCGGGGATGCAACATTTGATCTTGTGATCTGTAGTGCTGTATTGCACTTCGCAAAAAACAAGGCAAACTTTGAAGAGATGCTTCGCTCCGCATGGCGCGTACTAAAACCGGGTGGTTTTTTCTTTGCACGGCTTGCATCCAATATCGGTATGGAAACACTGGTAAAGCTTTCCGCCAATGGCCGGTATTTACTGCCAGATGGCACAACACGCTACCTCGTTACCCATGATGCACTTATCCACTATACCCGCGACTTAAAAGGTGAATTATACGAACCCATAAAAACAACCGTCGTGGACAATTTACGTGCTATGACGACGTGGTGCATGACGAAGAAATGATCTGTTGTTTCGGCAGCATTTGCGGTTTGTAATTTCTTTAACATTGATTGGAACGTAATTTGGATTACTGCACATAACGCTCTAAAAAACAAGCGTTTGAACAAATGAAAAAGCAAATCTTAATGATCGCGGTTGCGATGTCTACGCTGACTATTGCCGCAAATGCCCAGGAAAAGAAAGCTGAACCAAAAGTAAAAAAAGAAACTGCAGCAGTCACCAAAGACAGCAAGGCAACTACAACAAAAAAAGAGGCAAAAGCTTCAACCGCCAAAGAGACAAAAGCGGCTAAGGCTCCAAAGGCAACTAAATAATTGTTGTTCTTTAATGGAGTCAGGGCTGCCTCAACGCAGCCCTGACTCCATTCGTTACGCTAGTAAAAAAACTGCTCGCAAATGATCTTGCCGTCATACACCTCAAATACAGCTATTTCTTCTAGGTTCACGCGTGGCCTACCTATAAAAGTAACATCCCGGCTCATCGCCACGCTAAAAAATTTACCGCCTGTTACTGGCTCGCTGCACTCCTGCCCATGGATCGCTTCTATTAACTTACGCCGTGCCTCTCCTTTAGCTTTTACAGCATCCAATCCTTTGGTAAGCGTGGGAATACCCATGGCTATTGCATGCTCAGGCTCCTTGTTTACAACATCCTGCCCATAAAGCTCGTCCTGCATTTCTGTCCATTTTTGTTGTTTTGCCAACTCATAATACCTGCTGGCCACTTGTTGCGTTGTCATAATTGTTTGTTTTACGGATTATTGATTTGATTTTTTTTTTTTTCAACACAAAATTATCAGCATGCCAGGCAAAAGCAGTTGCAATAAGTCCATTAAATTTGCTCAATCGTATTTATTTTCCGGATGGATGCACTAAGTGACGTTTTAGATAGTTTGAAATTAAAGGGTGTTGTTTACCAAAAGATCCGCTTCACTGCACCATGGGGTGTTTGCATCGCGCAGGATCAATACTCTCAGTTCTGGCGCCTATTAAAAGGCAGATGTTATGTAAGCATTCCGGGCGAAGAGATGATCAAGATGAATGAGGGAGATTTCGTCTTAGTGCCTAATGGTGCAGCTCACCGCATCCTTGGCCATCCGAAAAATGCATCTGTACCAGCCGCTCGTTATGTCAGCGCACTGCAACAAAGTTTTAGGGAATAGTATTTATCATTTGCAATAATTAAATTTATTACACAAATCTGACCGCAATGCCCACAACTCCTAATTTCTGGTTATTTCAAGGTAAACCAGAAGCTTATGATTTTCATTCATCTCTCAAAGGGGATCTTCTAAAAGGATGGAATGTTAAAGCGCATAGAGATAAAATAAGAAAAGGCGATAAAGCCATTATTTGGCTCTCTGGAAAGAATTCTGGATGCTATGCCCTTGCAGACATAATTGATGATCCCAAACAGATTGGTATCCCAGCCGATCATAATCTATGGAATGAAATGGATGCCACTGGTAGAATAAAAAAGAGTGAAGATAAATTAGCTTTTACTGTCAGCATCGAGATAACGCACAATAGATTCAAGAACCCGATACTATGGAAAAATGTAAAAAAATGGCAGGGATTAGAGAAACTAAAGGCAGGTTACAGAGGTACAAATTTCGCCTCTACAAAAGAAGAGTACGAAATATTTAAGAATTTAATTGAAAGCCAGTCTAAATCATAAGAAAGGAAATATAACACGGAGATCATCCTAACAATTTCAAACCTGAACGACCAAAACACTTCTTTTACGGAGGGACACCACTACAATGGATAATGAAGGGAAAACGGCTGAAAGCGTTGCTGCGCTTAGAGTTCAGCGCAAAAAGAAAGACCCCACGCGCAATGCATGAGGTCTTCTTAGTCGGGGAGACAGGATTCGAACCTGCGACCCCCTGGTCCCAAACCAGGTGCGCTACCGGCCTGCGCTACTACCAATATTTTAATAATAATTATTAAGAGGTGTCAAACGGGGTGTTAACTTTAGTGTTAAAATATACTATCATAATAGAACAGATTTTGGGTGAAATTTTCGGAATTATTCTTGATTTAAATTGTGTGTTATTATGTACTTACTTACTTCATCATTGTAAATGTTATTAGGGTTATGATGTTTCCTGATATTACTTAGTCTTTCCATTATGCAGTCATAATCATCATACTCGTCTAATTTACATAATAAAGTGATTTGCTCTGGTTGTATAATTTCCTCATCATAAAGTATTAAATGAGTTGTTGCCTTAAAATACTCATTGAAATTAGGAATAAATTTTCGATAGTCTTCCCACCTGCCGAAATAATACGATATTCTATCATCCCTGTGTAATACTGTAGGGGCTGCAAGCGCATATGGGTCTTCATAAAACCATACTTGTTTATCTCTGCGTAGTAGTTCAAACAACTCTTTTGTTATCTCAATTTGTTTATCCCAAAATGGTTCTTCTTTTAGTTCGTAAATGTCATAACAAAAGATGTTTTCTAACTCGTCTATTTTTAAGTAGTATTTCATGGTGTATGGTTAAATAATTATAAAATGTTATAGTTCCAAGAGGGTCTAAAATTGAAAGGGATTGTTTGTAAATAATACTATTTATTGGCAATGCACTTTATAGCTTTATATGCATATTTACTTACAAAAGATAACAGAATAACCTCGTTGCAATGCTATTGTTTTTTTGAATTTAT
>CAIVEW010000041.1 GCA_903905065.1 uncultured Bacteroidota bacterium | reverse complement strand
TAGAAGACGTTCACCTGGCGCAAGCAATAAATTATCTTGAAGCCTATTAATATGAAAACAGGCTTGCTGATCAATTTTGGAAGTAAAAGTCTTACGTTCAAACGATTGGCAAACAAAAAATATAAACGTTTATAAACAGAAATTTGTAGAATTGCATTTCAATAATGGTCTTGTTCCAATTCAATTAATTCTTTAATTCTAATAGTTCCAGTTCAGACAAACTAAATAACTCATGGCAAAGATTAAAGTAGCAAATCCCGTAGTGGAGCTTGATGGCGATGAAATGACGCGCATCATTTGGAAATACATAAAAGAAAAACTGATACTCCCTTACCTGGATATAGACATTAAATACTACGACCTGGGCATAGAGCACCGTGATGCCACCAACGACCAGGTGACTATCGACTCGGCGAATGCGATACGCGAGTATGGTGTGGGCATCAAGTGCGCGACGATCACGCCAGATGAGGCCCGCGTTACTGAGTTCAAACTGAAGCAGATGTGGAAGAGCCCGAACGGCACTATCCGCAATATACTGGATGGTACAGTGTTCCGCGAGCCGATCGTGATGAGCAACATACCCCGCCTGGTGCCCAACTGGACCGCGCCTATATGCATAGGCCGCCATGCTTTCGGCGATCAGTACCGCGCTACCGACTTCGTAGTGAAGGGCAAGGGCAAACTGACGATAAAATTTGAAGGCGAAGATGGCAAGACCATAGAGCATGAGGTATATAACTTCAAGGGCGATGGCGTAGCGCTGGCTATGTACAATACAGATGAGTCGATCATGGGTTTTGCGCGTGCCTGCTTTAATATGGCGCTGTCTAAAAAATGGCCGCTGTACCTCTCTACCAAGAACACCATCCTGAAAAAATATGATGGCCGTTTCAAGGATATTTTTGAAGACATCTACCAGAAGGAGTTCAAGGCAGAATTTGACAAGAATGGCATGGAGTATGAGCACCGCTTGATAGATGACATGGTAGCAAGTGCGTTGAAGTGGCACGGCAACTTTGTTTGGGCATGCAAGAACTACGACGGTGACGTACAGAGCGATACCGTTGCGCAGGGCTTTGGCTCGCTGGGCCTGATGACCTCTGTGCTCATCACGCCTGATGGCAACACCATGGAAGCAGAAGCGGCACACGGCACCGTGACCCGCCACTACCGCGAGTACCAGAAGGGCAACCCAACATCAACTAACCCGATCGCTTCCATCTTTGCATGGACACGTGGCCTGGCCTTCCGCGGCAAGCTGGACAATAACCAGGAGTTGATCAACTTCTCTAATGCACTGGAAGCCGTGTGCATAGAAACCGTAGAAAGCGGCAAAATGACCAAGGACCTCGCTGTTTGCGTGCATGGCAATAAAGTGAACCATGGCGAGCATTACCTCTATACCGAGGAATTCCTGGATGCATTGAATGAGGGACTGAAGAAGAAACTGGGATAGTATCTTAAGTGATTATCTAATTATATTGGCCTGCATCAACAATGATGCAGGCTTTTTACTTTGCTGGCACGGTTATCATACCCTTTCCTTAAAAACATCTTATGGGCATGTGGTCATTGTTAGCGGTATTGGTAGTAATTGTATTTCTTGGGTTCAGAACCGGCCATCACATTTATCATAAACGTAAGGCTAAAAGAGACGTGTTTAAACAGCAAACGCCCACTCATTAGATCGGGTATATCCTGGTAAAAAACCCAGTTGTTGCTGAATAAACGGAATTAGTCAAATCTTTGCCTAATTTTATATCTTATATCAGGCAACTATGACTCGTTTTTACAAAGCAATTTTTACAGCCATGATCGCTATTCTTTCCTCCAACAGCTACACGCAGGCACAGGAGAAAAAGGATGGGCTGGAGTGGTACACGGACATCACCCAGATAGCCAAATTATCGAAGGAGACGAATAAGCCGGTGTTTGGTTTCTTTACCGGCAGCGACTGGTGCGGCTGGTGCCACAAACTGGAGGCCGATGTTATCAGCAAGCCGGGCTTCAAAGAATGGGCTAAAAAGAACGTAATCCTTATGGAACTGGACTTTCCAAGAATGAAACAACTGCCGGAAGAACTGGCCAAGCAAAACAGCAGCCTGCAGCAGTTTTTTCACGTACAAGGCTACCCAACCGTTTGGATATTCAATATCACGCAGGACAGCGCTACACGTTTCAATATCTTACCCAAAGGGTCGCTGGGCTATCCCGCAGGCAATCCGGGAAGAGAGGAAAAAGCTTTCTTACATACAGCCGATTCGATATTGCATCGGAAAGTATAATGCTGGATTTATCTGCTCCGTTTGATCATAATATACCATGGAAAAGCCGAACTTCCCCTCCGATTACCAACAGTTGATGCCCTACCTGATCATCAAGGATGCTGCAAGTTTTATGAAGTTCATGCAGGAAGTTTTTGGGGCGAAGGAAAAAAGTATGCATATGCGTGATGAGCATGTGATCATGCATGGAGAGATCACGGTGGGTGAAAGCGTTATTATGTTTGCTGATAGCACAGATGCCTTCCCGCCGCGCACAGGCGGTTTCTTTATTTATGTTACCGATGCTGATGCTGTATACAACAAAGCGCTTACCGCGGGCGCAACCTCCATCACACCGATGGCCGATATGCCCTATGGCAGGAGCGGCGGTATTTTAGATCCGTTTGGAAACACCTGGTGGCCTACTACACATGTTAACGCTGAGGCAGATACAATAGGGATACCGTAAACCCCAAACCCCTGAAGGGGCTTCACTAGTGAATATACCATCAACTAAAAATATTTTTCCTGCTTTTGTCTTGCCATTTGAACGTTGAAAATTGGCAAAAACGAAGTAATCGCGCTTTGCGGTCTTGAAAACAAAATTTGGGGGCCGCGCCTTTGCGTCTTTGCGAGAGATTTTTTGCGAGACACTCTTTGTGCCTGATCATAAGACCTAATCTTATATCACTTAAATATCGCCTGTTTCAGCTTCCATCTCACCGACTTGTTCTTCATCACAATGATATACAAGGCCCTTTCGCCTCCAAAATTGCGGAAGAAACGCTCTACCCCTTCATCCATACTGCCCTCCAGATCGAAGGTGGAGCAGCCTCTTGCTTTAGCCTCTTTTATGGTGTGCCACAGCAAGAGCGACATTGCCCGGTAGCTGTTCTTTGCATGATTTTGCCCACCCATGAAGTAGTAACTGCACTGCTCATCCCATACCTGCCACACTATGGCTTCTATCGTCCCTTTCTGGTCTTTTGCCACCCATAGGGTTGCCGCATCATTTGCAAGGCAGGCATCCATTATGCGCTGCATATGCTTAAAGGTGAAGGGTATCGACTTGCCCTTTTTACCCAGCGTTTCTTTCTGAAAATCATAAAGGTCTTTGAGGTTTTCCGGTGAGTTGCTTACGGTCACTTCACCTTCCGCTATACGGATATTGCGCCGCGTCGCTTCCTTCATGTTCTTCAGCAGCGTCTCCTCATTTTCAGAGAGTTCCAGCAAAAATGTCTGCTGTACTCTTGCCTCCAGCTTGTGTTTTTTTAGCAGTCCAGCCTGCTTCATACCGGGTTGCAATGCCAGGTGCCACACCTTCGCATCCGGCATTTGGGTCATCAATTCGGCCACGGTCTCATGCTCAAAGCTGTCTGCATTGCTCTCTTTGAGCCCCGCCGGGTAGTACACCTGCGGGCCCATATAAGGGGTGAGCATGGGGGTGCGCACCAGCTTTACACCCATTTTGCTTTCAATAGGATATGGCCACGCACCCGTTACCTGGTCGCCCTTACGGGCTATCGCCACATCCCATTTATCACAGGCCACATCCAGCCACCATGGCTTTTCAAACAAAGGCACAGCCTTGCTTTCCGCGCATATCTTTATGTATTGTTCCTTGTTCGTCATTTATCTTAGTCGTAAGTCATAAGTCGTGACTCCAAAGCAAATTTACGTAACACCTCCCTCTCCCTGGGAGAGGGCCGGGGTGAGGCTCCTACTTAAACTGCAGCACCTTAGCCGGCTGTATCCTGCGAATATACAGCGTAGGCAGCCACATGCAAAGCACACACAATCCTAAAGTAGCAACATCTATCATAGCCACATGCCACCACACTATTTTTATGGGCACAAACTGCATATAGTAGGCATCTTCCGGCAGTTTCAACAGTCCGAACCTGAGCTGCAGCCAGCATAACAGAAACGCCAGCGCATTGCCAAGTAGTATCCCTGCGGCACCTATGAGCCCGGCGATGCTCAGGAAAATGTTTCTCGTTGCTTCAAACGGCATCCCCAGCGCCTTCAGCAGGCCCACCATATTGGCCCGGTCCACCATCAGGATCACCAGCACAGCGCCCATGTTTATGATCGCCACCACAGCCATTATTATCAGCAGTATAGTACCATTCATCCCCTGCAGTTTCAGCCAGTCGAAGATGAAAGAGTAATTCTCCGCGGTCGTGTAGGCCTCGAGCGGCGGCTTAATAAGATTATAATGGATAAAGTTTGCCACAGTATCCGCATATTTTTCATTTTCCAGGTCCACCTGGTAGCCATTAATGCTATCCGCGCTCCAGTTGTTTATGCGCTGCAGTAGCCGCATATCGCAGACCCCAAAGATCTTGTCCACCTCTTCCATGCCGCTATGGTAAAAACCGCACACCTTCACCCTGCGTATACGCGGCAGGCCGCCCTGTATGAAATCAAGCTGCACAGTATCGCCCATGTTCACATTCAGCCGTTCCGCGGTAGTTTTCGAGAGTATGATCTGTTTGGAATAGAAGGTATCGCTGTAATCGATAGTTGCTCCCAATGTGGTAATACCGTGCAGGAAACGATAGTCCTTGTCCACGCCTTTCAGCGCCAGCCCCTCCATGCGGCCACGGTACTGTATGATCGCCGGCCATTCGGTGAAAGGGGACGCTGCCGTAACATGCGGTATCTTCCTCATTTCACCCAGCAACGCCCTATCATAGTATACCGGCTCTGCATAGTTCAGCGCATTCGATCGTGTTTCATCATATGGTATCACATGCACATGACCCATAAAGCTATACAGCTTCTCCGTCACCGCAAAGTTAAAACCCGTAACCACAGCCATCGCCACGATCATCACCGCTACGCTCAGGGCTGTAGCCGCTATGGCCAGCCGTATGATGAACGAGGAGAAAGTACCCTTCTGTTTCACCAGGTACCGCCGCGCTATGAAAAATGAAAGATTCAATAGTTGACCTTGAAGGCCAAAAGTAAAACAAATAGGCTTGATTAAAGGTATGTGGCTTCCGGGAGACAGGGCGGGTAAGAATAATGTATTGTTATTTTAACTCAGGGGCGTTGGCACCTCAAGTCCGAATGCCTATTGGGCTTGTCCTAAAAAAAGGCCGCCCCTTTCCCGGAGCGGTCCTTGACCACATCTATACATTTTCAAATTCCTGTTACCGCATTTTCGAATTAATCTACTTCTCTACCGCAAAATGGAGCGATTTGTTTCCACGCGCCGTCCGCACATTCAGCAGGTACATACCATTTGAAAGGTTGCTGTTTAGCAACACATGTTCGTTGAGCGCTCCACCGGTCGCTTTGGTTTCAGTGTTGTAAACTACCTGACCCAGCATGTCTGCTATTTCCAGAACCACGGTGTCATCACTGTTTGAGCCTACTGTTCCAACCACAACAAATGCTCCTTTATTAGGATTTGGCAACAACCTGATCTCAAACGGTAATGGATTTACTGTAAGTTGAGTTGCTAACGTTGACATATCACCATTGCTGTTTATTATAATATGGCTCACCGTCACGTTTCCCAAAGCCAGGGCTGTTACTGTTCCGTTACCATCCACAACTGCAATGGAAATATCACTACTCGTCCATTCTCCGCCTGTTACTTCATCGGCCAAATTTAGCGTCGATCCAACGAAAGTCGTGGAACTTCCGTCACGAACAGGCGGTGCTGGCCTGGCGCTGATCAATTTTGAAGCAAACCCGCTGCAGCCAAGCGTGTTGGTAACTATGTAATTTATATTGGCGCTACCCGAAGCTGCCACCGCCGTTACGATGCCGCTGCTGCCAACGGTCAATATAGCTGTGTTGCCGCTGCTCCATACCCCGCCGGCAATAGTGTCACTTAAAGTAATACTGCTTCCTGTATGAGACACCGAAGATGCTCCCATTATGGCCGAGACCACAGGCAGTGCATAAACCGTAACAATACTCATGGCCCTGCAGCCTGTACTAACGGTGTAAGTGATCAGCGTAGTTCCTCCTGAAACGCCCACAACCACCCCGGCTCCATTGATCGTAGCCACAGAAGTCGTACTGCTTGTCCATGATATTCCAACCGAGGTAGCATCGGATAACCGGACAGATGAACCCGCACATACTGAAAATGTGCCGGATATTGCCACTGGTGACGCATTTACCGTAACGGGATAGGTCTTATAACATCCATCCGCCAGGGAATAAGTAACAGTATTAGCGCCATTTGTCAAACCGGTAACAGTAGTTATGGTAGTGCCTGTTGTTACGGATACACCCAGTGAACTTGTCCAGGTACCACCGACTGTAAAGTCACTCAATGTTATAGATGCTCCGTTACATACGGCTGCCCCCCCCCCAATACCCGACGGAACAGTGTTAACTGTTACAACTAGAATCGCCGGAATACCCGAAACAGTGTAGGATATTTTCGCTGTACCTACAGCAACTCCGGTTACAATCCCTGACGAATTCACCGTTGCGATCAAACTGTTGCTGGTAGTCCATGCACCTCCGCTTGTAGCATCCGTTAATGGAGTCGTCGCCCCAAGACACACACCTGCCGTACCGGTAATTGCGGCTACCGGCGACACATTAACAGTAACCACCTTGGTCGAATAAGCTGATCCACAACCATTGGTCACCGTATAACTTATATTTACCGTACCCGGCATAACGCCGGTTAAAACTCCGGTACTGCCTATAGTTGCGACTGTTGGGGTTTCGCTGGTCCATATGCCGCCAGTTGCTGCGTCCGACAGGGTGATATTGAATCCCTCGATCACCGAGGATGCACCGCTGATTGATCCGGCGGATACACCATTTACAGTAACCACTGCCGTGGCTCTGGCGGTGCCACAACTATTAGTTACGGTATACGATATCGTAGCAGTGCCCACAGTGTTGCCAGTTATGTCACCAAAACCATCAACTGAAGCATTGGAATTGGAAGAAATCCACACCCCGCCGACAGACGCATCAGTAAGTGTGGTCAAAGAGCCGGAGCAAACACTGGTGACACCAGTAATGGTGCCTGCCACGGGCAATGGATTCACCGTTACCAAGGCCGTCGCGGCACTGGAACCACAAATATTGGTCACAGTGTAAGAAATTGTCGTAGTTCCCTGCGCAATGCCTCTGACAATACCTGTTGTACCAACAGTGCCAACTGCAGGGTTTGTAGAAGTCCAAGTACCGCCAGCACTGCCGGTCGGATCACTGAGGGTCATTGTTGATCCCGCGCACACAATACCGGAGCCGACCAAAGCACCTGAATTGGGAGACGGGTTTATGGTAAGTATTGCCGTAACATAACATCCGGTACCGGGTAGGATATAACTGATGGAAGTAGTGCCTCCGGCAACGCCGTTTACAGTGCCGGTAGCGGACCCCACCGTTGCAACGGCTGTGTTGTTGCTGGCCCAGTTTCCGCCGCCCGTAACATCACTTAATGTCGTAGTTGCCGTCTGGCAAAGCGGTAAATTATTACCAATGGCCGCGATAGGACTGGCTACAGTAACGATTGCTGTTACGGTACAACCATTTGTTCCGGTGAAGGTAACAATGGCCGTGCCAACAGAAACCCCATATACTCTACCACTCGCTGTAACTGTGGCAACGGTCACGGGGTTAACACTCCATGAGCTACTCGTAGTAAGGTCTGATAAAAATGTTACCGAGCCCGGTGCGCATACAGTCAACGTTCCAAGTATCGGAGTAGGCGGCGTCTTGACAGTAACATTATAGGTCGCATAACATCCCGTAGCGAGCACATAAGTAACCGTATTGGTACCCACGGTTGTACCTGTAACCAAGGTCACAGAAGTAGCTGTACCACTTGCCAGGGATAGCCCTGAAGTGCTGCTCCATGCACCACCACCCACAAAATCGCTCAATGTAATTGACATACCATTGCAAACCGAATTAGCCCCACCGATGCCGGATGGGTTTGAATTTACCGTTACAATAATTGTGGCCGGAACACCTGATATAGTATATGAGATGGTGGCTGTGCCTGCCGTAGCACCGGTGACAATGCCCGATGTACCCACCGTAGCTATAAGGTTATTACTGGAACTCCAGGCACCACCGGTTGAAGCGTCGGTCAACGATGTTGTAGCACCGACACACACCATTGGCGTACCGCTTATTGCCCCGGCTGTCGATGAGCTTACCGTTATCAGCTTGGCGGTGGTTGCTGTTCCGCAACTGTTGGTCACCGAATAAGAAATATTTACTGTACCTGCCGTCAGCCCGCTTACGAGCCCGCCTGAAACCGTCGCATTGCCATTACTGGCACTCCAGGTTCCCCCGCCCGCGGCATCTGTCAAGGCAATATTTGAACCTGACGTAACACTGGAGGGCCCGGTGATACTCCCTGCATTTGGCAGCGGGCCATAAGCAAGTTTTACACCGGGTGTCGCTTCACTGAATGAACTGTTGGTTGCCGAGAGACTGCAGCGGTAAAAAATTTTCGCGTTTACAATTGCTGTGTAAGTGCTTGCTATAGCTCCACCCACATTGGTCCAGGAAACACTATCGGGAGATGACTGCCATTGATAATTAACGACCGGACCCGAAATGTTCAGCGATAGATGGGACGTGTAAGACGGGCAGGCCCCGCTTGTAGCGCTAGCCCTGGCTATTATTCCCTTTACATTATTGGTTAGGATGCCGGATACAACCAGGTTCGCAACGGTGTTCGCATCAGACCGGATATACAGATTGTTGTTGGCATTCAGGCCGCCTGCTGCAACGTTAGCGGTGTTATAAACGGATACCAATGAATTTACCGTACTGTGCTGCCCGTTACTGGCAGTAAAGTTATTAAGCCTGGTCGTGCCTGTGCCGCTGAACGTGACCCCACCAGATGCAACAAAAAGCCCTGTACTATCCATATAGGTGCCGTTATTCACCATACTGCCCGTATCCATTACAAACTGGGCATTCCCTTTGTTCACAACGTAGGCACCGGCGCTTATTTTTAAGTTTACCTGTGCATGTAAAAACAGGCTACTCCATACGCTCAACCCAACCAAAATAAGTTTCTTCATAAAAGATGTTTTCAAAATCGCACTTTAATTTTATTTGGAAGAAACCACATTATTCTTTTCTAATGATGCCTCTAATGTTTCAATACGTTTAGTCAATTCAGTTAATTTATCAGCCTGTTCGTTTTTCGAAACGGCTTTCTGTAATAGTTCCAGCTTTTCTTTCAGTTGTGTATTCTCCAGCTGCAGTTCCTTGGTTCTCCGCTCCAGTGCCTGAATGGCTATAAAGCTTACCCCTTCCATATCCGCTTGGTTTATCGTTGTGTCGTTACCTACAGTTCCATAACTGTCCTTGCCAAATGCCGCATAAAAGTCCTGCGCCATAGGCCCGTAGTGACGGAATGCCTTTGGATCTTGTCCCCTGTAATTCCAGCTGGTCAGGCTGAAACCATGTATTTTATTCAGAAAGTCTTCGCCGTTCACCGTCGCGAAATTTTCTTTCTTTCTCCTATCACTTATGGTGCTCCAGCTATTGCCGCCTGGTGCCAGTTGTGCACCCACTGTGGTGAGGCTATCACTCCAGAGTTTATATCCGCCTGCAAACCGCATCATCATTTGGTTAGGGGCATCAGCATAAGTATTATACATCACACCCATGTCTGGAGAATGTATGTTGGTATGATCACCGATAACAAATGAACCGAGACAATAACTTGCTGTCGATACGTTGGTACCCAACGCGGTGGAATAAGCGCCGCCCGCTTCAATATTGTTCCCAATTGCTACAGACGAATTGCCATCTGCAAATGTGTTTGTTCCTATTGCCGTGGAATTGTCCGAATAAGCGTTTGAATTGAAACCTATAGCAACTGAATTAATACCCTCGGCGGAACCGCCTCCTAAAGAAAGAGCTCCCGTATTGAACGCTCCTCCGGTGCCGATATTGCCAATGGATATTCCTCCATTCGAAGCACTTACTGCGCCTATAGCAATGGCATTGTCAAGAGCGTAAGACCACGGGCCGATTGCAACAGAATTAATTCCCCCGGCCGACGAACTCCTACCAAGAGCAAGAGAATTGACCCCAGAAGCACCACCTCCGGCTATGGCCATAGCGTTGTTTGCGGAAGCATCGGAATTAGTTCCTATTGCAAATGTATAGTCGGCTTCTGCCCGTGTATTGTCGCCTATCGCATAAGCGTTTGTACCTGCTGTGCCGGCACCATTCCCTATTGCAAAGGAGTTGTTACCACTCGCACCGGCACCGTTGCCAATGGCGACGGAATTATTACTCATCGCATTGCCACCAAATGCGAATGACCCATTCCCACCGGCTATGCCGCCACTCATAGCTACGCTATTATCACCCACCGCTGTCCCATTCAGCGCAACAGCGGCAAAACCATCTGCCTCACCGTGCACCGCAAAAGCGCAAGTGGCGGTTGCCCAGCTCCCACCAATAGCACAGGAAGCATAGCCGGTCGCAGTTCCTTGCCCCAGCACGGTCGATGCCTCTCCGACTTCATTTCCCACAGTCCCGTCCCACTCAGGGCCCATAGCATAACCAACCCGGAAGGCCGCTTTATCGGCATACCACATCATCCGCCGGCCCCCTCCTGTCACAGGTGGGGCTCCCGGGCTTGCAGGCGGCGTGTCCCCGGCCGTAAATACTACGCTGCTATCCGCAACATGCAATCGGGCCAGCGGAGTGCTCGTCCCGATCCCCACATTGCCTGTATTGCTGTTATATATATTAGGTCCTGAAGCATTCCAGGCATTAACTCCACTGCTTAATATCTGCCAGGCTGTACCCGTATAGTAATAAAACCCTTTTGCACTGTCTGTCTGGTACACCAGCAATCCTGTAGCAGGCGAGCCTATGGCATTCCGCTGCGCGGCAATCATCCGCGGGGCCAGCATCCCCTTAGTAGCAGATTTCACATCCAACATCGCTGAGCCATCAGCTGAAGAGCCATCAGTATTTACTGCTATCCCCTGCGCGCATGACTCACTTGCCCTGCCAAAAATGCTCACGGTAACGATAATACCCAACGTAAATAAATTATTGATTTTCATTTAGTTTTATTTTAAGATTATTATTTATGCCATAAACTTAAAAATAAAAATCAATTTTTTACACTTTTTTATATAAATTGTTTGTTATCTAAATGTTACTACCTCAGATTTGCTATATGATTCTATCGTACGCACTTACACCCAAACTTATATACAATTCAATGATAAGTTCGGTCAATTGGAAATACGGGATAGTTCCGCAAATAGGCAGAAGAAAACGGGAGGTTTTAAGACAAAAAGCGAGCCGGGAAAGGAGAAATCAAGAAATTCCTTCAATCAAATAAAACAAGGTTCAAGCTTCTTCTTCGTCTTTGAGCAGCTGCATAAGCTGCTGTATCTCGTCGGCTTTGTGATCTTCCCGGCGGTAGCGGTAGCAGAGCGCCAGCTCCTCCATCATCTTATAGATAATGCGCTTCGTGAGCAGCGGGGTAAAATAAAGGTCTTTCTCCTGCGCATTGATCTTCTTTAGATAAGTATCCACATCCTGCTGGGTGTATACCATACCGCTGATGGGATCAATATAGAATTGTATCTGCTGTATGCCATTGGGATCCAGGCTGAAGAAGCTGTGCAGCGTATCTATATAGGCGAAAATAAATTGCCGCGGCACCTCTACCGCAAAAATCGGTATGTCCAGCATTTCGCATAGCGCCAGGTACAGCACGCCTATTGTATATGCATTGCCCTGCTTGCTTTCTATCACCTGGTTTATGAAGAAATGCTTCGGCTCACGCTCCGTAAGCTCATGGCCCTGTAATTTGTAGAAATTATATAGTATGCTATTGAACACATTCACCTGCTCCAGCGGTGTAAGGTAGTTATTCAGCTCCAGCCATATGTTCCGGCGCATCTGGTCAAACTGGGTCAGCACGGCCGGCACATTAAGGTCCGGAAACTGGAAACGGGCCAGGAGTATAGCCCCGCGCAGCAACTCTGGCTGTTTGGAGCGGCTCCATTCCATAAAGTCCCGCTGCAGGTCGTTGAAGTGTACACGGTGTATCAGCAACTCTATGCGCTCCTGCACCTCCTCGTCCCCAGTTACCTCCCACAGTTGCTCCAGGTTCGGGATGATCTCCTTACCGTAATTCAGCAGTTTCGACGCTACCGTATCATACACCTCATTATCGGGGTCATCTATCAGCCTCAGCAGTGCAGTTATCTCTTTGTTAGAATGCATGTTTCAAAGTATATTTTTTTCATGGTGAGCGCCGCCGAACCACACTAAGCAAAGCCGAACCGTGAATCAACTTAACGCAAATCTCATGCCTTTTTTATACACAGTTTACTAAAGATAAACACTTTAGCACAGCTATCTTATTTGAAAATTAGCGCAAAGGGTAAAAATGACAAAACAATGATATCCACAAGCTGTGCAAATGAAAAAGAAACTGGGTCCCGGCTATGTACTACTATCACCGCCAGCGGCTATAGCACACTTGTACAACAGTCCTCTATTCAGCCTGCCCTGAGCGAAGTAGAATCGCTTGCTTATACGTCTGTTCGTTTCTGAACTTACCCCATACAACGCATTCCATCTCACCCACCCGTTCAGGGAGGGCTGGGGAGAGGTCAAAAAAGCCAAAGGCCGCCCCTTTCCCGGAGCGGCCCTTGACTCGAAGTGTATACTGTCAAGCTTGCCTGCCGCCAGGCAGGTTGCCTAATTGTCAAATTATCTTCCAACAACGAAGTGGCACACTTTCTGCTCGGTAGCTGTATGAACGTTCACCATATACATGCCATTCGCGAGCGTGCCGCTCAATGATATTGTTTCGTTGACTCTACCGCCTTCTGCAGTTACTGTGTTATTGTAAATAACCTGGCCAAGTACATCCGTTACTTCCAGTGTCACTTCCACATCCTGTGTAGTACTCATTATGCCTTTCACATTGAACGTACCATTGTTCGGGTTCGGAACAACGCTCACATCCATTGGCACTGAGCTCACGACAACCGGGGTAACGCTGGTAGATGAGCTGCCATCACTGTTTGTAACAATATGCGTGATATTGGCTGCACCAGGAGCCACCGCTGTAAGCAATCCGCCATCAACTGTAACGACGCTCGTATTGCTGCTGCTCCATATTCCGCTGGTGATATCATCATCAAGGCTAACAACAGTACCTGCCGCCATTGTGATCGTACCGCCAACCGTTGTGCCATGTGCCGGAGGCGCTGGAGTGTGAACGGTGATTGGCTTGGTAGCGAATGCAGTGCATCCCGCGCCATATGGTACGGTATAAGTAATGGTTACCGTGCCAGAAGTACCCACACCGGTTACATCACCAGATGCATCAACACTGCCAAGCAGCGGATTGTTGCTGGTCCATGTACCACCTGTTGTTGCATCAGACAATGTGATCGTCAGGCCATGGCCTAC
>CAIVEW010000040.1 GCA_903905065.1 uncultured Bacteroidota bacterium | reverse complement strand
TTGATTAAAATTGTCTGAAGAAAAGATCGCGCTGATATACAAATAAAAATATTTTCATATCATCAAAAAAACTTCATATTAGACACACAAGAAAATGTCCTCGAAAACTGCCAAAATAATGCACTTCGAAGGGCGTTATTTAGGTGTGGATAAGTACAATTGATGGTAGAAATATTTTTTGCGTTTACAAGAACTTATTTATCTTTACGCAAATTAGGTGAGGACTGTCTCACCATGTTATTTTTTTCTTTAGACGTTGTTATTATCGATGCAAATTTGACTTAGTATATAGTTAGTTAAGCGAAAATTAATAGTTGGTTAATTTCCTTCGCTCTGTGTGCTTAATGATAATATTTGCCTCCAAATAATGTGCCTATTGAAAATAATATCTTAGCTTTATTATTGAGAGGGCAATTAATTAAAAAAGTAAAAATAATTTGTATGTACATAAAGAGATTTTTCCTGTTTACTGTAGCTTTGTTTACCGTGGCTTCCTCTTTATCTAGTGTTTGCTTTGCCCAAAAAAGTCATCCTAACGCCCAGGACCCCGCTCAGAATCCAAATGTCGTAAAGTCTCGCACGAGGCCTGTTATTCCGTTCAGGCACACTACGCTGGCGGCACCTCCAGGCATGGTGTATATTCCCGGAGGCTCCGTAACTATCAGGTACAGCCAATCATCTACGGATACGACCAGCAAAAAAAGAGTCAGCCTTACGTCATTTTACATTGATAAAACAGAGACTACCAACCAGCAATACAGGTTGTTTACTGAATGGGTTATTGATTCGATAGCCATAAAAGGTTACATAAAAGACGAAAAGTATTTTTATGACGAGCCTGCTCCAAAGGCTAAGGAAGAGGATGAGAAGAAAAGCGCGGCAAAGAGCACCAGTGATACGTCGGGGAAAGACTCGCTGAATTTCATTCAGAAAGACATGGCCGATGCCGCTCCGGCAAAGGACACGACTAACTGGGCTAAGCGCCGGATTAACTGGTCGAAAGTAAACCACAAAGAAATTTTCGAGAACCCTGATGAGGACATGAAGAAGAAGATCGCTCCGATGCTTGATGCCGATGGAAAGATCCGCCAGGAACTTTACATGTTCACTTACGCTTACGTAAGGTCATTAGGTACAAATCCCAAAGCGAAAGTCGGAGAGATGGCATACGAGACCGTAAACGTTTACCCGGATGAAAGAATATGGGTTAAAGACCTTACCAATGCACAGGTTGATATCCTGGTTGAGAACTACTTTACTACGCCTCCTTTTGATGACTATCCCGTAGTTGGTGTTACCTGGAAACAAGCCCGGGCATATGCTTACTGGCGTTCCAAGGCATCGTCTAATTATGAATGGATCGCTGACTACCTCAAATATTACCGCTTAAATTACAGCCTTCCTTCGGAGGCCCAGTGGGTTTATGCCGCTGGCGGAGATATGAATGGTAATCCTCTGCTCGATCAGACGAATAATGACAATGACGTACCGCCGCCACCCGCGCCCGATAGCACAGCTCCGGCACCCATATTGGATAGTACAATAGTTGTCCGTGACAGTGTAGCGCACGATAGCACCTCGGTTAATACCCTGGCTGCAGCCAAGGTACGTGGCGCCAAAGAAAGTGGTGGCATCGACCGCGACCGCGATGGCCGTTTCCTCGAAAACTTCAAACAGGAAGAAGGTGAGTATAACGACGACGGTGGCACGTTCACCTTGCCGGTTATGTCCTATTCTCCAAATGAGTTCGGTATCTATAACATGATCGGCAATGTTGCCGAATGGACGCTTGATGCTTACAGCCCCTCAGCCTTCGCATTCATTTCAGACGTAAACCCGGTGCTGTTGTATGATGCCGATACTACCGAAGCCGATGCCATGAAACGTAAAGTGGTTCGCGGGGGTTCATTTATGAGCAACGCCCGTGCGCTCAGCCCCTACACCCGCGATAACGAGATACAAAATAATTCGCATAGCTACATTGGGTTCAGATGTGTGTTACCTGCGCCCGAAATACTTAACAAATCTGTAGCAACACGTAGAAAAAATACTGGTAGTGTAAAGAACCAGGCTAAAAAAATAATTTCCCGTAATTAGCGATAATAGTAACAAATAATTAACAAATCTCTTTTACATTAAAACAATAATTTTAACCTGAAAATTTAATCGTCACTAACAAATTCAAAAACAACTATGAGCAGTAACCAACAGCAAGCAGGAAGAAAGAAAATTGGACTTAATAGCGTTATCTCCTGGGGAGCCAGCGTGGTAATTGTCGGATTGATGTTTAAGATACTCCATCTGCCTGGTGGTGAGTATATGATCGCCATCGGTCTTTGTACAGAGGCATTCCTATTCTTGATTCTTGGTTTCGCGGCTATGTCGGCAGAAGAAGATGAGGCGCCAGCAGCAGCTCCAAGAGCAGCAGCAGCAAGCGGTAAGATCGATGAATTGCTTGCTACATCAATAACTCCCAAAGTTATTGAGCGGTTGACCTCCGGTTTTGAAAATTTTACAAAAACTGTTGACTCTGTTAACCAGATAGCCGGCTCGTTCAATGTTACCCAGGCGCTCATTAAAGAAATGGAGACAACCACTAGCGACGTTAAGAAATTCCGCGACAATATCGCGGCGGTTTCCGGTGGTTTTGGCCAGCTCAATACAGCCCTGGTCTCTATTGGCCAAATCAGCACTGCATCCCAGGGTATGATAAAGGACCTGCAGGCTGCCGATGAGGGAATAAAGATGTTCTCGAAAAATATGGGCGAAATGAACAAGAGTTTCGGCCAGTTTTCTCAGACACTTGTTGCTATCAACCAGATGACGCAGTCTTCTGCGACAATGCTGAAGGAATTTGAAGCGGCTACAGTAGGTATGAGAGCTTACAACAAGAACCTGGCGGACCTGAGCAAGGTTTACCAGGCGCAATTGGATGCCTTCAAAAGATAGGCAAATATCAATTGCACTTGTTGGGGATAAAATCTATTAAATTCACTTATTCGCTTTTAAATAAGCTAAAAATATAATAACGCATGGCAGGTATAAAAGAAACGCCACGGCAAAAGATGATGGGTATCCTGTACCTGGTACTGCTTGGGATCGCAGCTACCACAGTTACAGACCATGTACTTGATGCCTTTAGAAACTTAACGGTCAGCCTGGAAACATCCACAAAAAACGTACAGACAACGGTAAGCAATAGTTTTGCGTCGTTTGAAGCGACAAACTTGAAAAATGACCCCGTACGTGCACAACCTATACACGATAGGGCCAAAAAAGTGCAAACCAGTATTGCCGACCTTGACAAATACATAACGGAGATAAAAAACGAGTTAATAAAAGAGGGCGGCGGAATTGAAGAAGCTACCGGTGACGTAAAAGCGCGTGCAGACATTGATATCTCGCCACGTCTAATGATCGCGGGTGGGAATGCTAAAAAACTACGCGGACTCATTTTAGATACCCGTAAGAAGATCTATGCAAGCCTTGGCACCACTGAAGATAAAGGGCCAAAGTTGGCACTGAATGCGGAAGATCCGCCGAAAAGGCCAGGAGTACCAAGGACCACATGGGAAGATGATAACTTCGGCGAAGGCATACCGCTTACCGCAGCTATTACCGCGCTTACCAAAATACAGGCCGATATGAAGAACACCGAGTCCGAAGTGGTAAGGAATATCCTCGGCGAGGCAAATACGGTTAATGTGGTATTGGACCGTTTTGAAGCAGTTGCAGTTGCTCCTTCTTCATACATTCTTGTTGGCCAGGAGTACAAGGCAAGCGTATTTCTAACTGCTTCGAGTACAACCTCCAATCCGGAAATCACAGTTGGCGGCCAAAAGCTAAATGTTGTTGACGGTAAAGGCCTCTATACAACTGTTGCGAGCTCTGAAGGCGAAAAAACATGGAGCGGCGTGATCAGGGTTAAAGAATCGAGCGGCAACATAAAGGAATACAAGCTGCCAGAACAAACCTATACAGTTGCGCGGCCATCAGCGGTTGTCTCTCCTGATAAGATGAATGTGTTTTACATCGGTATTCCTAACCCGGTATCTGTATCTGCGCCAGGTTTTGCTAAGGACAAGATCCGCGTAGGTATCGCAGGCGGCGAAATCAGCGGCAGCAACGGCAGCTATAATGTAATTGTCAGAAACCCAGGCAAAGTGACCATCAATGTTACCGGGCAGACGGAAGCAGGAAAAACTGTTACCTTGGGTAGCAGCGAGTTCCGCACCAAGCGCATCCCTACCCCACGCGTGAAATTCGGAGGTAAAAGCGGCGGCAGATTGGGAACAGGCGCTATGAAGGCGCAGAACAGAATATTTGCCGTTCTGGAAGATTTTGAATTTGATGCCAAATTTGAGATCAGCCACTTCAGCATGTATATTACCAAGCCCCGCGGCGAACCCCAGGTTTTTGAATCTAACAACAATGCGTTTACCCAGCAAATGCAGGCAGCAATGGGCGGCATAACTTCTGGTTCTCGCGTGTTTTTTGATAATATATTTGCTACCGGCCCTGATGGAATGAAAAGGCAACTTGACCCTATTGCGTTTATGGTTGAATAGCAAAAGTTAATTTAATAGAGTTATTTATGAAAAAGAACATCAGCCTTGTTATTTTGGTTTTACTCTCACTGGGAGTATTTACTGCGGTCCAGGCCCAGAACAAAAAAAAGGGAAAAGGGAAAAAACCTAAGACTGACCAGGTGGCAAAAGATACAACATCAACGGCTCCTGTTAAGCCGGTGGTGACTGCCCCTGCACCAGCCCCTTCTGATGATAACTTACTGGACTCTAACCACCTTTTGCTGGATACACTTATCGCGGACACTACCCTTTCTAATGACTACACGCTGGAAAACAGCCGTCCTGTTGACGGATTTTACAAGCAAACGATGCTCAAGGGCGCTAAGCCATTTGCATTTCCTAAGGTCAATAAGAACAATATCAAATTCTATAAACGTATCTGGAGAGACATTGACCTTACCGACTCTGTGAACAGGATCTTTGCAACACCGGGTGAGACGCTGATACAGTTGATAATGGATGCGATAAAGACGAACAGGCTGATCCCTTATGCCGATGAAGGTTTCAAAAGCCAGCTGAACTACAGGAAGGTAATGAAGATCTTTACAGATAGTGTTATTGTTGCCACCTATGATTCTGTTACCGGTGAGCAAACAGGAACAAAGACTGTGTTTAACGAGTTTAATGCAGACTCTGTGACCAAGATGGAGATCAAGGAAGACATATTCTTCGATAAAACACGTGGCCGCGTAATTACACAGATCATTGGCCTGGCTCCTGTGCGTAAGATCAAATCAAGTACCGGAGAGTTTATCGCGGAGCAGCATCCGTTCTGGCTTTACTTCCCACAATGCCGCAACTTGTTTGCTGCCAAAGAAGTTATCGACCCGCAGAGAGACATCTACAACGAAAGCTATGATGACCTTTTCATTCAGCGTAATTTCAGAACCACGATTGTTAAGGAATCTAACCCTGCCGACCTGAGGATAAAGGATAAATACCCGAACGACGAGGCCAAACAAAAGAAAGAAGCAGAACGTATAGAGCGCGAGATCAACAATTACAAGCAGAAGATGTGGAGATACTAAAAAGCCGTAACTTAGGATAACTGTGGAGTATGAAACGTAAAATTATTATTCTTTTCGCTGCTGGTGTTTTGGCTTACCTGCCTTCGATTGCGCAGGTGCGGACCGAGATCAGCATACACGAAAGGGGCAATAGTTCGGACGATGAGAAAGACAGGGACCTCAATCACGGCACTGACTTTAGCGGAGGTTTTGGTATTGGCTCCACAAAAATGTATGGCGACCTGCCTAAGTCCAATCCACAACCTGCCTATATAGGTTACCTGGAGAAGAATGTGACGCAAAGTATAAGCTGGGGCGAGGAGATCATGATCGGAGACCTCTCCAGCCAGGATCCAAAATCGCACTGGCGCAGCTTTAACCACTATACTTCTATAGACGAACACCTGACCGTTGAGTTGGGCACATTGTTTACCCTGTTCAATAAAAACTACAACGATAATGTGCTGCTGCGTATTGCCGGCGGTATTTATGTTGGTGCCGGTATTGGCATCATCAATAATGATGTGAAGAAGATAGCCAATGTGCCTAATGCTGACGAACTGCCGGGAGAGAATACAACTAATCCCGCATTGCTCAAGAACTCAACTGCTTTATTCATTCCGCTGAACGTGGGTTACAATTTGCACATCCGTCGCTTGCTGTTCTTTAGAAACGGTTTTGTGCTCAACGCTAATTTCCAGTATGAAGACTGCCAGTCGGACTATGAGGATGGTTACAGCCCACCGCTGGCCCCCAACAAGAAGAACGACGTCTTCACGGTGATGTCGGTTGGTATCCGTTTCTACCTCACGCACCACCACAAGGAAGAAGAATAAACAAACGTTTTCAACTTTATAGGCTCCCGGTTTTCCGGGAGCTTTTTTTGTGCCCATCCTGAGGTGTCATACCAAGTGGACCTAATACCAATCAGACATAGAACTTCAGCACACTAAATTTCACGCAAAGACCGCAAAGAGCCAGAAGATTCGTACTCACGCAAAGACCGCAAAGTTCACAATCGCGGTGCGGATTTTTAATATCAAATTGGTATAGATCATCCGGCGAAGGTGTTTCGCAAAATCTCTCGCAAAGACGCAAAGGCGCAGCTCCCAAATATCGTTTTCAAGGCCGCAAAGCGTAAGGTTATATGGGTTCAATGCAGGCTGTTCGAAAATAAATATATCCTGCCGCTATTTAAAACCTCGCAAGGAAGAACATTCAATGGATTGGTACCAACAAACAGATACCCCATTGATAATTGTATTTATATAGAGCTTATATGGGGCATGATCTACCTCTATAATACTGGTTTACATCTGATTACGTATAATGGCATGTCCCGTTTGCGCCCCACGTGGGGCATTTGGTGAGGTCCTATTTAGTTGGCAGTTAGCAGTTGGCAGCGAATGAATTCCCCACTTTACCCCACGTAGACTTTCTGTCTGAACCATGATTTTCCTGATTAATGTGATCAACTTGATTGACTGTTTATGGCTAGCTAGCTAGTCATTGCCTTGATACCAGTTCTCAGGTACTGCGATGTAAGGGCGTTGATTTTTTTGTTTTTCTGGCCCACCCGCAGCCGCCTTCCTCCTTCGCTATATGCTTTGCTGAAGCCCCGGATATTGAAAAAAATTGCTTCGGCGGATGAGAAAAAGGGCTATGGCGGGAACAAAGTTGATACAGAAAAGCGAAGGAAAAAAATTGACTTTTTATGATATCGCGGATCCTACATATCACGTGCGGCTGGCGGGATGTGATGTAAATTATTTTGAGGATAATGGTTTGGGACTGAAGGCGGTATATGTTGTATTGGGGAGCGATGTACGTGAAGCTGCGGGCATAGGTTCTCATTCTTATTTCCCTACGGGGGGTATCCAGGAATCTGGATATGTAATGTTTCGCGTGAGGGTAGTAAGTCAGCGAGCTAGTGTATCGTTATTTGTAGATTGTTGTGTGTTGTTTTGCGCGGGTTGACATCCCCCTAGCCCCCTTGCGCCACCGCTAAAGCTGACGCGGCACGCGGTCGCCCGCTCACAAGGCCACGCTAACCTGCCTACCGGCAGGCAGGAGGGGAATTTCCCATGTTGCGCGCCCATGCTATGCAGCCACTTATTTTTCGGGTCATTGTTTAATGAATTTGGTGGTGGTTTTTTCCCCTTGGGTGGTGGTGATCTTTAAAGTGTACACTCCTGCCGGGAAAGCTTCTATATTGATAATTATTTGGTCTTCTTTGCTGTCTTTGGTGACCATGGTTTGGCCGAGGAGGTTGGTGATGGTTACGTATGCCAAGTGATCTGCTGTGATGGTAATTTGTGAGTGGGCGGGGTTGGGATAGATGACCTCTCCCCGCCCCTCTCCGAAGGAGAGGGAGGTGTTGCTCACTCCTGTTGTTGATGCCTGAACTACAGACTCTGCAGATGTGGTAGAATCATAGCAGCCTGCTCCGGGCACTACAGTAGCGGTGATATGGTCTGTGCCGGCGGCTTTGGTGTAGGTGGTTACTGGGATTGAAGTAGTGCTGAACAGCACGCTATTGTTATACCAGTGCAGTGAATAACTGCTGCCCGCGCCAGATACTGTGGCATTGACCGTGACCGTAGCGCCCACTGAGGCTGTTGCCGGAGCGGCAACAGTGATAGTGGGTGTAATAATGGGACCAACAGCCATGTATATTGTATTGCTGCTTGCGGCGGAGGTGCAGGGATTAGCAGAGGATGCGATACAGCGTATGCTATCTCCATTTGCGGGGGTATATGTGTATGTGATGGTAGTAGCCCCCGTAACAGGAGCGCCGTTTACACGCCATTGATAGGTTAACATTACACCGCCTGTAGCAACAACGGTATAAGTTACCGATGTGCCGCTGCATACGGTATCTGTTGTGCTTGTTACGGTAATGGTAGGAGTAATAATAGGGTTTACCACCATGATAATACTATTGCTACTGGTGGTTGTGACTGTACAGGGATTAGCGGAGTTGGCGACACAGCGGATGCTATCTCCG
This sequence comes from uncultured Bacteroidota bacterium, assembly GCA_903905065.1. Lineage (GTDB taxonomy): Bacteria > Bacteroidota > Bacteroidia > Chitinophagales > Chitinophagaceae > Nemorincola. The sequence goes on along the minus strand of CAIVEW010000040.1, from coordinate 77,022 downwards.
TTTGCCGGAGTATATGTGTATGTGATGGTAGTTGCGCCGGTTACCGGACTACCGTTTACACGCCATTGGTACGTTAACCATGTTGCCCCTCCGGACGCGGCGGAAGTAAATGTTACCGACGTACCGCTGCATACCGTATCTGTTGTGCTTGTTACTGTGAGCGTAGGTGTGATAATTGGATTCACAACCATGATGATACTATTGCTGCTGGTAGTGGAAACGGTGCAGGGCGCAGCAGAGGATGCAATACAGCGAATGCTATCCCCGTTTGCCGGAATATAAGTATATGTGGCAGCAGTAGCCCCGGTAACGGGAGCACCGTTTACACGCCACTGATAGGATAACCCTGTAGCGCCTGTTGCCGTAACAGTATAAATTACAGATGTGCCACTGCATACGGTATCTGCTGTGCCTGTTACCGTGAGCGTAGGCGTGATAATTGGATTTACCACCATGATAATACTATTGCTGCTGGTAGTGGCGCTGCTACATGGGCTTGTGGCGGTGGCTATACAGCGTATGCTGTCTGCATTTGCCGGAGAGTAACTATAGGTAGTGGATGTAGCACCCGCGACCGGGCCACCATTTACATACCACTGGTAAGTGATTACCCCGCTGCTGGCTGTAGCGCTGGCAGTATAGGTGACAACAATACCTGCACAGGCGGTATCTGCAGAGGCAGTGATGGCATTGGTGAGCGTAAGAGGAAAGGTTACTTTGCGAAAACGATTATTGCCAACATCTCCGAAATAAACACGGCCGCAGGCATCAATTGCAAGACCCCCAGCAGTATATATTTTTGCCGTATCTGCCAGAATATTGTCTCCATTATACCCATTTACGCCAGTTCCAGCTATTGTGGAGATAATGCCTGATATGGCATCTACCTTCCGAATTCGGTCGTTACTAATGTCTGCAATATATAGATTGTTATTTGCATCTACCTTTACATCTAAAGGGCCAATATGAGCGGTGGTAGCTGGTATGAGATCACCGCTATAAGAAGAAACGCCTGTTCCTGCAACAGTCGTAATTATGCCCGATGTGTCAATTTTACGGATTCTATAATTGGGCGCGCCGGCATCTGCGAAATATATATTGCCTACGTTATCAACGCAAACGCCAAAGGCCTGGCCGCATTGGGCTGCAGTTGCAGGACCATTATCACCACTAAAACCCAGTATCCCATTGCCAACTACAGTGCTTAGTATGCCGGAGGTGTTTATTTTGCGCAGTCTGTAACCAATAGTTTCGCCAAAATATAGGTTGCCCAGTTTATCAAAACAAAGGCCCCAGGGAGGATAAATACTCGCAGCCGTGGCTGGCAGACCATCCCCGACAGGAGTTGAGCCTCCACCCGCGATGGTAGTAATTATTCCAGTAACCCTATCTATTCTTCTTATACGGGCACTATCTGAAATATATAAGTTACCAGCGGTATCAACTGCAACGGCATTCGGGCCAATATGAGCTGTCGTAGCCGGTATCCAGTCTCCATTATATATTGCCGCCCCTGTTCCCGCAACTGTAGTAATAATTCCAGTAACAGCATCAACTTTTCTTATTTCATGTCCTGTACCCTCTACAATATATAAATTGCCAGAATTATCAAACACCCCTCCATGAGGGTCAGAAATGCGCGCGGCGGTAGCCGCCCCGCCGTCACCAGTATTGCCCAATATTCCATTACCTGCGACCGTTGCGATTACTTGGGCCGTTGTAACACAAGGCATTAGAACAGTAACAATTAGCAAATTCTTAAAATTAAACATAGTATAGGTTTTTAAAGCATCTACATTATATATAATAAACATCCAGATAACGGAGTGCCTCCTATTGGAGCTGCAAATACAGTTCCTGGAGCATAAGGATAGAAAGCAGGATACACTGGCAATCCGCACGCCCATAATCCTTCAATATGCATAGTATTGGCGCATACTGCAGTTATACCGCTACCCACAATGTGAGTATTAGGCAAACCAGCGGGTACAATATTACCTGTACCACCAAGAATAGATGCGCAAGAATCTGCTATGCAGTTTCCGCTACCGCCCAAAATGGAAGAATGGCTGGTATCCGCGCAGATACAGTTCTGAAAACCACCGCCAATGACGGCAAAAGATGTTGATGAACATGTATCGTCAATAACGTTGTTCTGTCCGCCGGCTATTCCGCTAAAGAAAACGCCTGCGCCGCCTAAGCCTATGCTGTTGTTTTGCCCGCCGTTGATAAAGCTGTAACTTGAAGATGCAGACACTATGTTAGTGTTACCCCACTTGTGGGTAGTATTCTCATAAATAAAAAAATTAGTGGTTCGGCATAGTCTCTGACTAGGTCGCGGTGGATGCCAATCTTCAGATTGGCGAGTGTAATGATAATAGCAGATAGGCATAGTCGTCTTTGTATAAAGTTAATTGATGTTTTGAAAAAACTGAAAATATTTAAATATTTCTAGCTATTTCTGAGTCCCGCACAAACAGGACTGGTCGTTACTTTCCCGCCGGGACGTAGTCGAAGGCCACACGCAACTGAGTTATAGAGGCGATTCTTTTTTTGGTCTCTCCAGCTAATCCACACAGTGTTACTAAAAAAAATTGCAACACTTGATCAGCTTATCTACTTTGTAGGCATCTCTGATTATTTTGAAAATGCCCGCCCGGCTAAATGTCGTTCGGACGGGTGCAAATTTGAAAATGCACAGAGGAATGCTTTATAATATGAAGAAAAACATCGTTTTCGCGGTAATGATCGTACTCAGCGCCAGCCTGTATGCGCAACCTACTTTCAAGGCCGGGTGGAACACTTACCAGGTAGGCGCAGTGGTGCATGAATATGCCTACAGCTATGCCTATGCCGATAGCTTCCGGCTGTATCTTACAGACAGTGCCATTACATACATAACCCCGGATAGCATGGTGACCGAAACCGTGAACTACCATGTAAAGGACAATGCGGTGTATAAGACGGTGAACTACTTCAACATAAAAAAGCAACTGGCCAGAACCGAAGAATACAAGGATGATAACCTGCAGGAAATGTATGAATGGAAATATGACGACAAGGGCCGCAAGATCTACTACCTGGATGACAACAAGCTTAACGGCAACAGCTACAAGAAAAACTACGACTACGCAAGCGACAAGAAGACTGGTGAAGGCATTGTGACCGAAAGTTCGTACTTCAATGGCAAGATAGAGTTTTACACAAAGTCGTACTACGACAAGAACTTTGTAAAGACCAAGGAGGTGCGGCTGAATGACAACAACAAGGACGTGATACACATAGAGAGCTATGTATATGGCGACAACGGCAAGGTGAAAGAGCGCTCGGTATACTTCCCGGAATTCAAAGTAACTAAGAAATTTACGGAGCAGGAAGGCCTGCTGCTTCCAAAATGCTTCCAGGTGCAGCCAATGGGCGTTAAAGAACGGATAAACCTGCACACGCGGGTATCGTTTATGAAAAAGTTCATGGCCAGCAAATCGGCCCTGATCTTTGATAAAGACTGCAGCGAGTTTGAATACAAATTCATCAGCGGCAGCTACTGCGAGATCACGGTGGCAAGCACTAAGCTGAACAACGCCAAAAAGGTTACTTTCCGTTACAAGGAAAAGGTGTAGGCGGCCATCAAAAAGTGCCATTTGGCTGTGAATCAAAGCTCAGCAAGTCATGGTTCGGCGGGGCTCACCATGACAACCTTCGCTCGGCTTTTCAACAAAATTGATGCCGGTCTATTATAGGGTTGCAGCAGAAAATTGAATAAAAATTCCGAAATTCATTCCTTCAAAAAATACTCAAAACATGGAACAGGATACAGAACTCTTTAAATTGGAGATCGATGAGACTGCCAAAGCAACATTCCTCGAAATGGCGCGCTGGACAAAGTTTTTGGCTATCATGGGGTTCATTTTCCTGGGGCTGATCATGATCGCCGGTATAGTCATTGCCATGTTCATTGATACTATGGGTGCCAGCAGCCCGTTTGCCGCCTTCGGTGCAGTAGGCACAATACTCTATTTCCTGGTCATCGTGGCTGTTACTTTTTACCCTTTATATGCATTGCTGCGATTTTCGACGGGGATAAAACCTGCGGTAAAAAATGCAGATAAAGAACGGTTCAACAAAGCGCTGAAAGCGCTGAAGAATACCTTCAAATACTACGGCATTATGATGATCATCTTCCTAGGTATTTATGGAGCGGTCATTGTGGTAGTGGCTGTTACGGGAATGATGAACAGGTAAGTAGAGCCTCTCCCCATCCCTCTCCGAACCTGCCTGACGGCAGACAGGGGAGAGGGTGAAGTAGAATGCGTTACGTAGTCCACTGATTTGTGAGTTTCTGGGCAACCGATTGCCTCAATTAACTACTCCGCATAAAGGGCTTCTATTTCTTTAGCGTATTTCTGCTCGATTATCTTGCGCTTTATTTTTAGAGAGGGGGTCAATTCGCCGGTGTCTATGGTCCACTCATCTGCAAGAAGAGCTATCTTCTTTACTTGTTCCGGGTGGCCGAACAGCGGGTTGTATTTGTCTATTGCCTTCTGTATCTGGGCTACTACCTCCGGCATTTTGATCAGTGCGCTATTACTATCCGGGAATGTAACATCGGGATATTTATCACGCAGGTACTTTCGCAGGGGCATGAAGTTGGGGATCACCAGCGCGCTTACAAACTTACGGTTGGCACCTATCACCATCATCTGCGCTATAAAGGGGCTTTCCTTCATCTTATTTTCCATCACCTGCGGTGCCACATACTTTCCGCCCGATGTTTTGAAAATCTCTTTCTTGCGGTCGGTGATCTTCAGGAAACGGTTCTCCTGCCAGATACCGATATCACCGGTCATGAACCAGCCGTCTTTGAAGGCGGCAAGCGTAAGCTCGGGATGCTTGAAATAACCTATGGTCACATTCGGCCCCTTTACCAGTATCTCGCCATCCTCGGCTATCTTCACCTCCACATGGTCTATGAGCGGCCCTACCGTCCCTACCCTACGGTTCTCGCTCTCGAAGCGGTTCACTGTGACAACCGGTGAGGTTTCCGTAAGGCCATAGCCTTCCATTATGGTCACTTTTGCTGCACTGAATATACGCACCAGCCGCTCCTGGCAGGCTGCAGAGCCTACTACTATTGCCTTTACATTGCCACCCAGTGCCTCGCGCCATTTGTTGAAGATGATCTTATTGGCTATTGATAACTGGAGCCGGTACCAGGGATTACCGGGGATGGCATTGTCATAACGCTTGCCGAGGTCCAGCGCCCAGAAAAACAGCAGGCGTTTTATGCCCTTCAGGTCCATGCCGGTATTCATGATGCGCTCATAGACTTTCTCTAAAAGCCTGGGTACAGTGGTAAACACCATGGGCTTAACTTCTTTCAAGTTTAACCCGATGCTGTCCATGTTCTCGGCATAATAAATAGATATGCCTGCATGGAGATAGATGTAGGTAACCATGCGCTCAAAAATATGATTGAGCGGCAGGAAGCTGAGCGCCCTGGCGCCCTTTTCTGCGAAGGTGAAGGCTGGCATAGAGTCGTTGATGTTGCACACGATATTGCTATGTGTAAGCATCACGCCCTTGGGGTTGCCTGTGGTACCTGATGTGTAGATGATGGTAGCCAGTGTTTCCATTTTTATGCGCGCCATTACTGACGCATCGGGCTGGAGGTTTTTATCGGTGAGTTCCTTCCAGTTTTTTACGCCCGGTATCACATCGAACGACCAAATGGTTTTCAATGTAGGTATCTGTGTAAAGGCTTCTTTAAAGCGCTCGTAGATCTCTGCATTGGCGACAAACACCATTTTCACCTCGGCCTCTGTGAGCACAAACGCCATCTCTTCCGGGCTGATGGTGGGATAGATGGGCGTAAGCACGGCACCCGTGAGCTGCACACCGAGATCGGTTATTATCCACTCGGGCCTGTTAGGGCTGATGATGGCTATCTTCTCCTGCTGCTCAGGTTCCAGCACCTGGTTGGCAATACCCTGTGCCAACAGGCCGCCAGCCAGCTTCTGCGCAGATTGCCAGACCTCGCTGCAGCTATAGGTGCGCCAGGCACCGTTTTCCTTGGCGGCCAGCATCACCTCGGTAGGGGCCAGCTCGCTGCGCTGCTGCACAATATCATAAAGACGCTCGATCATAAGTGCTCTCGAATCCTTTTGACGATTCGGCGTAGTATAAATATAGTAAAATGTTTGTCTGAACTATGGTTTTTAGGATAAAAGGATTTTTTGGGATTGTGATTAAATAATCGCCTTTACTTTAAACAAGCCCGCAATTTTGCGTGCGCTAACAGAATTGTAAGCAAATGCTTAACTTTGTAGAGTAATATATCAACTATGTCGGCAGTACCCTCTTTAAGCAATATTCAGCAGGAACTATTAAAGCTCTATTCTTCGAATATTGCGGATGCTGATTTACTGAACATTAAGCGATACCTCGCCAGGTATTTTGCTTCAAAGGCAATTGATGAAGCTGATCAGATCTGGGATCAAAAAGGTTATAACAACGACACAATGAGTAAATGGCTGAACGAAGACAACTCATCTAATGATCAAGGCAGTCATTGATACTAATGTCCTGGTATCAGCATTATCTTCAAAATCTGTTTACCACTGGCTAATAAAATCGCTGCTCAACGAGCAATTTGAATTATACATCACCGATGAAATACTGTTTGAGTACGAAGAGATACTAAAATCAAAGTATTCCGAAACAGTAGCATCCACGTTCCTCGCAGCTATCAAAGAACTGCCAAATGTTCACTTCACACACATCTACTTTCATTGGAGCCTCATAAGCGACCCAGATGACAATAAATTTGTGGACTGTTATGTTGCTGCAGGTGCGCAATATCTTATATCATACGATTCCGATTTTTCCGTGCTGAAAACAATTTCATTTCCGAAGGTTAACATAGTGAAACTGGACGATTTTAAATTCAGTGTGTTTAATGCGGGGTAAGACACTTTTGCTCTTGGCTATCGAAAGGATTGCATAAGTCCCGCAAATAATGCAGAGAATAGGCCGAACCGACCGTACTTCGGCGGGCTCAAGAAAAAATCGGCGTTAGGCTGCTAAAATGGAATTCAAACACTATTCCCCACTTTTCACTATTTTGGTACAAGGAAAATAATAAATGGCAAAACCAAAACCAAAGAAACCGGCACCCGCGGAGCAGGCTGTTCGGGCCGCCCCGGCGGCTGCAAAGCAGGAGCATAAGGCACTATTTATAGAGCGCATGAGCAATACGAAGATCATCATCTTTATATTGTGTGCTACTGCGCTCTGCCTGGTGCCAGTGCTGCAAAATGAATTCCTGGCTTTTGATGACCCCAGCTATGTAACGGACAACCCGCTGATACAGCACCTGGGGCTGGGGAATATAAAGGCGTTTTTCACCCGGCAGTTTGTGAGCACTTACCAGCCGCTGGTGATGCTGAGCTATGCTGTAGAATTTAAGCTGTTTGGTATGAGCGGGCCGGGGTTCCACCTGTTCAGCCTTGTGGTGCACCTGGTGAATGTGGCGCTGGTATACTTGCTGGCGCAACGGCTGCTGAAAGACCGGATAGCGGCTGTGGTTACGGCATTGCTGTTTGGCATACATCCGCTGCATGTGGAGTCGGTGGCGTGGGTGGCATCGCAGAAGGATGTGCTGTATGCGTGTTTCTTCCTGGCGTCTTCCCTATGCTATCTAAGATTCGTGAGCGATAATAACCGGAAGTATTATCTGCTGTCCATGGTGTTGTTTGTACTGTCGCTGCTGAGCAAGGCGCAGGCGGTGGTGCTGCCGGTGGTGTTCCTGCTGTTCGACTACCTGCAGGGACGGAAGATAGATGGCAAGGCGATAGTGGAGAAAGTGCCCTTCCTGGTGCTGTCGCTCATCTTTGGCGTAGTGGCGCTGACCATGCAAACCAAGACGGGCGCGGTGCAGGACTTCAGCTATTTCCCGTTTTATGAAAGGGCTATGTTTGCCTGCTACGGGTTTGTGTGCTATCTACTGCAAACACTGGTGCCCATCAAGCTATCCATCTTCTACCCCTACCCGGAGACGCTGGATAAGATCAATTCGGTGTTTGTGTATATAGCGCCGATGGTGGTTGCTGCACTGGCGGTTGTGGTTATTAAATATCGCAAGAGCCGCATTATTATGTTCGCTGCATTGTTCTTCTGCATCACTATAGCGCTAGTGATACAACTGATACCGGTGGGCACGGCGGTGCGGGCAGACAGGTATAGCTATGTTTCTCTTATAGGCATTTTCCTGCTGGCAGGTTATGCGTTTGCCCGACTATATGAACGGCGCCCGGCTCAGCAGAAAACACTGACGGCACTGGCAGGTGTTTATTTTGTCATAATTGGTGGGCTGGCTTTTAGCCGCACTATGGTGTTTAAAGACAGCATGACCGTGTATAATAATGCGCTGGAGAATTACCCTTCCTTTATGATCTATAACAACCGGGGGGTGATCTTCTTCAACAATAAAGAATACAAAGAAGCCCTTGCCGACTTCCAGGAAGTAGAGAAGATAAAGCCGGCGTTCCCAAATATATGGTACAACAGCGGCTACGCATACCAGCAAATGGGCAATATGCCCAAGGCGCTTGAAGATTATGCACACGCGCTGCAAAAAGACCCGAACAATGTGGATATCCTCTCAAAGGTGCAAACCATACATACCACCCAAAACAATCTGCCCGCGGCACTTGATGATGCCAACAAAATAATAGCCCTGAAACCCGATATGGCAGAAGCCTATTATAGCCGTGCAGAACTGCTGGGCCGCATGGGCAAGGCAAAAGAAGCCATGGCCGACCTGGACAAGGTAATAGCTATGAAACCCGACTTTGTAGAGGTATATAACGACCGCGGGATAGCCAACAGCATGGCCGGCAACTACGAACAGGCACTGAAGGACTTTGACAAAATGATACAGCTGAGGCCAAACGAGTGGAACGCCCGCTACAACCGCTCTCTTACTTATAAGGCACTGGGCAGGTATGCTGATGCATATAATGATGCGCTTACTGCCAAGAATAATGGGCGACAGGTGCCGGAGGGGTATTTGGAGGAGTTGAAGAAGGGGGCTGGGAAGTGATGTTTCTTTGGAATTTGGCCGTTCGGCTTCGCTGCCGATAAAAGCTGTTTGCGATTAGGCAACAATAGTTTTGAGTAGAAAAGACACACCCCTAGCCCCTCTCTAGAGGGGAAGTGTTACGCAATCGCGAGATATCCCGCTTTACGCTTTATCAGCGAACAATTTCATAAAATACTGCTAATACACAGGCAGTTATTAATTAAATACCCCAACAGGCACTATTATTGTATCATCAAAATGGGTCTGTACATTTGAAGATCATTTTTTGAGCACACTATGCAGCTATCCTTGCAAGGAGTAATACCAGTTCCACTTCGGGAAAAAGTAACCGCCGGTAATAGCGGGATGTGGAACACATCAGTATCTTTTAATAAGGGTGAATATGTATTTATACAGGCGCCATCGGGTACCGGTAAAACCACACTGATACATACACTCTATGGCCTGCGTACCGACTATGAAGGCGAAGTGAAGTGGAACAACCGGGCGCTGAAGTCGACAGACAGCGAAGACCTTGCAGGAATGCGCGCCACGAGCATAAGTGTTATTTTCCAGGATATGCGGCTGTTCCCCGAGCTAACGGCATGGGAGAACATAGAAATAAAAAGAAAGCTCACCAATACGGTAACCGAGCAGCAAGCCAGCGAATGGCTGGACCGGCTGGGGCTGAAGGATAAGAAAAATTCTATGGGCAATACCCTCTCTTATGGCGAACAGCAACGTGTGGCCATAGTGCGGGCGCTGCTGCAACCTTTTGAGTGGCTACTGATGGATGAGCCATTCAGCCACCTGGACCATGCCAACACGCAGAAGGCAATAACGCTAATAGCAGAAGTGGTGAAACAACATGGCGCAGGCATGCTGCTGGCAGACCTGGACGAGAACACCTATTTTCCATATACCCAAACTGTGAGACTGTGAGCGATAAAGCGCAAAAGAATATGCTGAAGAAATTGCTGATGCGCACACAACACAGGTCGCGCTTGTGGGCGGCGCTGGCGGCATTGTGCATAGGCACTACCTTGCTATTGCTGAGCGTGATGATCTGGTGGAACTTCAGCGAGCTTCTCTATGGCAAGAACCAAAATGATACATTGGGCAGTACTTTCCTGGTAATAGGCAAGCGGGTGACCCAGCAAAACATGGGCAATGCCAATGCAACCGTTTTTCAACCTGCAGATATAGACTCGCTGAAAAACGCGCCACAGGTGCAGGAGGTGGGGGTGATCACGTCTAACCGATTCCCGGTATATGCGGTGATGGGTGGTAAGTTGCCCCTGGCAACCGACCTGCCGATAGAAAGCGTGCCTGACAAGTTTATAGACAATATGCCCGCCGACTGGCAGTGGCAGCCCGGCAGCCGCGACCTGCCGATCATTATTTCGTCTCAGTTTCTGGATATATACAATTATGTTTTCGCACCCAGCCAGGGGTTGCCGCAATTGTCGGAGGCCTCGGTGAAGTCGATAGCGCTGAACCTGAAGGTGGGTGAAGGGGACAAGGCGGAGATGTTCTCGGCGCATGTGGTGGGTTTTTCGGACCGGATAGGCTCTGTGCTGGCCCCGCAGTCGTTCATAGATTATGGCAATAAAGTGCATGGGAAACCCGGCGCGAATGAATTGCCCTCGCAACTAATACTGAAAGCGAAGGACCCTTCGGATGTGAAATTTGGGCACTACCTGCAGAACCACGACTACGCCACCAATTCTCAGAACCTGCGCTGGAGCAAGATTCGCGCGATCGTAGAGGTAGTGACCAGTGCTACGGGTATACTTGCATTATTGTTAATGGGCATAGGTACGCTGGTGTTTATATTGTTCATAGAGCTTACCATTGCCCGCGCGCAGCACTCATTGACGTTGCTGCTGCAGGTGGGCTATGGCCCGCGACATCTGAGCAAGTTTATGATAGCGCGCTTCCTGCCTATGGTTTTGTGTACGGTAATTGTTTCAATGGTTATTACTATTATCGGGCAGGCAGTGGCATCGTCTATGGTTAAGGAGCAGGGGTTGGTGTTGCCTACATTGCCGGGCTGGCCGGTTTGGGCGGCGTTGGCTGTGAGCACAACGATATTGGTGCTGCTGGTAACGAAGTCGATTAGCGGGGCGATAAAGAAGCATTGATGATTGGCTCCTGTTCGGCCTGAGCGTGTGGTAGAGACGCCATGCATGGCGTCTCTACGTGGAAATATAACCCACATTACAACCGGCTTGGGATTGTGATATAGAGACGTTGCAGTGCAGCGTCTCTACGTGGGTACCATTCTATTTCAATGAATTTTCCCATTTGCATACAACGGCAGTGGCCACGCTGTTGCCGATGACATTCATAGATGCGCGGCCCATGTCCAGGAGGGGATCAATGCCGAGTAACAGTGCGAGGCCGGCTTCGGGTATCCTGAAGGTAGCAAGAGTTGCAGCAACAACTACCAGCGATGCCCTGGGTACTCCAGCAATACCCTTGCTGGTAAGCATAAGCACCAGCAGCATACTGATCTGAGTAGCTGTGCCAAGGTGAATGCCGTATGACTGTGCGATGAACAGGGATGCGAAGGTCATGTACATCATGGAACCGGCAAGGTTGAAGGAATAGCCGAGTGGCAGAACGAAGCTCACCACTTTTTCATCACAGCCAAAACGTTCCAACTCTACCATTAGTTTTGGGAAAGCAGCTTCGCTGCTGTTAGTGGAGAAGGCAATAAGAGCTGGCTCCTTGATGTGCCGCAGCAAGCTAACGGTCCTACGTTTTATGAACAACCATGTTGCAAACAACAGGATAGCCAGCAGGATAAATAATCCTAAGTAAAATTCGCCGATGAACAAAGAATAAGTGCTCAGTATGCCAAGGCCCTGCCTTGCTATTACCACCGTCATAGCGCCGAAGACAGCCACCGGTGCGAAGTTCATGATGTACCCGGTCATTTTTAGAATGACGTGGGCCACAGCGTCCAGCGCACGGATGACGATATCGCCCTTTTCGCCCATGCCTGCAGTCGCCACGCCAAAGATGAGCGAGAATACTACTACCTGCAGTATTTCGTTCTTCGCCATCGCGTCAAACAAACTGGTTGGGAATATGTGGGTGATAAATTCGCGAAGGCTGAGCGTAGCAGGGGTGTTGGCTCCAAGGGTTGCGGCGGGAATCGGCAGGTGCATGCCAGCACCGGGCTGGAAGAAATTAACAAGCACCATGCCCAATGCGAGACTTACAAATGACCCACCGATAAACCACAGCATGGTCTTGCCTCCAATACGGCCGACTGTTTTGATATTGCCCTGTTTTGCCACACCCACGACCAATGTAGTAAACACAAGGGGTGCAACGATCATCTTAATTAGCCTCAGGAAAATATCGGCGAGCAGGGAGAACGGCTCCAATATCTTGTCGTAGGCTGCGATTGGCCGGCCGGCAAAATAGCCGTTGAGCACAAAACCCAACCCAATGCCTGCCACCATTGCAATGATTATGTATAATGTGAGGCGGTTACTTTTGTTTGGGGCGGTGGCCATAGAAATGCAAAATACTATTTAATAAATTAACCTGTCCTTCACAGAAACATTTCCCCGCAAGCCGCCGGTATGGATACATAATATCCGGGCATCAGGCGGGAAGAAATCATTGGCAAGCAATTGCTTAATACCATACATCATTTTTGAGGTATAGACAATATCGAGCGGGATATTGGTGGTGCGGTAAAAAGCGTTCATGAACTGTAGCAAGTCGTCGTTCCACGTGCCGAAGCCGCCGAAATGCCAGTTATCAAATAATTGCCAGTTAGTGTTTTTGTCTGTGTGGAGGTGTTCTGCGATATGTTCCTTTAAGTAGGCACCTTGCTTCATTGGCACAAAGCCAAGCATTTGATGCTTGTTATCCAGCTTGTTTCTTAAACCGGTCAAGGTAGTGCCGGTACCTACCGAAAGCGCTATGTGTGTATAGTCGTGACCAATGAAGCGGTCTATCAGCCCGGCGCCTACCCTGCCCCATTCGTTAGCGCCGCCTTCAGGTATTATGAACAGTTCATCAAAATGTGACGCCAATTTTCGTATCCAAACGGTGTCTTCCTTTTGCTCGTATTCTTCCTTTGATACAAAGATGAGTTCCATGCCCGCATTCTTGCAATCCACGAGCGTTGGAGTGAGTACATCGTAGCGGCCCCGTACTATACCAATCGACTTTATGCCGAACATCTTTGCCGCATATGCCGTCGCGATAAGATGATTGGAGAAACCGCCTCCAAACGTTACAATGGTTTTGAAACCTCCGTCAATTGCATGCCTGATGTTGAGCCGGAGTTTGAACCATTTGTTGCCAGAGATAATAGGATGCAGGAGATCGAGGCGCAGCACGTCGAGCGCTGCCACTTGCTGACTGTACCAGCCTTTGGCTATGGGTTGTATGATGGCACGGCGCTCGTCAATTGTATCCATACTCTTTCAGGTAGTTATCATTGTCGCGCCACTTGGGGCGTACCTTTACAAACAGCTCCAGGTGGACCTTTTTCTGCAGGAATTCTTCAATAGCCCCGCGGGAGTTGATGCCCAACTGTTTTATCATACTGCCGCCCTTGCCCAGTAATATCATTTTCTGAGTCTCGCGGCTCACTATGATGTCTGCCTTGATAACATCGAGCGTAGTCTTTTCTTCAAAGGCTTGTATCAGTACAGCAGTGTGGTAAGGAATTTCTTCTTCATACAGGGAAAATATCTGCTCACGTATCAGCTCTGCGACGAAAAATCGTTCTGACCTGTCTGATATACTGTCGTCTGGGTAGAAAGCAAAGCCCTCGGGTAATGCCTTTAATATCAGCGACAATATATTCTCTGTATTGGTTTTCTTCTGCGCCGAAATGGCAAGTATCTCCCACTTTGGATAGCGTTCTTTGTACTTATTCAGTTCAGCCTCAATCGTGCTCTTGTCCTTTATTTTGTCTGTTTTATTCAGCAGTAGTATCACCGGCACTTTCAGCTTCAGAGAATTACTGATCGTTTCAAAGTCTTCGATGGGCTGGGTAATATCATGCATCAGTATAGCTACATCAGCATCCTCCAACGCGCTTTTCACCTGCATCATCATTTTTTGGTGCAGCTTATATTTCGGTTCGATGATGCCTGGTGTATCTGAAAAGACGATCTGGTAGCCGGGTTCGGTAAGGATACCTAGTATGCGATGGCGGGTCGTTTGTACCTTGGGCGATGTAATAACCAGCCGCTCCCCCAGGAGGAGGTTTAGCAAGGTTGACTTACCTGCATTCGGGGCACCGAATATGTTTACAAAACCGGCTTTGAATGGTTCGGGCATAAGGATGTAAAAATAGGCCGAATGATCGAAAAGAGCTATCTAAATTTACTCGTGGATAAATAACCTTACTAATCGAAGTATTGGCATAAGTAGTTGCGGCCTTCTATGTGAAAATTTAGGACTGCTTTGAGGATGTACATCATTAATTCTTTTTTGAATAATGAATTGTGAATGTGCGTATATTTAATAGCTTTGTTTTTCAGTTCAGCCTTTTTTTGTCATTTAGCTATAACACCGCGTTTACCAAGGATGGAGAAATGACCGGTCAACTGAAATCAATCGGAATTTATATTTATGGAATTGTCTGACGTTAGAAGAGAAAAATCAAAGATTTTTTTTAATGAATTAACTGGCATCAGGGCAATCGCTGCGTACATGGTTTTCCTCCATCATTACAATTTTTTTTTTAGCGAACAGCGGTTTGGAAGTTTTATCCATTCTTTCGTGGGCGAGTTTCATGTTGGAGTAACCATCTTTTTTGTACTTAGTGGGTTCCTGATCTGCTATCGTTACTACGATGATATCAAGCTGAAAAACAAGAAATGGATCGTTAATTATATTCAGAATAGGGTCGCCCGGATTTACCCCATATATTTTTTGGCTACTACGGCGACTTTTGCAATGATCTTTATCCACTCTTCGCATCTAAACATTGCTGGGCTGAATTTTCCGATCGTTCCCTATGGAGGGCAAGGTATTTCCGTACATCATGACATCATCTTATACATACTTAATATCACTTTTCTAAGGGGCTTTTTTGACGGTATTCATTTTACCGGGGCTGGTCAGGGCTGGTCTTTGACGGTTGAAGAATGTTTTTACATCTGTGCCCCGTTTATTTTTTATTTTTCGAAAAAGGTAAAATTAATTATTCCCTTGCTGGTTATATTTTTCACAGGGTTACTCCTTTGGTTTATTTTTAAAAATATCAATTTTTACGGCTTTTTTGGAAATTTAAGATTCGAATTGTACTTCACCTTTTTCGGTAGATGCTTCGAATTTTTTGTTGGAATTAAATTAGCACTGATTTTTAAGAATAAATATGAGGATAGAGTGTCAAAATTCAATTATAAGACACTCATTGGTACACTGTATATCGCAATTTGTATTTCGATAATGGCGTTGATAAAAGGTGATAAAGATTTCTCTAGCGAAACCCTGGGTGGAATAGCAATAAATAATTTTGTTTTGCCAATCGGTATTGCTATTCTATTTCTCGGTTTGATCACCGAAACAACCTATATCAGCAGGATATTAAAAAGTAAGATTTTCGTTCTTCTTGGGAAAAGCTCCTATTCATTTTACCTGATACACGTAGCAATCATCAATCTTGTGGTTGCTAAAATCACACACAGTACGTTAATCATATTCCTGATTACAACTATCGTATCTATTATTGTTTTCAAATTTATTGAAGAGCCTTGTAATAAATACATCAGGAAATTGGACGTGTACGCTTTCCTTAGAAAAGTTAAAGGTCGCTTTACCAAACGGGCAGTGGTACTATGACACGAAGCACTTAGCCAACCTAATGTTGAAAAGAGCAAGACTGATCTAACGGCCCTGGGACCAAAATATATTACAAAGTCGGCTAAAATTATTTATGCATTATTATTTTTACGAAATACTTTATATTAGAATAAAAATAGCAACTTTGTAATTCAAACCCCAAACTATACGATCATGAAAAAAGCCATTTTTCTTGCAGCATTTACTTTGTGCTGCGGTACTACCTTCTCCCAAATCATTACTACGATTGCCGGTTTGGGGCCCGGCTCAGGATATAGTGGAGACAACGGGCCAGCCACTGCCGCGAAATTGAATATACCTCTAGGAGCTCGGGTTGATGTCCATGGCAACATCTTTTTCTCTGACTATGGAAATAACGTAATCAGGAAAATAGATCCTTCCGGTATTATTACCACTATAGCGGGCAACGGCACTGCAGGATATAGTGGTGATGGAGCGGCAGCCACGGCGGCCAAATTGCACAGCCCTAACAACCTGGCTTTTGACAAAAACGGCAACCTGTTTTTTGCCGATGCGAATAACAATGTTATCAGAAAAATAGATCACTTGGGCGTTATTACAACCGTTGCGGGCAACAATGTGGCCGGATACGGTGGGGACAATTATGCCGCTACGGCGGCAATGCTAAACTACCCGACCGGCGTAGCTTTTGATAGCACGGGAAATATGTACATTGCAGATGTATATAACGCAAGGGTGCGAATGGTCAACTCTTCGGGAATAATCACGACAGTAGCAGGTACAGGATCAATAGGTTTTAGCGGGGACGGTGGCCCGGCCACAGCGGCCACGATGGACGGCATAATAACGCTAAACTTTGATAAAGCCGACAACCTTTACGCAGTTGACCAGACGAACTATCGCATACGAAAAATATCGGGTGGCGTAATCACAACGGTTGCCGGAAATGGTTCGTCGGCATACACTGTAGACGGAGTAGCCGCAACAGCAACCGGCATATTCCCTTCCACAACAGCAGTCGACAACGCGGGCAATCTTTGGATATGCGATAGTTATAACAATCGCATAAGGCAAGTGAACAGCGCTGGCATAATATCTACAGTTATGGGTAACGGTACAGCAGGATATTCGGGGGACGGCGCACCGGCAACCGCGGCTGAATTAAACATTCCATCCGGAAACACCTTCGATATTTGCGGCAATTTTTATTTTTGCGATCAGAACAATAATGTAATTCGCAAGGTTACCTATTTCACAGGTATGCCGGCGATCATCGGTCCTATTACAGTAGGAACCGGTTGGTCCATCAATTTGAGCATCGCCATAGATGGTGGTACCTGGAGCAGCAGTTCTCCATCAATTGCTACCGTTGATTCCACAACAGGAGTAGTCACTGGAGTAGCTGTAGGGATAGACACGATCACTTATACAAATATGTGCGGCACATCGACTTACGTTGTTACTGTTCACTCAAGCGAAGGATTTCAAAATGTGCGCAATGGTGGATCTTTGACTGTTGTTCCAAACCCCAACGAAGGTGAAATTACCATAAGTGGCGACCTGCAGGGAACGGCTTATTCCGGAAATGTAACGATCGAGATCTTGGATATTACAGGAAGGTGTGTATATGCTGATGGATTGCTGATAAGCAACGGTTTCGTTAGTAGCAAGGTTACGCTGAACAATAGCGTTGCGAATGGCCTTTACATTATCAGGTTAAGAAATGAGTATGTAAATGAAGCAATAAAGTTCACGCTCTATCGCCGGTAGTGACTGCGCAAGACAATATTCAAACCCGAAAAGATATTTGCTTTTCGGGTTTCTTCGTCAATAATACTACCTCTCCTTCGCTTTATCGTTTTGAACTGCAGCGTAGTTAAACACGAACTTCCTCATAAGGAAAAACGAAAGCAATGAAACGGGAAGCAAGATCACGCCGCCTGCAATATAAGGATTGAGAATGCCCGCAAGAGCCAGCAGTTTCAGTAAACTCATCTGAATAGTCATTGTACACAAATACACGCCTACAAACCGAAATATTTTCGAATTGTCTTTTGATTTAAAAACCAATGCCCCATACGTTTTGAAATTAAAAAGCACGGAAATAACGGTGGAAACCACTACAGATAAGTAAACATTTTTTAAGAAAAAAACGACTACTGCAAACATCCCATATCCAAAGCAAGTGTTGATACCTGCTACAAACAGGAACCTGATGAATGAGTAATTAAATACCGTTTTTATATGCCGAATCATGTTTATTCCATTTCAATTTCCCACAGCGCAAATTCAAACCTGGTACGACTTTTTCAGAACGGCTAATCAAAATTTATTCGTTCGTCTTCTATTACCAACGGCCTTTTCTTGATTTGGGTTTGTATTGCACCTATGTACTCCCCGATCACCCCGATAAAAAACAACTGAACTGATGAAAAGAAAAAGATACCTATTACCATAGGCGCTATACCCACCTGGAAATTTTGCCAGTCAATAAGCTTGTATATAAAGTACACCAGAGCGGTGAGAAAACTTATGATAGCCGTAAAAAAACCTATAAATGCCGACAGCCTTAATGGCAATTTGGAATGATTGGTAAAACCAAGCATGGCCATATCGTACAAGGTGAAAAAATTATTTTTTGTCTTTCCTCTGAACCTTTTTGGCTGCTCATATTCCATTTCATAGCGATCAAAACCCAATTCTGTGATCATGCCCCGAAAATAAGGGTATGGGTCGTCCAGGGTTCTGATAACAGAAATAAATTTCTGGTCATAAAGACCAAACCCAGTAAAGTTTTTAACCGGCTTTTCTCCACTGTCAGACATCTTGGCGAGCATGTTGTAATAAAAACCCCTAATCGCAAACATCAGCGGATTCTCCTTACTCTGTTTTTTTACTGCAACCACTATCCGGTAGCCTTCTTCCCATTTCGCCAGAAATTTCGGTATCATTTCCGGGGGATCTTGAAAATCAGCCACCAGCGTAATAACTGCATCACCCTTGCATTGAATAAAACCATGGAATGGGGACCGTATATGTCCAAAGTTCCTGGCATTTACAATAACCTTTACGTGCTTGTCTGTTTCAATTATCTTCCGTAGAATATTCACGGTATGATCAGAGGAGTGATTATCAATAAAGACATGCTCATAGTCATACTGCGGCAATTTCTTAAACTGCTCTGCTACGGCCGATACCAAAAGTTC
Source organism: uncultured Bacteroidota bacterium (assembly GCA_903905065.1). Taxonomy (GTDB): domain Bacteria; phylum Bacteroidota; class Bacteroidia; order Chitinophagales; family Chitinophagaceae; genus Nemorincola. The sequence goes on along the minus strand of CAIVEW010000040.1, from coordinate 57,927 downwards.
AACATTCTCCTCCTCATTATAACAGGGTGTGAAAATTGAAATTTTTTTCTTGACTGTACTCATATCCTAAGCAGTTTATTTTTACTTTAACCTATTTTTGGGTACCGCATAACATATTAATTCCCATCCTGCGCGGCAATGTGGTCTTAGATAAAAATCATAATCTTTTGATAAGGCGTTAACGGCTAAGGGCAGTCTCCACAAATGGTCAAATGTATGATAAATAGCAATCGCTATTATAGGTTTGTGTTGTTTAATGAAATTTTGAGCCCCAAAAATAATGTGCGGCTCAAACCCCTCCACATCCATCTTAATATAAGTCGGTATGTCGCCAAAGGCCAATTCATCTATTGACCTAGACATTACAGGGGCAAAACCGGTTGGATTTTTTGAAGCGTGTTCTGCCGCCTCTTCCGGAAACAAAATTTTAAAATACGAACCAGGTGTTTCGATCATTATTGTCTCTTTGTGGCTACCTATTCCTATGGGCTCTGCAGTAATTTTGTCACTCAAATCTGAAGATAGTGTAGACAAAAACTCATTTAGTTTCAAATAACCAAATGGGTCGGGCTCGTAAGCATAATAATGTTTAAAATTGCCGGCAGTTTTTTCTAAGAACACTTTCAATGTATCTCCGTCAAAAGCTCCAATATCCGCAAATACTTCATCATTATTCACTTCAAATATATCATCTGGAAAGTATTGATCAAACGCCACAGGGTTAGCCAGTTTTGAAGAATCACCAGTAAGTCTCCAGATGATCTGTGCTAAATATTCCCGTTGTGAGGCTTCATCAGACCATAACGAGAAAGCTGATGATACAAGTTCAAATTGTTCTATTGTTTTAAAAGGGAGATCACATCTCCAATATGGGAGAAATGTTTCAGGGTACTTCCAATAAAGATAAATGAAAGAAACAACTCTGATTTTTCCAAATGCACTTAATTGTGCTTGAACCTCCTGTATCGGATGGCCTATATTCGCGCTCCATATGGTCAAAACAAAAACTGCTTCAGGATACATATTTGCGGCCTCTTCAGGTGATAAAACCTTTACCCCGTTAATCTCAGAACCCCATAGTTTCTTATTATTATCCGCGTAACAGGCAACTTCAACCCCGAGTTCATTTAAACCTTTATTAGTTCGCCGTCCTAATTCACCAGACCCGAAGAGAACTATCTTTTTATTTTCGCCGCCGGCTAATTTGTCAAAGGCTTCAGCTGCACGCTTTTTTGCTGATAAAACTTCTTCGTAAAGGAGATTATTTAATTCAGTTTGCATAATGGCAGATTGCGAGTTTAAAAAGGACTATTTGAATATTGAGCACACCGGGATGCGTTGTTAATTAAAAACCTTTTGTATCACATTTATTCTTCAAGCGGTTTTACGATCATGTTTTCTAAGAACTCAGCTCTGTCCAGGAATGGCGCGAGGTCTTCGAGAGGCTTGGAAATCATCTTACCATTTGCACCGAGCATACTCTTCACTTTTGGTGCCACCTGTTCACTTGGGTCTATCATCACTTCGCAAATAAATGGACCATCACTCGCCAAGGCTTCTGCTACCCCTTTTTGTAAACCGTCATGGGTCTCGATCCGGTTGCACGAAATGCCATAAGCGTATGCTATTTTCTGTATGTCAGGTAAGGTGAGGCCGCTCGAGGCGTCTGTCGCCACCAGCCTGCTGTTGAAGTAATTGATCTGCGTATTCTTAATAGACAGATAGCCCTGGTTATTGAGATAGAAGAATTTTATCGGGAGCTGGAGTCGGTGAATCGTTTCCAGTTCCTGTATGTTCAGTTGGAAACCGCCGTCGCCGTTGAGGCACACAGTTTGTTTATTCCCACTGGCAATGCAGGCGCCAATAGTTTGCGGCACACCATAACCCATAGATCCGAGTCCGGGGCTATTCAGTACCCGCTGCCCTTTCTTAACGCGAAAACTCTGTGAGGTAATATCGGCGCCTGAGCCGGAACTGCAGGGTACTACTACACAATCAGGAGGCAATTGTTTTGAAATTTCATCTACCAGAACGTAGGTGCTTACATAATCTTTCTTTTCGCGATACTCAGGCAGCACTACGGGGTAACGTGTTTTCCAGGCGAGGCACCGCTCGCCCCATTTGTTCCAGTCCGGAGCCTGGAAAGCGCTTAATTGCGCATTGAATTCATCGAGAAAGTCCGCAACATTGGCTACAACCTTTACGTCGATGCCAAACCTGAACTTAATAAACTCCAGGCCATCAATATCTACAATGATCTTCTTAGCTTCCCGTGCAAAGGCTTCCTGCGCATACCCTATCTGCCCGAAATCTAACCGGCAACCTAACGAAATGATGCAGTCCGAATTTTGCTGGATGAAGTTCGCACCTCTTTGCGCTACCGTACCGGGACGCCCATAAAACTGCGGATCGTCTTCGGTCAACAGATCGCAGGCTTTCCACGTCGTCAGCACCGGTAGTTGCAACTTTGCTATGATCTCTTTGAAGAGTGCAACGCTTTTGGATATCCTGATACCATTGCCAGCCAGTAAAACAGGCCGCTCCGACTTAGCCAGAATTTGCAGCGTCTCGCGTACCTTTTCTTTAATATCCGCTTTGTCAACTACTGGCGTTAATCCTTCTGCGGCGGGGTCAAATCCAGTTAATTTTGTTTCATCGATGTTTGCAGCCTGGATGTCCAACGGAATGTCTATCCATACCGGCCCCGGCCTGCCGGATTTGGCAAGAAATACTGCTTTTTCGAGATGATAGCGAATTGATGTTGGATCGGTAATGGTGACTGCATACTTGGTAATAGAGCCAACGATAGCCACAATATTGATCTCCTGGAAGCCCAGCATCCTCATTTTAGGGTCTGGTTTCAGATCAGGTATTTTCACCTGGCCCGAGATCACAAAAAGCGGCACGGACTCGATCCATGCGCCCGAGACCCCCGTTACCGTATTGGTACCGCCAGGGCCGGTTGTAACCAAAGCCACCCCTAAATTTCCAGACGCCTGGGCATAGCCATCTGCGGCAATTGCTACGGCCTGTTCATGCAAACAACATACCGACTCCACCCCAGGCGTGGTACCCACAGAATCGATAAGATGCATATTACCACCACCCGGCAGCAGGAAAATATGTTTTACATTTTGTTTTGCAATAAAGGAAATAACAAAGTCTGAAAGCTTCATTTTTATTTTTGAATTAGTTTAATAAACGCTGAATAGTGTTTGAAAAATCACTGGCCGTAGTAAGATGCTGGTCCATGCTTCCGTTCAAAATGCTTCTTGATCAACGCATCCTTTAATCGCGGTACATCAGGCCTTATTTGCTCGGTAAGCAAGGCCATACGCGCAACATACTCGAGTACGGCACTGTTATACACCGCTTTTTCCGGTGTTTTGCCCCAGGTGAATGGCGCATGATTACCAACAAGTATCATTTCCACATCTTTATAGCTCAGCCCTTTTTCCTTGAGACAGTTGATGATCTGGAAACCGGTCTCGTGCTCATAGTTGCCCTTGATCATCTCATCGCTCATAGGCGGCGCACATGGAATATCAACCTGGTTGTGGTCTGCATGCGTGGTGCCATAAATAGGTATGTCGCGCTGACTTTGCGCCCAGGCAGTAGCATACATAGAATGTGTATGGGATATGCCGCCGATGTCTTCCCAATGTTTATAAAGTAATGCATGGGTCTTGGTATCAGACGACGGCCGGAGCGAACCCTCTACAGTTACCCCATCAAAATCGACAATAACCATTTTTGCAGGAGTTAATTCGCTATAATCAACGCCACTGGGTTTAATAGCAAACACACCCTTGCTCCTGTCAACCGCGCTTACATTTCCAAATGTAAAGATCACAAGGTCCAACTTTGGCAACTGCATGTTGGCGTCGTAAGCTGCCTGCTGTATATCGTCGAATTTACCCATGTGCTATAAGTGTTTCTTTTTAGAAGCCCGCATTATTTCATCCATTCCGGCCAGAACGTCAACAAAGTTTTCCTGTTAGACCGCTTATTAATGGAATCATCGGCATAATACGAATCGCCCTTGATGTAGGTAGTTGCTATTTCTTCTATGATCACCCCACCCTTTGTTTTGAAGCTGTGCACCTGGCCACGGTTGACCGAAAGAAGCCCACCCTTTTCCAGTTTATGTTCTGTGCCTTCTATATCTACAGTGAGGTCGCCGTAAAGTATGTGATAACTTTCGTCTTTCTGCACGTGATGATGCTTGGGATAAGACTGACCGGGGAACATTACCAGGAGTATTTTGCTATACTCCCTGTTCAGCACCTGCACCAGTATACCGCCAATCTCATGGAAGCGGTCTATACCGTAATGGTAAGATATCTCCAGGTCGACATACGGTGGCAGCGCTACCCTGCTCTCGACAAGCATATTCCGCAGCTCATCAATGATCTCGATCACCTGCTTCCTGAGATGCTTGGTCTGGATATCAGCCGTCATTATCGGCTCACCTTTCTTTATGTCTTTCTCCGCGTAAAACTCATTGTATTTCGACATCTGGTTGGCCACCAGTTGCCCTTCGATGTTTGGCATTGCCAGGAACATATCGGCCCCCTCAATTTTGCTTCCCGCAACAATATCTTTGGAAGCATAAGCCCCGCGGTATAATATGCCGAGGTCGGACATTTCCTTTTCTGTAAATCCTTTGCGTTTGGTTTTTGAACCACCGCACATCACCAGTGTGTCTAATGCACTATCTACCCATGCCTTTGCCTGCTCCGGACTGGCCGAATACGCATTCAGCGCATACTTGTCGGTGGCAACGCCAATATGCTTTTCATAAAGGTGTGCGCCTTTTGCCACTACTATCTTTATGCTGTCCACGTTGTTCGGGTCTTCATGGGTAGAAAAACCAATCGGAACACCAGGATAGCGCTCTTTAAAAAAGTCGATCTGGTTCAATTCCAGGTTTTCTTTTGCACAAGGATATTCGCCAACGCAATGCATTATCGCAAATTTCTTTTCACGGTGTGAAAGGAAGGATACCACCTGGTCGATAGAATCCAGTTGAGCGCCTGCAGTTGAGGCTATGATCGGCTTATTGGATTTAGCTACCCTTTCCCATAGCGGCCAATCGTTGAATGCGCAACTAGCTATCTTGATGATATCGTAGTCCAGTTCTTCCATCAGGTCCACACTGGGCTCATCCCAAGGCGTACACATGGTTAAAAAACCGTTGTTCCTTATCTCTTCAGTTAAACGTTTAAAACCGTCATAACCCAATCTTGTTTCTACAAAACGTTTGATTAGTTTATGGTCCTGGCGATGGATATGAGCCGGATGAAAAAAAGAATCGTCGCGATGCTGCAACTTGATGGAAAAGTTGAATTCAGTGATCCCTTCGGTGATTTTCTTAAATTCTCTTACAATTCTTATCCCATGGTCAAGGTCGCCCATGTGGTTATTGGCCATTTCAAAGATAAAAAGCGGCTTCTCGAATACGTTCATAATGTTACTATATTAATAATCAAACAAAGTTCTGGTAAATGTATAATTTTTAAAAAGAAAAAACTGATTAGACCCGCTATTTTTAACGAAGAAATTATTATTCACCCATTAAGTTTCTTTTATTGCGTCCCTTAGGGTGGTCCATACGCCCAGGCCAAGCGATCTGGCTTTCTCAATGGACGGTATGTAATTCAGTCTTTGTTCTATTTTCTGGGCGCCGAGAACGTTAATTATTTTTCCAGGCGCAAGTTCATCTCTCACTAATTCTGCCAGGCCAAGAATTGAATACACTTCATCAGACCCCACATTATAGATCTCTGCATTTATACCGTCTGCCAGTAACTTCAGCAGCCAAATGCTTAAGTCGCGGCCATGTAGAAAACTCCTTCTTGCCAAACCGCTGCCGTTGATATTGATCTCCTCGCTATTAAGCGCCTGTTTTATCAGCAGGCCAAGTACCAAATGCCCGCCGATCCCATAACCTGTGAACGCAAAGCAACGGGCAGTAACCACCTCAATTCCTTTTTCAAAAGCATAACAGCACCCCAACATTTCAGCGGCACGCTTTGCTTCTCCGTATGCGTTTTCCGGCTTATTTGTATGAGGTGAAGTGACGACATCCTCTGAAATAGAGTCGGTACCGGCTGGTACTTCACCATATACGGCGCCGGAACTGATCAGCAGGAAACGCCTGGCACCCGATGCGCAGGCATGTTCCAGCACATGCTTTGTACCAAAAACAATACTGTCAAATACGGGCACTTGTTTGTTCAGTGACTCCGGCTTCGTGTTGGCAGCACCATGTATGAACATATCAAATTTGCGGTCTGGAAAACTGTATGTTTCTACGTCCCCGGCCACCCATTGCAGCCAATTAACTTCTTTATATTGGGGGTTATCACCAAGGAATTGTTCCGGATTCCTGGAAAGAAGTGTTGCCGTGATCCCAAAGCCATCGGCGTTCAGAATGGTTAAAAGGTTGAGCAACCAAAATCCAAAAAAACCAGTACCACCGGTAATAAATACCGATTTATTTCTCATTTGGTCCAGGTTTACGGACTTGATGATCTCGCGATATCCTATAGGGTCAACAATTGGCATTTAGTATTATTTAAAATTACGTCCCTTTTCAAAAACCTTAGGTTTCGATGCTTACTTTTGCGCATCACTCCCACGGAAAGATAATATCATCGTTTGTCTGACCTAAACAATAGTCTGGCGTCATGACGCTATCTGTCCTGGAAAAGTAAGCTGCCGTTTGCACAGCCGCCCCTTGCTCACAAAGTATTTCAAATGCTTTCCTCAAAGACTTCCCGGATTCGAGCCTGTCTTCAATCAACAAAAACTTCAGCCCCGTCGTCGCTAAACCGGGCAATGAATATGCGTTCAACTCGGTCCGGGCCTCATCTTCATAGCCAATTCCTATGCTCGCTATTTTTTTTACGTTCAGCCGGTCTGACAACAAGCGCGTCGGTATCCATCCTCCTCTTGCCAACCCTATCAGCACATCTATTTCAACTCCTGACTCCATTATCTTAGCACCAAGCTGATCACTAAGTAAAAGAACATCTTCCCAGGTAAGTTTTCTGATGATTGCCATTCACATTAAGGTTGCCGCCATAAAACCAGCACGCGAGGCGCCCACTATCTACTGGCTGCGGCAGTAACAAATGTATATAATTTTTCAAAGTGGTCGATGGTGAACGACGGACTTTGCGCAGCCAGAACATCTGGCTTTTCATAACCGTAAGTGACAGCGACGGTCTGCAGTTTTTCTTCGTTGCCGGCCTGTATATCGGTGATTGCATCTCCTACCATGAAGCCTTCAGTAAACGAGCCCAGCCGCTTTAGCCCCTCGATCATCTGCCGCTTCGAAAAGGTCACTCCCGGTTCCATTTCATTGGCCATAATATGTGAAAATAAATGGCTGATCTGTTTTTTCTCTAATATCCGCTTTGTTGGCAGTAATCTTTTATTAGTTGCAATGTACAATTCGCAGCCGTCCTTTTTTAGTGCATTTAGAACGTCTACGACACCATCATACAAAGTAGTCTCTGAATAATCTGAATTATCATAAACAGATGCAAAGAGCAGTTTTGCTTTGGCTATTTTATCCGGATCGGCTCCATACACACTTTTCAGCAAGTCCCCGAGTGTAAGGCCATAATTCAGCTTGTCCAGGTCAGGCGCCACGTCCGGACGGATCTGATCAAAAACGAGTTTGTATGTTTTTAGTATTTCATTTTTAGAGTCAATTATTGTCCCGTCTAAATCGAAAATTATGTGCTGCATCTGTTATATATTATCCTACTTACCTGCCGTAGCCTGTTTAATACTTTCCCAAGTGGTTTGTATTTGCGTCTTATCTGTTGTTTTATTGGTAATTGCTACTTCGGATATCTGACCTATATAAAAGCGCATAAACCCGAGATTTCCTACAAATAGTTTTTCAGGCGACGATTTGAAAGGCTTCGGCAAAGGAAAAGCGCTTGCCATGGTCCCGTTCACATATATCTCAAAATGGTCGGGATATACATTCATTACCACATATGCCCAGCCATCTCCTGGTATTGCAGCGCCCGTTCCCTTACCGTTAACTCCGAAAAAGTAGTTCGATGAATTGAGGATGTTCGCCATAATAAAGCCGCTCGTGTCATTCATATTCCCCACCAGTGTCGCATATTGATATATCTGCTGCTGCGGCCTGAACAGCACTTCAGCGGAGAACTCGGTATTAAGCGCCACCGCAGGCTGCCCCACTCCATCGCTTATACGGGCGTTGAGGCCGGCGGTATCATCCGTATATTTCCTGTGAAATATCTGTTGATCAGAATTATTAAAAAACGTTTGAGCCGGCAGTTTACTCGTTCTTTTCACCAGTAAGGCCATCGACTTGTTAGTGTCCTTGACGTCATACGTGGCTGCCATGGCCGCAAACGGGCGGGTGAGGAAAGGATAAGCTGCGAGATTGGGTTCTATAAAAATTTTAAAGGATGAATCTCTTACTCCACTCACTAGTCTATCCATGTCGGAGTTCAGAAAAAAATCACCGAGGCCGGGGTTGAATGCGGACTTCCGGTTATTCCCGTCAAAATACAATGCCTGCAACTGTCGCACAGTGAAAACATAAAGTTTTTCGTTCGGCTTAGAATTCTTCAGAATAAATCCGGAATTGCTCTCTATACGATTTTGCTCATCTTGCTGCTTCGCTTTATCGTCCTCCTGCGACATGAGCTCGCTGATGCGCTCCTTGCCAAACACTATGGAGAAAAACGAAAACGAGATCACAAAAAGGAAAACAACAAACAGTGCATTTAACACCAACAAATTCCTGGTCTTCACTATGCTCCACAGATCATCGCCCATTACAGTCAGCAACAATAAGCACATACCCGAACTCTGCGCCAATTGCCAGTTATGGCTGCGCCCCTCGAAATACACAAAGAACCCTACACTAAGCACAGAAAGTAGAAATACCATAGCAGCCTTCGGTGTGATCTCTTTTCTGAACCACTTACTGATGGCATAAGTCATGCCCAACATCACTATTACCATCATTATGTTCCATGGGTGCACCAGCGACATCGGCAGCAGCCCTGCGCCAACCTTACTGAAAACAGCAATCGTAGAGAACAAGGAGGCGAGGTCCGGCGAAGAACCATATATAGCACTGATTATTAGTTTGTAAGAATAAAATGCCACGATCAGCATCCCAATACCGGCCGCCCAATGAATCACTATCTGCTTAAAATTTATTTTGTTTTCTGACGTATAAAAATCAATGAACGTATTTACGGCCAGCCATGACAGGTAACTCACCAAACCTATTTCGGGGTTCCACAAGACAAAAAATGCCTGAATAACAGTAGTGCTCCAGTAAATGACCTTCGACCGGTTCTTAAAATACACTGAGGCTAAAAAAATAAGCGTACTGGGAATAATATAACGGATGGGGTAAAACGCAAAATTACAATCAAAGTTCTGCCCGAACTTAAAATTGAGAAAAGGAAAAAATATAACCGCCGACATTCCCAGGAACAGGATGACCTTATTATTTACATACTGCTTCAAAGAGTAAAAATTAGCTATAAATGAAATGCCTATGATTATCGCCATAACAAGCGAAAATTTATAAACACTCAAGCCGGTAAAATGAAAAATAAGGTTTAAGAAATGAGGGTATAGGCCATAGGTATTAGAAAAACCGTTAACCAACATAGGCAAGCCGGAATAAACCTGTGTCATGGAATAATAGACCGCATTGAAGTTATATTTATTCTCAAACGAGTAAGGGAAATGAAACACGCTCATGCCTATGCATGCTGCAACCACACCTCCCACAACCACGTACCCGATAACCAAAGTCGCGATCCCGAATATTCTATTGTCCTCCCATTTGAACTTCCTGATCCCGAAAAAGAAAAGGCAGGCAAGCGCCGGCACCAGGATAAACGTGTAGAGCATCAGGTAGTTGCCCAGGAAAAAACCGTCGAAATAAAAATCAAAATTGGTGTGACCTACATAGTCGCGGCTGTTCTGAACCATGTCACCACCGTCTTTCACAAAGGGGTTTTGTGCAGTAAAATCCATCCATATCATACACAGAAGCAGCACTACCGGAATCAGTGAAATAATCAGAAACGACGGCTTCCTTGCAATGTCTTTTATCGCCTGCATTTTGGAGAATATCCCGTAAAAACCAAGCAGCCCTAAGGTAATAACCACTACCCCAACCCTGAACAACATAGCTTCCATGGGCTCCGGCCGAATGCCGGCCGGCTCAATAAGGAGCCGTTGCGCATCAGCGAAAGCAGCGCTTGTATCCGGATGATATACCTTCAGAATGATCTGCGCAACGCACCAATAAACGAATATGGTGCCGCCTATCGATAGTATCCAGTTGAGCACCTGTTCTTTAAGTGGCAGTTCATCGTCGCTTACTATTTTTTCTATCCGCGGCCTGGCAACCGGTGTCGCGACCGCGGCCTGTTGCGGCAAATTATTATTAACTATGGGTTTTTTCTTATTTTTTCCGGTACTCATTACATCTGTTTTATTTTACAGGACCGTCTCAACGCCAGCCTGCTGCCTGAAATGCAGTGTGTGGCTAAAGATAGAATTTTTTTAAAAAAATGCAGGTTATTGATATTGTTGCGCTGGCAATACATAGCTGATTTATTTCATTTACTTTGTTCCTGCCACGAAATCCTAGTTGTGCTTCCACGTTTTCTCAAATGCCGGATGTTTTTAATTACATTTACCTAACTAATTTCTTCTTTCCTTGGCATCGATTCTTTCCATAAAAAACATCTCGAAATCTTATGGGCCGATACAGGCTTTGAAGGGCGTTTCATTTGACGTGCCCGAGGGATGTGTGTTTGGAGTGCTGGGCCCTAATGGTAGCGGCAAAACTACTTTGCTGGGCATAGTGCTTGATGTATTGCTGGCAAAGGGTGGGACGTTCAGCTGGTTCGACGGTATGCCACATGATGAAGCGCGCCGGCAAATAGGTTCGTTGCTGGAGACACCCAATTTTTACCATTATCTGTCTGCATATGACAACCTGGAGATAACTGCCGCTATAAGGCGCAAAGGCAAGGATGACCGTGACCGCGTACTAAAGCAGGTGGGCTTGTTTGAGCGCAAGGACTCTAAGTTTCAATCCTTTTCTCTGGGCATGAAGCAGCGGCTGGCTATAGGAGCAGCACTGCTGGGCGGCGCCAAGGTGTTGGTGCTGGATGAGCCAACTAATGGGCTGGACCCCGCCGGCATAGCCGAGATCAGGGAACTGATACGCGAGCTGCATAAACAAGGTATTACGATTATTATTGCGAGCCACTTGCTGGATGAAATAGAAAAGGTGTGCACGCATGTGGCAATATTGAAAAAAGGGGATCTGCTATTAAGCGGTCCTGTTGACGAGGTGCTGGTAAGTGAAGACCAGGTAGAAGTAAGGGCCGCTGATATGGCCGGGCTGCAGCAGGCTTTGCAAACTATGAAAGGCATAAAAAGGATAAAACTGGTTGACACTACCCTGCAGTTAGCTTGTGAAACTGACGTAACACCGGTGCAGGTAAACGAATTTTGCATCCGTAAAGGAATAGTATTGTCGCATCTGTTGCTGCGAAAGAAGAGCCTGGAGAGTAAGTTTATGGAGCTGACTAATTAATTGACAATATGCAAATTTGACAATGTGCAGATGCTCACGTTTTACCAATTATCTTCCCAGTGCATAAAATGTAAAATAATTTATGATAGAATTACTGGCTATAGAATGGCTTAAAATAAAACGTTACCGGACATTCTGGATATTGATAGGCTTTTTCCTTGCGCTGTTATTGCTGTGGAACTATGAGGCATCGCAGGGGAACATCAATATAGGTGGCGGAAGGAAGAATCACGGCATGAGTATCGTAAACTCCGACTACTCATTTCCGCAAGCATGGGGAAGTACAGGCTACTGGGGCAGTATATTTATTATGTTCATTTCCATTGTGGTAATCATAATCACTACTAATGAATATGGCTACCGCACCAACCGGCAAAATGTGATTGACGGGCTAAACAAAATGAAGTTCTATCACGCCAAAGTGTTGCTGGTGGTGGTACTCTGCATTGCCAGCACACTTTGCGTAGTGCTGGTCGGTGGCTTGTTGGGGTGGCTGCATTCCCATTCTTTCGCAGGCTTTTTTTCAGGGTTCAGGCAAATAGCCTATTTCTTTTTGCTTGCGCTGGACTACCTGGGGTTTGCGTTGTTCCTGGCGCTACTCATTCGCAGAAGCGGTCTTGCCATAGGCCTTTTCCTGCTCTACGCCATGTTTTTAGAAACTATCTTGTGGGCAATAATCAACGCCCATACAAACAAGCCGTATGGCGATCTGCTGCCACTGCAGGCCAGCGATTCGTTGTTACCTTTTCCATACCCTGCAATGATCAAGATGATGAATGTGGTACCGCCCTCTCTTTCCATGACCACTTATTTGATGACCACATGCGCCTGGTGCGCGGTTTATTATTTCGCGGGACGAGCATTGCTGCTTCGCAGAGACTGGTAAATCAGCGACTTATTTTTATCTATTTGATTAACAAAATTAAATTGAATAGTGCCTGGCAGATTTAATGTGTAATAAGAACAGTTTTAACACACATGCGTTACCTTCGCCTATTATTATTTCTGAATCTTGCTTAAATTTGCGGATGCTTACAGGTAAAGAATTGATATTGGCAACGAAGCCGTTTGCTAAAGAGATACGGTGGAGAAGCTGGTACACTACAATAACTTCATTTTTTTTGCTGATCGGCAGTATCTACTGCACCATGCCGTTTGTGCCTAAATTTTTAGGAATGCCACAGGCTGCCGGCGTATTTTTCCGCATAGCAGCCAGTATATTTGCGGCAATGATGCTCTCCAGGGTATTCATCATATTTCATGATTACCAGCATCATACTATATTAAGGAATGCACCGGTGGCAAATGTACTGTTTACTATATTCGGCGTGTATATGATCACTCCGCCTAATATCTGGAAGCGCTCACATGACCACCACCACAATCACAACGCCAAACTATTTAGCGCCAGTATCGGGTCTTTTCCCGTCATGACACGGCAGAAATTTATGGAAGCCAGTAAAAATGAACGGATGGTATATCTTGCCATCCGACATCCCATAAATATGTTTTTTGCCTACTTTACAACATTTATGTTTGGTATGTGCATACAGTCGTTCCTGAGCAGTTTCCGCAGGCACTGGGACTCGCTGGTCGTACTGATATTGCATGTTTCCATTGCCGTGTTCCTGTTTATTCATTATGGCTGGCTCACCTGGTTCCTAACCTTTTTTCTGCCTTTCTTCCTTTCACAGATGCTGGGGTCTTACCTCTTTTACGCGCAGCATAATTTTCCCGGGGTAGTTTTCAGGAAAAATGTGGAGTGGAGCTATACGAATGCAGCACTGGAATCTTCCAGCTATATGAAAATGCCGCCATTCCTGCAATGGGTAACAGCTAATATCGGCTTTCATCATATTCACCATCTAAATTCGAAGATCCCCTTTTACCGCTTGCCGGAAGCTATGGCTGCAATACCCGAACTGCAAAAAGCCAAAGTAACAACGCTAAGGCCGAGCGACATAGCCGCCTGCCTGCACCTGAAAGTGTGGGATGCGGACCAGAACCGGATGATCGGTTTTGACGAGATGGATGAGGCTGGCGGTAATCTTGTGAGGGGATAGAATATGTATTTTTAAAAAACGCTACGCGCGCTTTAGTCTCGTTTTCATGAATTCAACGTATTTTTACTGAAATTAAATATGTTGTATGAAGGTTTTACTCGACGTAAAAGATAATAAGGCCGATTTTATTATTGAATTGCTCAGGAACTTTTCATTTGTAAAAACAGAGCAGCTCACTCCGACAAAAGCACAATTTCTCGGAGACCTGAAAGGTTCTGTGGAGGAAGTGACCTTAGCAAAACAAGGGAAAATTAAACTTCAATCCGCACGGGACTTTTTTGCATGAGCTTTAGTGTTGAAATTACTTCTTATTTCAAAAAGCAGGCAAAATTTCTGCTTAAAAAATATCCATCCCTTAAGGGCGAGCTTGAAACACTAATTGACAAACTTGAAGTCGACCCTATTCGAGAAGGTACAGATCTTGGTGCACATTGCTATAAAGTACGCATTTCAATTGCTTCTAAAAATAAGGGGAAGTCGGGAGGCGCGAGGGTAATAATACATGAACGAGTATCGCATCAGCTTGTTTATTTATTATCTGTTTTTGATAGAGGAAATCAAGATAGTATTTCGGATTCAGAGATAAAGGCATTTGTTGATTTAATCCCTAAACCTTGATTTCCAATGGACGTAGCCATAGAACATAGCTGGAAGCAGGAGCTCAAAGAAGAGTTTGACAAGCCCTACTTTGGACAAATCGTCAATTTTCTAAAGGATGAGAAGAAGGCGGGCAAAGTGATTTATCCTCCCGGCAAGCTGATCTTTAATGCATTTGATTGTACGCCGTTTAGCAAAGTAAAGGTAGTTATCATCGGCCAGGATCCTTATCATAATCCAGGGCAGGCGCATGGGCTTTGTTTTTCGGTGCCGGATGGCGTGGCACCCCCACCCTCTTTAGTGAATATTTTTAAGGAAATAAATAGTGACCTGGACATACCTATTCCTGGAAACGGCAATCTGGAAAAGTGGGCCAGGCAGGGCGTATTATTATTAAATGCGTCATTGACCGTTCAGGCCAATACACCAATGTCTCACAGCCAGGTAGGATGGCATATCTTTACCGATGAAGTGATCAGGCATATTTCAAAAGATAAAGAACACGTTGTTTTTTTACTTTGGGGAAAATTTGCGCAGAACAAAGAAGCATTGATAGATACTACAAAACATAAAGTGCTGAAAGCCGCCCACCCCTCGCCGCTATCGGCATACAACGGCTTTTTTGGTTGCGGCCATTTCAGCAAAGCAAACAACTGGCTGCGTGAGATGGGCGAAAAACCAATAGACTGGAGCATTACCTAACTATCACAGACTCATGACTTACGATTTAGGACTCGTTATAACTACATGAAGGCAATAAAAAACATATTAGGGCGCGTATTCTTAGTATATGCAATGATCATTTTCATCATTACTATGTTCATTGTGTTTATCCCTATCTGGATCATCTCCCTATTGCCGGAGCCGCACCGGGCAAGGGCACTCCATGCCGTGTTCAGGGGCTGGATGGGCGTTTTCATGCCGCTGGCACTTTGCCCGGTTTTGAGAAAGGGAAAAAAGAACTTCAAAAAGGGTGAAAATTACGTGGTGGTCATCAATCATAATTCCCTGGCAGATATCCCTGTTTCTTCGCCATGGATACCGGGCCCGAACAAAACGCTGGCGAAAATAGAGATGTCCAAAATACCGCTGTTTGGTATTATCTATAAGTGCGGCTCGATAATCGTGGACCGGAAAAACGAAAATAGCCGCCGGGAGAGCTTCACAAAGATGCAGGAAACACTGGCCATGGGCATCCATCTGTGCCTGTACCCTGAGGGGACTCGGAATAAGACCAGCCTGCCGATGCAGCCGTTCTTTGACGGCGCGTTTGTGACGGCGATAAAAGCACAAAAAGCCATCATGCCCGGGGTTATTTTTAATACCGGGACGATCCTGCCGCACGATAAAAAATTGTGGGCTTGGCCGATGCCCATACGCATCCACTTCCTGGAAGCGATACCAACCGGAGGACTTACGCTGGATGATGTGCCTGCCTTGAAACAGCGCGTACACGATACGATGGAAAGTTATTATGTTGCGTATAAAAAAAAATAAAAGATGACCTTCAGCATAATAGGCACGGGCAATATAGCATGGTTCTTCGGGCAGCGGCTGGTAACCGGGCGGCATCATTGCACCGGCGTATATAGCCGTAATATCCAAGCCGCAAAAGAGTTGGCTGAAGCACTGATGGCACAGAAGCACGGTGCTATTACCAAAATAGAAGATGGCGAATCGGATGTCTGTTTCCTGGCTGTTTCAGATGCGGCAATATCGCAGGTTGCGGCACAGTTATCATTCAGCAACACCATGCTGGTGCATACTGCGGGAGCCGTTGCGCTGGATAGCATACAAAATGCGGCAAAAGATTGTGCGGTATTGTGGCCGGTTTATTCCATATTAAAGAACAACCTGCCGGGCCACCGTAACATACCCTGTGCCTGGGAAGCTTCGTCTAAAAAAGCAGAAGCCTATGTAAAGGAAGTTGGCCATGCCATAACTGATGTGTTGTTCGAGGCAAAATATGAGCAACGCAAATGGCTGCACCTCTCTGCAGTTATCAGCAATAACTTCATCAATCACCTGATGGCTATCTGTGAGCAGGTTTGTGCGGATAACGATCTGCCATTCTCTGTGTTACTGCCGATAATTGAGCAAACATTTGACCGCATAAAGCATGCCGCACCTAAAAACCTGCAAACAGGCCCGGCTATAAGAAAGGATACAAACACCATCGAAGAACACATCGCCTTGCTAAATGGCCACCCGCAATGGCAGCAAGTCTACAAAGCAATAACAGAATCTATTCAGGCCAATGTAGCTGTAAACCGCTAAAGGGCCAGACCACCAGCAAATTTTGTGATTTCGTTTAGGCGTTTCGTCTTGCTATGGCATGATCTTTCAGTTATATAGGTATTATTCACCAAAAACGTATATCATGGAAAAGCTGATGATCTTAGACGACAGGGCAAAGGCCCGAATGGGAGTTATATGTTTCCTGCCCGTACTTTGCTTTCTTCTGTGCTTTTTGTATTACCTCGTACTGATCATGCCATTGACCCATGGATATCAGTTGCCTGCGAGCATTGTCGGGTTAATGAATCGGCACTATGACACTTTATTTTTCATGCTGGCAGCATCTGCTGTCATTACTACGCCGGTATTTATCTACTGCCTGGTAATTTTAGCCCGCATGAAAACACTTAATTCATCGCATAAGTTGCTATGGTTCGTGTTCTTGTGTGTAATGGCTCCAATAGCATCAGCATTGTTCTGGATTTTCCATATCATGGACTCCCAAAAGTACGTACCAATTCATCCTGACATAGCCTAGGTATCCGACAACATTATAGTAAGGGAACCAAGAATGGAACAGATAGTGTTAGAGGACGATAAGTTCAAGCGAAAGATGCGGATCATTTGTTATCTGCCTGCTTTCGCTTTTCTAATTCCGGTTATCTACTATGGCCTGTTATTAATGCCACTGCTGCATGGCCACCCCGAACCAAAAAGCGCGGTCGGTATTACCAGTCTGCATTACAATGCCATGTTTTTCTTGCTGGCGATAGCGTCTACCGTATCGGCTGTGGTATTGCTCTGTTGCGTTATTCACCTGGTAAGGATCAGGACGCTGAACACCCCCCAGAAAATGATCTGGATGTTGTTGCTTTTAGCCGTTCCCATTTCTTTTATTATCTTTTGGCACCGACAGATAAACCACGAGCCGAGGAATATGCCCGTTAACCCAGAAATAGACTAGGAACAACGCCCGGCTTAAGCCACCGGGTCATTTTCAATAGCTGCCATAACTTCTTTCATATAGCTATCTATCGTTCCGAACACAAAATCGGGATATTCACCACAAAATTTATCGGTAATGAAGCCTCCCTTCAGAGGTCGAGCGGCGGGTTGCTTCAGTTCGTCGGTACTTACGGGGATCATATCGTATTCCGCATCGGGAAAGTATTTGAGCACCATTTCCGCAAGTTCCACACGATTTATGTATTCACTGCCGCCAATATGATACACGCCTTGCTTACCATCTCTGAGCAGCAGGAACATGGCCCTGGCTATATCCCATGCATTCGCTGGCGAAGCATATTGGTCGTAGGGAAGTTTTAAAGTCAGTTTCTGGTGGTTGCGGCACTGGTCTATGATACGGGCAATAAAGTTTTTGCCTCTCAGCTCATTGCCATAGACATTGGTCACCCGCAGCACCAGCGATCTCGGTATTTCACGACGCACCATTTGCTCTGCCTCTAGCTTGTGCCGGGCATATACGCATAGCGGATGTATCGGTCCGTCTTCTCTATAAGGACCGTCCTTTCCATCAAATACATAGTCAGTAGAAATATAGACCATTCTGGCATTGCACTCTTTGGCTACCTGTATCAGGTTTATAGTGCTTTGCACCGTCTTTTCATAGCTTTCCTGCTCATGCGTCTCGCAATAGTCCACGTGGGTCAGCGCTCCACAATGCACGATCACATCAGGTGCATATTCCACAACATCAAAGTTCTCCGGATGGTCTGGCATCAAGGTATCGTAAAACACGGTGTCATCCGTTTGGAACGAGAAATAGGACCCAACCACGTCCCATCCTTGTTCCTTAAAATGCTTGAGGCAGTTGCTGCCCACAAGACCTGATGCGCCGGAAATAAATACTTTCATACTGGCTAATAAAATAGTTTGTACCAGGAACTTCAGTAAAAATAAAGTGCGCCGACCTACCAATGGCGCACTTCATTTTACGATCGTTCTTAGCTATGGAATGCTATGGTCTCCAGCACTTTATTCATGCTGCGCACCGCATCAGCAGATTTATTGAATGCCTCCTGCTCTTCCGCATTCAGCTTATAATCTATGATCTTTTCCCAACCATTCTTACCTATTACTACAGGCACGCCCATGCAGATGTCGCTTTGGCCATACTCGCCTTCCAGAGCCACGCAGCATGGATATACCCTGCGCTCGTTGCGGATGATAGATTCAACAAGAGCTGCTCCGGCCGCACCTGGCGCATACCAAGCCGAGGTACCCAAAAGTTTGGTAAGTGTAGCTCCACCTACCATTGTATCGGCAGCAACCTGTTTCAGTTTTTCTTCGCTGAGCATGTTAGATACCGGTGTGCTATTGATAGTAGCCAGGCGGGTAAGTGGGATCATGGTTGTATCGCCGTGGCCGCCTATCACAGTTGCATGCAGGTCATTTTGCGAGCAGTTGAGTTCTTTCTGCAGGTAGCACTTAAAGCGTGCACTGTCCAGTATACCGCCCATACCTATAACGCGGTTCTTTGGTAAGCCGGTTGACTTAAGCGCGAGGTAGGTCATGGTATCCATCGGGTTGGATATCACTACTATGATCGTATTTGGGGAATGTTTTAATAGATTCTGGCAAACTTCTTCTACGATGCGGGCATTAGTGCCTATCAGCTCCTCGCGCGTCATACCCGGCTTGCGGGGAATGCCTGAAGTGATCACACATACATCCGAATTAGCTGTCCTTGTGTAGTCGTTGGTAACACCAATAACATTGGTATCAAAGCCAAGCAATGACGCGGTCTGTGTAATATCCAGCGCTTTGCCTTCAGCAAAACCTTCCTTGATATCTACTAATACCAGTTCTTCTGCCAGTTCTTTGCGGGCAATATTGTCGGCGCATGTTGCACCTACGGCTCCTGCACCCACTACGGTTATTTTCATTTATTTATGTTTTTTACGGTTAAATAATTTGAATGGCGCAAATATAGGGATTTTGATTTTCCGAATGGTGATTGCTTCATTATTGTGTTTTTTCGCCATTCATGATAATCCGTTGTCGCCCTTTCCTCTTTTGCCAGATTAAATTACTTTTATAAAATGAAATTACGCCTGCTCACCATTATAGCCTGCATAGGTATGCAGCACGCATATGCACAAGACTCGCTGCAAATGCGCAAAATAGCCGACGAAATACTGCTGCATGGTACCTGCTACGAAAACCTGAGGGTACTCTGCAAGACTGTCGGTCACCGTATAAGCGGCTCGCCGGAAGCCGCGAAAGCTGTGACCTGGGGCGAGAAAGCCATGAAGGAAGCAGGCGCAGATAAAGTTTGGCTGCAGGCTGCTGATGTACCTTATTGGTGCCGCGGTAAGGAAAGCCTGTACCTGAAAATGGGCAAGGATTACAAAAAAGTAAGGGCGCTCTCTTTAGGCAACAGCCAGGGCACGGGAGGCAAAACGCTGGAGGCGGCGATTGTCATGGTACACAGCTTTGATGAGTTCAATGCACTGCCCGACAGCAAGGTGAAGGGCAAGATCATATTCTTCGACTACCGGTTCCGGCAGGATTTTGTATTCACCTTCCAGGGCTATGGCGATGCGGTGAAATATCGCTGGGCGAGCCCTAGTGTAGCTGCGAAGAAAGGCGCAGCCGGCGTTATCATACGATCTATGTCCACCGGCAAAGATGATTTCCCGCACACGGGTGGCATGCACTACAATGATTCTTTTGCCAAAATACCCGAAATGGCGCTCGGCAATATCACCGCGGACCAATTGGAGCAGGCCTGTGAGAAAGGCACGCCCACGGCTAAAATGACCTCTGAGTGCCGCATGATGTCTAAACCCGTTCGCTCCTACAACGTAATAGGTGAAATAAGAGGTTCGGAAACACCGGGAAAGATAATAACCGTTGGTGGCCATCTCGACTCCTGGGATGTGGGCGAAGGCGCTACCGATGATGGCGCAGGCTGTGTTCAATCGATCGAAGTAATACGTGCATTTAAAGCACTCGGATTTCGTCCCAAATGCACCGTCAGGGCGGTACTGTTTATGAACGAAGAAAACGGCGATAAGGGTGGCGAAGCCTATGCCGACTCTGCCAAATCAAAACATGAACAGCACGTACTTGCTATAGAAAGCGATGCAGGCGGATTCTCGCCCCGCGGTATAGGACTGGAAATGCCCGAGGCCCAGAAACAAAACATCCTCAAATACAAGAACCTGTTCCTCGACTATGGCGTATACGATTTCTCCCGCGAAGAAGGCGGCACAGACATCGGCCCGTTGAAAAAACAACTCAACGTACCCCTCGCCGGCCTCATGCCCGACTCCCAGCGCTACTTCGACCTCCACCATACCGACAACGACACATTCGAACAAGTAAACCACCGCGAACTAAAACTCGGCGCAGCAGTAATGGCACAACTGATATACCTTGTCAGCGAACATGGCATGTAACTCGATGTGCGACACCCCTTTCATCCGCAGAAGCTTTTTCAGCGCGGGAGGACAGACAGGCGTGGGATAACGAAATGGCAACGCGGGCACACAACACATATTTTGTAGAGACGCAATGCATTGCGTCTCTACGACAGAACATCCATATACGCAACACCATTTTCAAATTCCCAAATTTTCAAATTGAACAATGCTCAAACATCAGTATTCAAAAAACTCCTGAAGCGTCCTTCAGCCCTTATCTCCTTGCTGGTAATCGCAACCACCTGCCTCATCTCCATACTCGCATACCTTATAGCCCCAGACGCTACCCCATCCGCCAACCGCATGATCATTGAGCTAGGAGCCAAACAACCCGGCTTCCATAAGCAACTCCTCCTCATCCCCAAAACCAACACCCCGCAGCACAGCAGACGCATCACAGAGTGGTTCACCGGCACACAATCCCCTTATCTTCTTTCCCCTATCAACAATTATTACTTTCAAGGTGGCAACCTCGTCACAGAACACTATATCGACGATGGCCTGCAGGACACCATCACCTACGCGCTCGCCGCGCTCCTCCCGCCCACTCAACTCACCGTCCCCCTCCCCGCCCAGCAAGACTATATAAAACAGCACCTCATCACCACCCGCACCTTCTGGCTCGGTACCGACCGCTATGGCCGCGACATACTCTCCCGCCTGCTCGTCGGCTCCCGCGTTACACTCGCCGTGGGCATGGTAGCCGTACTGCTCTCGCTCACCATCGGCATCATCCTCGGCTCCATAGCCGGCTACTTCGGCGGTATCATCGACAGAGCCGTTATGTGGCTCATCAACATACTCTACGCCATCCCCACCCTACTCCTCGTCTTTGCTATTACCCTCACCATCGGCAAAGGCTTTTGGGAAATATTCATCGCCATCGGCCTCAGCATGTGGGTAGGCGCGGCCCGGCTCATTCGCGGCCAGGTGCTTGTCCTCCGCGAGATGGAATATGTCACCGCTGCCCGTGGCCTCGGCCTTGGCCACATGCGCATTATCTTCCGCCATATATTGCCTAATATAGCCGGCCCGCTCATGGTCATCGCCGCCAGCAACTTCGCCTCCGCCATACTCGTCGAGGCCGGGCTAAGCTTCCTCGGCTTCGGCGTGCAGCCACCCCACCCCTCCTGGGGCCTCATGATCAAGGAGCACTACAACTTCCTCCTCACCAACCGCCCCCTCCTCGCCATCATCCCCGGCATAGCCATCATGCTCCTCGTCTACGCGTTCAACATCCTCGGCAATGCACTGCGCGATGTTTTGGATGTAAGAGAATGAATATGGAGAGGGATTATTGTCCGAACTGCATTATTACTACCCACTTCTGTGGCGTTAGCACCCTTGTACGACATAGCTTTCTTCCTTATGCAGAGTAAAAGCGAAGGCGCAATTGGAGTTCACACGACCACTGATTTTTTTATCGCGAAGGACACGTAACACACTCCGCTCTTTCCTTCAAAGCTCACGCAAGGGAGCAAGCATAGCTCATAGGCGCCAGTTGTTCCATGTTAAGCTTCTATTACCAACCAACAAAAAACTAAGCCGCCCCTAACGTTTTACCCGATATATACGTCTATAATAGCAAGAACCAATCTGAAATCTATGAAAAAAACTTACTCAAAGCCATCAGGCAAGCTAACGGTCATTGCATTTAGCTTCTTGTTTATTTTGCTCATGTTATTCAGTTTCAGTAACATTTCGCACGCGTAAACTGGTATCGCGCTCAGTGAAAATCCCGCAGCCATGCTTAATGTTTTCAGCCGAATTCCGTTCTAAAACGCTAGCGGGAATAAAGAAGTCCCAATATGATATATGGGGTTAGTCAACACTGCCAGCCGGATGGGAAGCAGCGGCACTGCGGGCAAGGCAGATGCCTCCGGCACTACCTACGAACTCACAAAAGATAGTTTGATTATGCGTATGGCGGGGAGACCGGCGCGATAAAGAAAGGGGGCAATGAACGTGTATTTTGTCGTGTGAACCGGGAGCATAAGATAATCCACGGAAATGTTGTATTATAGCATTTTAAAAACAAACTATAACAACATGAACAAGACCGAATTAATCGATCAGATCGCCAAAGATTCTGGCATTTCTAAAAAGCAGGCAAACGATTCCCTGGACGCATTTACAAGTGCTGTCGTATCAACTTTAAAGAAAGGAGATACAGTTACACTCGTAGGTTTTGGTACGTTTTCTGTTTCAAACAGGGCGGCGAGAAATGGCCGTAACCCTCAAACGGGAGCAACAATAAAGATCAAAGCAAAGAAAGTGCCTAAGTTTAAGGCCGGTAAAGATTTCTCTGCTAAGATTGCTGGCGGTAAGGCTAAGAAGTAAACAACAACCGAAGATTTTCATAGTGATAGGGTTTATAGGGGCTGGCCTGTTCTCAGGTTGGCTTTTTTATTTATCCGTGCCTGGCGTCGTAATTAAATTTCTTAAGATAGTTTGGCACGCCCTTATAAGATGGCTACAAAGAGAACGAAGAAGGAAGTATCGCGCCGAGCTGCCGTATATTTACAAAAATTCTGTTTATGCAGATCGAATTACTCTTCAAAGACAAATCCTTCAAACCGAAGGAAAGAACAGAACAACTGTCCAGGTTGATCGAGCAGCAAAAAATCGGCGTTGATGAACTGGTGGCGTTTGCAAAATTGGCAAAGGAGCCGGTGAAGGCAGGTTGCATTGAAAGCCTTGAACATGTTACCAAGACTCATCCGGAGCACATGACCAGCACCGCGCTTTCATTCGTGATCGACAGCCTGGCCGCAAAAGCGCCAAGAGTAAAATGGGAATCTGCAAGGGTGATCGGTAATTGCATTCACCTCTTCCCGGCTAATATACCTGGGGCTGTTACTAAGCTGCTGGACAACACTGAGCATGAGGGCACGGTAGTACGATGGAGCGCGGCTTTTGCGCTATCGCAAATATTATTATTGAAAACGGGCATCAATAGCCAGTTAGTGTCCGCTGCAGAAGCTATCGTAGCGCGTGAGGAGAAAAACAGCATTAAGAAGATTTATCTTGCCGCGTTGAAAAAGATAATACCCGGGAAACCTGCGACACTCAAATAATACCAGCTATCAAATTCCCGGAGCTTACGTTTTAGTGAGATATGTTCTTCAGCTTCTATAGTCTTAATCTTTCGATGCCGCAGGTCTTTTTGATGCCTATCAACTTTTAAATTAGTGAATGTGCGAATAAATGTCTTTGCAGCGGTTCCGGCAACAGATGCCAGTGCAATTCTTGGCTAGTCTTTACTAAACAAATATTTCCCGTTGTTGTGGTACTTCCATCCGGGGCTAAAAAGTGTTACCGCAGCCCTCTGGCGACGTCTATTATACGGCTATGTCCGGCAGTTGCTTTTCTTTTTCGCCCGCGTTCGCAAGTATATTTATCAGTTCCTAAACCCGCGCCAGATTTTACGTACAAGGTATTGGAAACTCTATCCCAAATCCTCTGCCACCAGTATTGTTTCCATTTTCTGTTTATTTTTCACCATCCAAAAACACCAGAAAACTACACAGAATATCTGCATGTAAATCATCTTATTTCCTGACTCTCGTCATTTATAACCGATTGACAACTAAATACTTTTGAGAAAAATGAACATCTCATGTTACAGCAGTCTGCGAATATCTACGAGTCTTTCTTTGACAATTCGCTGGAAGGAATAATCATCTTTGACGATAAAGGCAAAATAATAAATGCCAACGCTATGGCAGGCAAATTGTTTGGCCTTAAGCGCAACGACCTCACTCAGGGCACCATTAATGAGATTATTGGTGAAAAATATCACCCTGTGCTTTGGGAGATTTGCACGCAAGCATTGAATTGGTAAAGTTATTAAGCAATTTATAGTCTATTTGTTCAAATCTTAATTCTTCTCTGCCCGCAAAAGCTATTAATTTATTCTTCGCTGTCTTATAAGTAATTGCATTACCTATCCTACCAGCTTTGGTCATACTTTCTATTTCTTGGTCGGCAAATGATTGAAAAGTGATGTATGAATTAATGTTGCCTCCATTGTCTGATAAATCTTCAACACTATATACTTTGTCTGTTGTTTCATATTTCAGTGACTTTTCCTGAATTTCATTTAGTGTCTGATTAATTTTAATATTAATCAGCGCAGCATTAGGGTGTGAAGATTTTACTTTTTGAGTGTCGGTGTTCCACTCTTGTTTATGTAGTTCGATGTTCATAGGGATTACCTTATGCTTTCTGTTGTAGGTAATCCTTAATTTAAGAGCATACTTTTTATTGCTCTTTTGTGTCCTTTCATCTAAGAACAGTTTGTAAGTAATCGCCATGCTGTGGGATTTGTAGCAAGGCACCTGTTTTTCTTGTAAAACACTTGTAAAACATCGTAGTCAATAGAGGCAGTATATTATGTACTGCTCTTATACGTGCTAAAATGAAAAAAGCCCTCAAAGTCGCTGTAGTAGCTAATTTGAAGACTTTCTCTCTGCTCTCCCTTCTGGACTTGAACCAGAGACCCTCTGATTAACAGTCATAAAATAGGCGCAAAATAAAGAATTACGATAAATACTGTAAACAGGTGTAAAAGGTATGTCTGTAAAGCGTTTCATTGGGTAAATATAGTGGTTTGTTTATTGATTTTATGGGTTTGTTTTGTAACTTTGTGTCGGAATTGTGTCGGAGTAATGACATTTTCCGACACAAATATACACTTATGACAGCTACAACTTCGATATTTATTGACAGCTACCACCCAAAGGCCGGGGACAAATGCGCAGTTTCTTTAAGAATAACATTCGAGCGCAAAAAGAAATATTACCAAACTGGTATTTCGCTAACCGTTGATGAATTTGATAAAGTAATGGGCGAAAAGCCAAAGAAAGAGTTTAAAGAACTTGCATTGAAATTGCAAGCGTTTGAAAAGAAAGCAGCCGACATAATAAAGGATATACCAGTATTTAGTTTCAAGGCGTTTGAAAAACAATATTTCATCAACAAAGGCACAAAGGACAGCATAGACGCGGCCTTTGCAGCCTATGCAGCCGAATTAAGGGAGCAAGGCAGAATAGGAACAGCCGTTTCTTATGAGTGCGCCCAAAACAGCTTAAAAAAGTATGCAGCCGGGGTGAAGTTTGCAGACGTTACGCCGGACTTTTTGAATAAATATGAAAAATGGATGCTTGCTAAGGAAAAGAGCATTACAACGGTCGGCATTTATTTACGATCACTTAGAACCCTGTTTAATAACGCCATAACAGATGGCACACTAACTAATGAATACTACCCTTTTGGCAAAAAGAAATACGAAATACCGACCGGGAACAATATCAAAAAAGCACTCACTTTAAATGATATTGGTACAATCTACAATTACAAGCCGGAATTTGGCAGCATGACCGACCGGGCAAAAGATTACTGGATATTCATGTATCTATGCAACGGAATGAATGTAAAGGATATGTGTTTGCTCAAATACGAAAACATAAAGGGCGAAGTATTGGAATTTGAAAGAGCAAAGACAGCCCGGACAAAAAGAAAGGTTGAACCAATACGGGTAACGATCACTGATGAAGTAAAAGACATCATTAAAAAATGGGGTAATGAAATGAAAAACGGTAAAACGTATATTTTCCCTGTATTGGAGGCCGGGTTAACCCCGGTGCGGGAAAGGCAGCTAATCCAGCAGCTTACCCAAGTAATAAACTGCCACATGAAAACCATTGCCAAAACTTTGAATATAACTAATGACGTTACTACCTATGCAGCAAGGCACAGCTTTGCAACTGTTTTGCAGCGTAGCGGGGTTGGTACTGAATTTATCAGCGAAGCATTAGGGCATAGCAACGTAAAGACCACCCAAAACTATTTGGCCGGGTTTGAAGATGAAAGCAAAAAGGAAACAATTAAAGCCCTTACAGCATTTAAGAAGCAATAGAATTAATAATATTCTATTTCACGCACTGTCATAATTATTGGTTTAGCATTTTCATATAAAGTTCGCTTAGTCCAATTCCCATGTTTGTCAATACCGTCCAATTTGTAGGTGAAAACCCGGTTATTACTGCTACTATTTACGTCAGATAAATCTTCGCCTATTAACTGATCTTTACTATCATAGTGATCTTGAACTACTTCGCTTAAATTACCACGACTATCGTACACTTTTGATTGCGAGACATTACCACGGCTATCGTAAGTAAACATACTTTTTGAATTATCGTTCACGGTCTTATCAGTTAAGTTACCTTTATCGTCATAATTGTAAACCGTAGTATATTCAATAGTCTGTGAATTTTCCCGCCTACGCACATCACTTACGACCTTTCCTGCATCATCAAAGCTATAAGTGGTAATTTCACCCCAGCCATTGTCAATAGTGCTTTCACTGCCTTCGGTGGCTTTCCCTTTATCATTAAATTTGTAAGAAGCACTCCCCCGTAAAGCAGTTTTTTGAACTTCACCATATTTCTCATTTACAGAAAAATGGGTATAAGCTAAAGACTTCACACGCCCAAATAATTTTCCGGGGATAACGTAGTTTTTGACACTATTTGTGCAGGAAAACAACAATAGGCTTATGCTTACCAGCAGTATAAATTTTAGATTCCCTCTCATGTTTGGTTTATTTAATCAAAACAAATATAGAGCAAAATATGGTATTTGTAGGTGCGTTACTTACTGTTTTGAAATTACAATGCCAATTACCTATCTATTGCAAAAATTAGATGACATTCAAAGAATATGTAAGAAAGAGTTTGAAAATCCAATCAGGTAATAAAAGTTCCGGTACTATTAAGCCTTGCACCAACCTATTTTGATACACCAACCTTTAACCTTTGGCAAATAATCAGGTAACAGACAGTTCCGGTACTATAAAACCTTTCACCAACCTATTTTGATACACCAACATTTGACCTTTGGCATGTAATCAGGTAATAAACAGTTCCGGTACTGGTAAGACTTGCGCCAACCTACTTTGATACACCAACCTTTGACCTTTGGCAAATAATCAGGTAACAGACAGTTCCGGTACTATAAAACCTTTCACCAACCTATTTTTATACACCACCCTTTGACCTATGGCAAGTAATCAGGTAACAGACAGTTCCGGTACTATTAAGCATTGCACCAACCTACTTTGATACCAACCTTTGACCTTTGGCATGTAATCGGATAACAGACAATTCCGGTACTGATAAGCCTTGCACCAGCCTATTATAATACCAATCTTTGACCTATGGCATGTAATCAGGTAATAAACAATTCCTATAATAAAAGCGCCTTTTTATTTTGTTAGTAAGATATGAAAATAACCAACCTTTTTATTTTATAGACCTTGCAATTTTATAGGTAAAAATGATAAAAATAACCATGATTGAAACAAAATAAAAATGGCATAATATATACTTTATTTTTACCGTCTTACTTCTTTTTATTTATAGTAGCAATAATAATTATCGGGTTTCAAAAGTATCTGCTACTTTTGTAAAAATGATAGATAAAAATATGGGATAAAATAAAGAAAAACAAGTAAATATAAGAATGTTGTATTGTAACATTTAGTTGCTGTTTCTAAATAGACGTTACAACAGGTGTTGTAACTGGTGTAAGTGCAGGTATTGATACTTTATTATATACAGTCGGCGGTATTCACGTAACTGAAGAAATTACTGTTAATCCTTTGCCTATTGCAGGTAGCATTACCGGGACTTCAACCGTATGTGTAGGTTCAAACATTACCCTAACCGATACCACAACTGGTGGTACATGGACTGCATCCAATACAAAAGCAACGGTTACAGGTGGTATTGTTTCCGGTGTAAATTCCGGTGTAGATACAATTCAATATTCTGTTACCAATAGTTGCGGTACTGCTATTGCAACCCATATTGACACCATTTATACAGTTGCTATATGTGATTCTTTGCTCGGTTTAAAGCAAACCATTGCCTTAAAAGATGGACTAATTGTATATCCTAATCCTGCCAACTCAATTATAACTTTTGAATTTTCAGAACAAAAAGACGGTACTATTAGAATAATGGATCTGTTAGGGCGCACAATAGAAAACAAGGTTATTGAAGGTAAACAAACAGTAAGTATTGATGTTACAAATTATAAAGCCGGCAATTACATTTATCAGGTAATAACTAATAATGGAATTTGGAGCGGTAAAATAGGGATTGAATAAAGGAAGTGGAATAATTTTAATCACACATAAAACAAAAAACAAACAAATGAAAAAAGTAACAGTAACCATTGTATTAATTACAATAACATTATTTACAGCAAAGGCGCAAGATAATCAGCCTGCAAAGAAAACAACCGGAAGTACCAAAAGTATATACACCAAAAAACGCTATAATGATAGTGTTGACCGTGTAAATGAACTTTACGCTTTAGCTAATGAATATGTCCAAAAAAAAGCAAATTTAGAAGCTGGTGAAAAAGAAAGACACCATATTGAGGAATTTCATATTGGGCGAACTAAAGATGAAAAGATTGAACAAGAAAGGCAAAGCGATATAAATATTAATCCACTAAAACTTAGGTTGGGTGAATTAAAAAACGAAATAGAACAAAAAGAAAATGAATACAAAGAAATTTATAAAAAAAATTAAATTTAAAATTCACAAATAAACATGAAAAAGAACATACAAATTATATTAATGATGTTTGCAATCTTGTTTACAGGTTGTAACAGAAATAGTAACGCTGATAGTGGTAATAGTACCCCCGATAATACAAATACCAATAGTAACAATAATAGTTACAATCAGCCACAAACAAAGACACCGCA
Source organism: uncultured Bacteroidota bacterium (assembly GCA_903905065.1). Classification (GTDB taxonomy): domain Bacteria; phylum Bacteroidota; class Bacteroidia; order Chitinophagales; family Chitinophagaceae; genus Nemorincola. The sequence continues at coordinate 28,158 of CAIVEW010000040.1, read as the reverse complement.
AGAATTAAAAGCCGAATTATTAACACAGGAACTTAATAAACCGCTTGATTATTTAGAAGTAGATAACGGTACATTAGAGCCACAAACAAAAAAAGTCAAAAATGGTGGTTTATTTAATGGTTATAAATATTATCCTGATGGAGCAATAGTAGAAGGTAATATTACTAACAAAGCAACAATTGCAAGATTTAAAGACGTTGTTGTAAAAATATCCTATTATACACAAACAAATACTTTTCTTGATGAAAAACCCTATGTAATCTATGAGTATTACGAACCAAATAGAACAAAACATTTTTCAATTAGAGTAGATGTTTTACCGGAACAATGCAAAACTTTTCATTTAGAAATAACAGATGCAAAACCTGCTAATTAAATTAAGTAACAAAAAAATCAATAATTTCAAGATAGACTTATACATTTTAAAAATTTTATTGAAATTCAAAAATCAAAAATCAAATGAAAATATTAGTATTGAAAGCATTATGTTATAAAACTCTGTGGTTCTTTTATTCTTTTACCTGTATCCTGGTTGTAAAGCATTATTTTACCTGTCCTGATTTTTTTATTTTTATCTAGACCGGGCAAAAGATTACTGGATATTCATGTATCTATGCAACGGAATGAACGTAAAGGATATGTGCCTGCTTAAATACGAAAACATAAAGGGTGAAGTATTGGAGTTTGAAAGAGCAAAGACAGCCCGGACAAAAAGAAAGGTTGAACCGATAAGGGTAACGATCACAGAGGAAGTAAACGACATTATTAAAAAATGGGGCAATGAAATGAAAAACGGGAAAACTTATATTTTCCCTGTTTTGGAGGCCGGGTTAACCCCGGTGCGTGAAAGGCAGCTAATTCAGCAACTTACCCAAGTAATAAACTGCCACATGAAAACCATTGCTAAAACTTTGAACATTCTTAATGATGTTACAACCTATGCAGCACGACACAGCTTTGCAACTGTCTTGCAACGTAGTGGAGTTGGTACTGAATTTATAAGTGAAGCATTGGGGCATAGCAACGTAAAGACCACACAGAATTATTTGGCAGGCTTTGAGGATGAAAGCAAAAGGGAAACGATAAAAGCCCTTACCGCCTTTAAAAATGTGGTAAATCCCCAGCCCTAACAGGACTTATCCACAATTTTACGTGCCTGTATTAATTGGTACGCCTTTCTTACTTACTTTGTAGTGCTTTCCTTTGTTTTCGGGACTGAATAGTTATTGGTTTCGGACACAAAACAGGGAACTACAATTAAATAAAGCAAGTATGGACGGCAAAAGCCGGAAATGTCACAACTGAATTTAAAGACGTACCCATAAGTTCTTTACCTGCTCAGCTATTCAAACCGATCATCCTGAAAGTGAAGTCAAAATACCCTATCAATATGTACCAGATATTGAACAATAATCCTAACGGGTATATCCGGTTTTTCTGGAACAATGAAGATGGATTTGGGGCAAAGGAATATCACGGCTTTATCTCAAAGGTCATGCAAAGCGCCGCAACTAATGCGCCTACTGAATTTGAACTATGGGCAACGCCGGATATGTTGATTTAAAGCGGTAGTAATTGAATAGAGAAGGCATAAGGAGTATCAGCTACTAAATTCAATGTGGGGATGTTGTTGTATAAATAACTGCCGGAAAGATACATACCGAGGGTGCAAGTATCATGCAATGTTGCGTATGAGCTTAAATTTCTTGCAAATTCGCATACATACATACACTCGCTCATCGGAGTTCCCAAACCCGGAACATAAGGCGTATCTATCCAAATCTTAAATAAAGTGCCATCTTTCACAACAGAATTAGAAAACCCACTTACTGAACTGGAACTAAATGAGTATGTGAATGTCTTGCCAAGAACTACATTTTCTGTAGCTGTTTGGTTTGAATGAAAAGTTACGGTATCTCCACCGTTGGATAATACATACTTCTTCTCAAACTGCAATCCGATAACTCCAGCAGTTGAGGTGTAAGATGTCGAAACGTCATTATTCTCACTTTTCTTACACCCGCCCAACAGCAACGGCACGACAATAGCAAGTACAATCAACATAAATGATACCCAATCCGGACAATTAAATATTTTGCTTTTCATAAGGCGGTTTTGCTCAAATATACGATAAACAATTATAGTGCCAAATATATTACCTTTGCGTTAGAATTTCCTCAATACCCTATCAAATGAAACGTCTATTAGTATTTTTAGCTATTATACCTATGTGCGTAGAAAAGACATTAGCGGAACTTAGCGACACCAATAGAGTACCGCCCACTAAACGCCCTATGATAGAAGCCCGGAAAGCTAAGATCAACTATTCGGAAACAGGGATAGAAGGTACGCTGATGGATATAGGCAAAGAATATTCTGAAACGGTAAAATACCAGATACCGGATGTGTATGCCTACATACAAAGCCGGATAGACATAACCCGGACAACAATTTTTGAGATATTGAAACTGTCGGGGCGTTATGGTGAATTGGAGATTAACCCTCAAATGTTTTTGGATAATGTAATAGCAGCCATACAACGCACATTAAATATGCTTATGGTGGATGGCATTAAGTATAGAGCGATAAACGGGGATGTTTATGAAATGACTTTGTTTGAAAATGAAGAAATAGAAACGTACTTATCAAACCTGCTTGCCGTAACAAATCCTGATAAAACCGTTTTTAATTACTATCCTATTGATAGTAGCTATGAGAGCAATTTTGCCCGTGATTGTGAAGCAGACAGTAACATAAAATTCTTTTTCAAATTGCCCAAAGAATTTAAGATACCCACCCCTATTGGGAATTATAGACCGGACTGGGCAATAGTTTTTGAAAATGATAAGCGAATATATTTTGTGGCCGAAACAAAGGGAACAAAGAATTGGCAGGAATTGAGGGGAGTGGAGGAAATGCGTATCAGGTGCGGCCAAAAACACTTTGCATTATTTAAGCCTTTAGGAGTTGAATATAAATTAGCTGTGAAGGCCGATGATCTATACACTTAACCTAAATAAACCCTACCTCTATGTTTGACGGAAAACCATTTTTACAAATAGACGTTAATGAGTTCAATTTTCATGTACATCCGACTGAACCCGCAGGATTTGCCGGATTAAAAGAAGACTTTGATAAGTTTTTAGCTGACCATGAAAAAGAACACAAAAAGAAAACCGGGAAAAATAAGTTCCCATTTTGTTGTGATCTACATAAGTTTATATTTGAGGATGTGAAAAAAGGATTTGAGGAAGCAATAGCTGAAAAGAAATTTGATGACAGGTTTTGGTTTAGCAAGGAAAAGTACGCAAACCTGCCACTTAAAATCACATCCCAGATATTCCTTACTCAATACCATATTGACAATACATACACCAAACCTGATGCAGTACAAGACATAGCCGAGTACATAGAATACATTATTTCCACTTTTGGACAGCCGCCAATTTTTGCGAATTATTATTTGAGTTTCCTGAAGCATATCGTAGCAAATTCAGATGGAAACGAAGAAGAAAAAAAAGTTTACAAAGGCGTGTTGGATTTTATGGAGAATGAATATTACACAAACAAAGAGCCAGTTGCCCCGACCGATTTAAACGAATTGTATGCAACCTATCAAAAGTGGATTGAACATTTTCCTTTTGATACAGTTTACTTTAAAGAGCTAAAAGAAAAGTATCAGAAGCAATTACCACTGTACATGAACGGAACACCTACAGGCAACCGATATACGGGGCTTATGAAAGGTAAGGTACACGATAAAATAGGCTTAATTAGAATATTGGTTAACACTACAAAAGACCTGTTAAAGCAAGTGGATGCAGCCGAGTTAGTGCGGCAATCTGTGATCCCGGACACTAAGCAGCACACTTTACAATTATTGAACGAAAACCTAAGAATAAAAAATGAGTTATTGTTTGGAGAATTTTCTAATGGCGAGACTGAGTACATGGAGATTTTGCAAAAATGGCTTAGTTATCAGAAAGAGTATTTTACAGATATTGCTCAAATAACTTCACTGAAAATTGAACCATTAGAAACTAAAAGAGATATACTGACAGCGGCATTTGGCAAGTATGGGCTTTATGATTTGCCTAAAGTGAAAATATTGAATGATAACCAAAAATCCCAGCTTTCCGAACTACTATGCAATAACGATGTGCCGTTTCAAATTGCTATGTTCAGTTACTTAGCATATTTCGACTACCTGATAAAGAACTATACGCAATCCAAAACCAAATTAAACAAACTTCTTGCTGAAATTCTTGGATGCGATGAAAGAACGGTAAAGGGCAATATAGCGGTATTGCAGGCATATTCTAAGGAAAATAAGAAACGCTATACCGCCCACCAACAAAAGAAAAACGTACAGATAGCCTACCAAACATTAAAATAGGGCGTACCCCCCTATTTTCGCCCCTAAATGCCCCACATACCATTGTGCTACCAAAACAAAACTGGTAGTAAAATGGAATTTACATTTGAACAACTTCCCAAAGCCTTTACCCAGCTATTCACTAAGCTGGAAAATATTGAACGACTTCTAACAGAAAGGAGCAACGAACCACAGCCTGAAACAGAACGCTGGTTAAACCTTACGGAGTTATGCGATTACCTGCCGGATAAACCAGTAAAACCTACTGTATATGGTTGGGTGCATCAAAGGGTTATCCCATGCCATAAAAGAGGCAAGAAACTGTATTTCCTAAAATCTGAAATAGATATATGGCTACAGGCCGGGCGTAAAAAAACATTTGCAGAAACTGCCAGCGAAGCGGATAATTACATTAATAGCAAACGTAGATAGAATGAGAAAAAATACTCATTCTGTAGCCGTTTCGGGAAGCTCTCTCAATACATTAGCACAAAACGGGACAACCTTTGATGGGCAAAACGCTGCAATCATCTCTGGGCAAGGGTCTGAATTAGGCAATAATACGGTTTTGAACGGGAGAGCAAAAAGGAAAATAATATCGCAAAAAATGGCATTAAGCCTGATTGCTATTGCCGAGAAAAAAGGAGAGCCAGAAAAAGTGAAAGCATTTTGGAATACCTACTATTGCCAAAACAGATTAATAACGCATGATGGCAGATACCACGGTAAGTATTGCAAAAACCGTTTCTGTACACTTTGCAGCAGTATCCGAAAGGCAGAGATCATAAATAAATATTACCCGGTGCTGAAAACATGGCCTGAACCCTACTTTGTAACTTTGACCGTTAAAGCCTATCCGTTAAAAAGCCTAAGAACAATGCTGAAAGGAGTGATTAAAGCGTTTAGGCAAATTGTCGGCAATTACCGCAAAATGAACCAAAGAAGCAAAGGAACAAAGCTAATGGGTATAAAGTCCTTAGAATGTAATTTTAACCCGGTAAGGAGAACCTACAACCCGCATTTGCATGTGATAGTACCCAACAAAGAAACAGCAGAAATATTAATCAAAGAATGGCTGCAAAAATGGACTGCCGTACATACCATTAGAAAAGCCCAGGATTACAGACCTATTCATAATTTAGAAACAGCTTTGATTGAAACCATTAAGTACGGGAGCAAAATATTTACTGAACCTGATGTAAACAAAAAAGCCAATAGTAGTAATAATGGCAATATCCATGCAGCAGCAGTATATAATATTTTTGATGCAATGGAAGGGTTAAGGCTATTTGACCGCTTTGGTTTTGATTTACCCAAAGGGACTGCAAAGGAAAGAAAAGGGGCAAGGGTAGTTACCAAATATGGTGAATGGGTATTTGTTCCCCAATATTTTGATTGGCTGAATACAGAAAATGAATTGACCCTAACCGGGCATGTCCCTAAAACGGAATTAGTGAACCTATTGGAAAACAATATTGATTTACTATTAGAGTAGAACTTTTGTACCGGGAAAATATTACAATCAAAAAACGATATAAACGGGCTTTGTGTCGGAATTGTGTCGGAGCAATAAAAAGCAAAAGGGTTTCAAATTAATGAAACCCTTTGCTGTCAACGCTCTCCCTTCTGGACTTGAACCAGAGACCCTCTGATTAACAGTCAGATGCTCTAACCAACTGAGCTAAGGAAGAGTTTGGTTATTTTGGGATTGCAAAAATAAGCAGTTTCCCGCTTAAAGCAAAACTTTTTCTTTCTATTATGTCAGATATTTTTTGTTTTCAAGACTACCGCCTATGCTATCGTATCAGCGTAACATCCCCCTTTTGGAAGCCGTTCTTGCCAAACCGGTCCGTATAACTGATCTCCCAGAAATAAGTGCCTATTTCGCATTGCTTATTGCCGAATGTGCCATCCCAACCTACTTCGAGCGACGTGGAATTATAAACACGCTCTCCCCATCTGTCAAATACCCGGAAGTAATTCAGGCTTCGGTACCCAACAGCTATTGGCCTGAAGTAGTCGTTCAGTCCGTCTCCATTGGGCGTAAAACCTGTTGGTACTACAAATTCAGAATGCCCCACTACGGTCACCTTTATGGTATCATCGCCGTAACAGCCAAAATTGCTCACGACATGCACCATGTAGGTGAAATGCCCCGTATCGGGATAAGTGCCAAGAGGGTCGTAGATCGATGTATCGCTAAGGTTTGTGGGCGGGGACCAGGAATACTGGATACCCCCCTGCGCATTAAACAGAATGTCTTCCCCTTTTACAATAATGGTATCATCACCTGCAAAAGGCTTGAAGGTTTCGACTATCACTTGCTTTACTGCGGTATCAACACAATTCTTAATATTTTTCGAAACCAGTATTACATTAAATGTACCTCCATATGCATAACTGTGCACGGGATTCTGGTCTGAAGAACTGCCGCCATCACCAAAGTTCCACTGCCAGTTTGTGATCGGTTTTATCGTAGCCGCCGACTGGTCTATAAAACTAATTGGCGCCCCCGGGCATTGCCTTCCACTGTCCGAAAACCCCGCTAAAAATTTTGGATATACTTTCACCAGCCGGTTTATGCTGTCAGGGCAGGTGGTGCCGGGGTTCACCAACAGTTTTACGGTGTAGGTACCTGTATCCGGATAAACAAACGTAGGCTCAAAGTCACTGGATGTGTCCGTAGTTGTACCCGGGACACCAAAATCCCAATGATAGGCAAACCCGCCCGAGCTGGTATTCACAAAGTGCACCGTATAGTCTGCACAATTCACAATATACGTATTAAAGTCAGTGGAGTACTGGGGAATATCTGCGATCACCACTTTGGAACAATCGGTAACGACGAACTGAAACTCCCTCTTGATTTGATTGATCAGCACCCCGCCACGGTATTCATTACAGAACACGGTAACAAGAAAACGTCCTATACGGTTTGGCGTACCTGTGATCAGCCCGGTAACCGGGTTTATCTGGATCGGAGGGAAACCGGTCATAGGTGCACGTGCAGAATAGGGCGCAATGTAAGTTACTGTATCATTCAGGTTGGGATAGTAAGGTGTTGGCTTAATGTCCGCACTGCTAGCGCCCAGCAATGCAGGACAGAAACCATAACTGAGGGAATCTCCATCGGCATCAGTCGCAGAGTTATCGTAATACAGTGGGTTATTAAGGCAGATGATCTGTGGCGGGTAATTTTTAAATACGGCACTGTTGTTATGTATGCTTGTAGGCGGTATAGAACAGTAGTAAGTAGCCCCCTCATCACCTGGGTTGTTTACATTGAGTATGCTGGCATTCCTGCAACAACGTTCATAAGAAATAATATACCCATGTGCGTTAGATGGCAGGGCGTATGTTTTTGCAAACGTTTTCTTCTTAAGGCACGTCGCGGGGATATTGCTCACACAACTGTTACTGAAATTGATAGGCACTTGCAGCGCCGTCAAATAGTTGATCGCATATATGCCCGTATCCAATTCATAGGTAGTGCCGGTTATCGCATCAAATACCCCCAGGAAAGCCGGGTTGTCGTCGGCTATCGCCTCAGGCTGGCCGTTCAGACAATCTTCGTAAATACTCAGGCTTACATAGTATTTGTGAAGAATAGTACCGGTAGACGTTGAAACGCTGTCCCCGGTATACACATATGTAACCTCACCACCTACAATATGAGAAGCCTCCGCCTTGAAATTAGAAAGCGAGAAAAGAAATAACAATATCGTGAATAGCCTGCTATTCATTTTGATCGTGGGTTATAGCAATATTCAGCGAACTCTTTTAAGTCGTAAGCCAGGTTTTGCGGAGCCTCTATCATGCTCATATGCCCGCAATCCCGGTAAAAAGATACAAAATTAATATTAGATTTATTACACTGTTCTAATATTTTTTTATAATATATTACATTATCTTCCGCTCCAATTACCCATTGCACCGGATAATTCGCCTTCTCCAGTACAAACGTATGATCTGTCCTGTCCATCATCGCTTCGTAAAAATTGACGAGACTGTCGTCATCCATTTTCAGAGCTTCATCTACTTGTACTTTGACAGCCAGAGGCTTAGATTGTTTAAAAGCCGGCGAAAAAAGATTCGGTATCATTTGGCTAATGAACGCATTCTTACCTCCGTTTCGTATCAGTTCTATGGCTTTTAACCTGGTTTTCTTCTTCTCATCGTCGTCAGCCAACGGTATGGAATGAACCAGTGACAGCCCTGCCAGGGTAGACGGGTACAACCCCGCAAAAGCAAATGCAACATAACCACCCATTGAGTGGCCTGCTATCACCGCTGTATCAATTTGTTCGTCGTCCAATATATCTTTCACACATACAGCCATGTCTGCAATACTGGTAGCCCGCTCCAGTACACTATTACCACTGCCCGGAAAATCGGGAATGATCAGTGTAAAAGAAGCGCACAATTCATGCCAGATATTTTGCCACAGCGTTCCGCTTTCGGGAAAACCATGCAGAAGAACTACCACCGGGCCAGTGCCCATTTTGCGGTAAAACACACGCGGGGAAACTGCAGTATTAATTTCAGGCATGGGCAACTGTTATATCTGTTTTTTTACTTCGCTTATAAATCGTGCCAAAAACGAAAAGCAGCGCAAGCAACAGCGGTGCGAATTCCGGCAACAGCAGCCCCTGTATTTTGCACAGGTGCAGTAACAGGGAGATGAAAATCAGGATCATCGCTATCAGGGCATACCTGCTTTTCCCTTTCGGATTAAAGAAAGCGATAAAAATGTTTAGCGGCAGACACCAAAGAATATTGAAGTTGTCTGCGCAGCCCTGGTGATCAGTAGCGAACCACATTACCAGGATCAGGCATCCCAACAAACCGGTAACAACAAGCAGCAAAGCACTCATGATCTTGCCAAGCACGCTCAGCTTTTTTACAGTAAGCCCTGCAATCGTAAGTATGGCGATGGCCACCATAAGCAGCAAGGCATAATTTATGCCGCCCTGCGTCGTTTGGCTGCCGGAAAGAATTAAAACCGGGGCTATAGCTATCTTGTGCCCATTTACCGTACTGCCCCCCACTCCATCCCGAAGATAATCCGGAAGGAACATGATGTCTGCATTCGTCATTGGCTTGTCGATCCTGCTACCGAGCAGAATATTTACACCCAGCCGTGTCCAGTAGTCCCGGTAAAAATAAACATTGATGATGTCACGGAAAGTGAGCCGCTTACCTTCTGGCAATGCTTGCCCGTAATGAAACTCCTTTCCGAAAACCTGAGGCTTCGGAAAAATATCCCGGATACGGGTGGCGCAGTTGTCAAAAAAGAAATCATATTTATAGTACTTATTTTCCGGCTCCGCATTCCACTCCAGGAAATCATAGATATGCTCCTTTTGCTTCCAGTCCAGCAGCAATTCCTGCTCTTCTACGCTTCTTTTCGCCTCCACATATTCCTGCATGAACACATTAAAAGGCATTACTGAAAGGCTGTACTTCAGTTTACCCCTCATGAACTGCATTTCAAAATCAGGCCCGAAATCGAAAGTGCCGTAGTTATAGACAGCGTCGGTGTGATGCTCGGAGTCAATAATGCGCACGGCTGTGTGGCCAAACACTTCCCATACCTCTTCATCGCCCGGTCCACAGGTGAGCAGGCTTATGCGCAAGTGATCCCCTGCGTGCTGCTGCACAACGTTGTTAGTGTCTGCTTGCGCAAATGCGCCAAAATGGGCTACAAGCGCAACCAGGAGTATGCATATGTTTTTTAGCATGGTACAAAATAACGAAAGGCTGCCTTAATTAAGGCAGCCTTTACAATAAAATATTGCTTTCAGTATTTTTAATCTTTACTTCCGGAGAATACGGCACCGATGTACTCACGATTCAAACGTGCGATATTTTCCAGGGAAATGCCCTTAGGACATTCCGCCTCGCATGCACCGATATTAGTGCAACTACCGAAACCTTCCGTATCCATCTGGTGGATCATATTGGTAGCACGGGTCTTACGCTCAGGGTCTCCCTGTGGCAACAGGGCAAGGTGAGAAACCTTAGCCGAAACAAACAGCATCGCTGACGTATTAGGGCAAGCTGCAACACATGCCCCGCAGCCAATGCAGGTAGCCGCAGCAAAAGATTCATCAGCTTTTTGTTTGTCAATCGGCAATGCATTTGCGTCCTGGGCATTACCTGTGTTTACAGAGATATAACCACCTGCCGCTATAATACGGTCGAAAGCAGAGCGGTCCACCACCAGGTCACGGATAACTGGGAACGAATTGGCACGCCACGGCTCAACAACTATTGTGTCGCCATCTTTATACTCGCGCATATGAAGCTGACACGTAGTAGTCTCGTGCCATGGGCCGTGGGCGCGGCCGTTGATGTACATACTGCACATACCGCAAATACCTTCGCGGCAATCATGGTCAAATGCAACCGGCTCCTTGCCTTCAGCAACCAATTTTTCGTTAAGCACATCAAACATCTCCAGGAAAGACATCTCAGAAGAAATATCGCTCACCTTGAATGTCTCAAAATGGCCTTTAAAATCCTTGCTTTTCTGCCGCCACACCTTCAGGGTGAGGTTCATTTTATAGTGTTCCATACCTTTTCAATTTGACAATTCGACAATTTGATAATTAGCGAATGGTTATTTATAACTCCGCGCACTTGTGTGTACTACCTCATAGTTCAGCGGTTCTTTATGCAGTTCATACTGGCTATCACCCTTGTATTCCCAAGCCGCTACATACATGTACTTTTCATCGTCACGCAGGGCTTCACCATCTTCAGTCTGGTACTCCTCGCGGAAGTGGCCACCGCAGCTTTCGTTGCGCTGCAGTGCGTCTATACACATCAGTTCGCCCAGCTCCAGGAAGTCGGCTACCCTACCCGCCTTGTCCAGCTCGGGATTGAACGATTTGATCTCGCCCGGTATGCGCACATTAGCCCAGAATTCTTTTCTTAATGCTTTTATTTCTTCTATTGCTTCTGTGAGTCCTTTTGCATTGCGCCCCATGCCGCATTTGTCCCACATGATCTTGCCCAGGCGTTTGTGGAAGCTCTCTACACTTTCCTTGCCCTTAATATTCATCATGCGCTCTATGCGGTCATTCACATCTTTTTCTGCCTGCACAAATGCAGGGTGATCAGTTGGTATCGCTTTGGTGCGTATATCGTCAGCGAGATTATTGCCCAGTGTATATGGCACTACAAAGTAACCATCAGCAAGACCCTGCATCAATGCAGAAGCGCCCAGGCGGTTAGCACCGTGGTCGCTGAAATTAGCTTCCCCTAATGCATACAGGCCCGGCACATTGGTCATCAGTTCATAGTCCACCCACAAACCGCCCATGGTGTAATGCACTGCCGGATAAATACGCATGGGCACCTGGTAAGGATCTTCACCGGTGATCTTCGCATACATGTCAAACAGGTTGCCGTATTTCTCCTTAACTACAGCTACACCCAATTTATAAACAGTTGCTTTATCCGCATTTGCAATACCCTGCTTACGTACTTCCACATGGCCGTAGCGCTCAAAAGCGGAAGCGAAATCCAGGTAAACAGCCATTTTAGACGAACCTACTCCATAACCTGCGTCACAGCGCTCCTTAGCTGCGCGGCTAGCCACATCACGTGGCACCAGGTTACCAAATGCAGGATACCTTCTTTCCAGGTAGTAATCGCGCTCTTCTTCGGGTATGTCGAATGGTTTACGTTTGTCGTCTTTTTGTTTGGGCACCCATATCCGCCCGTCATTGCGCAGCGACTCAGACATCAGCGTCAACTTCGATTGATGATCGCCGCTCACAGGGATGCAGGTAGGGTGAATCTGCGTGAAACAAGGATTACCAAAATATGCTCCTTGCTTATGCGCCTTCCATGCAGCCGTTACATTGCTGCCCATAGCATTTGTGGAGAGATAGAACACATTGCCATAACCGCCGGTGCATAACAAAACCGCATGGCCAAAATGGCGCTCCAGCTCACCGGTCACCAGGTTGCGGGCTATAATGCCGCGTGCCTTCCCATCTATCTTCACAACCTCCAGCATCTCGTGCCGGGAATACATTTCCACATTACCCAGGGATATCTGGCGCTCCAGTCCCTGGTAAGCGCCAATCAGCAACTGCTGGCCAGTCTGGCCGGCTGCATAAAATGTGCGCTGTACCTGTGTACCACCAAAAGAACGATTGCTAAGCAGTCCTCCATATTCACGTGCAAAAGGAACACCTTGTGCTACACACTGGTCTATGATATTCGCGCTTACTTCTGCAAGACGATATACATTTCCTTCACGGGCACGGTAGTCGCCACCTTTAATGGTATCGTAAAACAGGCGGTATGTACTGTCACCATCGTTCTGATAGTTCTTGGCTGCGTTGATGCCACCCTGCGCGGCTATAGAGTGCGCGCGGCGTGGGCTATCCTGGAAGCAGAATGCTTTTACTTTATAGCCCATCTCGCCAAGAGAAGCTGCGGCAGAAGCACCGGCTAGGCCTGTGCCCACAACTATGATCTCTATCTGGCGTTTGTTTGCCGGGTTTACCAGCTTACAGGTGGACTTATATGTTTTCCATTTGGACTCTAACGGACCGGCTGGTATTTTAGAATTTAGTTCCATAATCAAAAATCAAAAGTAAAAATTCAAAAATCAAAAAGTGCGATATACTAGCGCACCGCTTTAGCTTACCCAATGCATATAAAAAGAAACAGGCATCAAAGCGAATATTACAGGAACAACGATAGAGAATGCCACACCTATTGCTTTTATCATGCCTTTGTATTTGTGCGTGCCCAGGCCCAGGGTCTGGAACGCACTGTAAAAACCATGTACCAGGTGCCAGCCAAGAGCAATACAACCGAGCACGTAAACAACCACCACCCACGTAGTCTGGAATTCATCGCGCATCATTGCATAAAGATCCAGTTCCCCGCTGCCGAAAGTCATCGAATAACGGTTAGGCGCCCAGAACTTGGAAAGGTGCAGAATAAGGAACAACAGCACAAGCGTGCCGAGCAGCGCCATGGAACGGCTATACCAGGGGCTGGTTTTGTTACCTGCACTCACGGCATATCCCACACTTCTCCGAGACCGGTTCTTTGCCCAAAGCAATAACCCCTGCACAATGTGAAGTATCAAAAACGCAAACAGGCCGATCTCAACCGTGCGGATCACAAAATTAGTCCCCATAAAATGGGCCGCCTCTTTAAAACGGGTACCCCCATCCTGGTAAAATATCTGGGCATTGATGTAACAATGGACAAGAAGGAAAGTTATAAGAAATAATCCCGTGAGAGACATTTGCAATTTCTTACCAATAGAAGTGCTGAAAGATTGTTTCCAGTTCATAAGATCCGGCTGTATTTAAAATGTAATTTTTGTGGAATGCGGTGCAAAGATAATCTAAAAGCGGAAACGCCTAAACAGCTTTTGCACAGTTTATTAACTCTGACGGTCTATTGAATTATACCCAACTAATATATGAACTGCTCTTGACACTAATTTGGCATTACGCATAAAATATTTCCCACGCATTGGCGTTTACATTTTATCAAATTCCTCGGTTTGCACATCATGAGGAAAACCCTGTTACAGAGGCTGGTTGTTTTTAATTACATTTGTTTACCCAAATTTCATACATGCATATATTTAATGTTTTGCTGCTCCAGGCTACTGCCACAGTTCCAACTGCCGTTACGGATAGCGCCGCAAAAGCAGCGGCTGCAGCAGCCGCTGCGGCACCAGTAGAGAAAATTTCGCTCTTCCATTTGTTGATGGAGGGCGGAGCGCTGATGATTCCTTTGCTGCTATGCTCACTAATACTGGTATACGTATTTTATGATCGCTTTATGGCGATACGCAAAGCATCAGTGGTTGACCCATCTTTTATGGCACGGATAAAAGACCAACTGGAGGCCGGCAACAAGGAAAAAGCGATAGCCACTTGCAAAAGTGTGAATACCCCTGTGGCGCGTGTAATAGAAAAAGGGGTCAGCCGCATGGGCAAACCAATAGATTACATAGAAAAATCTATGGAAAACACCGGGAGGCTGGAAGTATACCAGTTGGAGAAAAACCTATCTGTCCTTTCGACGATCGCTGGCATCGCACCTATTTTTGGTTTTCTTGGTACGATCGCTGGTATGATCATCCTGTTCTTTAACGTGCAGCACCAGGGCTTTTCGCTGGAAACTATTGCGGGTGGTATTTATACAAAGATGGTCACCTCGGCCACCGGCCTTATCATTGGCTTGCTTGCCTATATGAGCTACGCTTATCTCAATACACAAGTGGGCAAGAATGTTAATCGTATTGAAGCTGCATCTGCCGAATTTCTGGATTTTATACAGGATACCACTAATTAACAACCTAAGATGCAAATAAAAAGACGGTTGCCACATGATCCCCAGGGACATTCATCTGCGCTGAATGACATATTGTTCATTCTGCTGCTGTTCTTCCTGATTATTTCCACGCTTGCAAATCCTAATGTTGTAAAGCTGAGCATACCTAAGGCAAAGAGCGATACAAAAGCCAAACAAACGGTTGTTGTTTCTATCAATGATAAGCAGGAATTTTTTGTGGGCACACGCGCAGTGGTATTAGATTCTTTAAAGCCTTTTATTTCCAGCGCCATAGCAAAATCGCAGGATGCAGAACCTACCGTGGTTATCAATGCTGACAAGCAGGCAACCGCAGATAACATTGTTGCCGTAATGCGTGCCGCACACGAGCTAAATCTTAAAACCGTTCTGGCAGTAGAAAATAACAGCCGCTAATGTTCTTAAAAGAATATCGGATGATAATAGTGGCGGCGATATTAGTTATTGCTAATATTTTTTGGTACGTCCGGCATCGCCGCCAAAAAAAGAAGCTTGCAGAAACGGCCCTTCCCTCCAATGCCACGCAACTGCTTACTGAAAACGTACCTTTTTACAATAAGCTGAATGATAAAGACAAGGACTTATTTGAGGCTCGGATAAAAGATTTCCTTGCAAATACGACCATCAGGGGCATTGACGTAGATGTCGACGACCTGGACAGGATACTGATAGCGTCCGGTGCCATAACACTTATCTTATCTTTTCTTTCCCCGACTGGAAGTACAACAACATATCAGAAATACTGCTGTACCCCAACTCATTTGATCGCGACTTTAGCCAGGATGCGCCGCAACGAAATGTGCTGGGCATGGTGGGTGACGGCGCTATGCACCGGGAAATGATCTTATCCAAAAGCTCCTTGCGCGCATCATTTTCGAATCCGGTAGACGGAGAAAATACAGTACTCCATGAATTTGCCCACCTCATCGACAAGGCCGATGGAGCGACGGATGGTATACCTGAGTACCTGTTGTCAAAGCCGCAGGTGCTCCCGTGGATAAGCCTCGTGCGTGAGACGATCAATGAAATGAGGGCAAGGGGACATTCAGACATTGATCTGTACGGCGCAACAAACGAAACAGAATTCTTCGCGGTTATCACCGAATATTTCTTTGAGCAGCCGGGCAAACTGAAAGAACACCACCCGGAGCTATTTTCCATGCTGGAGCAAATGTTCCATCCGCAGGCTGCACCGAAGAACTAATTTTACTACTTTGCGGCAATGAGTATCAAGCCCCGTCTTAGCCGTTTTGATCTGACCATGATCGTTATCAGCCTGGTGATCGGTATGGGCATTTTCAAAACACCCAGCGTGGTAGCAATGAAGGCCGGCAATGTGTGGCTGTTCTTTGGCGCCTGGATATTCGGCGGCATTGTTAGCCTATGCGGTGCGCTTACTTTCGCAGAGATCGGTGCGCGGTATCCCAATGCAGGTGGTTTCTACAAAACATTGTCGTACTGCTATCATCCTGCCTTGGCATTCATGGTGGAGTGGGTACTTGCCCTCGCAAACATCGCGTCAATAGCAGCGGTTGCATTGATAGGTTCGGAATACATAAACCCGATACTAATGCCGCCCGGCCTGCAGAATGATACGGGCGTAAAGATCATCACCATTTCTTCCGTGCTTATACTGTACGTAGTCAATTACCTCGGCATAAAGATGAGCGCACGCTTTCAAAACCTGCTGACGATCTTCAAGGTCACAATGATCATTTTGCTGTGCAGCGCTGTATTCAAACACGATGTACCGCCTGCAATTACCACAGTCATTCCCCAAAACAAAAATATCATCACTGCATTCGGCCTGTGTCTGATCCCTGTTTTCTTTACCTACACCGGCTACGCACTCACCATTAACTTCGGCGCCGATATCCTGAATGCTAAACGCAATATTCCTCGTGCTATCTTCTGGGGTATAGGCACCGTCATCGTGTTATATATGGCTATAAATTTCGCTTACTACAAAGTGTTGGGTTTCGGCGGATTGCAACAGACTGATGTCCTGGCTGCAAAGATGGCGGGAATCGTGTTTGGCGAAATGGGCTATAAGATTACTTCCTTGGTAATGTTTTTGTCGGTGATGGCGTATACAAACGTATATATACTCTCTAATCCCCGCGTTTTCTATGCTATGGCCGAAGATGGCGTACTGCCAAAAATATTCGAACGGGTAAATCCGAAAACGCAGGTACAGGAGTTTTGTATGACGGTTTATGTGGCCGCTATCTTATTGCTGTTATTCTTTGCCGGCTCATTCTCCGCGCTATTAAGCTATACCATGTTCTTCAACACCATCGGTCTTACGCTCGGGGCGATCGCCATTTTTATATTGCGCAAAAAGACAAAGGAACTGGACGGCACCGGCATCTTCACTATCCGCTGGTATCCGCTCGTGCCGCTGGTTTTTATTGCTGCCTATATTTTTGTAACGATAAGTATATTCGTTGACAACCCGCAGGCATGCTTTGTATGTCTCGGCGCGTTTGCTATAGGGTTGATTATTTATTTCGCTGCAACCCGTCACACTGACATTACCACCAACAACGCATAGATAAGCATGATCACCCCCAGCAGTATGGCATAACTGATGCCCAAAACAAACGTATTGAGGATCGCTCTGCCCCACTTGGCCCCATATACGTTGTGTATTGCACGAACCATATAGTACCCCGCGATAAAAAACGAAATGGCATACAGTGTCCCTTGCAGGCCTTTTGAAAAAGGGAAGTTCTCGATCAGGAAAAGTGAGAACCAGAAAGAATGATAATGCAAAGCAAAAATAGCATGGTCTACAAAGAAGGTAGTTTTGCGCCTGATAAACAACAGTTTCAGTATCAGCGCCATCACCGGTATCATGAAAAAGAAAATCTTAGGTAGATTATGGGTGATGGTCTCGTTTAGAAAATCGTTGTAATCGCCATGCCGTTCCTCGATCTTTCTAAATTTACTGGTTACGTATTGGTCAAATTTGGAACCTGTTGCTACCGTCAGCGAATTCGTTTTCGTCTGTGCTTCGGCCACGGTATCTTTTCCTGTTTTATTTTCCTTAAAATCAACCAATGTCCGCTTCGATGGCATACTCAATGCCAGCAAAAAATAAACAGCGCTAATGAAAATGTATAAAGAGACCGGTGAGATATAGCGCATCCGCTGCTTGTTCCAATAGGCCACCGTAAGCTTTCCCGGGCTGAACCAAAGTGCCTTCATCGTCTGCCAGAACTTCGAATCGTAGTGGAAATAGTGGCCAATGAAGTGCGTTACCAGCCCCCAAAAGGTTTCTTTGTGCAAATGCGTTTCCTGCCCGCATTGCGAACAATAATTACCTGTTGCATGAAACCCGCAATTGGGACATACCAGTGTTTCGTTATGAGACATGTTAGGCTAAATATAAAGCGAAAGTTGATACGGTATATCTATATACCATAAACGTCCTTGTATTTCGCCACAGCATACCTGATGAAAAATGAGGGGTCGAGCTTTTGCCCGGTGATGCGCTCGCATAGTTCCTCAGAAGTGTAGCGCCGTCCATGTATGTGCACTTTTTCCCGCAACCATTGCAGAAATTCCTTAAGATCGCCAGTTGCCACTTGTTGCAGCAAGCCCGGAATATCTTTTTGCACCTGTGCATAGAATTGTGCCGCATAAAAACTACCCAATGTATAAGTAGGGAAATAACCAAAGCTGCCATGGCTCCAATGCACATCCTGCAACACACCCGATTTATCATCTGGCGGAGTAACGCCTAGATACTGCTGATACAGCTGATTCCATTTGTTACGAAGGTCTTTGACCTCCAGTGAGCCTTCTATCAACTGCTTTTCGATCTCGTAACGGATCATTACATGGAAATGGTAGGTTAGTTCATCGGCCTCGGTACGAACGAGTGACGGCTCAACTTTATTCGCGGCTTTAAAAAATGCTTCAGCAGTAATATCTGCCAGTTGTTGCGGGAACTGAGCCTGCAATTTCGGATAAAAGAACTTCCAGAAATCCAGGCCGCGGCCAATGCAGTTCTCCCAGATACGCGACTGCGACTCATGAATACCCAAAGAAGCCGCCTGGCCAAGTGGCTGGCCATACTGATCTCCCGGCAGCCCCTGCTCGTATAGGCCGTGGCCGCACTCGTGTATGCAACTCCACAACATAGATGCGTAATTGTTTTCGTCTACGCGCGTAGTTAGCCGCACATCAGAAGGTGCAAAAGAAGTCGTAAAAGGATGCTCGGAATAGTCCTGTCTTCCGGCGTCAAAATCAAATCCCATCCGTTTCATTACTTCGATGCCAAAATCCCATTGTTGCTGCTTCGGGAAATGCCGGTCAAAGAATGAGTCATCGACCTGCGGTGCTGCCTTGATCTTAGCGAGTATAGGTGGTAGCTGTTCC
Source organism: uncultured Bacteroidota bacterium (assembly GCA_903905065.1). GTDB lineage: Bacteria > Bacteroidota > Bacteroidia > Chitinophagales > Chitinophagaceae > Nemorincola. The sequence continues at coordinate 9,035 of CAIVEW010000040.1, read as the reverse complement.
CTGATTCCCGCGAATATCGGGTCCAGGAGCGCAACAGTAATGCCCTTTTCATAATCATCTGCCAATGCGTCGTATGGGTGCGCCTTGTAACCGTACAGTTCAGCCTGCTTTCGCTTCAAGCCTACCATTTTTGTCAATGAAGGCGCAAAAATGCCAAAATCATTCTTGTTCCTCGCTTCTATCCAGGCATTGAAACATTCGCTGGTTTGTTTGGTCAACTCCTCGACGAAATCGCCCGGGAGTTTCTTGTTCTTTTCAAAATCATCCAGGCTTAGCCGAACATTGTTCTGCTGTACATCAGTCATATCCGTCCTGGCCGACAATTCCTTTAGCAGCCGCTCCAGTTTGTCGCTAGTGAGTACTTCATGCGCCAGCCCCGCTAGCGTAGATAGCTGCCGCCCCCTTGCTTCCGCACCCTTCGGCGGCATATATGTTTCCTGGTCCCAACCCAGTACGGCAGATGCATTATTAATGTCGGCTCCTTTTAGCATAAGGTCGCAGTATGCGGAATACAACTGATTACGATCATTTTCCATAAATTATTTGTCAGTTAGTTTTGGATCAAAAATAGAAATAGAAACTTATAAACGCTCCTTATTTCCTCATAGGCGTAAACAATGACGCTCCTTGAAGGCACGAAATTTTACACCCCAAGCTATTGAAAATATCATTGAATGAAATGGACATATCTATTTTTTACTTTTAATTTCATAGCAGTCTGTCTTGGTGCGCAGGAAATTGACAATACCACGTCATTCAAAAACATTGACTGGGACAGCTACATTCGTTTCAGCCTGGATAATGACTATTTTTCTGCCCGCGATCAGCAATATACCAAGGGCGCAAACCTGGAGGTATGCAGCCCAGCGTTAAAGAAAAACCCGCTTACCCGGTTGCTGATAGATCCGCACTTCAGCCACACACGGTATGGGCTGGGATTAGAACAGGCAGGCTACACGCCGGACAACCTCCGCATAGAAAATCAAAACCGCGACAGGCCATATGCCGGCACCTTATTTTTTAAAACTTTTCTGCTCGTAACCGACACCATTAAAAAACAAAGATGGTCAACGACGCTGAGCACCGGTGTAATTGGAGAAATAGCTTTGGCAGATGAAGTACAGGACGAAGCCCACAGATTGTTGCACAACGTCGTGCCACCGGGATGGGATTACCAGATCGCCAATGATGTGATCCTTAACTACCAGGTAGATTATGAAAAACAACTACTGGCGTTTCGCAACATCCTGTCGTTCGAAGGCGATGCATCAGCAAGGGCTGGAACACTAAGCGACAAGGCCAGTATAGGGGTAACTGCTTTGGCGGGCTATTTCAAGTCTCCATTCACACAGATCTATCGGAAAACCAGCAAATTCCACTTGTACATGTACGACCGCCCGGAACTGGACATCATCGGTTACGACGCCACTCTTGAAGGCGGTGTATTTAACCACACCAGCCCTTACACTATCCCGCCGACAGATATTAATCGCGTCGTCTTTATCAATCGCGTGGGCTGGGTAGCCTCTTACAAAAAAGCAATACTGGAGTACTTTCAGTGCTATACCAGCAGGGAGCTAACCACCGGCCCAAAAAATAATAAATGGGGCGGTGTGCAGATTGCTGTCGCTTTACGATAACGCTACGCCAACTTCTCTTCCAGTTCCATGATCAGCTCAAACGACTTATCATACTCCTTATTCAGTTGCATGAGTTTTGCGCTATGCTGCCGGTATTGCTCATCCACCTTCAGGAATTCCTGTTGGTTCTTGTAAAAATCAGGGTCGCCGAGTTTGCCCTCCAATAAAACGATATCCTGCTTTAGTTTATTGATATCTTCCTCCTGCTTAGCAAATATTTTTTGCTGCTTCTGGAGCTCCTTTTTCAGCGCATTTAGTTGGTCGTGGCTGATATTGTTTTTCGGCTTTTCTTCTTTCTTAGGCGCTGGAGCCACTACCTTGGCAGCAGGCGCTGTTGCCGCCTGCTCACGCTTTAGTTTATCCTGCCGCCACACAGCCCATTCGTCATACGGCCAGTTGAACTCATTGATCTTGCCATCCTCGATATTCCATATTTTATTAGCCGTTCTGCTGATAAAATAACGGTCGTGCGATACAATGATCAGCGTACCCGTATACTTATTGAGCGCCTCTATCAGCATCTCCACAGACTGCATATCCAGGTGGTTGGTAGGCTCATCCAGCAGCAGGAAGTTACCTTTTGCCGCAATTACCTTTGCCAGAGCTACCCTCGCCTTCTCCCCACCCGACAGCACTTTGATCTTCTTAAAAACATCGTCGCCGCTAAACAGGAAGCAACCTAGCAATTGCCTCAGCTCCAGCTCATTTTTCCCACTGCCGCACAGCTTCATTTCTTCCAGCACTTCGTGTTCCACGGTAAGCGCTTCGAGCTGGTGCTGCGCATAAAAGCTCTCCTCTACATTATGCCCCCACTTACGGTCACCTTCGTACGACTCCTGCCCGGTTATTATCCGCAGCAAGGTTGACTTACCCTTACCGTTCGCTCCTATCAAGGCTATCTTATCGCCACGTAGTATCTCCGCACTGGCACCGTCCAGGATGGTCAGATCGCCGTACCGTTTGCTGATGTCCTTTAGTTCGCAAATTATCTTGCCCGGTTGTGTACCTACTGAAAAATTAATGTTCATGGTAGGCATGCTGCTATCCGGCGCTTCTATTACATCTAGTTTATCCAGCCTCTTTATCGCACTCTGTGCAGCGGCGGCCTTGGTAGCCTTAGCCCTGAATCGCTCTATAAACCGCTCCTGCTGCTTAATGTAATCCTGCTGGTTCTCAAACGCTCGTTGCTGCAGTACCATGCGCTCCTCCTTCTCTTTTTGGAAGAAGGTGTAGTTACCACTGTACTGATGCAGATCGCGCTGCCATACCTCTACAATTTTCGTCACCATCCGGTCCAGGAAATAACGGTCATGCGATACAATAACCACACTGCCCGGATAGCTGATCAGGTAGCGTTCCAGCCATTCTATCGATGGCAGGTCAAGGTGGTTGGTGGGCTCATCCAGCAACAGTAATTCCGGTTGTTGCAGCATCATTTTGGCCAATAGCACACGCATACGCCATCCACCACTAAACTGGTCATAAGGACGTTGCAGGTCGGCGGTAGAGAACCCTAATCCCTCCAGTACTTCCGCCGTGCGGTGTTCCATTTCATAACCACCCGCCACTTCAAAATCATGCAGCGCATGGCTGTAATCGTCCAGCAGGTCGGCATCTTCAGGTGTGCTTTCCAGCTCTTTCAATATTTTTTCTAGTCGCTTTTCTACTTCATGGGCTTTTTCAAAAGCCTGCATACCCACTTTAAGTATCGACTCGCTGGTGGAAAAACTCAATAGGTCCTGGTTGAAGAAACCAAGAGACACATCCTTCGGTTTATTTATCACCCCACTCTCTACGCTATAAGCACCGGTCATCAACCTCAATAAGGTAGATTTACCCGCACCATTGCTGCCCACAAGGCCTATTCGCTCCCCTGTTCCTATCTGCCAGCTTGCATCCTCAAGTATGGCCCGCGCCCCGAATGAAAATGTAATATTTTGTAATGAGATCAACATAAGTGCGCAAAGGTAAGGCAAAACAGAAAAGGGAAAAGCTAAAAGTGCGGCTTAATTAATACTTAATGCGCATGTATGGCAACCTTTATCCGCGCCATTCCTTTACTTTTGCATGGAAAATTTCCCTTTATGCGCTTCATTTATATAATTTCCGCTTGTAGCTTGTTTGGATTAGCCGGTTGCGGTGGCAACACAGGTACCACCAGTAATAGCACGACCGATACTACCAAATCACAGCCCAAAGTTGCTGCGGCGCCCATACAAAGCAAACTAAACGATCAGGGTACCCAAATGCTCATGAACGTCGTGGAGAAATACTATATCCTTAAGAACGCCCTGGTTGCTACAAAGGCCGATGACGCAGACGCTGCTGCAACCGCACTGGCAACAATAACCGATAGTTTCCGCACCTATGTTCAAAAAGACAACTCCGGCGTTGCCTTGAAACCATACCTCGATACAATAATCACCCAAAGCAAGATCGCTTCATCCATCAAAGATGAAAGCTGCGAAAAACAACGTCTCGCGTTTGGCCCGCTTTCCAGCGCTATGTTTGGCATGCTTAAAGCCGCTGATTTAAAGAACGCGCATGTTTACCAGGAATATTGCCCCATGGCATTCAACGAAAAAGGTGCCCACTGGCTGAGTGATGACAGTGATATTAAAAATCCATACTTCGGAAAGAAAATGCTGGAATGTGGCGAAGTGACCGCTGTACTAAAATAGTAAAGACAAATAACAGCTTTAGACGATCCACTTAGACTTTATACAGATGAATTTAAGCCGCAGCCTTTCCCTTTGTTTATTCATACTTGCGCTACCTGCTATCCTGTTTGCGCAAAAAGTATCGCTCAGCGGCTATATGCGCGATGCCCAAACGGGAGAATCCATTATTTCAGGCACTATCTACCTTAAAGAAGCCGACCTGGCTGTGCAAACAAATACTTATGGATTCTATTCCGCGTCTGTAAAACCTGGCGAATACACGGTCACGTTTTCCTATGTTGGTTATACAACCATCACTCAAACCATAAATCTGATCGCCAACAAATCCTTCACCGCCGAAATGCAAAGCTCGACGCAATTGAAAGAAGTGGAGATAACAGCGGGTCGCCGGGACGCAAATGTGAAGAATGCCGAAATGGGAACCGTAACACTTTCTATGGCACAGATCAAAACCCTTCCGGTGCTGTTTGGGGAAGTTGACCTTTTGAAATCGTTGCAGTTATTGCCCGGGGTTCAATCAGCGGGCGAGGGCAGCTCCGGATTCTACGTTCGAGGCGGTGGGCCAGACCAGAACCTGGTATTGCTTGATGATGCACCGGTTTATAATACCGGCCACTTGTTTGGTTTCTTTTCAGTATTTAATTCAGACGCTATTAAAGACGTGACCCTGATAAAAGGCGGCGCACCCGCAAACTACGGCGGCAGGCTTTCATCGGTCGTTGACGTCTCCATGAAGGAAGGAAACATGAAGGAATATCACGCCGAAGGCGGCATTGGACTGATCGCATCCCGACTCGTGTTGGAAGGCCCCATCAAAAAGAACAAAGGGTCATTCATGCTGGCTGGAAGACGCACATATATTGATGCATTGGCACGTCCTTTTTCAAGTAAGCTTAAAAACATCGGTTACTATTTTTACGACCTTAACCTTAAAGCAAATTACAAACTGGGTGATAAAGACCGTGTTTATCTCAGTGGCTATATGGGGCTTGACAAATTCAAGTTCCAGAACCCTACAGGCACATTTAAGGCTAACATACCCTGGGGCAACAGAACGGCCACAGCGCGCTGGAACCATCAATTTAGCGATAAACTATTCCTCAATACAACATTGGTTTATAACGACTACAATTTTGCTTCTAATTTCAGTGAAAATACTTTTGGAATAAAGATAGCCTCCGGCATCACCGATTATAATGCGAAAAGCGATTTAGATTACTATACCAACTTCAATCATCACTTCAAAGCGGGCATCGCGTACACACACCATAAGTTTGTACCCAACCAGATATCGGGCGTAGCCGATAGCATAAAGTTGGACCCGAATAATGCATTTATCAAGTACGCACACGAAGCCGGCGCCTATATACTCGATGATTTTGAGCCCACTAAATGGTGGAAAGTAAACCTCGGCCTTCGGTATTCCTGGTTCGGACAGATAGGCCCATACACCGCCTACAACTATGATGCGAATGGCAAACTTACAGACAGCACACACTATAGCACGGGGCAACTAGTTAAAGCCTACGGCGGCTGGGAACCTCGTTTTAATATGCGCTTCTCGCTCAATGATAACTCTTCTTTAAAAACAAGCATTGCGAAAACATACCAATATGTTGACCTTGTAACCAACAACGGCACTACCCTTCCTACCGATGTTTGGGTACCCAGCACCTATATTGTGAAGCCGCAAATGGCGTGGCAATACTCTACGGGTTATTTCCGCAACATCATGGATAACATGGTAGAGACATCCGTTGAATTGTATTACAAGAACATGAAGAACCAGGTGCAGTACAAGGATGATTATGTACCAAATGTTACACAGGACCCCGAATTGTCCTATGTATTCGGCACAGGCACCGCTTATGGCGCGGAGTTCTTCGTTAATAAGACAAGGGGTAAATTCACCGGCTGGGTGGGCTATACACTTTCATGGACCTACGAAAAATTTCCGGACCTGAATAACGGCAACGCCTTTCCTGCCAAGTACGACCGCAGGCATGATGTTTCGGTGGTAGGTACCTATACGCTTAGCAAAAAATGGGTATTTTCCAGCGTGTTCGTTTATGGTTCCGGCAACGCTATTACGCTACCCACAGCTTATTATTTTATCGATGGGAACATTCAGGAATTATTCAGTAAAGTAAATGCCTACAGGCTACCCGCCTATCATCGCCTGGACGTAGCGGCTACCTATACACCGCAGCACACAAAGCCCCGCAAATGGCAGGGTAGTTGGACTTTTTCTATCTACAATGTATACGACAGGCACAACCCTTATTTCCTCTATGTAGATAACGAAGGGACGGTAACAAAAGGAATAACGGTAAAAGTATATGAAGTGTATATACTGCCTATTCTACCCAGTATAACGTACAACTTTAAATTCTAACGGGGACGACAGGTAGCAAAGCTTTATTATGTTCTATCGCCAGTTTACGCCATGCCTTTGTCATTTCATTAAATAACGGAATATCGTCTCCGCCACCCATATCAAAGAACCGATGAACACCGAGATTGATAGATAATATCTTCACGATTTCTTTTGCCTTTTTACTTTCTCCCACCATTATCAATTGAAGCTCTTCATGGCCGAAAAGCGGTTTCAATAATTTTTCATAACCCCTGGTCCCAAACACCTTCACAATATGGGCCGCGCCTGTAATGGCTTTTATCGCACATACGGTTGATACATGGCTATCGGAATCAGTGTGAACATTTGAAGTGCAGTCAATAATTACTTTACTTCTCACATCCCCCAGCCAGTAAGCTACTTCTCGCACATCTTTTGGGGCAGTTGCGATAACAATAAGATCACCTCCGGCCGCAGCTTCTTCTATGCTACATGTATATAGGTTATTATATTCAGCCAGTTCATTGCTAATACCCGTGCCATCGTTATCCAGCCAGGCCATCAGCACTACGTGGCCACCGTGTAGGTAACGTCTCGCATAAGCCTCCGCGATAGCGCCCGTACCAATCACAGCGATCTTCATCGAAACAAATGTTCTGTATCCCATATCGTTGTTATTTAAACAAACAAAAAATCAAGAATCAACTTGTTTCATGGGATAGAGGGCAGGAAGTACATACATTAAACCGCATGTATGGACATACAAGTTACGATACGTGCTGCCGTTTTCAGTGGTAATTGTGGTGAAGGTGAAAAATGTAGTGGTGTAGGAATTATTGCAAATCTCAATAATTTTTTTAACAATATCACGATATATTTTTCAAAGTAATCACGTTTAAAAAATTACTTTCTTTTAAAAAAGTAAACTATTGAACAGCCTGCATCTATATATCTTCCATTATATAATTACAGTAAATAAAATGTTTTCCAAATAGAAAAGTTAAGTATTTTAGAGTTTGTAGTGTTGAAGATTTGTACTTGTGGATCTTTGGAGATCGCTTTCGATTATTGCTCACCACGATTTTTTCAAAAGAAAAACATAGACAATTGAAACCAACAAACATCAAAGACCCGGAGTATTTTCATAAAGTGGTCGACTGCCAGTACGCATGTCCTGCACACACACCGGTTCCTGAATACATAAGGCTAATAGCCCGCGAGAAATATACGGAGGCATACATGGTCAACTGGGAATCGAACGTATTCCCGGGCATCTTGGGCCGAACGTGCGACAGGCCATGTGAGCCTGCATGCCGCCGTGGGCGCGTAGAGGAAGAGCCTGTTGCAATATGCCGCCTTAAGCGTGTGGCTGCAGACAATAAGGGTGATGTGAAACAACATATGCCGAAAGGGCCATTTGCTCCTAACGGTAAGAAAGTAGCACTTGTCGGGGCTGGGCCTGCAGCACTTACTGTTGCACGTGATCTTGCACCACTAGGCTATGAGATTCACTTGTATGATGAGCAAAAAGCAGGCGGCGGTTTTATGCGCAGCCAGATACCCTCCTTCCGCCTCCCGGAATCCGTCCTTGACGAAGAAGTAAATTATATCCTCGACCTCGGTATCAACAAGCACTTCAATCATTATGTCTCCAGCCTCAAAGAACTGCTGGCTAAAGATTACGATGCGGTGTTTGTTGGGTCCGGCGCACCACAAGGCCGTGACCTGCCGGATATGGCTGGCAGACAGGAAGGTGCCGCAAACATTCACATCGGTATCAACTGGTTGGCAAATGTCGCTTTTGAGCACATCAATAAGATAGGCAAGAAAGTGATCGTGCTGGGCGGCGGTAATACGGCCATGGATTGCTGCCGCACCGCGCGCAGGCTGGGTGGTGAGCAAGTGAAAGTCATTGTGCGCAGCCCCTTTGCAGAGATGAAAGCATCTCCATGGGAGAAGGAAGATGCTATTCATGAAGATATTCCGATCATAGATAATCATGTCCCCAAATCATTTGTGATTGAGAACGGAAAACTAAAGGGCATGACTTTTGAAAAAGTACATGCAGTATACGACGATAAAGGAAAAAGAAAACTGGTACCTACCGGCGACGCAGATGTATTCTTTGAAGCAGATGATGTGCTGGTAGCCATCGGCCAGGAAAATAGTTTCCCATGGATAGAGCGGGATCTTGGTATCGACTTTGATAAATGGAATATGCCCGTGGTTGATCCGGTGACATTTGTGTCTTCCAATAAACGGGTGTTCTTCGGCGGCGATGCGGCATTCGGCCCAAAAAATGTGATCACGGCTGTTGCTCATGGACACCAGGCGGCAATATCCATTCACATGAGTTGC
>CAIVEW010000039.1 GCA_903905065.1 uncultured Bacteroidota bacterium | reverse complement strand
GCATCTAATTTGTTCAACGCTTTATGAATAATGCGTTTTCTATCTAATAGGAGAAATTCAACCTCTTTACATGCTTTATATCCTTTAGTTACCGGGTCAAAATACTTCAACAACTGTTTTGACAACTTAATGTATTTGGCAAGCTCCGCCTCTCTTAGTTCTACTATATGTGGGAAATAAGTGTATTTACAAAGCCATTTGTTGTCAAGTGCCATTTTCATACTATAATTGTATGTATAGGGAACTTTATCATTGAAAAATGCTTCAATTGATGAATTGCCGTCTTCATCGTACTTCCTATTAGGAGTAGCTGAAAGACCAATTCTCATTAATAAATGAATTTTCGGCAAAACCTTAGATATTCCGGCAGAACCCATATTATGCACTTCATCGGCTATTAATAAAGTGTCATCAGGTAGTAGATCAAAATGATTTTGAAATTTCTCCCGGTGAAAAGAAGTGTATGTGACAATTATTATAAAGGAAGTTTCAATAAATTTTGATGCGGTATTGAAAAAAGCTATTCGATTGTTCCAATCATCTTTTGAACTGACTGTAATAATGTTTTTAAAGTTGAACTTTAAGCATTCGATTTTCCACTGATCGAGCAACGCAATAGTGGGTACTATAATTACAGCCTTATAGGTTCTTGTTTGCTTGTAAAGTTCGAGCAAGCAATTTAATGACGTAAGGGTTTTCCCTGTCCCAGTCGCCATCGAAAATATACCTCGCCGACCATTGTTTAACCAATTATTATAAGCATCAATCTGATATTGTCGTGGACCATCAGGATGAGGAAATTTTGGCTCCCTAATTATTTCTTCAATTCTTATAACAACCTTCTCTATTTTTTTCCTTGTAGCCTTATTATCAAGTAATTGCTTCTTTTTTTCTAGAAGTTCCCTTTCCTGTATAATTAATTCATTAATATTCTTATCGCCAAATTCATTTTTCAATGCAACAATAATATCCGTAATTTCTAAATAATCAACAAAATCTGCGGCACCGGAGAATATCTTTTCAAAAGCAGTATTTTGTCTTTTAATCATTTTATTTGACCGGCCATTCTCCCAACTTAAGAATGCATCTAGCTCTTCAAGATTTTCCAATAAACCAAAAGCAGTAAAATTGCAGGAAGCTTTAAAACCAACATAATCTTGTCCATCTGTAAACACTCCTGACTTATAATGAGCAATTCCTTTACCTCGTTTGGGACGAATAATTTTTAGTTCGATTTTATTTTTTGCAAAAAGCCACGAAAGACATTCGAAAAAATGTTTTCCATAATCATCCAATGATCTTTTTAATTGCTTAATATCAGTTAAGTCAATTGCTGTATTCGAGAAACTACCTTCCTGAGATGCTTTTATTGCATCTCTATCCTCTTGAGAAAGAACATTATTTACGACAAGTCTCATCTTGCCTCCAGAATAAAGAAAACTTGCAAAACCAAGAGAAAGAACGTTGATAGCAGCGGAACTAAAATAGCCTAACAATAAGTCTAAACTTTTACTATTACATAAGCCGTCCAAATAAAATTGGAACGGTTCACAATCACTTCCGGTACTGTATGCTCTATCTTCTGACCAATCGACTTCAGTAAGCATTTATTGAATTTTAAAAGCCAAATTTATTGGTTGAAATTTATGGTCTAAATGTAATAGTAAACAATGGATATTTACTTTTTCCTACAGAAACATTCTGAATTTAAATAGCAACGACCACTTTTTGATAATAATTTGAATGATTTCGATTCTTTTTCAATCTGATTTGATAACAAGTCAAATAGTCTCTGAATACATTTTAACTAGTGATCGACTAGTTTTGTCTCGTCCTCGTCTCGTCCTGGTTTGTTTTGACACCTTGCTTTACGGGCATTTGTCGGAATAACTTGGAACAATTAAGAACAATTCGGATTAAACATTGCTGATCTCGACAATTCCAGCATAATTCAACATAACTCATCCATTTTTTACATTGTTAGGAATTGTTCATCACAACTCCGCACAACTTAACCCAAACCCGGAAACGAGTATTTTAAGCTGTTTCACCTTTGTGTCCGAAATCAAAGGATATGACACAGATAGCATTAAAATCGGAACAAAAGAACAAGTCAAAGAAAGTCCCCCCTGTTGAAATACTAACTAATGCAGCGTGGCAGTTTGCTTACGCAGCCTTGTGGCAGGAGCAACATTTTTACCCGAAAGAAATTGATCGGGTTAAACAGGAAATAGCTGAATATTTCCTGTTAAGCAATGACCAGCAAAAAGCATTTACCGCTTTTTGTGAACGGGTCATTCTCACAAACCGCTACCTCTCATTTGAAAAATCAAGGTACTTACCACACCCCTCTATTTGGTTTAACAAAAACTTTCAATATGGCTTTACAGGAACTTTGTCATGGTATTATAAGCTGCAAAACAAAAGGCAGGAAATTCCCAATTATCATGAGGGGATACAAGCTTTAGCGCAATCCTATTGGCAATATACAAGTAAACCTTCCAACAAAATCTTCATTACCTGCCGGAAGAAATTACTGCAACTTAAAGAGTATGGACTTATCCATATTTTTTACTACTCAATCATCTATTCCCAAATTCTTAACCCTATCAATTAATCAGTATGGCACAATCTATCATTAGAAATGGGAAGGTAAAACTCCTTCCTTATTCAGTCGTGGAACTTGCAACACTCTATGATGTTTGCGACCGGACATTCAAAAAATGGCTGAAGCCATTCGAGCAGGAAATAGGCGTTAAACAGGGCCGTTATTTTAACATCAGCCAGGTCAAATTTATCATTGGAAAACTCGGTTTACCAGCCGAAATAGAGTTAGATGCGTGACACAAAGAATCAATGTTCTGCACAACTTGACAATGTTCTGCACAACTCAGCATAACTCAACGCAAACCTGGAAAGTACCCCCTAATGACGATAATACCTTTGTTTCCGAAAACATCGAAAAAATGATGAAAACAGACACTTCAAACTTCAGTAACGTAATGCTTACCGGCACTATCCTTCTTGCAAATGTGGATGTCAATGGTTTGCTGGATTATGGGTTAAAAGCCTTTTTAGGGGGCGCAATATGGCTTGGTTATAAAATAACAGCCGACTATTTGGACAGAAAAAGAAAAGCTAAAAACCAATGAGTTTAACGAACAAGATAATTGCCGGATCAGTTATTGGAATAGGTGCGATTGCAACCATAGCCTACCTAAACAGAATAAACAGGGCGCAGGTACAATTGCAGGTAATCCCCAATGCCAGTATCTATCAGTTAAGCCTTGACGGATTGACCATAAAGGTGGACGCACTACTTAAAAACCCAACGGGAGCCAGCTTCAGAATAAAGTATCCCTTTATCGAGCTAACGCACAAAAACATTTTAGTAGGCAGCTCACAGGTCATCAACAAGGACATCAAAATTCCGGCATACGGTCAAGTGCTGATAAAGGATATGATGGTAAAAATTCCGGTACTCAGTTTTTTCTCGGTAGTCTATGACATGGTTAAGTCGCTTATGAATAAACAGTCTATCGTTTTCACAGTAGGCGTAATAACAACAGTTGACTTAGGCTGGACACAAGTTGCTTATGAACACAAACAGGATTTGACAATTAAAAAGTAAAGCATGGAAGCAAGAAAACACAGGAACATAAAAAGCGGGATGCAATATGACCATTTGTTTCCAAAGGCAAACGTAGATACTCATACGGTACAAAAGAACGCAGGCGTAGGCGATACAGTGGCATTTATACCACAGGTTGTACATAAAACACTCAACCATACCAAGGGCGTTGCCAATGTTCTGAGAGGCCGTAACGATTATGAGACCTGCCGCAATATCTGGCATTTTGTGTACAACCATATCGCCTACCGGAAAGACAAGGACGGATATGAGCAAATAAGAAGCCCGGCGAGATCATGGCATGACCGCAGAAGCGGGGTGGATTGCGATTGCTACACAACATTTATCAGCAGCATTCTGACTAACCTGGGCATCAGGCATAAGCTGCGGATAACAAAGTATAGCAGGGACTATTTCCAACACATCTACCCCATTGCGCTACTGCCCAATAGCAAACAGGTGATTTTGGACTGCGTAACAGACAAATTCGATTATGAAGTACCATACAGTGAAAAAAAAGACTATCCAATGGATTTACAGTATTTAAACGGATTAGACAACATCGGCAACGACAATTACCTGCTGGACGGCTCGGATGAGATGGCAGAATTGGGACAGTTGTTCGGAAAGAAAAACAAAAAGAAGGGCGGCGGATTTTTCAAAAAAATCGGAAAAGGCTTAAAAAAACTTGACCTGAAAAAAGTCCTCAATGTGGTGAACAAGCTAAACCCCGCTACGGTAGCACTTCGGAATGGCGTGCTGGCATCAATGAAGCTGAATATAGGCAACATTGCCAAGCGGCTGCGCTGGAGCTACATGACAGCAGAACAGGCGAAAGCCAAAGGAGTTGACCTGGACAGGTGGAAAAGGCTGGTGCAGGCAAGGGAGAAACTTGAAAAAATCTTTTACGGTGCCGGTGGCAAGACTGCCAATTTCAAAAAGGCCATCATTCAGGGCAAAGGCAATAAAGACCATGCAGTACATGGGCTGGAAGGATTTGGCAGCCTGCATGAACACAGGGACGGCTATCACCATTACGGAATGAATCACAAACATGGAATGCACCCGCATCACGGTTTAAGTCCGATGCACCCCCATCATCCGATAAACTCTATCAATAAGCATACCCCGTTGCGGCAATTATTGGGAGATGAGCTATTCTTTTCGGAAAACGATGTGAATTCGCTCGGTGAACTTGGTGAGCCTGTATCAATGGCTATGATTACTGCGGCATCAGGTGTAATTGCCGCTATCGCTTCGACCTTAAAAAAGATAGGAGACATTTTTCACGGCAAGGGCGCAGGGTCAAAAGACTTTGACGAAAAAGCCAATGCAGATGCAGAAAAGGAAATACCCGCCGGAGGTAAGGATTCAACAGATCCTTCAGCAGACGCAGGTGGAGGAACAACACCATCCGGTGGTGGCGGAGATGATAATTCGGGAGGTAGTGGCGGCGGCGGCACAACCGAATTGAGTAAGAGCAGCAGTTCAGGTGGTGGTTCTTCTGGTGGTTCTTCTGGCGGTGGTGGAGGTGATGGCGGTGGCAGCCCGGAAACTCCTGCAAAGCAATCTGATGCTGGAGGTGGTGATGGTGGTTCGGGAGGCGGTTCCGATGATACCCCTAAAGAAGGTTTTTGGAACAAGAACAAAAAATGGATTGTACCGGCAGGTATCGGAGTAGCGGGATTGGGAATAATTGCGATAGCGGCAAAAGCTATGCAGGCTCATCCAGTCCCGTCAGCATCACCGCATTCAAAACCGATGCACGGCACACCGCACCACAAGCACAAAAACCATCACCGTACATCAAAAAAGCACACCAAGGTAAAATCCAAGGCACTTTTATAAACAACAGGAAACAACAAAATCAAAAATTATGGCAAAAAAGAAAAAAGGAAACAGTTATGCCAAAAAGGATGCAAAAAAGAACATCCTTGATAACATAACACACAGGCTTGAAACAAAGGGGGACGTTAAAAATTCATTGCTGGAAACCGGGAAAGACATACTTGTGGGTGTGGTTGGAGGTGGCTTGATCGGTGCGGCAATTGGTAAACCTTCCCTGATAGTTGGCATAGGCGTTACAGGTACAGGGCATTACATGGGCAACAGGCTGGCAACCTTACTTGGTATCGGCATGATGGCGGCAAATGGCTTCCAGCAATCCAAAACAGTACAGGGGATGGACGGAATGGATATGCAATCCATTAAGGACCGCATGACCGCCTACAAGGACAATTTCGCCGAAAAACTATACCTGGACAAAGTGCTGCACAAAGGGAACGCCAACGCAGCAAAAGGAAAAGAAGAAACATCCGGATTCGGAGAGCTGCAATTCTTTAACTATCCCAACGACAGACTGGCAGCTCGTTCCGACCATGACCTATCCGCATTGGACAGTATTGAACAACAAATCGAGGAAAGCGGTATGGCACACATGCAGATGAACGGGATAGGCATGGGGAATATGGAAGAAATTGGTGAGATGGGCAATTTCGGGGAAATGGGTGATTTATCCCTCGTGGACGCTTCAGATTTCAATCTCTAACAAAACGACAGAACAGGAACAAATCAAAAACACAAAACAATCAATTTAAAAACCAAAAAACAGAACAATTATGTACGAATTTGAAGGAGTTGAAGAGTACAACAATCAGGGCGCATTGCTCGGCATTGACGGCATGGATGGCGATGAACTGCTTGGAGCATTACGCAGGATGAACCCTGTTAAACGGCAAAAGACCGTTAATAAGCTTGCCAATACTGGCGCACCAAGCCGGGGATCACGTGCTGAAATGGAAAAGCACTTCGGTGAACTGCCTCCCAATATCAAGGAATCGTTGGTGAAAGGAGACCTGCGGCTTGCCGATACCATTATCTATGCCACAAAACTTGTGAACTCAAAAACAATAAAAATGTTTGAGACACAGGATACAAAGGAGATTGGCCTTACCAATATTTCCGGGGCAAAGCTTCAGAAGAACCAGGTCTTTCTTTGTAGCGGTATTATCCTGCTTGCCGGTATCTCAGCAGATGCTACAAAAGACAGCATCATGGCTACAAAGTTTGACGGGATTGAAAACTTCCCGGCTATTGTATCCGGTGAAATTGACCTGAAGGCCAACAAAAAGCAGATCATGCCGGAAACAAACTGCTACATATTCAAAACAGCCAATAACCACACAAGGCCGATAGGATATTATAAGTTATCTAACCCACGCCTGATAACCGATGATGTGATGATAGAGCTGACACTTCAGCTTGGTACGAACAGCGGAATACAGGCAAATACTTACGTGTATGCGGGATTGCACGGGACAATAACCACGCCGTAAGATTGGGACATCAGGGTTGTAGCTATCGCTGCAATGGTAGCTACTCCCTTTTTCTATCCCGAATTTAAAAGCAAGCGTTATGACCGACCTGTTAAGAACACACTGGAAATATATCCTTGCCGGAATTGCCGCCCCTGCGCTCGTGATATTGTTTTCAAGCAAGCTGAAAGCACAAACAAGCAGTATAAAGCGAAACCCGTATGCCAACCTGAGAGCCTTTTTAACCATGATACAATATGCGGAAGGTACTTATGGGAAAAATGCCTACAAAACCCTTTACGGTGGGCAGTTATTCTCAAGTTATAGCTGGCATCCAAATATAGCGGTTACACGGGGAGGGATCACCAGCACGGCAGCAGGAGCCTACCAAATGCTGTACAGCACATGGACGACTGTAGCACAAACACTCGGGCTAACGGATTTTTCTCCACTGAGCCAGGACAGGGCAGCCATAGAGCTAATTAGCAGGCGGGGGGCATTGGAAGACGTGCTTGCAGGAAGATTTGAAACAGCCATTGACAAATGCCGGAAAGAATGGGCATCATTTCCGGGGGCTGGATACGGACAAGGGGAGAGAAGTATTGAGTTGCTGACACAGGTATATCAGAAAGCAGGCGGACTAATGGCTGCCTGAATAAAACAGAACAAAATGGAAAACAATACAAATCACGAAATACCGATTAGCGGGATTCTTTACAAGTGGTTTCTTATCAACGTAACCGACCCTGATAAAGTATATACGGTCAGCTACGAACTGGATAAGACCATAGGCTTTGTTACAGGCATAGCCCTTGATTCCAACAGGGAAAGACTGCTTGTTCAGAGAGGCTCACAAAGAATAGAAATCAACAGGCAGGAAATAGTACCGGAAGGTTTTTTGAGTAAGAGACTATTTCACCTGCCGAGTATGGAAGCTCATAAAAGGTTTTTACGCAGGGGTGGAAAAATCCCGGTTGGCAATGGCATAGTAAAGGTTGAATACAAGGACACATCGGACACATTGGCTCCGTTTGAACCCTACTGGATATTGGTAACACTCGATTGCATACTGAAAGACAATTAAGATGGTAACAAGCATAATCATAGAAATTCCGGTAAGCAAGAAAGGCGAATTGAAATTTTTTGAGGTGAATATCCCGAAGGATGTAACACTTCTTTTCGATACCGAGGCTTCCATTGTGGGAATCAGCCGTATAATAAACATCAGGCGGTTAAGGAGTAAAAACATAGCAGGGACATTAAAACTGCAATCCGGGAACACCGCCGATCTGCATTATCATTCGCTCATAACCTATGGTAACACGCAAGTAGAATCACTATTACCCGGATATACAGATGTGAGTGGTGATGTGGTTAGCCTGTTCGTATCACCTTATTACGAGAATGACTACAAACCCATACCAGCGATAGAGGCAATGGACAGCTACACTCTGTACGGATGCTATGAAGACCTGCTCGGAAAAGAAATGAATCAGGATGTTTCCTATACCATTTCGTTATGCCTTTGGACAAAAGTTAAAGAAACCGTTAAACAGTAAATTATGACACCGGAACTGGCAAATGAATACATCAGACGCAGAATGAGGGAGTTAGGTCATGGAGACAACTATCATATCCGTTTCCGCCACCTGGTATTAGCACCAAAGGAAGTACGAAAAATGGATGCAAACAGACAGCTATTAATACTGGCTGAACCCAAAGAGAACATTCGTATTCAAAGCGACATGGGCATATTCGATGTAGCGGAGTTTTCGACCAATGAACTACAGTATGAGCATAAAGGAACAGTACTGCTTACCAATTACAGCCCGATACCACAGCAAGTGCAAATGATACAAGTAATTTTTAAAACAAAATAAAATGCCACTATTAGAAGAAAGATACGACCAGCATAAGGTTGACAGCCTGAAAAGATACCTGCAAAGGGAAGCCGATAAAGGAAGGGCGAGAGACTATGAGGTAATCATAGATGGGTTTAAGGTAGTATCCCGTACCAATGAGGTAAGTGAATTTGATGACTATGAACAGGAGATAAGGGATACAACCCGCAACCTGAGCATACTTATCTATGACGGGGATAAGACTAACCGCAATACCCGCTATTCCTTCGCATTAAATCAGGAGAATGTTATCCCGGCGCAGCCACAGAACAGTTTGGGAAGTCTCGGAGAAATAGATACGATCATTCAGCAAAAAATGGATGAGAAGGATAAGGACTACCAACTGAAGACAACCAAGGAAAAACTTGCGGAGACGCAGGAGAAACTGGATGAAGCCGAGGAGTATGTTGAAATACTCAAGGAGGAACTGGAGCATATAAAAGCTAATAGGTTTCAGATGAAGGATGTAAACCTGTTGGAAGTGGGAGCGGAACTATTGAAGTTTACCATTAACAAAAATGCCAAGAAGTCACCTTTTGCGGCGCAACTGTCCGGCATATTAGGAGCAATAAGTGAAATGGATCAGCCTGCCTTGCCTCCACAAAACGAACCTGAACCGGATTGCGAGGTTACCGTTCAGGAGCAACCCGCCAGTCCTCAACCGGAACTTACAGAAATGCAATTGCTGATATTAAAGAGCATTCAGCAAATGGAAAAAGCATTCACGCCGGAACAACTGCCGGTAATGAATCAGGTTATCATCAAGCTGATGCAAAATCCCGGACAGTTAATCCCGGTTGCGGAATTACTTAACGTACAAATTGAAAACTAACATGGACAAATTTAGCAAGACACTCACCATTACCGGAAAGGAACAAAATGCGGTAAATGAAAAGGTTGATGCTTTGACTGTATTGGCAAGCAAACTCTCGACAAAAGAGTTGAAAAAGCTGGCGCATGTGGTGGCAAACGACCCGGTTAAAACAGCCCTGGCTAAGAAATACTTAGGCGTATAAACAACAATTGAGCAACGAAACATGAACTACGGATACAACGATGGTTACCAAACGGGAATCGTTCAGGTGGATCAGGGATTTACACTGAAGGAGAAAATTCAGTATTCGTTGCTGGGCGTTATCGTAGTAGGGGGAGCTTTCCTGATTGGCAGAAATATTGTTAGAAAAGCCGTTGCAAAAAACGAACAAAAAAAAACGTTGGAGGAAGGGAGCGTACCGACCTATGCCAAACAAATAAAAATGGCGTTTCACAACGACGGCTGGCCAGGAACAAATAAGGATGCGCTCAGGCAGGCATTAAGGGACATACCGACTAAAAGCGAGTTTCGGAAGGTTATGGCTTCTTATCAACGACTGTACAACAGCAGCTTGCTGGGGGATATGCAGAAGGATTTGAAAAGCAGCGAGTACGATGAGATGCTGTACATCGTTTCTTCAAAACCGGAAACAAGCAATTCCAAACAACAATCGCTGACAACGGGGCAATTGCAATCATGGGCAAAAAGGTTAAAAGCCGCTTTTGATATCACCTACGGTCCTTTTCCCGGTACAGACGAGCAAGCGATTAAGGCTGTTTTTCTGGAAATACCCACACAGGAAGTTTTTGATCAGGTAGGGGTAGTGTATAAATCGATCTATGGGAATGACCTGATAACAGACCTGAAAAGCGAGCTTGAATTCTGGGAATACGACCCGATGATGAAGATCATAAGCAGCAAACCAAAAAATTAAACAAATGAAAGCGAAAACAAAGACAAATCAGAAACCTGTCAGTAAAAGCAGGGTAAAAAAGCCCCGTAATGCGCCTGATACCGTCCAATGGCAGCTCAACCAGCCAGCCAAAAGCAATGCGGGCAAAATATTGCTGGCTACGCTGACAATAGGTGCTACAGGCGTATTGGGCTATTTCGGCTGGCAGTATTACAAGAAGAAGAAGGAAGCCAAAAGCGACAACCTGGACAATGAACTGCTTAAGATTCATCCGAGTACAAACCCAAGCCCTTCGGATACCACGCATCACAAAGCGCCTGTGGATACGCCCTATGTTCCGCCAGTTGATACGCCGGGGACAAGCAGCACCAAAACTAAAAGCACTTCATCCGGTTCAAGCAATGGTTTTCCATTAAAGAAAGGCAGCAAGGGCGATAATGTAAAGCAGTTGCAGCAAGCCCTGATCAGCAAGTATGGAAGCGGAGTTTTGCCAAGATATGGTGCGGACGGAGACTTTGGCACGGAAACCCTAAACGCTTTAAAGAAAAATGGATTGCCAACCATTATCAGCGAAAGCACGTTTAACGTGATTACGCAAGGAGGGACAGATAAGTCATCCTTATCAAGCCTTGCCCAAAAGCTGAACAGTGCCGCAACTTCCAAAAATTTCAATAGCGTTATCAACCTGCTCAAGAACATCGGGAACAAGGACGATTACCAACAGGTAAGCAATGCCTTTTTGCAACAAAGGCTGCATGGCGTAAGGCAAACATTGGTAAACGGGCTACTCAGCAGTTTCAGCAGCGAAGACCAGAAGCAGAAAATAAGGATGGAATTCATCCGCATGGGACTGCAATACGATGGCAATAAATGGAGCCTTGCCGGATTTGATGGTAAACCAATAGTAACCAAAGAGCCTGCAACTGTCTGGATCAGCGCAACGGAAAGCGTACAAGTTCCTGCCATGATGGTACTTGGCAATGAAGTAACCCAAAGATTAGACTTCACCCTTTTTGAAAACAACAACAAATACTTTTTAGTTAAAACACAATCTGTAAAATATCTCTGATATGTATAACAAGCGAAACGTAAAACAAGACACCGATGTGCGGTACATAGTGGTACACAGCACAAGTTCAAGGCCGGATATGATGCTAAGGGAAATAGACAAGCTGCCCTTTCATTTCCTGATCACCCGCAACGGCAGGCTGATTAACCTGAAACCCATGCTTCCAACAGACTTCACGGTTGAAATTGCATGGTTGGGTGGGCTGGATAAGCATGGCAGGCATGTGGACAACCGTACTGAACAGCAGAATGAAACCCTGTTTAATACACTGCTCGTATTGACGGAAAAATTCGACGAAGCGGAAATTATCAGTGCGGACAAGCTATATGTATATGGGTACGCCAATCCCGGTTTTGACCTGAAAGCATGGCTCAATGACTACATACCTGCTTTCCTGCAAGATGCGGCCTGAATGACAGGAGTGAGAAAAATGATACAGTTCATTATTTAATCAATCAACTTTAAGATGAAAGAAAAACTAATAGCTGCGCTGATGGCGCAAGGCTACAGGCTATTTACACGCCCGTTTGAACTAAACATTGTCGGATTAAGAAGCGACAGTATAATCCCCAATGTGTTTAATGACACCATAAATGTCATTTACAAAGATGAGCAAGGCAATTGGCAACTGCACAGTTACGAAGCAACAACCGATCCGGGAACCTATTGGCTGAAAAATCCACTTAATCCGCAAGGCACTGCGATATTGAAAGCTGGTCAATACCTCAATTCACACATGATAGGATTACACCGGAATAAGTACACTGCCCTTGTGCAGAGAAACCCTGTAACCGTAATCAGGGATGTTAAACGGGATGGCAAGCTTGACTTTAGCGGCAAAGAAGATACGGGGCAGTTCGGTATCAACATTCACAGGGCATTGCAGGAAGGAACAACAAAGTACATCGACAAATTTTCCGCAGGATGCCAGGTATTTGCCAATGCCAATGACTTCAATGCCTTTATGGAATTATGTCAACGTCATAAACAGCTTTACGGAAACGGCTTTACCTACACCCTGCTGCATGAAACATCCCTACTCAGTAGGGCAGCCTGAAAGCATCCGATCATTGATGTATTCATTATCAGCGCAGCACTTGGACTATTAACGTATCAATTAATTAAACTTTTAAACAAAGAAAATGAAACAGTTTATTCAACAGTTGCTCATGGACAAATTGGGTAGCTACAGTATGAGGGAATTGGTAATCGGCATATTGCTTGTGGCATTACTCGTTAGCTGGATAGCAAAACAGTTTTGGGGCAAAGATGTGCCGGAATTTATGTTTTACACTTTCGGAAGCCTTATAGCCGCCGGATGCTTCGGGTACACTTTTGAGAAGAAAGGCATACAGCAAAGCACAGATCCGCAGTAGTGGCTGTTCACAGTAACACTCAACCATAAACCCTATCACTTTTTTATTCATCATTAAAATCAAAAACAATGCAACTAAAATTAAAACTAACAATTTTTATACTTGGGCTCTTCGCAGGTATTTCAGGCTCCATGTTCTTTAACGGCAAACAAAGCCCACAAAAGCCAGCTTATGCAGCAACACTTTCCTCTCCGGCAGATATTAAAAATGTAAGTGTTGCCGTTGAAGCACATTTTCAAGGCAAAGTAGATTCTCTTGTACAGACCAATGTGTCATTGGAACACAAGGTTGGCAATACAAAATCTGAATTGCAGAAAGCAAAACAGGATAATAAAGTTTTGCTGGAATTGGTGGACACATTAATAGCCCATGCCGACCATGCTACCGATACAGCGGTAAAACTTGCGGAATGTGACAGTATTAACGCTACCGTACAGGGCTTAATTGCCTCATCAAATGAAAAGGATAGCCTGTGGGATAAACTGACCATAACACTTCAGGCGCAGGTAAATAATAAAGATAGCACAATCGACTTACAGCAGGAACAGTATAACGCCCTTAAGTTATCATTCGATAAAAGCCTTGCGCAACAGGATGTACTATCCGGTCAAAATCTACTGTTTGAGAAGCAGCTAAAAGGTTTTAAGATTAAGAACAAGCTCTTATCGGCAGGTGCATTTATTCTTACCGGGATAGCAACATACAGCTTATTACATCACTAATACAAAAACGAAAAAGGAGGTAAAAAACCACATGAAAGAGAAGACAATTATTTCGTCTGCAACATTGCTTACTTCACTTGTCGCCTATTGGTACGCAAAGGCAGCCGGTAAAGATGCTGCACCCCTTGTTATGCTTGGCGGTTTTGTTGGCTCTCTGATCGGTGAAGGGATAGCAGACCAGGTTAAAAAGAACGACAAAAAGTAAACAA
Organism: uncultured Bacteroidota bacterium; assembly: GCA_903905065.1. Taxonomy (GTDB): domain Bacteria; phylum Bacteroidota; class Bacteroidia; order Chitinophagales; family Chitinophagaceae; genus Nemorincola. The sequence continues at coordinate 113,153 of CAIVEW010000039.1, read as the reverse complement.
GAAAAACAAAAAAGAAAGAAAAGTATGGAAACACAGATTATCAACGACAATTCATGTATCAGGGTGATCAACGATGGCACACCCTTGCTTATCAGCAAAATACAGATCAAGACCATTGACACCGTTAAAAATGAAATGGTGCGCATTGACATTGGCGAAGGAGCGTTAAGGCATATTTACATTAAACATGCCGATGTTACCGTTCCGGCAGGTTTAGCGGATGCTTTTGCGCTTAGGGATGCAATCAAGGAAATGCTTGATGGCTCACAGGGTGCAGTAGATTTATCCCCGATTGTTAAGCTCCTCCAAACGAGTGGTAACTCAAAGACGGATGGTATCAATAACGTAAAAGCAAGTGTCGATGCCCTGACGCAACAAGTGGCAGTCTCTGGTGATGCGCAAACACAAAACCTTGCGGCGGTAAAGCTAAGTGTGGATGCGCTGGGTCAGATCATAACTAACTCCAGCCCTGCCGTAGAATTGCAACTCATCCATGATGAAATTGCAAGTAACGGTACAGCGCAGGCTGACCTGCTTACCAATATGACCAAGGTGCTTAACCAAATCAATGTATCGCTAAGTGGAAATAACAACAATCTTAAATACCCTACGCGTATTGATGAATCTGTACCTATGGTTGTTTATAATGGTTTTGCGGTTTCTGCTACACCCGCTGGCCCGGCAACTTTAGATCCGGTATGGGCTATTCAAAGGGTAACAGCCGGAAGAGGCGGTGTTTATACCTATGAGTGGGCAAATGGCAATCAGCAGTTCACAAATATCTGGGATGACAGGTATAACCTGAACTATTTACCGCTGGTAGCTGTACCCGTTGCAGCCTAATTTTCATTGACAGGTATGGCGCAAGCCATACCTGTCTTTAAATAAATCATTCAAATAGTAATCGAATATGAGTGCTTTTGTATTTGCGGTAGAAGCTGAGTTGATGCTGAAAAAGAAGCACAACAAGACCTCCATTGAGAAGCTGGCCGCAACTTACGGCATTACCGATAAAACGGAAATAAAGGAACTGACTGAACTGGCAATTGTAAAGCAGGCAAGAAAAATAGCGCATGGGGAAGGTTTAGTGAAGGAAAAATTCGACAAAATTGTTGAATTGTATCAGAACCAGGTTAACCTTTCTCACCGTACCAGCCAGTCTATTTTATTGCAGCAATACTCCACACCTGCGCCGATAGGTTATCTGGCGGGTGTTTTTTGTGAGTTGGACAAATTGCAGGTAAAAGGCGGATATGGTTTTGAACCTTCAGCCGGAAACGGTCTTTTGACCGTTGCAGGCAATCCTGAAAGGATTTATGTCAACGAAATAGATAATCTCCGTAACAGCAATCTGAAAAAACAGGGTTTCGCCAATGTTTGGCAGAGGGATGGTACAAAACCATTTTTTGACGTGCAAAACCATTTTGCAGCGGTGATTACTAACCCTCCATTTGGCAAGCTGGATAAGCCCGTAATGTTCGATACGTTTAAAATAGACACGCTGGATCACCTTATGGCTTTGAGGGCGTTGGAAACAATGGTAAGTGATGGAAGAGCAGCAATAATCATTGGCGGACATACACAATGGGACAGTAAAGGCAGGATACAGGCAGGCAAGAACAGGATATTCTTTAATTATTTGTATAGCCGTTATCATGTAGCAGATGTGTTGCAAATTGACGGGCATAAATTGTATTCAAGACAGGGGACATCTTTTGACGTACGGCTCATTCTCATAAACGGCAGGAAGGAAAAGCCACAGGGAGCCGCCCCCGTTAAAAATCCCGAAACGGATAATGTAATTACAACGTTTGAGCAGCTATATACGAGAGTAGTATCTGCGGTTGGCTCATCCGTTTTATTTAATCACAAAATTGTGGCAACACCAATGAATCAACTGGAGCAGGAAGCATTAGCATTGCAGCGGATGTTCGGGATAGAGGTAAACGGCTTAGGCGCTCCCTACATGCCTGCATCCGAAAGTTGTGTGATACTCAATACACAGGTGCCAGACAGCATGTCTTTTGAAACCCAATCAGCCATTGAACTGATAAAGCAGGAAGTTGGCGGGGACATAGACAACTTTGTTCTCCACAGGCTTCAATTTCCAAGCCGTACCTCCTTGTGTAAAGCCCTTTCAGCCGAGCAGATAGATGCGGTGGCAATGGCAATCTATAATATTGAAGCAAGGGGGCAGGGGATGATTATTGGGGACCAGACAGGCATAGGCAAGGGGCGTATAGCAGCCTCCATGATACGATATGCAGTCTGTCAGGGCTTAAAGCCTGTATTTCTTACGGAAAAAGCCAATCTGTTCTCGGATATATACCGGGACTTATTCGCCATAGGTTCAGGGCATTTGAAACCCTTTATTGTAAACAGTAAGGATACAAAAACGGATATTAAGGACGAGGATGGCAATGTGATTTATTCCGCTCCTGCAATAACAGAGCAGCAGGCAGTATTTAAAGCAAGGGAAATTCCGGCTAAGTATGATTTTGTTTTGGGTACTTACTCCCAATTCAACAGCCCTGAAAAGAAACCGGAAAAACCTTTATTCCTGCAAGCCATTGCCGAAGGGAACATATTTATCATGGATGAAGCGCACAACAGTTCCGGTTCTTCCAACACAGGGGAATTTTTACAGGGTGCTGTCCGCAATACAAAAGGGGTGGTGTTTTTATCGGCAACATTCGCCAAAAGACCGGATAATATGCCCATTTATGCCATGAAGACTGCTATTGCAGATTGTAATATGAGTAAGGATGAATTGGTGGAATCTATTACAAGGGGTGGTGTAGCTCTGCAAGAAGTCCTTTCTTCCCAATTGGTAGCCGAGGGGCAGATGTTACGCAGGGAACGCAGCTTTGAAGGTGTAGAAGTTAATTATATAAACCTTGATGATAAAGCAGAAGAACACAGAGCAATTGCTGACAACATAACCGAAATACTTCGGGATATAATTGCTTTTCAGGGAAAGCATGTCAACGAGATTGTGGAGGAATTAGATAAGATAGCCGTAGCAGAAGGAAAAGAAGTAGGGGTAAGGGAAGGTACATCACAAGCAGGAGTTGACAACCAGCCTTATTTCTCCAAAGTATTCCAGGTTATCAACCAGATGCTGTTCAGCCTGAAAGCAGAGGCGGTAGCCGAAAGAGCAATCATGCGTTTGCAGGAAGGCAAAAAGCCTGTTATTGCTTTTGCATCTACAATGGGCAGCTTTATTGAAACCTTAGAGAATGAACGCGGTTTGCCAGTATCAGACGGTGATACGATTAATGCAGACTTTACAGAGGTTTTAAAGCGTGGCTTGGATGGTATCCTCCGCTATACTGAAAAGGATGTTGATGGCAATTCTATCTATAAAAAGTTTGAAATTAGCGAACTGCCGCCGGAAGCGCAGACAGAATACAACCGGATTTACGAGCGTATCCGTTCAGTTGCGACTGGTATAACTATCTCCCCGATAGATGTTATCATAAAAAAATTGCAGGATGCCGGATATACGGTAGCAGAGGTAACCGGGCGCAAATATGAATTGCAGATGAACCATAAAGGCAGCAAAGCATTGGTAATGCCCCGTAAAAAGATAAATACCAATGATGCTTTCCGAAAGTTCAATAATAATGAGGTTGATGTTTTGATGATTAACCAATCCGGGAGTACAGGAGCTTCCGCTCATGCTATACCCACTGCTAAAGTACCCGCTTCGCAGGTAAAGCAAAGGGTAATGATAGTGTTGCAGGCTGAACTGGATATTAATACGGAAGTACAGAAAAGAGGGCGCATTAACCGCACCGGGCAAATCCTGAAACCTATTTATGACTATGTTACTTCAGCCATTCCAGCCGAAAAGCGTTTAATGATGATGTTGCAGAAAAAACTGAAGTCATTGGATGCAAATACTACTTCCAATCAAAAGCAATCCACTAAGATTTTGGACGTGCCGGACTTTCTCAATAAGTATGGTGATAAGATCGTAAAGGAGTATTTGGTTGAGAACCCCGATATAAACGACTTATTGGATGACCCATTGAAATTAAACGATAGTAAAGCCGATAGCGGGGATGCAGGTGGAACACCAATTGAGGATGCAGCCCATAAGGTAAGCGGGCGTGTAGCTGTATTATCAACTAAAATGCAACATGATTTTTATGTCGAAGTGGCGGAGCGGTATATTGATTATGAGGCGTATTTACGACAGGTTGGCGAATATGACCTTGAGGTGGAAGCGATGAATCTGGATGCGGAAACCATCAGTTCCCGCATTGTCAAAATGGGTAAAGGCTCAGATAGTGCATTTGGCGAAGATAGTATTTTGGAAACAATCAGGGCGAATGTGCTGAAAAAGCCATTTACCAAAATTGAGTTGAACAATTTGCTCAATGAATCCCTGAAAGACAAGGATGCTATTATTCTACAGCAGGAATTAATCGCCGAATACGGGCAGGATAGCCAGCGCAGGTTATCGGCAGAACAACAGGAAGTAACCGAAAAATATGATGACCTGATCCGTAATGTGCCGTCCGAAAAAAAGATACAGAAAATAGCAGGTCAACAAGAAAGGCTTGCAGCAATCAAGGAACGGGAGAATGAATTGCTAACCGCTAAGGACGGGCAATTGAATATAATCAGGGTGAAAGCAAACAACAGGAAGCAATACCTTGAAAAGATATTCAAGTTCTTCCACATTGGCAGAAACCTTAAATATCCGATTGAAACGTTTTCTTCCGGCAATGAACTGGTTCCATCGGTTTTTATAGGTTACAGCATAGACAAGAAAAAGAAAAACCCCTATGCCCCTTCGCTGATTAAGCTAAGGTTTGCCATTGCCAACAGCAGCAAATACCTATCCATCCCGGCTTCGTATTCAGAAGATGTAATGGCAATTATAGGTGCAAGTTCTGATGTAGAGCAGACCGATAAAGAAACCCTGCTTACGCTATGGGAGGAATATACGAAGCAGAACTATGTTGACCGGAAGATCAGGCATACGATAACGGGGAACTTATTGCAGGCTTTCAGCGATTTTAAAGGCAAGCTTGTTAGCTATACAACCATAGAAGGAAAGACAGTTAAGGGTATTCTCATGCCGGAGAACTGGAATCCGGGCGAACTGGTACAGGATAAAGTGGTTGTGCCTATTATAAAAGCATTACCTCTCATTAAGTCATTGGTTAATAGCGGTCATATCGTAACCAATAACGGTATATCATTTTTCAGGCAGGGCAACTATTTCAGAGTGATTGTGCCAGCTTCACGGGCTAAAGGCGGGGATATATACCTTGATAAACAGTTATTGGAGGTAGTAGAGAGAAATAACTTTGAAAAGGTATCGGATAAGATGGTGGCATTGGTTGACGGTAGTAAAATTAGCCAGCTTGTCGAGATATTGCAAAACAACCACAGTTGCGCCGTTAGCCTCAATTCTGCACAGTTCAGGGATATAGAGAAAAGCAATCACAGGTATAGCAGCCGTAAAAAGATTGATATTCCTGAGCCTATCTCTGAAAAGCATGACAAACCGGATAACATCATCTCATTATTAGAACTCGAAGCGGAAGCGCTTTCATTGGAACTTGAATTACTGGCAGCTTAAAATAACATTATGATTACACATCAGAATTACCACGACATTATTTCGACAATAGATTTTTCAAAACTTCCTGAAGCACTGCGGAAAGGGCATGAGTTTGTAAAGAAAGTAACGAACAATGGCTCTCATTGGGACAACTATCATTCCAGCGAAACGATCAAAAAAACCATAGACACCTATTTTGAAAAGCTGAATGAATTTGTTGGCAAGAATAAAAAAGCCGATGCCGCAAAGCCACATGCCAAACATAAGGAAGGGGGAGGCAAAAAAATAAAGGAAGCAAAACATGCTCATACTCCAGCGCATAGGCATAATGAGCATGAGCCGCATTTGGTAGAACGAATACCCGAAGAACTGCGTTTTATCAGGCGTTTTGTAAATCTTGACGGTAAAACCAAAACAAAAGAAGAATTGTTGAGGTTTATCAATAGCCTGCAAAAAGCTATCATTGAAAAGAAAATACGCAAAACATCTCAGTACGCTGAACAAATCCAATACATTCAGGACAGGCTTATTGATACCTACAATTCAATGGGAGCTAAAATAGCGTTGGAATTAAAACCTGAAACCCATGATATGCTAAAGGGAATAGCAGATGGGGAAAAAGTGTTGCCATCCGTTAGCTTTATCAAGCGTTACATCAACCTGAACGGTAAACCCGGCATGAAGGAGAAAGCAAAGCTCCTACTTGGGCAGATCAACCATGCTTATGAGAAAAGAACTATTAATGATAGCGACCCTTACATAGTTGAGCTACACGAAATAAAAAAGAACCTTGAAAATTTCCTTTCAGAAAAAGCGGTAAAAGTATTGCAAATAGAGAAAAACACTTTGAGCGGACTTCAGGGAATACTTGGTTGTGCCTGTCATAACCTCAATGGCTTTGACGGTGATGACGAGGACATAAGTGAGCAGCCGGTTATTATGAACAGTATGGATTTTGCCAACATGAGATTTAAAACTCTTGGCTTTAAGGGCAAATGGTTACAACTAATCGGAGATCCGTCAGCAAACTTTACAGTAATGGTATTTGGCAAGCCTAAAATGGGTAAATCTTATTTGTGTGTGGACTTTGCCGGGTACCTAGCCCGCAATCATGGGAAGGTGCTTTATATTGCCAAAGAGGAAGGCTTGGACAAAACATTGCAGGATAAGCTGAATGATAAAGAAGTTAAGCACCCCAACCTGTATGTGGCGTCTTCTTTGCCCAGCAGTTTAGCCCTGTATGACTTCATTTTCTTTGATAGTGTTAATAGGCTTGGGTTAAAACCGGAAGATTTAAACAGGCTAAAAGCCATGTATCCGGAGAAGTCATTTATTTATGTTTTCCAAAGTACCAAAGAAGGGAAATTCAGGGGAGAAAATACCTTTCAACATGATGTGGATAGTGTGATTGAGGTGCCGGAAAAGGGAAAGGCGGTGCAGTATGGCAGATTTAATCAGGGAGGTGAAATTCAGATTTTTTAAAATTACGAAGTTCAATGGTAACAATTAAGCTTTTAGAAAATGATCATAGAATTTCGATTAACAGAAAAATATTTCCGTTTCAACATTTTTAGTACATTGGTGCAATATTTGCTTCCATTAATAACCATCTAAAACAACACAAAATGAAAAACGCAATTATACTATTTGTAACATTTATTTTGGTGGTATGGATTACACCAATATTTGGTCAAGTAAAACCATCTAACAGAATTCAGACTTTAGTTCAAGACGAATGCTCATGCGATAATGCTCTAAAAGATGGTGTACGTGACGATTACAGACTTTCAAGCGGCTCTGATTACAAATCTGCTCTAAAAATTGTTTTTACCCATGAATATACATATTGGGCAACAGATGAATGGAGGAAAGAATCTTCAGTCGAAACAGGTGCAGCATATTTGGCGTACAGCGGTTTTTTTTCAGGCGACATGTCTGAATCTGCAAAAAGAACCAAATTTGAGAGCATGAAGCAATATTATTCACTTAATCAAGATATTGCTCAATCTGACTATAAATTTATTTCCCAAAAAATAACATCAAAAGATTTAATGGCTGCATGGGTCGAATGCTATAGAATTCACTGTTCTAATGCTGATGTGATCCTATTAAATAAAGAAATCAGCGGCAGTGAATTTACCGTTACTTTAACTTGGAAACACAAAAATACACGAGATATTGAACGTATCACTTCAATTGTCTCAATAAATGCAGAGCAGCAAAGTGGTGGAGATTTAACTGAAAATAGAACTATTTCGGGTCAAAGTTCGTATACATGTAAATTTAGAATTACTGATCCTCATAAAGATGTGAGTGTTAGAGTAAATGTTAGTGAATACGAAACTGATCCAATATACATTCCAGGTATTCCATTAGAAAATCCGGCAAATAATTCTCCGGTTGGAACAATTGTTGCAAGTGTTCTTCCCTGGAATATTTTTTGTCAGGCAAATAGCTTACCTTCTGTACTAAATTATCAAGATAGAGCGAGATGTAAATGGGCTCCAGCAGACGGTCGAAGTGTGGTTGGTTCTTTGTATGGTCAATATGCAAATAATGTCCCTGATTTAAGAGGCGTGTTTTTAAGAGGCTTGAATGACTTTGGATTAATGGACGTTCCGAATGTTAGTACCCAACAGCAGGATCCTGATGGAAGTGGACGTCGTGCGAATACGTTGCAGACTGACCAAGTTAAAAGGCATCACCATAATATGAAACCTTCTCTTGGAGGAAGTAGCATTTGTAACACTTTTATTGCCGGCGGCAATGAAGGGAGCGATTGTCATAAGCCTGAAACCTACGAAGACTACTCTTATGGGGGGGCTGAAACACGACCAAGGAATATTTCTGTTTATTATTATATAAAAATTAATTAGTTATTTTAAGTATACTCCAAAGTGTTATGGCAAATTGCAATGTAGAATTGATGTGTCGTTATGGTATTGGGAAATTTTGGCGGTATAATATTCTCGTTGATGGGAATAAATATTCTAAGAATTTTCCGAGTGACACTAAGGAAGATGATGTAAGGAAAAATGCTGAGCAAGCCTGTCAAAGTGGCTTACTAGATACAATCTGGGACTCAGATTGGGCTGAGGATTGTATTGGAAAGTAGGCTTTAAACAAGTTGATTGTTTCGATATTTAAAGGATTTATTGAGTTTTCATGGTGATAGGGTTTATAGGGGCTGGCCTGTTCTCAGGCTGGCTTTTTGTTTTTGTTGACCTGAAGTGATTAATTTTTATAATTTTGACGGATTATCGTATCCCCTTCTCCAAATAATTTTTTATTGACAGCAGAAAGTTAAACCAAAGCTTATGAAGTTTAGAAATGAACAATGGACAATTTCCAAATTAGTTGGTGTACACAAAGATGGGAATCTTAATATTAATCCGCCTTATCAGCGTAGATTTATTTGGTCATTAGAGGATCAAAGGATTTTGATTGAATCTATCGTTAAAAATTATCCAATCCCAAATATATTCCTTCTTGAAAAATCTCCTGGCAAATTTGAAGTAGTTGACGGGCAGCAACGAACAAGAACTATATTAGGTTTTTTAAATCAGGATTTCTCAAATTTTGAAGGTAAATTATATGCAAAACAGGACTTTCCAAATTTTGAAAATTTTACTATTCCTGTAATAATTGTAGAAGAAATTGAACCTGGAGACTTGTCTATTGAGGAGTTTTATGGGTTAGTAAACAGTGCAGGAGTTCATTTAAATAGACCTGAGATAAAAAAGGCTGAATATTATGATACGAAATTCCTGAAACTTATTAACGATTGCAACGCTTATGAAAATTTCCAAAATTTAGGTCTATTTACTGATACTGTGCTAAAGAGAATGAACGATATGGATTTCGTTTCGGAAATAATTGTTAGAATAAAAGATGGTATAACTGATAAGAAAGAAAGAGTTGATAGAACTTTTGAACAAGATATAACTGAAACGGAATACAATGCTTTATTGGCTAAGTTTAAGGCTACCTCGGATAATATTTTTTCTCTAAATCGATTATTCCCCATAAAAAAAACGAGATACAAACAACGTAATGACTTCTATACAGTATTTGGTTTTTTAAATGATTTTGATTTAAATCCAGTCTTTCTTTCTCATTTTTATCAAATCCTCGTATTGGTTGGAGGAGACATTTCACCTTCAAATGATGAATGCCTGTCATTTCAAAACTATGCTCGTAATTGTATTACGCAATCCAATTCAAAAAGTGCAAGACAGGAAAGACAAAATTTTTTAGAAGCTTTATTTTTAAATGAAAATCAAAGCCCTAATTCAACACAAAAAGACATACTGACATTTTACAATATGCTCGACTCTGAATTGAAAGCTTATGGTGTTTACCATACAATTGATTTGAATAGACTTAAATCATTAAAGCCAAGTATATCCTTCAACTCATAGTTCAAAGCTGATATGATGTTAGTAAAAACTTCAAAGAAAATTACCCTTATTTCTGATAATAAAATCAGATTAGATATTGATTCCTACTACAATATTATAAGTATTGATGGAATTGAGTTCGAAATGAAATATCTTAAAGGAACTCCAGGTAATAGGGGAGGAAATTCAAATGTTTTCATAATTCAACCAACAAGTGTAGAGGAGAGCGACGATTATGAACCCGAACAGTATATTATAAAAATTTCAAAATTCGCATCTAATGGTCCATATTCTAAGTTTATTGATAACAGGAGACATAGATTTAGAAGAGAAATATTAGCACTAAAAAGGGCAAATCAAAGTAAACTAACCAACGTTGTTAAATTGATAAATTACGGCGAAATAGCAATTGAGGATAAATTATTTCCATTTTACACTATGGAGAAAGCAAATTCTGATCTTAATGATTATTTAATTGAAAAGAAAACGATTCAGCAGAAAATATTCTTGTTTCAAAGCATTTTAGAAGGAATAAAGCAGCTACATAATATAAAAATATACCACAGGGATATTAAGCATGACAATATTTTTATGTTTGGAGAAGAGTGCAAAGTTGGAGATTTAGGGCTTATACGATACAAAGACGAGGACGATTTAGCACTTGATAAAGATCAAAGAATTGGAGCTTTCGGATGGGAAACACCGGAAGCTATGAATAAACTTCTAACGGAGGATAAAAACAAACCGGAATTTACTTTTGATTGTATAATAGATGAAGCTTCAGATATATTTCAATTAGGAAAATTATTTTGGTATATTCTTCAAGGTAATTTGCCAATTGGTTGTATCTGTTTTGAAGACTTCAAAATTAATGATAAGGACTTATTTGAAATTCTTAGTAAATTATTGCAGCATGGTAAAGATAATGGAAATGGTAGGCGACCGATAAATATCTCAATAGTTGAAACATTGATAGCCCCTATTGCCAAAAGATATGCTGTTACGTAGTCCTAAAATATTTTTATTTGGTTTTTGAAAGCCAGATGAATTTGGTGAAGGTTTAGTTTTATATATTAAAGCTAGAGTGCATAAAGCTTCTTCAAAATTTCCATCAATTGGTTCGATAACTTTCCTGTCTGGGGCACAAAATGCTTTAAGGTGCTAGTAGTTGCTACTAATACTCTTAATTGCCGAGACGAAACAAAAAATCCACTCTAGTCCTGCAGCACATACACAATGATGGGCTTCCACTTTGTGCCGATTACGGCCATAGACCGGGTGAGGGAGCAGCCGGAGCTGAGAAATCTATTGTCTTTCATAGTAACAATGCTGAATAGATCACACTCCGCAATTAGGGGTTTCCCGAGCGATTGCCCCATGGTTTTCCCGCAGACATTTTAACCGCCGAATACAGCAGCGCGACACACGCAACAAACAAGATAGCAGCTATTTCCTGCCTGTATTTCTTAGCCATTTAGAATTTCTTTTTTCTCAACGACTCTTCTACCTACAAGGTTTAGGCTTTCTCTCCGCTCCAAAACATACCCCACAGTACATAAGCCACTGCACATAGCAAGAGAACTACACCCACCCATGCATGAGCTTCTACTATACTCACTATGACCCTCCCCCAAAGCAGAATGATCATGAGTATTGTGAACCCTAATATTTTTCTAATGGTTTTAACAGTCACATTTTTCATGAGTTTTTCTTGAGGTATTAAAATGCCACACCTTTGTTTGGGCTTTTTGAAAACTTCGTATTGTAAAGTTATTGAAAATGACATCTAGTTGTTGCGTCCGAATTCATCAATAATACACTATAGCCAAACCCTTAACCCCCATAATCAAATCGTCTTGGCATCTATTATATTGCTCGGTATCTTTGTGCTGGATTTGGCCGTTTCTTTATCGTTCCATAAAAAATATGTATGCCGATTAAAAAATTTTGAAAATGAGGCGCGATGGGGTGTGATGAGGCATGAAGTAACATCGATCAGGAAACGGTAAATCAGTAAATCACGGCTAATCTGAGGTTAAGATGGGTAACAGTGGGAAATTATAAATAAACGTAATAAAAAACGAAACACCACCCGAAATAAACGCCCCATATAAGCACCGAAAAAATTCGTTAGAAATGGGACATGGCAGCAAGAAGCACAAATTCGGGCATAACATTATAAAAAGATTCTGATGAAGATCGGCACCCTTTCACTCTTATTAGTACTGTTGGTCTGTTCATGCAGGCAGCCAAAGGAACTTGTATATAAGGATATTCAGCACTTCAAACTGCAAAATGCAGGCTTGCAGCAATCCGGTGTAAGCCTTGATATCCGTATGTACAACCCCAACAGCTACAGCATGAAATTGAAAAATGCAGACGTAGATGTGTTCATTAATGGTACCCTGCTAGGGAAAATGTGCGTCAACAACCAGTGCTCCGTTCCCGGCCTGGATACGTTTTTACTGCCCGTAACCCTCAATGTAGATATGAAAAATGTGCTCCCTAATGCCTTGCAAATGTTGCTGAAAAGCGATGTTGACATAAAACTGGCAGGCACCATAAGGGCCGGCCGCCGCGGCATATACATAAAAGTTCCCGTCAACTACGAAGGCAAACAAGACATCCGCTCCAGCCTGAAATGGTAGTACAAAACCGGGTATTTTAAAATTGCGCCGACGCAAAGAGTCTGAGGCAGATGGACTTTCAAAACACTATTGATAATAGTTGAGACGAAGTTGAGCCTATGATGGCGCCTTAAGGCTGTCGTAGAAATGAATTCTGTAATTTAATCCGGTGTTGAAGTTGATACAATTGAATAGTTCAATAGCAGCAAGGATAGGCAGAATTTCAGCGCCATATCGATGACAGATGCTGTGAGACAGCAGCGTAGAGCTATGTTTTGGCCGGCGGAGCCTTTGGCCAAAACTCGCCTTTACTTTTGTTACTTTTCTTTTCGGCGAAGCAAAAGAAAAGTAAGGTAACATGGACAGGATATGAGAGTTTTCGCTTTGTGTGCAACCGCGACAATAAGCTAAAAAGTGGCTTCGTAGAGCGAGATTCCACTCGCTCGCCATAGAGTTAAAACTTATTCTTCCACATCATACTTTCCACTGGCTTATTAGTGCGGCCAGTATACTTAGCGCCCTCTTTCTTATTGTACTTGTTGATCACCTCACCCTCTGCCGGGAAGTAGATAAGCTGGCCAATAGGCATTCCGGCATAAACCTTCACCGGCATTACACAGGATATTTCCAGCGTCCAGGCGTTGCAGAAGCCCACATCGCCCTTGCCTGCAGTCGCATGTATATCTATCCCCAGCCTGCCTGTTGAGGACTTTCCTTCCAGGAAGGGTATGTGAGCATGTGTCTCCGTATATTCATCGGTAACACCCAGGTATAGATTGCCCGGCAGCAGCACATAGCCTTCTTCCGGTATCTCGAAATGAGAAATTGTGTTGTGTTTCTTGGCATCTAGCATCGCGTCATCATACATGGCCAGGTACTTGCCCAGGTGCACATCATAGGAGTTGGAACCAAGGTTTTTCCGGTCGTAGGGCTCTATGACAATAGTGCCTTTTTCTATTTCTTCAAGTATGCGGGAATCAGAAAGAATCATAGGGCAAATATATAATAATCTTACCCCACCCACAGAAACGACAACAAAAAAATCCGGGATATATAAAATGTTATTAGCTTTTATTTGTTAACAGCGTATCCTTTTAACTTTTTAACCTATTTTTGCTCCCCTTTAATACGGATTATGGAATACAGAGAAATAGTAGCAGTTACGGGCCTCGGCGGGCTTTACCAATTACTGACCACAAAGAGCGATGGCGCGATAGTGCGCAACGTGGCAGACAAAACAACCAAGTTCATTTCTGCGCGCCAGCATAATGTAACTCCGCTGGAGAGCATAGAAGTATACACTACCGGTGACAATGTGCGCCTGCACAATGTCTTCGAGAAGATGCTGGAACATGAAGCCAGCGTGCCTCCCGCTGATGCAAAAAGCACAGACAACAATGCCATAAAAACCTATTTCACTTCCATATTTCCTGAGTTCGACCAGGAGCGCGTATATGTAAGCGATATGAAGAAAATGCTGAAATGGTACGAGATCCTCAAAGCGAACGATCTCCTCCGTTTCCCGGCGGAAGAAGCGCCCGCAGCCGAAGATCAGGCTGAACCTGTTGCTGAAGTTGCGGTTGCAGAAGCAGCAGCTCCCGCAGTAGCTGAAGAAAAGCCGGCGAAGAAAGCGAAAGCAAAGAAGAGTGAAGGTGATGACGCAGCTGTCGCTGAGGAAAAGCCTAAGAAAGTAGCCAAAAAGAAAAAGGCGGAAGGCGAAGAATCAGCAGAAGGTGAAGAAAAGCCAGCTAAGAAAGCCGCTCCCAAGAAAAAGAAAACAGAAGAATAGTAAGCAATATTCGCGGCACGTGTCGCAGCAAAAGAATCAGGGCTAACCTCCACGGTTAGCCCTGATTCTTTTAGATCACAACCACTTCGTAAAAGTCGCCTTTGCTGAAATATTTTTGCGCCAGCAATTGAAGTTCTTTCGCAGTGACAGTCTTGTAGATGTTAATATTATTGTTGAAATACTCCTCTGTAAACCCGTTCAGGATGAGGGTGCGCCAACGCTGTAGTATGGAGAACGGCCCATCCAGGTCACCAAGCAGCCCACCGAGCAGGTAGTTCTTTACCAGCAATAGCTCGTCGTCAGGGGCCGGTTCGTTACAAAGCGTTTCCATTTCATGATAAACCTCTTTTATAGCTGCATCAACCACGGCGCGTCCCGTTTCGGTATGAATAATAAATGAACCACCGTTAATATCCGGTGATAGGGAACTGTAGATGCCATAGGTGAACCCTTTTTCCTCCCGTATATTGCTCATCAGCCGCGACCCGAAATAGCCGCCAAACAATGTATTCAGCACAACCATTGGTGAATAGTCAGGATGATGGCGGTTCGGGAACTGCCTGCCTATCCTTATAGCGCCCTGCACGCCATTCGGGTCATTGTTTACTCTAAGTGATTTGTCAGTCGCGGACTGTATCGCAAAAGCGTCTTTTTTGATCTCGGCGGGGTCCAAAGCCACATTACCGAAAACATCGTTGACGCACTTCACCTCGTGTGCACCTACCTTTCCGGCCATGAACATGCGTACATGCGCCAGGTTATAATGCGCCCGATAAAAAGCAACAAGGTCCTCGCGTGTGATCGCCTCTATATTTTCCTTCCTGCTGTAGCGGCCATATGGGTGAGATGGCCCAAAAAGCATGGCATCAATTTGCTGGTTAGCTACAAACTCGCACTGGCGTAGGTTTACCAGCAGTTTTTGTATCGCGTTGTGCTTATGTATCTCTACTTCCTCCTCCGGGAAGATAGCATCTGTTATGATCTCACGGATCATTGGTAACAGTTCAGGCAAATGTTTGGTCAGTGCGTAAAGCGTAACAGTTGCATAGTCGTTGCCGGCGCTCACTTTCAGTTGTGCACCATAAAATTCAAGTGCTTCGTGTATTTGTTCGGCGGTGTATTTGGAGGTGCCGTTTTTCAGCAGCCCTGCGGCAGCCTGCGCCACGGAAGGTTTCTGCTCATACCACAATCCCGCCGGAAAAACCCAGTCTATTTGTGCCACGTCTTGCACACCAGCATCCAGCCAATAAAGCATCAGGCCATTTTCTAGTTTTTCTGTTTGTATAGGTGGCAGCTTGTAGTCAAACTCCACTGCATCATGCGTATCCGGTGATTTTTTTCTGTCTAGGACCATTATTTGCTTTTTAGCAGTTCTATTGTTCAATAAAGTTACTACTTAATAAAGAGGGCGCGCAACTCACCAGCATCCTCGGTTTTCATTTTGCCCCCGAGTATCAGCCTTAGCTGCCGACGGCGTAGTGCTCCCTCAAACATTTTTTTCTCCAGGTCAGTATCCGGCACCAGCTCGGGCACCTTACGTGGCTTCCCGTGCGGGTCAAGGGCTACAAAGGTCATATAGGCCTCGTTAGAGAGATATTTGTACTGGGCAGTGAGGTCCTCACCCCACACGCGGAGATAGATTTCCATAGATGTGTTGAACGACCGAGTCAACTTGGCTTCTATGGTCAGCAGGTTGCCTAATCTTATCGGCTGTGTAAAAGAAATGTTGTCAACAGAGGCGGTCACTACCGGGCAGTTACAATGTTTTTGTGAGGCGATAGCGGCTGCGATGTCCATCCAGTGCATAAGCTTACCGCCCATGAGGTTGCCCAATGTGTTGGTATCATTTGGTAGCACCAGCTCAGACATGATCACAAATGTATCCTGTGGTTTTTTCGTTTGCATTTTGATTCGCGTTTTAAAAGGGAAAATTACAGCAATATCAGGTTTTGCAGGCGATTATTTTAAAAGCTCCGCATAGGTCATTACCTGGTAAGGCTGGGTGGCGTCCACCTGGAAGTATTCATTATTTAAAAGATTGCACGGAGACCCGGAAAATGCGTCATAGAAGAGCGCAGGATTTTTTAAAAGCTCTAAAACCCGCTTGTCATCCGGGTTAACGAAAAGAAATGTCAGTTGCGGCTTGTCTCCCTTCATGGAAGATAACATCATGCTTTCAAAAGGTAACCCCCAATACAGTTTTGAGACAGACAAAAGGTGTGCATCGTTATATAGCGCCAGTTTTTTAATTCCCTTTTTTCGCATCTGCGTTAATATCTGCTCACTCATATTGATCCGGGCAGTAAAAGGCGGCAGGAACGAAATAATGTACGCCAGCCTTATAACAAATATTCCGGCAACCAGTCCTACAGCAATTGAAGATTTGATCCTCGGCAAAAATGCAAAGACAAAGGGCGTAGCGGCAATAATACCTATACAAGACCATTCACTTTCGATATGAAACAATAAGGTGGTACCATCAAGACCTCCGTAAGTAAGGCCCATAAGTATGATGTATCCGACGACAGAAATTAACGTCCATAATGCTAATATTTTTCGTTTTTCAATTATCAGCTGAGCCATCCCAACGATAAAAATCAGTGTACCGGGCCAGTAGTTAGTAAGGCAACGTGACAGGAACACTTTTACTTCAGGGCATGTGAATGAATTCAGAATATCTTGTAAAGAAAAATGGGTGATCCCGCGTAAGTGCTCGCTGTCGTAGGACGAAGAGGGCATTAGAAATTTTAGCCCGATAACTCCAAAAAGTGCGCAGCTAAGAAGTATGGAAATTCTGTTGGTGAATGGCCAGTTTCTTTTCTCAAGGATGAAGTAGATCCATAAAAACAGCGTTGGAATAATTACGATAAAATGGGTGGAAAAAGTCAGGAAAGCCAGTACTGCAAAAGGGATCAGAAGCAAAGGAACAGTTGCCTTCCTGTGACCCAATCGGGCCGTCACGGCAAAAAGCAGGAACATCCATGTTGCCGCCTGCATAGTTTCACTGTCATATATATATGATTCACTAACAAACAGGAAATAATAGAGTATCATTAGCAATGCAAGACCATACTGCTTGCACATATATACCACAACGAATGCCGCACATGTAAAGAATAAATAGAAACTAACAGAGTAACATATCAAAATAGTTCTTAGGGACAAATTGGCTTTAACAGCAATCCAGGGCAGCACTTGTGTGATAAACGAGCCATATCTGTTGTGCTCAATGCTAAATGCTTTACCATTTATCATGTTAAACGTATAAAAAGCACTGTCAGAAAATAAAATTCGCTCTTTATAAAAGATTATTGACATCACAAACAGCGCCAGCATCGCTCCCAGCCCAACTTTGGCTGCACCTTTTAATGACTGCTGGCTAACATCCATAAAACGAAAACAATGTGGATTTAAGGATACAATATAAAAAAGAAAGGCCACCCGGGGGCAGCCTTTCGCGTTTTATTTGGCTGAATTATTTCACTATATCTAGTGCCTTTACAGAAACTTGCTTTCCGTTATTGGTCAAACGGATATAACAGATGCCCGGAGCCACGGAAGTAGGGATCGCCATGTGACCAACGTTGCCCGATACTGTGAGCGATTCTGCTGCAACTGTCTTGCCGCTCATATCTATAAGCTCATAGCTCCATACGCCGGCCATTGCTGGCAGGGTGATGGTAAGCTCCCCACCATTAACCGGGTTAGGATAGATACTCACGTTGGCACCTGTGCCAGCTTCAGCTACGCCAAGATTCACCGTGCGCTGTGTATGCGTTGTTGCCTGGGTTGGTGTAGTGTATGTGCTATCGGTAAACTGAACGTTTGCAAAAGCTGTAACTTCTTCAGGGCGGTAATAGTTTTGCTCATAAGTAGTTGTTACCTGACCTTGGGTAACACCTAAAGCACTCAGCAAAGTGCCGGACGCTGGTGCATCGCCAATAAAGAAACTATCAACAGTTGTAGTTTTTGTCTGTACCTGTAAAACATCGAACCAGCTGGAGGGTGTGCCAGCTATGGTCTTTACTCTCATCTTGCCCCAACCGATTACGGAGTCTTTCTCTATTGTGTAAGCACGTACAACCCCAGGGGAGTCAGCTAAACCAGCAATTGCAACCGACAAAACAAAATCAAAATCAAAGTTGTAAGTAGACGCCCATGACGAATGATAAGTAGCTGGGAAGGCAATTTTGGTACGCGGTGAAGAATACAGTTTGCTCTGAGTTGGTATTATTAAGCTGTCACTTGCTCCAAACGTAACTGCCGTGAGGCTGTATCCGGCCTGCTGCACGTTAACACCATATTCCAAAAGTCCAGTGCTAACTATAGACGATTGCACATTGCCCTGATAGCTGTAGGAAGATAGGCTGTAAAAATTGCTGTCTGCAAATTGGTATGTAGTAGTTGGGACGCGATATGCATACAATACTGGTGTAGAGTCCGTAACGGTGCTCAGATCCCATGAGCCATTTGCCGCAGCAGCAAACGAAGGAAAGGAGGACGCGGCAACAGTGACTTTCAAACTGTCCGTACCAAATACAGAAGTAGGATAACTGCTGGAATTCAGCGTAATCTGGGCGTTAGTATCAGCAGCCAATAGTAATGCAACAACAGGTAGTATAAGTTTTTTCATAAAAATTATTTTTTGCGAATGTATGTAAAATCTACGTATAACGGAATAGCAGAATAACATTTTACTTACTCAGGTGCATGCTGCGCTCTTTGTACAGATTTCTAAACCAGGGATCGCGCAGGTTTTTTATGAACCTGATGGCCTCTCCGGTGCTTTTCATTTCCGGCCCCAGTTCCTTGTTTACGTTGGGAAATTTATTAAAGCTGAATACGGGTTCTTTTACCGCGAAGCCTTCCAGTTTTTGCACCAGCTTCAGACCTTTTAGTTTCATCTCGCCCAGCATCACCTTCGTAGCTATATTGAGATAAGGGATACCATATGCCTTAGCAATGAACGGCGTAGTGCGGCTGGCACGTGGATTAGCTTCTATCACAAATACTTTACCATCTTTAATCGCATACTGTATGTTTATCAGCCCTTTTATGTTGAGGCGCAACGCGATCTTTTTGGCAATATCGGCCATTTCATCAACGATCAGGGGGGTAAGGTTGAAAGCCGGCAAGACGGCGTGGCTATCACCGCTGTGGATGCCTGCCGGTTCTATATGCTCCATAATGCCCATGATATGCACCGTTTCACCGTCGCATATCGCATCTACTTCCGCTTCCTGGCAGCGATCCAAGAAATGATCGATGAGGATCTTATTCCCGGGAAGGTGCTTGAGCAGGCTTACTACGCTTTTTTCCAGCTCCTCATCATTGATAACTATCCGCATGCGTTGGCCGCCAAGAACGTATGAGGGGCGCACTAACACGGGATAACCAACTTCCTTCGCCACTTCTATGGCCTCGTCTGTAGTATATGCCGTGCCATAATTGGGATAGGGGATACCCAGTTCTTTAAGTGTGTCGCTAAAGCGGCCGCGGTCTTCGGCAATATCCATGTTGTCAAACGACGTGCCTATGATCTTTATTCCTTTTTCATGAAGGCGCTTTGCCAACTTCAGGGCTGTTTGGCCGCCAAGCTGAACGATAACGCCATCCGGCTTTTCATGTTCTATGATCTCCCACAAATGCTCCCAGTAGACCGGTTCAAAATACAGCTTATCTGCTATGTCAAAATCGGTGGATACTGTTTCCGGGTTACAGTTTACCATTATAGATTCGTAACCGCATTCCCTGATGGCCATGAGCCCGTGCGTACAGCAATAATCAAATTCAATACCCTGGCCTATGCGGTTTGGCCCAGAGCCAAGCACTATGATTTTTTTCTTTTCCGATACTTTACTCTCGTTAGAAACTTCTAAGGGCGACGAAACGGGACGTTGCTCAAAAGTGCTATAGAAGTACGGCGTTTTTGCTTCAAACTCCGCACTGCAGGTGTCCACCATTTTGAAAACACGGGTAATACCCAGAGCTTTTCTATGCTCATATACTTCTTCTTCGGTACAATCTTTTACCAGTTCTGCAATCTGCTCATCTCCAAATCCCATTTGCTTTGCCTGGCGCAGCAGATCTTCCGGAAGTTTTTCGAGGTGCTTGTATTTGCGTATCTCTGTTTCCAGGTTTACGATATCCTGTATCTGGTACAAAAACCACCGGTCTATTTGTGTTAGTTCCCTTATTGTTTTTATGGATACGCCAGCCGCCATTGCTTCCTTGATGCGGAATATGCGGTCCCATGTAGGCCGCTTCAGTGTATCTATCAGCTCTTCCGGCCGCAGGCGGCTGGTGCTGATAAACGATAAGCCTGTCGCATTGTTTTCCAGGCTCTGACAGGCTTTTTGAAGCGCTTCGGGGAAGGTGCGGCCGATAGCCATTACTTCACCCACAGATTTCATTTGCAGTCCTAGGGTGTCATCCGCACCTTTGAACTTATCAAAATTCCAGCGCGGCATTTTCACGATCACATAATCGAGCGCTGGCTCAAAATAAGCTGAAGTAGTCTGTGTGATCTGGTTTTTTAATTCGTCAAGCGTATATCCTATAGCCAGTTTTGCAGCTATCTTGGCGATAGGGTATCCAGTAGCTTTTGATGCGAGCGCTGACGAACGACTCACGCGTGGATTTATTTCTATAGCAATGATCTCCTCAGTTTCGGGGTTCAGGGCGAACTGCACATTACAGCCACCAGCGAAGTTGCCCAGGTCGCGCATCATCATTATCGCTGTGTTGCGCATCAACTGGAAAGCAGTATCACTCAGTGTCATCGCAGGTGCAACGGTGATGCTATCGCCCGTATGAATGCCCATAGGGTCAAAATTCTCGACGGTACAAATGATCACCACGTTGTCATTCATATCGCGAAGCAGTTCCAATTCAAATTCCTTCCATCCCAATACTGCTCTTTCTACCAGTACTTCGTGCATAGGCGATGCCGTAAGGCCACGCTCCAGTGCCCCGTCGAGTTCATCTTTATGCATCACAATGCCGCCACCCGAACCACCTAATGTGAATGATGGGCGGATAACAATAGGCAACCCTATCTGCTGCGCAAACTCCTTTCCCTCCAATAATGAATTAGCTGTTCTGGCCTCTGCGACCGGAACACCTAATTGTATCATCCATTTGCGGAACAGCTCGCGATCCTCCGCCTTGTCTATTGCTTTTATATCCACGCCTATGAGCTTCACATTAAAGCGCTCCCACACACCCAGTTCGTCTGCTTCTTTGGCAAGGTTTAGCGCTGTTTGTCCACCCATTGTTGGCAGCACGGCATCTATTTCATTCTCTTCCAGTATCTGCTCTATGCTTTCCACAGTCAGCGGCAGCAGATAGACCCGGTCTGCCATCATCGGATCGGTCATTATGGTGGCAGGGTTAGAATTTATCAGTATCACCTTTACCCCTTCTTCCCGAAGGCTGCGGGCAGCTTGTGTGCCGGAATAGTCGAACTCGCAAGCCTGCCCGATAATAATGGGACCAGAACCGATGATAAGGACACTTTTAATAGAAAGATCGCGTGGCATTCTGAAATTAGAAATTAAAAAATTAAACAATCAAAGACGCGATGAGCAGATATGGAAATCGGGCTCAACGCCCGAGGCGCAAAAGTATAAAAAAATAGTGATTGGATTTTACATTACGTGCTTGCTCCATATGTCGCACAGCATCGCTCATATGTTAAAAGTGTCTAATTGCTGTAGCGTTTTGCACATATATCTTACAAATTACCCGTTCGGGGATAATTATTTGCATAATTTTGCCGAACAGGATAAAACTATCCTAAACTGTATTACTTTTTTCGCATTTTTGCGATTATTATAAAATTACCGCCATAATGAGTTTTTTAGGCTTTTTTAAGTTTCTTACACAGGAAATCGCAATAGATCTTGGCACTGCCAATACGCTTATCATACATAACGACCAGGTGGTGGTGGATGAACCATCAATAGTAGCTATTGACCGGACTACAAACAAAATTGTAGCTGTGGGCAAGAAGGCCATGATGATGCATGAAAAAACCCACGAGAATCTCAAAACAATACGGCCGCTTAAAGATGGTGTAATTGCTGACTTTAATGCTGCTGAAGGGATGTTGAGGGAGATGATAAAATTGGTTTATCCCAAAAAACCAATGTTCCCTCCAAGTTGGCGTATGGTGATCTGTATCCCATCGAGCATTACCGAAGTTGAAAAAAGGGCAGTGCGCGATTCGGCAGAACAGGCAGGTGCCAAAGAGGTGTATATGATACATGAGCCTATGGCTGCAGCCCTGGGTATAGGTATAGACGTGGAGGAACCGACCGGCAATATGATCATTGATATTGGCGGTGGCACCACAGGCATTTCTGTGATCGCACTTGCAGGTATTGTATGCGACCAATCCATTCGTATTGCTGGGGATGAATTTACCGGGGACATTATGGAGGCCATGCGCCGCTATCACAGCCTGATGATAGGTGAGCGTACTGCAGAACAAATAAAGATACATGTGGGTTCTGCACTAAAGGAACTGGACAACCCACCTGATGATATTGCTGTAAACGGCCGCGACCTGGTAACCGGTATTCCAAAGCAGATCATGGTGTCCTACCAGGAAGTGGCGGAAGCGCTGGATAAATCGATCTTCAAAATAGAAGAAGCTATCTTAAAGGCGCTGGAAAGCACACCTCCCGAGCTTGCCGCTGATATTTATCGCCGTGGGCTTTACCTGACCGGTGGCGGGGCATTGCTGCGTGGACTGGACAAACGTATTTCGCACAAAATAAAGTTACCGGTGCATGTGGCAGATGATCCTCTTCGTGCAGTAGTGCGTGGCACAGGCATGGCACTTAAGAACATTGCGAGAATGCCTTTTTTAATGAAGTAATTTTTGTGGAATTGGGAATTTGTAATTAGTAGTTTGGATTGTTTTGAACGAGCGCCATTTTCAGTAATTACGCATAAATACGGAGAAAAATCAAGTCAGATATGATGCTGCAAAAATTAAGTCTTCATCCTAACCTGCCTGCCGGTAGGCAAGGTTCCCAATTCCATTTTGTCATAGTGAGCGAAGCCGAACTACCAAATTCCAAATAAAAAGTGCGCAATTTCATACTCTTTGTACGGCGCTTTTTTAACCTCATATTATTTCTGATCCTGGAAATAGTATGCGTGATACTTATAGAGCATACTAATACGCTGCAGGGTAATGACATCATTAGCTCGGCCAACATGGTATCCGGGCTTGTATATAAGAAGCAAAGCGACGTGGTTTACTACTTCGGATTGCGGAAAATGAACGATAGCCTTGTAAATGAAAATGCACGGCTCAGGAACGAGATAGACCAACTGCACAGTGTAGATACATTGAAAGACAGCGTGGTGCATCGTAAATTATATCCTACAGATTCGTCCACACACATCGTGAAGTTTGCCGACTATTTGTACCGTACAGCCAGGGTTATTAATAACTCCACGAACGCCAGCGATAACTACATTACCATAAACAGGGGATCTAAGGATGGCATAAGCAAAAACATGGCAGTAATTTCGGGTACCGGAATTGTGGGCCGCGTGGAACATGTATCCGCTCATTTTGCGAGCGTGCTCTCTATACTAAGCTCCAAGCAAAAAGTAAGCGCGAAGCTGAAAGACGGAACGAACGGATACATAATATGGGATGAGAAGCAACCGGATGTACTGGTAATGACGGATGTGCCGCAGCAAGTAAAAGTGAAAAAAGGAGATTCAGTTTATACTGCGATCTTCTCTATTTTTTCTCCCGATATATTGATAGGTACTGTGCTGAAAACAGTTGTAGTGAAAAAGAATGCGATGCAACTGATTTACCTGCAATCGTCAACGAACTTCCATAATCTGCAGTATGTTTATGTGATCGAAAATAAGATGGTAATAGAAAAAAAGATCGTGGAAGATTCGTCGGCTAAAAAGTAGTGGCCTCTCCCCGGCCCTCCCCCAAGGGGAGGGTGAGGTCGAATGATCCTTCGACTTCGCTCAGGATGACAAAAAAGGAAAGAAATGAACGTTTACTTAAAAAATATTTTACGTTTCTGCATTATCATCCTGCTGCAGGTGCTGATCCTCAATAAGATCACGCTGCGCTGGTGGAGCGAGCCTGCCGGTTTCCCGGTATTCATCCCCTATGTTTACCCATTGTTCATTCTTCTTCTTCCCTTCGAAACTCCGGTATGGGCGTTGTTGCTTATGGGTTTTGGGCTAGGCCTGACAGTTGATTCTTTTATGAATACTGCCGGGATGCATGCCTTTGCAACTGTTGTTATTGCTTACCTCCGGACCAATGTGCTGAGCGCATTACTGCCACGTAATCTCTCAGAATATGATGGCCAGCACCCATCTATAAGAAGCATGGGCTGGATGCCCTTCCTGGTATACAGTGCGTTTTTAATTGTGCTGCACCACTTTGTCTTCTTCTCGATAGAACTTTGGAATTTTTCGAACTTTGGCTTCCTGTTGCTGAAAATAATTGCTTCATCGCTGACCTCCATGCTCTTTATTATTGTGTATCTCCTTCTTTTTACGAGGCAGAGTGCGTCAAGGGTATAGGGATCATCAATCCAGTGGTATTATTGTATTGAACTCAATACTATATCCTGTAATTGATATGTTTGGCCTTATCCATCTTATTAATAGCTGTCCGGCCACGTTAACGCTACATTCAACATTTCTGATATAGTCAATGCCTGTATCATCTAATATCTGAGTCGCGAAAAATTTGTTAGCCATAAAAAACGCGGAAGGATTGGCTGGCCAATACCCAGTAGGTAAAGTACACATCAAAGGATACAGACTTGCAGGCGATGCCGCGAAATTCTGAGCATTGTTAGCGCTTAAAAAACCTCTCAACTGCAGTGTATTTGTGAGGAAGTTCTTCTTGTAATAAATGTTGCCGGTTACGCCACCATCAGCAGGTGCAGTGTTTACGATCAAAGTGTTCCAGGCGCTTTCCTTATTATTATTACCGAAGCTAACGCCAAAGGGTATCAACTCACTCAACAAGAAATGTGTACTATCGTCGGCAGTGCCTATCACTTGCGCAACGAGGCTTATACTGCTGTCCAGGATCACATTGGGATTACTGCCGTTATAAAATGAGAGCGGCGCAGCAGTAGGCGTCACCAGCATATACGCTGCATTGACGCTTTCATCTATCCCGGTAAGGCTTGTCGCAGGAACTCGTATCATACTGCCGTTGTAGTATACCCAGCCTGCGGTTACGGAATAGTTGAATGTCGTTCCGCTGACCAGTGTTTTAGTGACTACGCATCCACTGATGGCGAAAGGTCCGCTGCCGCCTATTGCTACGAGGGCGTTAAGACATTCTGTATATGCGGTTTGCATATAGCCCAGCTGGTCTTGTGTCAGCGGAAAGCCACTAGGCTTTGTAAAATCAATACTTTTCATGAAATTGTTTTTATATGTTCAGGTAATACTCTACAGCATAATGTCTTAACCAAAAAACGCTCCTCTTTAAAGGGCGGCGGTTTCAGACAACTATAACGGAATAGTTATTTTTGCCTGCCAACCGATATTTGTCCACTATTGCGCGCAACCTGTTTATATCATATGTGGGTGAGCTAGCTACCGTGTGTAGCACAACCACGATAAACTGCACCCCCAGCAAGTAGGTTTCCGCGCTGGTGTATAGCGGCACGGGGTCTGGCACTGGTATGACACCACTACCGATCTCGCTGTTCAAATCTATTGGCAAGGGTTTGGCTTCAATTACCTGGTAGATGAAATCGGGGTCCACATATGGCCCGTCGACAATAAATATGCGTCGGCTTATGTTATCAAAAACATCATTCAGTGCGGCCTGCAGATAACAAACCTGGCCATTGTGAGACAGATCATACAAGTCATTTGCGCGGTTTGCGCCAAACAAACCATACAGGTAATTAACCGGGCTCACCAACGCCTGCAACCAAGCCAGCATTTTTGAAAGCCGCAGCCTAACGGGCGTTAAATACTTCGGTAATCCCGCGCTGCTAAAATCAACATCAAATACACTCATATTGCAAATTCAAAAGTCAAAAATCAAAAGGGATCAGCGTTCTATGCTAAGCGCTATATGCCACATAATTTATGTGTCCGCCAAACCAAGTCGTATCGAGCGCCATATAGCCAGCGTCCGGGGTATATTGCACAGCTATTACTTCGGGCGGAACGCTCCCGTAGAAGGCTTGAACACTTTGTACGTCAGCGATTATTACGCCGGGCACTGCTTGCATTGCCGCGATAAAATTGTTCAGAATAAATACTCCATTGAACGGAAGCGTATCGAGAAAGGCGTTAACTGCATCCTTCACCGGCGTCGTGGCTGTGCCGTCTATTCTGCTTCCGTCGTTCTTCAGTACCAGGGGGTCATAATATATGGCTATTGTGGGCTGAAATGTATCCGCGATGCTGCTTGTACATTGCAGGCGAACACCTGCATCCTTTATCTTTGCCATATAGGCTGTAAATGCTGTCAACTCGATCGAGCTTAATGGAGCTAAACTCCCACTGACCATTTTTGCCACTTTTATCCTGACGAGGTTGACCAGTTCGATTGCAGCAGCATTGCTTATGATCAACACCGTTGAGTCGGCGGGCGGGACTACTGTATACATATCGCTGTCGGGAGGTAGCGCAACACCGAATTGAAAAGCCTTTGCCATAGTTACATACCATTGCAAGCTGTGCGGTTTTTGGGTGGCTATAATTCCTGTCACTTCATCTTTATGCGCGTCAAATAAATTCTCCAGTGTCCATTGGCACACGGCCACTACGTAAGTCCATAAGTTCCAGATTGCCACCACACTCGTGCTGGTAAGCAGTGGTCCGAGTGTGGGGTCGCTTTGCACCTGCGCTACCAATGCCGCCTGAATTTGTGCTATACTCCTAGCCATAAAAAATCATTGAAATTTTAGAAAAAACGTTTGTTTAGTTGCCCGGGTGAAAAGCGTTTTTAGTATTCGCTACCATAGGTAATAAATCCGCTTGCGCCTATATCGCCCGGATTGTTCTGGTTATTGTATTCAGTTATTTCCCAGTCCGCCGATATACCCTTGTCCATGATCCGCACTTCATCTAGTGTCCCGCTGAAAAATGTATCCAGATAATATGTTGGTATTTGCCCGAGTGCCAGTTGTTCATTACTGGTAAGCAGTATGGCGCTTGAGGGCGACATAGTCACAGTTTGCAATACGCCATCAAAGTATATGAGTACCTGGTTCAAGTCGGTGGCTCCTGCCGGCAGCACAGCGGTCATTTTGTGCCAGTTAGTGTCATAAACCCAGGGGAAACTTGACGATGCGCCGGATACCTCGACACAAAGAACATTGCTTCCGGTATAATAAAATGCAAAACGGCTATAATAACCAAGGCCACGGTTATCACCATATCCGAAGAACTCCTGAGATTGGTTGGCAGCCATCTGGAACCAACAAGTCATACTTCGTTCAGCGGGCCCCTGTGGCAGACCAGGAACATAATCGCGTAGCAGAGATTGAAATAAAGCTGAGGAGAAGTGCGCGCCATCGCCGATCTTTCCGGTAACCTTTGTAACGGAGTTTACATTGTTCAAATCCTGGCCGTGTGCGGTGGCGTCTGCCGTCAGCGTACTGCCGAGGTGATATACCGCTATGTAATTACTGTTCCATACACTGCCCGCACTACCACCCTCAAAGCTACTGATACCGGGATCGCCGTATTGCATGTAGAAGTTGGTATCGGTGGTGCAACTCACTATCGGCAGCAGCACCCATGCTATGAGTATTCCGGCGGTACCGTCGTAAAGTTCTATCTCCCAATTCAGCTTACTGACTTCTCCTGCATCTTTGAAGAATAAGATGTCGCTTCCATCACCGCTGCATACGTGCCCACCGTTTCCAATAGTCTTAAGCGAAGTATCAGATACGCTTACCAGTACGGGGAAGTAAACACTGTCGGCGTGACCGCATTGTGTATGATCTATTGTCAAGACCCTGCTGTAAACATGTGGTGGTGGCGGTGTGATCGTTGCATCCAGCGTGCCAACCGTAACTCCATTTTGAGAAAATTGCTGCAATATACTGTTGTCCTGCAATGCCACGACTGCATCGCTTACCGCATATACTATCCCGGCATCAGGTACCATGGTTATGCTCAGATTATTATCCCGGCAAAATTGCATTCCGCTTTCCAGGGACCCTGTTGCTTGTACGATAACATCGCACAAACTTTGATTTGGTTTTACTGTATATGTTGTCGCCATTTTCCACTAATTGTGAGGTATGAGTACAGCTCATCCCTCGGTCAGTAAATCTTTTTTAAAATCGCGTCTGCTATTTATAATAGGCGTCTGTTTTAATTATTCCATCGGGCGTTAATTGTACACTGACTACATCCATACCGTCTTTTGTGAACTCTATGCTTATTGCGCGCATGAGGTCTGCATGGGTGTCGTCATCCAGGTAGTCGAACGCTCCGACGCAGGAATTAGGGTTCTGCTTAAAATCACCCTTGTTATTCAAAATCAGTTGCCGTTGATGCTGAGCTGTGCTTTCCACTGCAACAAAGTCGCCGTTGCTTATTGAAATATCTTCGGTCTCGCTCAATGCTACATCCATCATTTGTCTTGCCATCGTTTTAATATTTATGCGCTTAGTAGATTGCTCAGTCTAGTCTGCAGATTAACAAAAGTGGTTGCATTAATCGGAACAGAGCTTGTGACAGGGCTTCCTCCGACTACGGTGGCCACCTCCAGCGATGCCAGGCCGTTTAAAAGATCGCTCAGGATGCCAAATAAGCTCTCGTTGCTTGTACTCATCTTGAATACACTGGTGCCAAGATTGAGCACAACTTCACCATTCTTAATATTCACCTGTGTATCGTCCATTTCATACTGCACGTTCCCTATGGTTACAATAGCCTTTTCCAATTCATTTGCTTTGATCAGCGACCAGGCGCCTGGCCCATCTATAGTGCCGATGATCACGTTGCTGTTGTCCTTTGGTATAAGTATGGCGCCATTGCCGTTGCTGATCGTACTCAGCAGCACGCCTTCTATAGGCAGGCTGGCATCAGTGGGCTGTACGCTAAAGGTATATTCGCTAGTGTCCACACTACCATCGACCACGGTGCCGCTAATGATCTCATACGGCTTGTCAGTAAGAGCCCTTAATCCCGCTTTTATTTTTGCTGTGTTCCTGCTCATTCTCTTATTATTTTGCGAAGCCTGCCATAACGCCTATTTCCACTAATCTACGCGCTCCATTCATCCCGAAACGCACTTCAGTACCCTCTATCAGGTAGCTGCCATTTCTTTCAGGATATTGCTCGTCTGTTACGTATGCTTGGTACCCGGGCGTTACGTAGGGTTGAAGGAACGCGTGGATACTTCCCTCATAGCCGGAGTAATTTAATTTGTAGGCTTTTTCATTTGCTAGTTGAGTCAATGTCGTTGCGTCCTTCACCTGGGTTAGGATCTTATTGTGGGTACGCACAAAATCCGTAAAAACGTCTGAACTCTGAGATACTTTATCGCCGGTAGAGAGCCGCGTACTGTAGGTCACCTTCGCGGGGTCGTTTTCAGTAAGGCGCTCTTTTAAGGTATTATTTTTTACAACATTGTATCCCAGTTTGTAATTGACCTTGCCTAATTCAAAAACATCATTTCCGTTAGCGTAGGGTGTAAACACCAGTCCGCACCATAAAGTATCTGGCTGTATGAAGCAGCAATTCAGGGCTCCATCTGTGTATTGTAAGATGCTGTTTATTATATCAAAACCCCTCGCGTTTGGTATATAAACATTTTCAAGCGTGTAATCAACTGTACATTGCACCTTGATTTCATAATTCTTGTCTATGCCGGCAACAGCCTTCAGCAGCAAGTCTTTTATGGTTATCGACTTTTCGAAAATGTCTAGATTGTTTCTTCTCAGCAACCAGCTATACCCCTCACATTCTATCGTTAGCGGCATATCCACGTTGCGGCGCTTCACAAAACCTACGAATTCTGTTTGTAAGTCAGCATCGTAACCCAGTTTGATAATAACGGGATCTCCATCGCTGAACTGTTTCCCGGTTGTGACAACTCCCGGTTGTGTATTATTCCCGGTAACAACCTTTGCAATGGACGGGATCCTTATGACTGCGGTATCGGCTATGCTGTACAGGCTCCGTTTTATCCTCACTTCATGCTCCCCGCCAAACCGGAAATTGCCAATAGTTATATCACTGCTTAAAACAAACATCATTTCTCTTTTTCGTGAATAAAAGTCATCTGGAAATGCTTCAGGAAATAGTTACCAGGTTAAAAGGTTCATCGCTCACCATGCGAAGCTGGTATGGCCGCACATTCTTTATTCCGCTTATCGCCGGAAATGATAGTTCCCGGATCACCACCTGGTCGCTGCCGCTCCTGTCTGGCCGTAGCAGGAAAATATCTGTGAGCGGGCATTGAATAGATAGTGCCACATTTTGTTCGTAGATCGTACGCAATGTGGTTACATCAGTTTCCGGAAATTCATTGGTATTGCCGATTATGAATCCCTTTACAGTGATTTCGTAATCTTGTATATTGATGAGTTCTTTCACCGTGCCCCTGCGTCCGGTAAGTGGTGTTTCCACTATCGTCTTTCTGCTGGTTATAGATATTATCGGGTAGGGTAGGTCCCACTTACTGAGTCCTCCGGTACTGCCCTGGTCGGAACTGCCACCAGCTCCGGTTATTAACCCATTACTCTGCGATGCATCCTGATAAGTGATGGTAACCGGCATATGATATTCACGGCCCAAAGCATCAGAAGAATAGTAAGGTGAGCCTTGCGCGCCGTTTTCCTTTCTCCCCGGCGATAGTGAGTTTTCCCCAACCACTGTATTGAACTTAGGGTCAAATGCCTGGGTCTTATACCCGAACGTTTGTTCAAAAAGATCCGCTAAACTGAATGTTATTTCCGCCATGATTATTGTATTGCATTTGCACTGTTAAGAATCTCAAGCAGCGCTTCTTCTACGTATGATTTAAGATCTGTTATACCATTGCTTGTATCGGTGGCATTTATTGTAAAATCTCCAATAAAAGGAGTGTTGAAATGTATGTTTAGTGTTCGGCTTGTGCCCGCCAGGTGCTGGTTTGCAGAGCTATTTTCACTGCTATCTTCTTCATAGTGACTATTTGCCCGTAACCTTGGCACGTTATCATGATTTCCATACCGAAAAGCGGGATTTTCGATTTGCATTACGGGAATTAATTTTTGACCTGCATTAACGCAGTTCTCAGAGTATCTGGAGATCATGGCACTGGTGTCCAGTAAGGGTGTGGCTGATAATTGGAAGTTTTGCAATCCTGGGTTTGCAAATGTAGTTTTCATCGCCAGGCAATCGAAAAGCTTGTTTTTTTTATCCTCAACAGATTTTATTGGTAGTAGTGATTGATCCGGGTAGTTCATCTCGAACAGTTCAAAGAAGCGCTTATTCATAGCCGTTATTGAATCCATGTTGTTGCCATGGACACCGCTTGTTGCGGCTTTTTGGGGCTTTTCTATGCCACTTATTTTACCAGCGCTATTAATCCTTGACTGTAAATTTTGGCCAGCAGTCTCCGTTTGAGGTATATTCCATAGTGATTGTTCGCGGCTTACATTGTTGTTGCCTGCTTTGGGATTGCCGTGTTTTGTTCTTTTCGTAAGATTTACTAATGCAGGCACGACCACATTCTGTCCAACTCCGTTCAGAGCCCCGCCGCTGGCTTGATAAAACGCCAGGGCCTCGTTAAGCTTTTGAGTTGGCTGATGATAGTTGGAACCTGGTAAAGATGCCCATACGCTACCCGTTTTAGATATGGCCGAAACTATATCGCCACCCATTATATCTTGTATAGCATGTCGCTCGTCTATTTTATGTAGTGCTCCGATTTCCTGGTGAACAGGCAATATATCATCCCAACCAAATGCATCTGCTTGTTCGTCCCAATATGGGTGCGTATCCGAATTCAGGAATTGGAATGCTCCAACTGCTGATGAATATAGTGTGTCAACCTTGACCGTATCGAACATTGACTTCGGTTTATGCTTGTGTACGGCTTTATATATCTTATGCGCCGGCCTAACATCAAGCGTGCTGATCGAACCACCACCAAATGTTTTATAATAGCCATTATCACCTAGAGTGCCCTCGCCCCTTCTTATCGTCAGAAGATATGCATTTATATTAGGGTTCAGCAGCAGATTTTGATAATACGCTGAGTTCTTAATTGGTATATTGTTCTTCTTTGGTAAAGGCTTTTTTTTATGGGACATATACTATTATTTTGCAGAAAGATCTGTTACCTTATGAAAAAAAGAATTTCATTTTTTTGCTTGTTAATTGTATCTCTTCTTGTGCTGACTTCATTCAGCGGAACAATACCTGATAAATTCAAAGGCAAATGGTATAGAACAGTAGATTGCGAGGAGAATCTTTCCAACACGATCCTGACAATTAAGGAAACTACTATATTTGATGTTAACGATCAGCTTGGCCTTGATTGTAAAAATGTTTTCAGGGGTGACACTTTGTATTTATATGTTATTGCTCATGATGCAGGCCGCGGTTTCTGGGGACCAACTTATTACCCTCCACGTACAAACAGCCTTTTTGCAAAGTGCTACATTGTGAAACAAGGATTGCGGATAGTATATACACAAAAGGATTTCAAGGATCACATTAAAGCTTGGGGGTTATCTACCATTGTGTATAAACATGAATAATTTTTTTCTGTAACAACTAAGCTGCATTTGCACTGTTAAGAATTTCAAGCAGCGCATCCTCTACGTTTGACCTCAGATCAGCTATTCCGCCCCTGCCCTCATTTGTATTTATTGTAAAATTTCCGATCAGCGGCGTGTTGAGATTTATGTTTACTGTTCGCCCTTGGTTACTTCCTGCAGCGCTTAGATCATCAGCTTGAATATTGCTTCCGGTTTCATCATTTTGGTTGGCAAAGCTTCCAGTTGATATGCCCGTATCGTTGTTCCCATCTCCAAAAACATCGCCGCCCCAATTCCCCGGCGGTCTGTATTTCCCGTCCATATCCGCGCCGCTTATTTCATCTGTATTAAAGAGCGTACCCGCATCAAGCGCTGCTTGGCTTTGCGCTAATCCTATACCGCTGGCGCCAGGTATTGGCAAAGCATTTGAAAGGAGCTGTAGCGATTCCGGATTTATCCAATTATCTTTTAGGGCAGGATAGCCCAGGACAGGATTTTTAATTTGCTCATTGCTATTTCTTAAAGACGGCTGCCCATACTGATCCACTTTAAAAAGGTCGAAAAGCTCTTTATTGCGCTCTATTATGGAACTGTCGTTATCCCGGCTATTTTCATCGAATTTCCATTTCGCAGGATATAAAGGGCTGTTATTACTGCGGATTTTTTTTACTGACGTCTGTATATTTTTTGCTGTGTCAATAGTAAGTGCCGGTATCCGAAGA
This sequence comes from uncultured Bacteroidota bacterium, assembly GCA_903905065.1. Taxonomy (GTDB): domain Bacteria; phylum Bacteroidota; class Bacteroidia; order Chitinophagales; family Chitinophagaceae; genus Nemorincola. Next base: position 79,285 of record CAIVEW010000039.1, on the reverse strand, counting down.
TCATCGGCAAAATTTATGTTGGGAATTGATATTGCCGGAATAAACTTGCTTTTCAGATCTGCTGGTTGGTCATCTAATATTCCTGCTTTCAATAATTTATGATAGGAACCCAGCATTAATGAATAATAAAATTCTTCTGTTGTCTGGAAATAATGATTAAGAGCTAATCTATGTACATATTCTTTCAAATTATCGGCTTGAATTGGTGGGCCAATCTTGTTGTCATGTATCATTTCTCCAAGATGTGCTTGCTTTTCCCAATGTTCAATAAAATCATCTATACTTTTGTAGGAACCATATGATATACTTTTTCCTTCATCTTCTTTTGCTGGTGCAGAATGTTTTATACTGCCCATCACAGATTTGCTGAACGTTTTTTGATGCTTAACACCTCCAAAATTAAAATCATCTTTTGATACTAGACTAGTAAATCCCAACGTTTCATTTGCTGCCTGATACAAAAGAAAATCCAATGCAGGCTTTTTATATCCATAAGCAATTAAGTGTTTTTTAAATTCTAATGCTTTGGATATATCAATTGTTGGTTTTAATGACGAACTAATCAATAATTTCTTTTTCTTTTTTCGTGGCATTGTCCTGTTTTTATACTACCTTAATATATTAAAATGAAAAACCTATTGCTTTGCTTATTGCAGATCATTATTTCGCTCAGTTGCGAAGCACAGATTCACCTGAAAGGTTACAAGTGCAAATTTTATAAAGACCAATGGCCATTTACAATGGCAGAAATGTGCAGTAAAACAGACACTTTTCGTTTTACTCTCTTTTCAAGAGACATCATGAGTATGTTCCCCGCAGGAGGCAAGCCTAGTACCCCCGAAATGGAATTGAAGGCTGGCTTAGACTTATGTTTTAGTCACGGCCATCACAAAACAAAAGATAGCCTTTACATCAGCACAAGAAAAAACGATTGCAACGTTTATTACTACCTGATTTATGACCCATATTGGCAGTCCTCGGTTTCTGTGAGGTCTGCTAATAATGATTCCTTGTTCTCTGAAAGATCCCGGTGGCTGCTGTCCCAGGTGAGACTTTACCGTCATAAAGAAGGCATATTTCTGCTCAATGAAAAAGGACAGAGCTGTCAGTGCCCGAACGATCCTGAGCATTAGCCCGCATGATTACAGCGGTCACGTAGGCTAAAATCATTAAATAGTGTACCGCCTATCATTTTTCGATAACCATCTGCTCCTAGTCCATCCTCCCCATAGCGTATCACATGCAAATAAGCTTGCACATTCGGATTAGACAGTAACGTTTCATAATATTCAAGTGATGGCATTCAAATATTTTTTACAATGTTTATACTAAGTATTTTTAAGCTGCGTTTTATTCATCAGAAATTAAATAACCTTCCCAAATTGAAAGCTGTTATTGTATCTGTGGTGTTAATATCACTGTTCTCCTGTACACAGCACCATCATGCAGTAGTGTCGGTTCCTACGTCTGCACCTAAATCTATACCTGCCGACTTCTTAGGCCATTGGGAAAGAAAAGACTGGCTGGATGACAGCCTGTTGTCTGATTGTTTGTTAATAACAAATGATAGCGCGAGATTTTTTATAGTTTCGGATGGATACGTTGAGCTTACCTGCACGCCGAAGTACAGCCAGGATACCATATTCATGTATATGAATCGGAATTTTCATAGCGAGTTAAGTGACGTGCCTATGCCCTTGTTCGGCAGCCTGTTTGCAAAGTGTTACTTAGATAGGGGCAGACTTCGCATTATCTATACGCACGAAACGTACCAGGAGCATATTAAACAGTATGAACTTGACACCATTTTGTATAAATATACGGGGGTGCCTTCTGGAATTGCTGTAACAACACAACAACAACAATTCATCGGAGAGTGGTATTCCCCTCTAATCGACTCCACATCGAGAATTATGGATGTACCAAATATGCTGAATGGAAAAGTGCCGTTTGCTGTAATGATTAACCAGCTTGATCTTGACTGCGTACCCAAATACAATGGAGATACTTTGCTGCTTTATGTAAAGTTCATTGATTGCGGACGGCTTTTTTTTCCTGGCAACTATCCGCTTCCGCACCTAAAAAGTTTATTTGCAAAATGCTACATAAAGAACGATTGGCTGCACATTATTTATACCCAAAAATTGTTCATAAGTAAAATAAAGGATTGGGAGTTGCCAACTGCATTATACAAACCTCAAAAAAGCATGCAGTCTCCTGGTTAGAATAATAAGAAAACAGCTGCATGATAAATTAAATGGGAAACGCCATCACATTATGTACACCTAGAAATTTTTATTGATCACATCAAGGATTTTGATCGGTATACCATTTTATGCACGACTGACAAAAAATGAAACAGTTAACAAAGGACATTTGCAATACGCCAGGATATCTCAAGATCCCAGGCTCTGCTACATCTTAGCGATCCCGTTTCCTGATGTATTGCAAATGTGCCAGCTTCTGTGCAAACGCCTCATCACTAAGTGCTCGGTGGTCAAGGCCCGGCAGGTAGTACTCAAGCAGCGTCTCAAGGTAGCCAAAGGAATCGCGCGCCGGGCCCCCGCGCGACTCCTCTATAAGTTTACCAGTTTCGCCCGCTTACCTTCCAGTTTCACCTTCAGCTCCTGGCAGATACCTATAAAAAGTTGATCATCTTCAAGCAACTCTCTGCTGCCGCCGATGAACGTTACGCTGGCAAGCCCTTCAAACACATTCAGCACCCTATCATTGTCGGCCTTGCTCATCGCAAAGTTGATTTCGTTCCTGTCCGGGTTTTTAAAATACCCCACATGCCCGCCCGCCTCCAGCGCATAAATGCCATATTTGTGCTTAGCCTTCCATTCAGCTATCTCGGCATCAGTAGCCTGCCCCGTTAGTTTGTTATCCTTCATAAAAGTTTGTTTAATGATCGTTCATTTCAAATCGCTCTCCTGCCTGCCGGAAATTTATCAGTCGCAGGAGAATGTTCTATAGATATCCTTTGCTAAATCCCTTAGCTCAAAAGCACTCCCCCTTCAGGGGGCTGGGGGGTTAGGCAGGGGTGAAGGTTACTGTGTTATCAACTTCATAAACACGATCGGCAGCGTCACATCCATATTCTTAGCGCCCTGGTCCCACCCCTTCTCAAAGTCCTTCACCTCCACGCTCACCAGAGTATCTGTCTGTAATGGCCTTGTTCCCTGGGGCTTGTAGGTGATCACTATGTCAAACTGCATATCCAGGATGTCATCACCACCGGCGCTTATTGCTGCCCGGTTCATATCGTCTATCGCACCCTTCAGCACTTTTATCTGGCCTTCATAAGTGCGGTTGCCGCTCTGTATGCTTATAGGCTCATCGCCCGCGCTGTGCAGCAATTGTTTTTCTTTCGAGGCTTTATATTTCACCCCGCGTATCTTGGTCAGTGGCGATCCCGCAAACATCACGGTCATATCCGCCCACTCACAATCCTTACTATCAAAAAATGGTATTGATGGCATTGTCTAAAATTTTGGCGTTAAAAAAATCAGGTAGATCATTTAATCAGGCAAATCATGGTTCAGACTACTGCTGAAACCCCAGGCTTATCTCAATATCGGTTGCATAGCCCACGGGTGTTATTTTCAGCACTACATTCAGTTGGTTGGTGCTTAGTATGTTTTGTGCGGGGTCAATAAAGCAGTTCACATTACTGATCTCTTTATTGGCAGTCATCGTATTGTTCACCTGGTTCACGATCTGCTGTTCCAGCCACTTGCAAAAGCCGGAGTCCAGCGTACCATCGGCATTCACCGGCACCTCATCATCTACCTCCTGCACAAAAGTGGTATACGCGAGTATATGCGCCTTATCAATTACTCTGCCGCGGGCCAGCATGCAGTAGTCATCAGTGGTTGCGGTGCACATAGGGTCGCCGCTAAAGAAATAGCCGCTTACATTCGGATAGGTTGTAAAAGTTATGTACCCCTTTCTGGCGATCACTTCCATATCGGTACCTGTGGCTTCCACCGTAGCGCTACCAGCATAGGCATTAATATTGGTCAGTGCTCCGGTCCTCACCCTGCTTATTTTTCGCTGCACCGGTATTGAAGAAACAACGCCCAGGAGCAGTCCTACACACGCAGACGCACTGCTGTAAGTGATATTAGTGTCTCCTATCAATATTGCCGTTCTGTTGTTTGTGGTTCCGTCGGTTTCGTCTGTAAGACTTCCCGGTACGCCGTTATACGATGTCCCGCCTATTATTGCCCTGAAGGGTTTTTCCGCTACGAAATACGCCTGGGCCAACACAGCCATGTTCGCGGCTGCTGTATATACATCATCATTCAGTGCCCCTGTTACCGATATTGTTCCTCCCGCCGCAGCGATTGCCAGGTCATCGCTCAGCAATCCAAGCACTTTTATTTTGCCGGCTGCAAAATCCAGTAGAGCTTTCGCCGCATCTGCGGTCCTGTCGCTTGCTATCTGGGCTATGGTCATAGTTGCGGGTGTCAGCAGCACGTAAAGCTGTGCCCCCGTCCCCGCTTCGTCGTAGAATTCCTGCAATTGCTTTATTGCAAAAGGATTGTTCGTCTCGGTGATTCCGGCGGTTGCGACGTCTGCCATGCTGGTCACAAGTATCGGTGTGCCTATGGTGTAACCACCAGACTCGCTCACCCCGGTAACCACCAGCCCGGTGATCCCATCATTTGTTTGAATCGTTCCTCCTAGCTGGCCATTAGCCAGCGATATATTTACTCTACCCATGTTTAAATCATTTTTTGGTTGTCTGATTTTGTATTATTAAACTTCACTCGCCCTTTGCGACCTTAAATTAAAATGAGTGATTTGCGGGCTTTGCGCCTTAGCGAGATGCCTTTCACACTACTCCGCATCGGGTTCATTCAGCGGATCATATTCCACCCCGTCCCATGTTTCGTCATCCAGGCTGGCCAGTTCATTGTCCACCTCGGCTCGGGTCTTTGTGCTTATGGTATTGTCATCAAGTTGAGTGGCATGGTTTGTCGCGTTTTGCTCGTCAAAAAAGGCCAGGCCGTCGCTTGTGAAGTACAGTATTTCTACCGTTTCATGATTGTCGAAATATTGTTTTGCATCTTTCATAAAATAGTTGGTTTTAGGTCATTACTACCTGGATTTTTTGAATTTGGATTTTTAAATTTTCTGCAATTCTAAACGGCGTACCTCATGAATCCCGCAAGGGCCTTATCAGTAATGTTGCGCTGGTGCCTCACCACTTCATAACCTTCACGGCTTCCGTCATTATTGCTATTGCCTTCTATCGTGTGCAGTATTGTTCCTTCCACTTTCTCTACTATTCCCGTGTGCCCCGCATTGCCCGAGAATAAAAGGACAAACTGGTCGCCGGGTTGCACACGGTCAGGGTGCTGTTCAACATCTGCTTTTAGTATTTTGGTAACGGTAGAATTGGTGCTGCTATGGTTCCAGCAATCATGTACGCTCCCTGTTTTCGTAACTGGGTTCACCAGGTTCAGCTTTTTTGCGGCGGTTGCGTAGCTCCAGTACACAAAAGCTTGGCACCAGGCATATCCGGGCGCGAGGCCCACCGCATGGAGGTATTCGTTTACCATAGGACCGCTATTGCTTCCTTTTGGTTTTTCACATTGTCCTAGCTGGCTTTCAGCAGCCTGAAGTGCTGCCGCCGCCAGTGTTTCAGTGTTAGGGATATTTGAGTGTACAGAAGCCATAATTTGTTTACTTTGATTGTTGGTGTTAAAAAATTTGGATTGCACATGATTGGCTACCCTCGACTGTCTGCCAAATAGTATTGCTAAATACTATCGCGGACTCACGACCTATGACTTAGAAGCAGCATACTTCCCTTGTGTATATAAGTCATACAGGTTTTGTTTTAAGCGCTGTCCATCCAGGTGGCCGGCTAGCAGGCTGGCTAGTTTTTGCAGTATGGCGTCCTGTAGTTGCGGGTCGCGTTGTTGCACTTGTTGAACAAAGCAAACCAGCAGGGCGTTCACATCTGTGTATTGCTTACAGTTGTCCGCGATAGTCAGCACGTCGATTGCTTTGCCCAGGGCCGTTATCAGGTCCTGCTTGATGGTGTCGTCTATATATCTCCGGGTATTATCGCCGTCAGCACATCTGCCACAGGCGATGAAAGCACGTTCTTTAGTGCTGTTGTTATTTTCAGCGCCATGTCAATGTGGTCGTCCACATAGTTGTCAAATTCGCGTAGCAAAGCTTTGATCTGGCTTTTCATTTTTGTGCAGAACATGATTGTTGTTTTAGTCGTTTCTAATTGTTTTTGATCTCCAATGCGTGTATGCGGCTGGAGTGCTCGTTGAGGCGGCGGTGGATCACGGCATCCTGCTCCTGCAGGCCCTTTATCTGCTGTCCCTGTATCGTCGTGGCATTGGTTAGCTGTTTCAGCTCCAGCACTATCTCATCCAGCCTTTTTATCACTTGCCCGGTTACCACCTTGATTATAAAACCAAGTATCGTTGCCATAATTCCCGCCACCCCTACGAGTATCCATATTTTGATCTCTGAAAGCATATTTTTCTTTCATTTTTCATTTTCACTTCTGCTGCTGCTCACCGGCACATTGCCGTATTACATATTGCGCCATTGGCACATTGTCAAATTGCCTCATTGCCGAATTTTTACCTCCGCATCTCGCGCTGCTCATTGGCAAATTGTCGAATTGTCGAATTGTCTCATTGTCGAATTGTTACCTCCGTTGCTTATTGGCACATTGTCTCACTGCCGAATTGTTAAGCTGCTGCCTGCACTATTGCCACAACTCCTTTGGCATCGCTGCGGCGCAGACGCGCACCCATGCGTACGCTTACACTGTAAACGTCACCGTAATAAGTGGGATCACCCACGCGCTCAAAAAATTTGATATCGCCCAATGCACGCTCTACTGCGCCTATCTGCCAGCATAGCACGCCGTCGTTATCTGTCGCGGCTGCCGTTGCGCCATATGGGTTTACCACCGGGGCTGTATCATTAGTGTACGTAACTACGTTGCTACGCATCATTATGTTGAAGCCGAACAGTCGGCCCAGCACACCGTCCTTCACATCATATGCTGCGCTGAAATCCCGGTATTGTGTGGCCGACATATCATCGGTAAGCTGCTGGAACATATCAGCACTTATCAGCGCATAGCGGCCTTCCATGGGCACATTTTGTTTGTTCAGTTGCAACTGGGCATTTTTTAGATCGTTCACGGTAAACTTTGCTCTGTTGCCCGTAGTGCCGGCCAGGGTGGTTGCGGTAGATACCCCGGTTGTGCGAACCACAAGGCCTGTGCTGCCGCTAGGCGACCAGTCTATCAGTAGATTGTCTGCCACGGTTTGCCGCAATGAGGATTCGTACTCTCCAAGTACACTTTCACGTTTGTTATAGCTCAGCTCAAACGTCTCGGCGTTCGGAATCAGAATCGGGTCTGTGGTGTATTCGTCCAGGGTATACGTGATGTCCGTATCGCCACGCTGTACCACAGTTGCGGGCAGCGACGACCGGTTCTTTACAACGTTTGCTATCGCCCCGGCTTGAGGTATATGCACCACCGATCCTTGTAGCACATACTGTCCTGCATCTGTTGATGCCAGCAGGAATTCATTGTTCTTAAACAGATTGCCTTCGATGTGATCTTCCCAGATCTCTTTTTGAATTGCCATTGGTTAAATTGTTGTTTGGTGATTAAGAATTATTGTTGAAATAGAGTGTTGGAAACACTTGATTGTATGCATGTTTGCAGCGCACGATAAATCGCGGACGCGAAGTTTTTACACTCGTTGCGTGGGACTGTTAACTAGCGGTATAGAATAGATAAGTAACCGGAACCGGCAGAGGGGCAAACCTCATGAAAACACACGCTATGGAACAAAAAACCTCCACCGGCCCGGTTAAGAAATCAGTATGATGATAGAAAGTAGTGAGGCGAACACTGAACAAAGCTCATTGCTTGGTTCCCCGGCGCAAGCCCCGATTGCCATTGGGAGGCGTTGCGGCTTAGATCCAACACGAAGGAACAAAACCCACCTCCGCTAACGAAAAAAAATAGATGGATGATGACAAAAACAAAAGATGAGAACCGCAAGCAGCTCTTTGCTTGGTTCCCCTTTAGGGGGTCAGGGGGTTAAACTTCTTCTCAAACAACTCCTTATACCTCACAGGGTCATTCGCCCTCAACTCTTTCAGCTTCTTTCCCGCGGGATCATTTTTATCATAGTCATCCCACTGCCATTGAGCTTCTGTTCGGTCTTGCTGTTTATTTTTAAGCAGCTCTGCTATAGATTGGTACGCAGGCATAGCAGCTAATAGTGCTTTCAGCCCTTCGGGGTTGGCAGCATAGTCGCTGGAGAGTTTTTCTCTTAACTCTATGGTTATTTTTTTGTCCTCCAGTGCGCGCTCCAGTAGTGCAGATACTTCAAAACGGGTACGTACTTTACCTATCCCATCTATTTGTTGCTGTAGGTCATGTCTATCGCTACGCAGCAATTTGTTCTCCAGTTCCAGGTTATCCACTTTCGCCACAAGTTCCTGCACAGCCACGGCCACGGTTTTTTCATCAGCTTCGACAAGCTTTAACGCCGCGCATAGATCTCTTAATGTGTTTTGCTGCACTACGTTTATCAGTGGCAGGTTGATGTTCAGGTCGGCGAGGTTCAGTTCATTTTCCTGCGCATCATACAGTAGGGTTAACGCATTTTGGTTTCCGGGTATGTCCACAAGGCTGCATTCTTTGTTGTACCACTTGGTTATTGTTGGGCCTGTCTGTCCGGGCAGCATCATTTCCTTGTCCATGCTGTACTCCAGCACCACTATATGGCCGACTGATGCGGCATTGAGAAATCCGTTCTCCGCCTCGTTGCAGGTCTGTTCGCCCCGCCCGTTCGATAGATTGATGACCGGCGTACCAAGTATTTTATCGTCTTCAATGTGCAGGTCATCCCATTTTAAAGCAATGCCGTCTTCGCGGCGGTGCATATAATAGCCAATTGGGTTTTTCTGGAAGGAATCTATCTGGTATCCTGAAGTAAGCAGCCGGAACCCATACTCATTTACCGTGCTGTCCGACAGCACATATTGCCGGTCTATTTTCTTGAATTTTTCTGTCATGATAGGGAGATCGTTGTTTTGTGGCACAAAGGTGAATCACATTTTTCACTTCCGCAAAAAACGATTTTATGGTGTGACAAATATGCCTCGCCATATGCCGCATATCGCACATCATGTAACTTTTTTGAGTGCTAACGAACTGGTTTCTATTACACTACAGGTATCGTGTACCTCGTATTTTCTGCGAGTCCATGTTCGCAGCTTTTCATTCACTTCTTAAAAACATATTAGCCGTATTTTATGTTCCTTTCCGGGCAAAACACCAGCGAAGAAACATACAATACGGCTAATATCATTCAACACAACTCACAAACCACACTCACTCATTCACACACACTATTCACAAACATCTTTATATCTCTTACAGTTCAGGTGCTCGCGGACTTACAACTTACGACTTACAACTCACGACTCTTAGGCGAAATCCATCTGGCTCTCTATATAGTTGCGTATCTTACGAATGTAATCGTAGTACCCCATCTGCATCCTTACAAAAAACAGCACGAGTATCCCCACACCCAATCCCAGCAGGGCATAGGATATTTTTAGTTCTCCGCCCACCAGCATTAGTATCACCGATGCTGCTATCAGGAACGAACTGAAAATAATGACGAGCAAAGGGCCGCCAAGGTCCAGCTTGCGCATTTTAGAGGTCACCACTACGTTCATTTTATTTCCTTCTTCCTTCATTTCCACCTTGGTGATCGGTAGTGTTTTTATGCCCTCAGCCTGCTCAGCATGCGGTATTATCCGAAGTGATTGCTCTTTCTCAACCACCTCAAAATCCATGTTGTGTATTTTTACATGATGCCCTATCAGGCGGGTTTTGAGGGCTTCCCTGGGCGTCGTTGACCGGTACTTCTGCGTTCTAGTGAATATCATAAGACTCGTTTTTTAGGGTGTGCAATAGCATTTCTTATATAGACGTTCGCATGGGTCAAAAGGTTAGGGTCTTAATATTACTTTAACAATAAGCATGCCAGTTTTCGCCTTTCACTAGCATATACACCCCCGAATAATCTTTATTGCCCACACCTTCCGTATCTTTAGTGAAAATATACACATTGTACTTCGACGAATTTGGTTTTGACGACGACTTGATGGATGGTATTGATGCCATGGGTTATCAGACGGCTACACCTGTGCAGGAACAGGTGATACCGCACATTATTGCTGGCCGGGATATTATTGCAGCCGCACAAACAGGCACCGGTAAAACCGCTGCGTTCCTGTTGCCAGTCATACATAAGCTCATCACGGAGCATCACGAAGGCCACAAGATCAATGCAATGATCATTGTGCCCACACGTGAGCTGGCTGTTCAGATCACCCAGGCGCTTGAGGGAATATCATACTATACTTCCATTAGCTTCATATCGGTATATGGCGGCACCGGTGGCGCCCTGTTTGCCAATGAAAAAAAGGCCCTGACATCTGGTGTGGATATCGTTATCTGCACTCCCGGCCGCATGATTTCGCATCTCAATATGGGCTACGTTCCGCTCGATGGCCTTCGTTATCTCATTCTCGATGAAGCAGACCGTATGCTCGACATGGGCTTCTATGATGACATTATCAAGATCATATCTTACATGCCCGCCGAACGGCAGAATCTTTTGTTCTCGGCAACCATGCCACCCGGCATTCGCAAGCTCGCCAACACTATATTGAAAAAGCCGGTAGAGATCAATATCGCCATTTCCAAGCCGCCGGAGCAGATAAAGCAGGAGGCATTCCTGGTATACGATGCACAAAAGATACCCTTGGTAAAATACGTTTTGCAGCAGTCGCAGTTTGATAGTGTCCTCGTTTTCTGTTCCAGTAAATTGAGTGTTAAGAAACTAACGGAAGAACTAAAGCGCGCGAAATTTTCTGTCGACCAGATCCAGTCCGATCTTGATCAGGAAAAGCGGGAGCAGGTGCTTCTCGATTTCAGAAGTAAGCGGCTAAAAGTATTAGTAGCCACAGACATTCTCAGCCGCGGCATAGATATTGAAGACATTGACCTCGTTATAAACTTCGATGTGCCACATGATGGCGAAGACTATATTCATCGTATTGGCCGCACAGCACGCGCTTCTACAAAAGGTGCTGCGTATACGTTTATAACGGAGAAAGAGCAATACAAATTCGATAAGATCGAGAAGCTCCTTGGTCACCCGGTTACTAAAGCAGTTGTTCCGGCAGAATTCGGCCCCACCCCAACGCCTGGTGCCGCGTCATTCCAAAAGCCCAAAAAGAAAAAACACCGCAACCTCAAAAGGTAATCATTTCACAGAGATGGAAGTTTTGTACCCGAATTACATAACATCTCCCTCTCCGTTGGAGAGGGCCGGGGTGAGGCGTCTCATTAAAAATAATCCTAACAAAATAAAAGACGCTAATTCGTTAGACTCCTATACCCACCGCTATCCACAACTGAATTACCCAAATATTTAATCAACCCATGTTCACCGGTTTCGGTCATTTTATCCACACAATTTTTTTTTATCACGCAGCGCTTTTTGGTACATGATATTGCTTTTAACGCGCATCATGTAACTCAGAATTTTTATTCTGGAAAATGCGGTTCAACTTTGGGCCATGAAAGGAGAATTGTCGTACGATCAGAAGAGAGAATGGGCAAGATCACTATATACTAAAGAGGACATTAGTGTGCGGGATATTGCGCTAAAGGTTAGTGCAGATGAAGTTATTGTACGTTCATGGGTACAGGAAGGCCGCTGGCCTGAGGTAAAACGCTCTTTGCTTACTTCTAAAGCAATGCAGCTTGATTACTTTTACAAAGCTTTGGAAACAGTTACTGGCCGCACGGGGGCTGGTCAGGCATTCGACAATTTAAAAGATGTAGACCTGATAGTCAAGTACACGGCCGCAATAAAAAACCTGGAATCTGAAACGGGTATATCCTCAATTGTCCAGGTGGCCGAAGTGTTTACTACCTGGCTCCTCCGCCGCGATCCCGAGCTTTCCAGGAAAGTAACAACACATTTCGATGTCTTTATCCGCGAGCAGGACATCACCCAGCCAAAAGAGATTATGTAGTATCGTGTTTCAATTATACACCACTCGCGCTGGGAATTCCCCCTCCTGCCTGCCTGCCGGCAGGTTAGCGCAGGCTGTGTGCGTTGGCGAAGGGGGCTAGGGGGATGTAAGCACGCGCGCTTTGCACTCTTATGCAATACATGGCAGCCTTTGCGGGAGTTTTTTTCTTGCGGGATGTAAAACACACTAAATCATGACAGACAAACAATGGATTAGCCGATGGGGCGGTCATGTCAAAATGATCATGGCAACCACCGAGGTACAGGCAAACGAATCAAAAGAAGAGCGACGTATAAGGAAAGAGGAACTGGAAAAGGAGCCCGAAAAATGGTTCAATTATTACTTCCCTGCCTATGCCTACGCGGCTCCGGCTGTCTTTCACAAGCAAGCCACTAAGCGCATACTGGAAAATTCAGAATGGTACGAAGTACGCATGTGGAGCCGTGAGCTTGCCAAAAGCACACGCACAATGATGGAAGTGTTTTACCTCACCTTGGTAGGGCACAAAACAATTGAGGGAGACCGGGCACTAAAACGCTATGTGCTGCTCATCAGCAATAGCCTTGACAATGCATGTCGCCTGCTAATGCCATACAAGGCAAATCTTGAATACAACAAGCGGATGATCCAGGACTATGGAAAGCAGCAAAACCCCGGCAAGTGGCAGGAAAGCGAATTTGTTACAGAAAAGGGAGTTGCATTTCGTGCGCTCGGTGCGGGCCAGAGCCCCCGTGGTGCAAGAAATGGCGAAGCTCGCCCCGACATACTATTATTTGATGATGTAGACACGGATGCCGATTGCCTCAATCCGGAGATCGTCGCAAAAAAATGGCGATGGATCGAAGAAGCTGCCATCGGCACTCGTTCTGTATCATCTCCTACCACTATCATTTTTTGCGGTAATCGAATCGCTGCAGATTGTTGCGTAGAGCGTGCCACAAAACTTGCAGACCACAGCGAAGTCATCAATATTCGCGATCCCATGGGCCAGTCCTCCTGGCCACAGAAGAATACGGAGAAAGACATTGAGCGGGTACTGGCCCAGAAGAGTTACGCTGCCCAGCAAAAAGAATATTTCAACAACCCCATTACAGAAGGGTCGGTGTTTAAAGCAATGGCATACAAGCCCGCACAGCAGCTACGTGAATATGATCTCCTCGTATGCTACACCGACCCTTCTTATAAAGACACCAACGATTATAAAGCCACGGTGCTCGTGGGCAAATGGCAAAATGAATTTCACATTATCAAATGTTTTCTGGAGCAGGCCACCACTGCAGCAATGATCGGCTGGCACTATCACATCATGGACCTGGTTGGCATAGAATGCTGCTACTACCTCATGGAAGAAACATTCATGCAGGATGTGATCGTGAAGGAAGTCGGCGATGCAGGCAAGCGCACGGGCCGCAACATACCCATTCGCGGCGATACCCGCCGCAAGCCGGATAAATTCATGCGTATCGAAAGCCTGCTGGAACCACTTCATCGCAATGGCCAGCTATACTTTAATACCGCCGAGCGGGATAACCCACATATGCTGCGCCTCGCAGAGCAGTTCTTAGCCTTCGCCCCCGGCTCGCGCGCTCACGACGATGGCCCAGACGCAGTGGAAGGAGCCATCTGGAAGATCAACGAAATACTGGATAGAAAGGGTGGCAAAGGTATCTCCGTCTCAAAAAGGCAAGTAAGCAAAGGGCGATTATAAATTTAGCGGGCTCGTGAAGACGTGCGCTACACCTCCCCTCATGTGGTGAGCGACGCCGAACCATTAGGAGGGGAGGCCGGAGCCGGTGACAGCCTGGTCTGCCTGCCGGTAGACAGGGGTGGTTAACTCGCGATTTCACAACTCAATGAATGCAACAAATACCAAACAAAAATCAATAAATTTACATTGTAGAAACCGCACACAAATGAAAAAATACTTCACCATCCTCTTCCTGCTCGCCTTCGCGATCACCGCTCACGCTCAGGACGATAAAGCCGAGAGAAAACAGGACCTCAGGGACAACGCCGCCGAAAAGAAATTGGTCTCAAAACAGAAAGTCGACTATAATTTATTCCGCAGGCAAATGCTCACGCTGAAGGAATATGGTGATGAGCGTAAAAAGATCCCCGCCCTTCAGAAAGCCAGTAAAATGACCGTAAAGATCGTAGCCTATGTCGACTCCCTCGACGATGCCGGCGATGATGCTAAAACCCTCATAGGTTACATAAGCGAAAACGTCGGCGACAACTCTACCAATATCTATGAGATCACCTACGACCGGGCGCTAAAAAAAATTACCACTATAAAACCCACCGGCGAAACCTCCGACATCGAACAGGAAGATAATGGTGATGTCAAAAAGACCACCCCAAAAAAAGCCACCGCCAAAAAAACCAAAGGCGATGATGACGACGACGATGCCGATGAAAATCCTCCCGCTAAGAAAAAATCCAAAGACGAAGACTAATAGTGCATTAACATTTTGCGGGCACAGGCTTTGCGCACTTTGCGTAAACTTTGCGGCCTCTGCATGAAATTTCTCGCACCAGTTTCAACCTAAATCAACTTTACATAACACTACTCGGCCTCACCCTCTCCTTTAGGGGTTCCCGCCAGGGAAGGAGCGTAGCTCGCGGGGAGAGGTCTTATCCCAATAGCCATGCCTATCATCACCACCTCCGATCTCGCCACAAACATTTATCCCGAGATCATCACCGAGATCACCCGCACAGATACCACCATAACTGATCGTGCCATAAACGCAGCGATACAGGAAGCCAAAATGTATCTCGCCCGGTTCGACCTCGCGCAGCTTTTTGGCACAGACAGTACGCCACCCACAATAACTGATGAATACCTCAAATCGCTTGTGAAGGATCTGGCTTGCTGGCACCTGCTGCGCCTGTCTAACGCCGGTATTGACTACGCTGCCTATCGCACCGCCTACCAGGATGCCATCAGTGCACTCAAAAATATCATGGCTGGTCAGGCACAACCGCAGGGATGGCCTTATCTCGACACATCAACCGAAGGAACGCCTCTTGGCGACTCCATTTCCTGGGGCAGTAATCCAAAACGAAACAATTATTATTAATTGACGCGCTGCTTTGGGGTGAACCTGTTAGGCCCGAGCGTTTTGAATGTAGTCGGTATACGCAATAAATCTCACGGGGGCCTTCTCGGTGTTAGATGCGTTTTTTGGATTCTTGAATTTTTTGCGTTTTGGTGCGGGATCTACAAAAACCTTATCATTGTACTTAATGTATAGAAGCACCAGTATGCAAAGTCCTGTATAAATGAGCACTGCAGTATACTTGGTCACTTTTTTTGCATCCTTAGATAAAGCTTTCCGCTTAGGAGTTGCCTTTATGATCAGGTAAGTCATTAAGGCAGTAATAAAAAGGATGTATGGGAAAGCAAATAATTTGTGAACAATAGATGTAGGCATCCAGCCTTCCATAAGCATCCCGAGCCCAAAGATCATCACCATATTAAGCAGCGTTATATAAGCCACCGATATTACGACGGAGAACACTTTAAACCGGGTTACGTTATAGACGAGACGGTAAACGGCAACTATTAAACTTCTCATTTTCTGGTTTTGTAATAGATTAATAAAGATAACACGTTAAACGTCTTATCCGCAAACATTCGTCAAAAACTGCCAAAGACTAAAATTCGGCTACGTACAGGTAAAAATATTTTATGTAAATAAATAATACCAATGCCGCGAGGGTGTAAACGATCAGGGGCACATACATCACACCCGTTTCCTTGCTCCTCGAAAGATTTTGTAGCGGCAACATGATAACAAAATTAAAAACGAACATTGCCGCTATAACCCCGATGATATATGGAAACGCGAATGCAATATGTACATACGATGTTGGTAGCCACCCTTCGGCCAATATCCCCAAACCATAGATCAGCAGTACGTTTAGGGTAGTAATGTATGCCAGCGCCGTAAATAGAGAGATCACCTTGCTCTCTGTAAGCTTGAACATGATTTTGTATACGTCTGCGATTAACCGTCTCATTTGAAATTCACTTTTATTTATTAGCCACAAGATAGAATTTTTTACACGATCATAATGCCTCATAGCCGCAAAACAATTTTATGGTAAGAACTCACAAAACAATACATGAACACGAACCACTCATTCTTAACGAGTTGAACATTCGCTCTGTTGATCGCAGCCGTAAGGATATTTTGACATGGCGTGGCGCCCTCATAAGTGCCGAATCAGTTTATTATCCAAATCGTTCCCGGCTCTACGATCTCTACGAAGACATCATTCTCGATGGCCATCTTTCTGGTGTCATTGCCAAGCGTATTGACGCCGTTCTGAATAAAGAGATATCTTTTGAAACAGATGGAAAAAAGGCTTCGTTAATGGAAGATCTGATCCATTCTACGGCTTTCCGAGGCATCATGCGTACCATTATGGAAACAAGATTATGGGGCATATCCGGCATTGAATTTATTCCCGGCCAGGAGCTTGCTTTCGATCTCATACCCCGAAAACATATAAAGCCCGAACTCGGCATCATAGCATTTGAACAGTCGGGTACCGACGGGATACCATATACTTCGCTCCGGAACATTTGGATAATGGGCGACAATAAAGACCTCGGCATCCTGCTCAAATGCGCACCATACTGCCTCTACAAGCGCGGCGGACTTTCTGACTGGGCCCAGTATATCGAGCTCTTTGGCCAGCCCGTGCGCGTTATCAAATATGATTCTTACGATGAGCAGACAAAACTGGAACTGAAAAAGATACTCGATGAAAGCGGCAGTTCTCTCTCCATGATGATTCCCCGCCAGGCCGACTTTGAAATAAAAGATGGCAAGCAAACCAATTGCGATGGTAATCTGCAGCTATCCTTTATTAAATCCCTCAACGATGAACTGTCCATTACCGTGCTAGGCAACACCGAGACCACCACCAGCAGCAATAGCACCGGCTATGCCCAAAGCAAAGTACACCTCGATCAGCAATACGAGATCACCCGGAGCGACCTTATTTATACCGCAGCCATGCTCAATAGTCCGCATTTTATCTCCATACTCCGTGGCTACGGCTACCCCGTTTCCAACGGTCGTTTCACCTTCGCAAAAGATATGGACATCGACTACCTCAAAACAAGAATAGCTATCGACAAAGAGCTCGCCCGGCAGGTCCCCCTTCCCGAAGATTATTGGTACAAAACCTACGGAATACCGTTTTCCGGCCTAGAGTAGTATAATAATGTTTTCTTTTTAGTCGAAACCGGAAATAAGGGCGTAGCTCAATATACCAATCCAATAGCTTAACAAATAGCTGCTAAAAACTTGTTTCAAACAGCGATCCAAATTCCATAGTCCAAATTCCAAAAAAATGAATTCCCCTTTCGCCAACATCTTCCTCGCGCTCCGCGCCCGTATCCAGTCCCAGGTAGCAGCTATCAATTACATAGACCAGGACCTCAACCAACTCAAACCTACAACCCGGCCGCCGGTATCATGGCCATGCGCACTCATAGACTTCGAAGATTTTAATTTCGAAAACATGGGCGATAATGTGCAGATAGCAAATGGAACAATTGTAATAAGGCTAGGCTTTGCCCCATATAGCAACAGCAGCCAGGTCACTCCGGACCCATATACCGAGCATGCCCTAGGCTACTACGACATCGAGTGGTCGCTGCATCTTGCGCTCCAGGGCTGGTCTCCTGGCTCCGACTACGGCCACCTTATCCGCACCAGCACACATACTCAAAAACGCCCCGACAATTACCGTGTCCGTGAGCTGCGATACAGTCTCACATTCGAGGACTATAGCACGAAGCCACAACAGCAATACGCTCCGGCAACACTAATAGTCGCAGATCAGATATTGCTTTAAGAAACGCACGGTGTGGCACACTTCCAAAGTGTGCCACACCTAAATACTCGCGCTCAGCGCCTAAAACGCAAAATGAAGGAAATTCCTCCTCCAGCCTGCCGGCAGGTTAGCGTTGGCCGGGTGCGTTGGCGAAGGGGTTAGTGGGATGTAAACACGCACCACGAAAAGTTTCTCCTTTCTCCCTTTGATCTACTCAAACGTATTCGCAGACTCACCACTCATGACTCACGACTAAAAAGTCACCACTTCAAGTGCGGCCATCGGTTCTGAAAATAATAGAGTACCGGCCCCTTCTGTTTCAGATAGTGTAGCTGGTCTGCATGCTCTTGTACGATATTCGCAATAGTAACAGGAGAGAGGAAAAACTCGGATACTATTTGCCGTAAGGTGTCCTCGTAACACTTGTTTCTTACAGACGCATAGTAATAGTAGCGTGCTATCAGGCATTCATTACGCTTATCTATCAGCGAGTTATTCCGTCCCCTTCTCGGCGTTCTGGTTATGCCGCTGTCTTTGATGATCTCATTGAATATTTTTTGCCCGCGCATAGAAAAAAGAGTTTATCCCACAAAGATAAATTGCCCATCCATGAACCCGCCCTCAAAATATCAACAATATTCTGTGGAAACCTTCCCTGAAATGCGCCCCAGTCAAGGGTTATCGGCCAATAAATCTAATGTGGATATTTTATTTCCGTTTATTCTAAAGCACACCTTGGCGATCTTTAAAACATAACAAGAGAATAGCGAGCCTGGCGCCTTTGCGAGAGATTAACCAATCGCCTTCCTCATCAACACATCCGTCTGCACATCGTCCCCCAGCACAAATGGGTGCGATCCAAACAACTCAAACCCGAAATCTTTATAAAACTTTAAAGCTTTCTGATTATGCTCCCAGACACCGAGCCACACCATATCATAACCTTGCTGAGTAGCATAGGCCAGGCAATGGTTCATCAGCGTAGCGCCCGCCTTTTTGCTTTGGTATTCTTTGATCACATATAGCCGCTCTATTTCTATCGCATGGTATTGCGATAGCTCGGTAGGGGTGATCTTAGCGCGCATTTTCGCATAACCGATCAATTGGTCCTGGTAATATGCTAGAAAAAATAGATTTTCGTTGTCGGCCAGTTCCGCACATAGCTGTTCCATGCTCATCTGATCCGCAATATAACTGTCCATATCCTCCTGCTTATTCACAGGCGGCCCGAACGTCTCCAGAAACGTAGACACACTAAGTTCCCTGAGCTGGCTGGCAGCTCCGGTATTTGCCCTTTTTATTATTAGATTCGCTGCAACCATCGCGCAAATTTAGTATCAAGTTTAGAATATAGTACAACCTGTACCTTCGTTAATAAAGCATTAAAGTGCCAGCAAAACAAACCATTTTAATTGTTGGCTCGTTTATTATGATCGAATATGCGTAAATTGAAAATAATATTAGCAAGCATTTGTACCGCTACCTTCACCTGGTCCTGCAATGGCCAGCAAACAAAAAATACTATGGCAAACGAAAAAAACAACCCATACTACTCCCGCACAGACACCGCGCATCTGCATGTAAGCGACGCGGAATGGAAAAAGATATTACCGGCAGATGTCTATAACATCGCCCGCAACAAGGGTACGGAATATGCCTTTACAGGTAAATACTACAAAACAGATACAAAAGGTACCTACTACTGTGCGGTATGCGGCAATCCGCTTTTTAAGTCAGATGCCAAGTTCGCAAGCAGTTGTGGCTGGCCAAGTTTTTACGAGGCATTAACCCCAACCAGTGTGCGCTACGAAAACGACAACTCCCATGGTATGCGCCGCATAGAGGTACTTTGCGGCCGCTGCGATTCGCATCTCGGTCATATATTCGACGATGGTCCCGCACCCACCGGACAACGTTTTTGTATGAACTCCGCCGTCCTCGAATTTGAACCCGATACACAAAAGTAGAGACGCGATGCGCGCGTCTCTACCAAAAAATATTCTGCCATCAGAAAAATAATAATGCTCAGTTATAGCACCGATCTGGATTCAGCATCCAAAGCTAAATCTATGACTCCCCTTTAGGGGCCGGGGGTTAGATATCGATCTTCGCATACTTAGCGTGCGTCTCGATAAACTGGCGGCGCGGAGGTACTTCATCACCCATCAGCATCGCGAATATTTCATTGGCATAAGTATCGCTCTCTATGCTCACACTTTTTAGTGTGCGGGTATCCGGGTTCATGGTCGTGTCCCACAATTGTTCTGCGTTCATTTCACCAAGGCCCTTGTAGCGCTGTATGTTCACCGATTCCTCCTTTCCGTTGGCCAGTTTAGCCACGGCTGCAAGGCGGTCTTCTTCGGTCCAGGCATATAGCTGCTCCTTGCCCTTCTTTACTAGGTATAGCGGCGGTTGCGCCAGGTACACATAGCCCTGCAGCACCAGTTCCTTCATATAGCGGTAGAAGAACGTAAGAATCAGGGTAGCAATGTGCGAACCATCCACATCCGCATCCGTCATAATGATGATCTTGTGGTAACGTAGCTTCGTCAGGTTGAGCGCTTTCGGGTCCTCAGGAGTGCCCACGCTCACGCCAAGGGCCGTAAACATATTCTTGATTTCCTCGTTCTCGTATATTTTGTATTCCTGTGCTTTTTCTACGTTCAGAATTTTACCTCTCAGCGGCAGTATCGCCTGGTAGCTGCGGTCGCGGCCTTGCTTGGCAGTACCACCGGCCGAGTCCCCTTCCACAAGGTATAGTTCACATTTTTCGGGATCTCTTTCGGAGCAGTCAGCGAGCTTGCCGGGCATTCCGCCGCCAGTGAGCACACTTTTGCGCTGCACCATTTCACGTGCTTTGCGGGCCGCTGCGCGGGCTTGTGCCGCCAGTATCACCTTGTCGATGATCATCTTGGCATCCTTGGGGTGCTCCTCCAGGAAGGCTTCCAGTACACGGCTCACACATACATCCACCACGCCCATTACATCATTGTTACCCAGCTTGGTTTTTGTTTGTCCTTCAAACTGTGGCTCCGGCACTTTTACGGAGATGATCGCGCTTAGTCCTTCGCGGAAGTCATCGCCCGTTATCTCTACCTTGGCTTTTTCAAACAGCTTGTTCTTATCGCCATAAGATTTGAACACACGGGTAATAGCTCTGCGGAACCCCGCTACGTGTGTACCACCTTCTATGGTATTGATGTTGTTGACGTAAGAGAAAATGTTTTCGCTGTACGAGCTGTTGTAAGAAAGTGCCACGTCCACGGCCACATTGGTTTCCTTGTCGTGCGCTTCTACAAATATCGGTTGTGACAACAAGGGCTCGCGTTTGGCCTTATCGTCCAGCATCTGCACAAACTCTACTATACCACCTTCGCTGTAGTATGTCTCCGTGGGCATTTGTCCTGCCTCGGTCATCTCGCGTTCATCCGTCATTAGTATGCGGATTCCCTTGTTCAGGTAGCTCAGCTCACGCAGGCGGCCGGCAAGTATTTCGCGGTTGTAGATCGTGTCTTTGAATATCGTTCCGTCCGGGTGGAAGTGCACCAGTGTACCGGTATGGTCAGAGGGAACACCCGTCTCCCGTACAGGATACATAGGTATCCCTTTTTCATATTCCTGCTCAAAAGTTTTGCCCTCACGCTTCACAGTTACATGTAAGTGCGCGCTCAGCGCATTCACACAGCTCACACCCACACCATGCAAGCCCCCCGACACTTTATAGCTGTCTTTGTCAAATTTACCACCGGCATGCAGCACGGTCATAACCACCTCCAGTGCCGATCGGCCTTCTTTTGCATTGATGCCAGTTGGTATACCACGGCCATCGTCCTGCACACTAATGGAGTTGTCGGCATGTATCTTTACAAGTATGTTCTTGCAATAGCCCGCTAGTGCCTCATCTATCGAGTTGTCCACTACCTCATACACCAGGTGGTGCAGGCCCTTTACCCCAATATCGCCTATGTACATCGCAGGGCGTTTGCGCACCGCCTCCAGGCCTTCTAATACTTGTATACTATCTGCCCCATAGTCTGCGGGCATCGGTAACACTACGTTTTCAGTATCCATTTTTATTTGATCAAAATTCAAAAACCGCCCATACAGGGAGTGGGCACACAAACCTGAATTCTTCTTCAGTTTGGAGGCGCAGCACTTGTTACAGCTTTAATTAAATTGAAATAAGAATATCTATAATTTGACACTCTTTTCTAACCTTACAAAGATAGCCAAAATATAACTTTGAAACAACTAAAAAACTGCCAAAAAACCGCTTAAACACAGGAAAAAAAGCCAATTGTGGATAAATAGCCATTTAATGTTGAAATGCACGAAATTCCCGCATACGAATAAATCGATTTTGGAAATTTTTCAGTAAAATTTTGCGTAACCGAACGGTTTCACATACATTTGTAACTGATCGGTTACATTAGGCCGAGAAATGAAAATGAGAAGAGATGTATTCCAGGCCATAGCAGACCCCAACCGGAGGGCAATAATTAACCTGCTTTCCCACCAGCGACTGACACCAAATGGAGTTGCCACCCACTTCGATATAAGCAGGCCGGCCATCTCAAAGCACATAAAGATCCTCACGGAATGCGGCCTAATTACGATAAAGCAACAGGGCAGGGAAAGATATTGCGAAGCCAATCTGAAAACATTGGGTGAAGTGTCCGATTGGATAGAGCCTTACCGCAAATTCTGGGAAGCAAAACTGGACAGCCTCGGAGATTATTTAAAACAAATTCAATCAGCTAAAACTAAAAACGATGGAACCCAAAAGTAGTAGCACCACCGACCGTGAACTGCACATTTCACGCCTTTTTGAAGCGCCCATTGACCTTGTATGGGAAGTTTTTACCACTCCCGAACACATCAAAAACTGGTGGGGGCCAAACGGCTTCACTAACACCATCCACAAAATGGAAGTACGTCCCGGGGGCGAGTGGGACTTTATCATGCACGGGCCAGATGGAACAGACTATAAGAACAAGAACGTTTACAAAGAAGTGGTAAAACACGAACGGATCGTATTCGACCATGTATCTGCGCCCAGGCACATAACCACTATAGTTTTTACTGCACAAGGACAAAAGACGCTGATCGATTGGCACATGCTTTTTGAAAGCAAGGAGCAATTTGAACAGGTAGTTAAAACATTCAAAGCCGATGAAGGACTGAAACAGAACCTGGAAAAGCTACAGGTATACATGACCGACAATGCGGTAGCAATAAAGGATGCGCCCGTGATATTAGAAAGAACGTACAACGCACCCATTGATCTCGTATGGCAAGCCATCAGCAACAGGGATAAAATGGCGGAGTGGTATTTTGATCTCGCGGAGTTCAGGCCTGAGGTTGGTTTTGAGTTCAGCTTCTCTGGTGGAAAAGAAGGCCGCATATTCCTACACTTATGCGAAGTAACAAAAGTAATTCCCGGCAAACTGTTGGCATACACATGGCGCTACGCCGGCTATTCAGGTTCATCAGAAGTAACCTTCGAACTATTTGAAGAAGGAGACAAAACCCGCGTGAAGCTGACCCACACCGGCATCGAAACATTCCCAGTGATACCAAACAAAGACTTGGCAAAAGAAAACTTTGTTGCCGGATGGACACACATTTTGGGCACGTCGTTGAAAGACTACTTAATGAAATGAAGACTACCACCAATTGCGCGGGCAGAAGTATTTTTCTACTTTTACAGAAACACACAAGTCATGTCGCACATCACCGGCTCAAATGTCACGATAATGGTAAAAGACATTGATGCCTCTATTAAATTCTATGAGCAAATTGGTCTCAAATTGAAACAACGTTGGGATAACCACTACGCCATGATTGATGGCAAGGGTATTACGATCGGTATTCATCCCTCTGAAAATGCGGAAAATACATCGGGTACAGTATCTATCGGTTTTATGATAGACGATATGCATATTGTAAAGGCGTTGATGCATGCAAATGAGATTCCTTTTACAGAGGAAGACGGCAAATCCGGCCACTACCTGCATTTCAAAGACCCGGACAATACTTCGCTTTACTTTGTTGCACCGAGATGGAGCTAGGGCAGTAGTCAAATTCATGATCACAAAAGCATTGCATATGAAAATCACGACAATAGTTTTACTCTCTGTTGCATTGCTTCCGGCGATGTTTCTGTCGGCATGCCTCAACAAATGCGGGCATTTTGCAGACAAGGTGAATAAGGTCGAAAGACCCGTTTTTTTACATTACCGTGTGGAAGCTAAATATCGTGACAGCAGCGAACATGGCAAAAATGCTTTTACTTACTCCATGAGCAATGGCCTGCAGTATCAACCCGTAGAACCGGAACTTTGGAATGTAGTTAATATTGGAGACAGCCTTATTAAAGACTCTGGCAGCCTGAAATATATCATCAAGCATAAAGAGGAGAATGATACGGAGATATTACTCGTGCAGTGCAACGGTAAGGTGATAAAGTAGGTTGCTCGTAAGGCACACCGGGCTAAAACCCGACTCCCATCCCTATCTCGCCCAGCTCGGCTACAATTTTATGCGTCAGCAGGAAAGCCGAAAGGAAAAACTCTTTCAGCGGCCCATGTTCCTTCTGAACAATATAATAGTTGCCGCCGATCTTCTCGTAGTAAGGATCAAGCTTTAACGCTGCTTCATGGGTGTACACCCCCACCTGGAGCACCGCGCCCACCCGGCCTAGCATAAATTCGTTGCCCACAAAAACGGCTGTCTCATAGGAATGCTGCGCTTCGTGTCCCGGATATATTTCATTGTTGCGAAGAAATGCATAAATGTCGCTGTGATAGGAATAGTCATAACCGGCGAACATTTTATTCTTACCCAGCCAGCGCCTGCTCAGGTATCCGGAGACAATATAAACAGGATATAAGGGGCCGCCCGGTGTTTCGCTGGAAACAAAGGCCATTCCCATACGCGCCTGGAAGAGCCACCTGTTCTTCAACGGGTCCAGCTTGCGCTCGATGTGTGGTGGCTTTGACGTAACCGGGAAGTAGCTGAACCCGATATGCACACCATAGGTGTTCACACCCAGGTTTGGCTTGTGATAGGAGGCATCAGAGATATGGTTGAAGTTGCCGCCAAGTTGTATGTCCCAATGGGTATCTATGTGGTAGCGCAGGTCTGTATTAAAGGAAAAGAAGTCGTTGATATGGCTGCCTATAGCCACGTTGGCTGTATCCACCGGGTCTATGCGGCTGTAGTGCCGGGTCACATAGCCTATGCCATCACCTATGCGCAGCGTCCATTCCAGTTTCTTTCCCCTTACCAGCGGCAGTTCAATGTTGGGATATATACCCAGGCAACGCCCGTATATGGAGTCAATACCATAATTGATATAGGTAATGCCCAGCCCTATTGTAGGGTATTTGCGCCTTTGCTCCCAGGCCATTTTGCCGTAGGTATGCAGTTTCAGATTTACATCAACACCGGTGGTAAGCGCTGGCAGCGGCACCGTAAACTTAGCCTCATGCTTGTATACCTTTTCAAAGATCGGGTTCACTTCTATTCCAAAACCTGACCACGGAATTACTCCCCCGGCATCGTGTTGTGCATGACTACAAAATGGTAACAGGACAAGCACCGGCACAAAAAAAGCCAGTTGTAATAATCGCCTTGGTAATAATTTTTTTCCTGTCATAGAAATGGCCACAAATATAAGTATCAAACCGCTAAACCACGCGCCGTTATTTATCAAATTCAGTGACTGTTACGCTATGTACATCACCATCAAAAGCGAAGGCATCGGTAAGGTAAACGTTGAAACCATCGCATTTCAGATGTGCGGGTATGCTTACATAAAGTGCATATTTATTGTCCTTGCCATCCGGGCTTATGGCGTTAAATAAACGGGCCCGCGCATGTTTCACCGAGTCACCAAATTTCAGGTCTATGTTCAGATAACTCTGCCAGAAGCCGGGGCTGTATATTTCAGCTTCGAGTTTCAGCCATCTTTTTTGTTCAGTAAGCCCCAAAGATTCGCCCTGGGCCAAAGTATATGGTGAGCCACTATCAAAGTGTGCATGGATTGTACTGTCCTTTTTATATAGGGTATGCCTGCTATAAACCGACTCATGGCGGAGTACCTCATCATTGTCCAGCAAGCTCATATCAACTGGTGAAGGGTGAGGGTTGAGGTAGATCCGGCCGTAATATTTCCTGTTCATGTCATCGAAATGGAGCACCGTATTGTTGTATTGGTGGACCTGGAAGAGATTCACGAAAAGCAGGTAAGCACACAAAGCGTAAAATGCCCATCGCCATTTTGTCTGCCCTATCCGCTCTGTGACCGCCGCCATAGGCAAGGCAAACAAAGGATAACTCTGTACCAGGGCGCGGGTGGAATAGCTGCCGCCATACCTCCATTCAGACCATGCAATGATGATATAAATGTTGAGCAAACAAAACCAAAGGACCGACTTTTTGAACGGGAATTGCTTCATGAAAAACATTCCTGCAATAAAGAAAAGTGTTACCGGGGTATAGATGAACCAACCCTTTTCCCAGCCAAATAAAACATGGAAATGAGGGTTCAGAAAATCCCACTTACTTCCCACGTCAAACACAAATGAGCCGGTGGTTGCTTTCCAGTAAAGAAGCTGTGGAAGTATACCGGCAAAACCACCAACAGCAGCAAGCAAGATGTGACTTTTGTGCTGTTTGACAAGTGACCATTTTCGCTGGGCAGCTTCCTTATTATGGGTGTCCCATAGCAGGGGAATAAACAGCATGATGGCTTCGGTGGGCCTGCATATCATAGCCAGTCCTATGATGTAGCCAATTAATAAAGCCCATGCACGCGCGGGTTTCAGGTGCCATTTTACAGTGGCATATAAGACCAATACATAAAGCGGAAAGATATAACCATGGCTCTGCCCGTTATCAACCGCGGCGTACTGGATGAAGTTTGTAGCAAGGCAAATCATCAATAAAGTGATACCCGTCGTCAGATCGCTGAAGTAAAGCAGCAATATTTTCCGAAGAAGCAAAATCGAAAGAATGCAGTAGAAAATAACGCCAAAGCCAAGGGCATACTGATATGGCGGGGAAAAGCCATCGGGTGGATAGCGGCTATGTTTAGCAATGAAATGGCCAATGAAAAAGAAAGGTGTTTCGAGTATAGCTACGCCGCCCAAATATTTGAAGGTGTAGTTCCCATTGTCCAGTTTCATGGCCTGGTAGCCATCGCCGCCTGTTACCGCATATTTTTTGTCAATGGCAGGCAGCCAGTTTAGTTGTTTATAATCATGGTAAATGCAGATCGATGGCAGATAGATGTAGTATCCGAAAGCATCCCAAACGGTGACTTTTAGGGGCGGCTTGCCGGGCATGACGTCCGAGTTTGTAACCCTGTATTGCAGCAATACAACAGATATTATGCAACAAATTAATAAAGAAATAATTTTTTTCATCTGCGTATCAAAACGGTACTATAGTACTTACGAATGTAGGGTAATAAATTACAAATTCTAACCTAAATGATGCTGGAATAGTGATATTTTTGAAATGGTGTTTGTGTGCATTCCGTACCTTTGCGGCCATGCGCCGTTTCGCTGCTGTTTTATTAAGGTCTTTTCTGCAAGGCCTGTTGTTGTTAAGCCCTATAGCTATTACCGCCTATATTCTTTATTCGGCGTTTAATGGCATCGACAACATGGTGCCGTTTGTACCTAGAGGCCGTGGGTTTGGCGTCATCTTCATTGTGGTGCTGGTGACCGGTGTAGGATATCTGGGCACACGTTTTTTCGTGGGCAAATGGCTGTTCGACGCGTTTGAACACCTGATGGAGCGCACGCCTGGAATAAAGTATATTTTCTCGTCGGTGCGGGATGTGATCAAGTCTTTTGTAGGCGATAAAAAACGATTTAACAAACCTGTCTGGGTATGTGTGAACGTGAACCCCGAAATTTGGCGGATCGGTTTTATGACGCAACGCGATATGACTTACCTGGGCATGGAAAATAAAGTGGCGGTTTACCTGCCACATGCTTACGCGATATCAGGATGGGTGATAGTGACCGAAGGTAAATACGTGAAACCAGTAAAGGAAATGACAGCTGGCGAGGCTATGAAATTTGCAGTAAGTGGCGGGATAACAACAACGGAAGAACCACAAACAACAGAAGAAAAATAAACAACAGAAGAAAAATTATGCAGGCGAAAATCAATTTTAACGCGGGTCCGGCAGCACTGCCGCCGGAAGTGCTGCACGAGGCCGCAAAGGCCGTGAATAAGTATAAGAAAACAGGACTTTCTATACTCGAATTACCCCACAGGGGACCGGAATTTGCAGAGATACTTGCGGAGAGCAAGCACCTGGTAAAAAAACTGTGCGGGCTGGACGATAATTACGAAGCGCTTTGGTTGCAAGGTGGGGGACGCCAGCAGTTTTGCATGATACCTATGAACTTCCTGCCACAGGATGGCGCTGCCGGATACATAGAGACGGGGCACTGGGCTGAAGAGGCGCAACAATATGCGGCATTCTACGGGAGCGCACAAGTGCTGGCCTCTTCTAAAAAGACCAACTATAACCGGTTGCCCGAATGGCCTGCAAAGATACCTGCGAAGCTGGCTTATATGCACATCACAACCAACAACACGATCTACGGCACACAGTGGGGGCAGGTACCTGAGCCAAAGGCGCCGCTGATCGCCGATATGAGCAGCGATATTTTCAGCCGCAAACACGACTATTCGAAATATGCTTTGTTTTACGCTGCTGCCCAGAAAAACCTGGGAATAGCAGGTGTGGCGCTGGCTGTAATACGCAAAGACCTGCTGAAGCGCGCCGCGCGTGAATTGCCGCCGATGCTTAGCTACAGCGAACAGGTGAAAGAAGGATCTATCCTGAACACGGCCAACGTTTTTGGTGTTTATGTATCGTTGCTGATGCTTCGCTGGATAGAATCAAGAGGCATAAGCGCGATAGAAAAAGAGAATAAGCAAAAGGCAAAATTGCTTTACGATACGCTGGATAGCAGCAATGTTTTTGTGCCCTACGTTACGGAAAAAGCGCATAGAAGCCTGATGAATGTCTGTTTCACTGCAAAGACTCCGGAAGCGGAGAAGAAACTCCTGGCATTATGTGAGGAAAACGATATCACGGGGATAAAGGGCCACAGGTCTGTAGGTGGTTTCCGGGCATCAATATATAATGCGGTGCCGCTGGATTGGGTAGAACGACTGGTGGAAATTATGAAATCAGTTTCCTGATAAAGGGAAAGTGACTATATAATGCGCTTGGCTGCAACGTATTGCGGTTGATTTTTTTTATTTAAAAAACGAATACAGCCGGGGAAATAGTAAATTAGTGCCGGATATACGTTGATTTATAAAACCCGTTTGCAGCGGACAATTCTTTATGGCAAAAATAACTCCTTTCAAGGGCCTGCGGCCTGTAAAGCAACTGGCGGCTGAAGTAGCCACACTACCTTATGATGTGGTAAGCGTTGCAGAAGCGCGTGCGTTCAAAAAAGACCCTTACAATTTCTACCACGTTACCCGGTCGGAGATAGACCTGGCCGATGGTGTTGATGTACACAGCTCGCTGGTGTATGAAAAGGCAAAGGAAAACCTGGACGCCATGGTGGAGCAGAAAATAATGGTGCAGGACACAGAGCCTTGTTACTACATATACGAACTCGTAATGAATGGACGCTCGCAAACCGGCCTGGTCTGCGGCTCTTCGATAGACGACTATAACAACGGTATTGTAAAGAAGCACGAATTCACCCGCCCCGAAAAAGAGCTAGACCGGATCAATCATATCTCTATGACCGGTGCACAAACGGGTATTGTGTTCCTGGCTTACAATGACTGCGAGAGTGTGCAGCTGATAATAGAGGAGTGGAAGAAGGCGCATGCGCCGGAGTACGACTTCACGGCTTCTGATGGGGTGCGGCATATCTTCTGGGTGGTAAGCGAGTATGCTAAGGTGGCTTCCATTACACACCATTTTGCGCAGGATGTGCCTTGCACTTATATAGCCGACGGTCATCACCGCGCCGCCTCTGCTGCCAAAGTATGCCAGGAGCGCCGCGACAATGGCTATTCGGTGGACGGCGATGAGTCGTTCAACTACTTTGTTACCTGCATATTCCCAGCCAGTCAGTTGGAAATAATGGACTATAACCGTGTAGCAAAAGACCTAAATGGCATGACGCCACAGGTTTTTTTGAAGATGCTGGAAGATGATTTCGTTGTTTCGCTGCCAAGTGACGAGGCCTACAAACCATACCACGCGCATGATTTCGGGATGTACCTGGACGGCAGGTGGTATGAATTGCTGGTAAAGCCCGGTACTTTTTCAAACGACCCGATAGGTGTGCTGGATGTAACTATACTACAGCAAAACGTACTCGACAAGCTGCTGGGCATTAAAGACCCTCGCGTGGACAAGCGTATAGATTTTATAGGCGGCATACGCGGCATGCAGGCATTGCAGCAGCGCGTGGACAGCAAGGAAGCCGCAGTGGCATTCTCTTTATACCCGGTAACTATACAGCAACTATTCGACATAGCCGACAGCGGAAACGTAATGCCCCCTAAAAGCACCTGGTTTGAACCCAAGCTGAGGGATGGGCTGGTGGTGTATATGATTTAACCCCCAACCCCCTGAAGGGGGCTTCCCATTTAGTGAAGCCCATATTTAGGCAATGTTGAGGTTATTTCCAAAGTCGAAGTATTATTCACAAGTGAAGCCCCTTTAGGGGTTTGGGGTTTTAAGTTTGGGTTTATGGAATACCGCAGAATGGGAATAACGGGACTGAAACTGGGCATACTGTCGTATGGCTCATGGGTCACGTTTTCAAAACAGGTAGATGATAATGCCGCCGATAAAATGATGAGCCTTGCCTACGACAACGGCATCAACTTCTTTGACAATGCGGAAGGATATGAGGGTGGCAAGTCGGAGCTGATAATGGGGAAGGTGCTGAGCAAGAAGGGTTGGGACCGCGGTTCTTACTGCCTGTCGAGCAAAGTATTCTTTGGATTATTTGGAAAATATAACCGCCCGAACCAAACGGGGCTAAGCCGCAAGCACATTACTGATGCCTGCCATGCAGCCCTGGAGCGGCTGCGCACCAGCTACCTGGATATCTATTTCTGCCATCGCCCGGACCCGGAAACACCTGTTGAGGAGGTAGTATGGACGATGAACATACTGCTGCAGCAAGGCAAAATACTCTACTGGGGCACCAGCGAGTGGGGCGCAGACGCCATACTGGAGGCACACAGAGTAGCGAAGTCATTGAACCTTGTAGGTCCGGCAGTGGAGCAACCGCAATACAATCTTTTTGAGCGTCAGAAAGTGGAGCATGACTACCTGCCTGTTTTTGCAGAGGTAGGTATAGGCACTACCATATGGAGCCCGCTGGCATCCGGTCTCCTTACCGGCAAGTACAATAAAGGCATACCCGAAGGGTCACGCCTGGCACTGGAAAACTACGGCTGGCTCAAGGAACGCGTGATGCAGGAAGACAAAATAGAAAAGGTAAAAAAACTGGACAAAGTGGCTAAGGAATTAAGCACAACTACAGGTACACTTTCCATAGCCTGGTGCATACACAACCCCAATGTAACCACGGCAATACTCGGCGCCACAAAAGAAGCCCAGCTTATCGAAAACCTGAAAGCTGTGGATGTTCTTGCAAAGCTTACTCCCGAAGTAATGAGAGAGATCAGTGAAATAATTTGAAATTTGAAAATGCCCGCCCGGCTGAACGCCATTGGGACGGGTGCAAATTTGAAAATGCCGGCCTAATTTGAAAATCGGTGACGTATAGTTCACCAAACTCATTCTACTTCACCCTCTCCTTGGGAGAGGGCCGGGGTGACGCCATTTTTCCTTAACTTTGCGGGCTATGCCAAAAGCAGCCATAACAAATACGCAACAGCCAAGTCCCGTGGAGCGATTCATAGGCGGGGAAGTGCGTGTACTTGCGACTGAGCCGCTAGTGATAAGTAATTCCATACAGGGTGAATCCTATGAGGTAGCGCTGCCTGACGATGAGAACCGAGAGGACAAGGGCATGCTGAGCCTTTACCCCATAGCCGACAATAAGTTTTGTTTGGAGCTTTGTTACCTGCAATTGGCCGATGATGCTTCTTCATCAAATGGCAGCGTTTGTACGCTTCGTTTCTTGCCGGCCTTCTTTGATCAGTACCCTGCCGAAACGCTGATGGCCAACCAGCCCTTCCGTTTTGACCAGAGCACGCAAATACCGTTTTCCATTTGTGCACTCTCCCGCAGCCTGGTGGACAAGCTGCAGACGGAAACAGTGGCTACGCCATTCATAAAATCATTGGAGCGGAGCAGCGCTGCAATGCACCTGCTGCGCCGTGCGCTGGAGTGCATCACCATACCGTTTGAAGCCTGCCAGGTGCCAGCCTGCCGCTTCCTGGCCTACGAGAGCGAGCGCGAAAAGATACAGGACGCCCGCCGCATCATAGCGCAGCACATAGACCAGCCCCACACCATACGCGAACTGGCCCGCAAAGTGGCCATGAACGAATGCTACCTGAAAAAAGGCTTTAAGACCGTTACTGGCCGCACCATACACGAATACCAGCAGGAGCTGCGCATAGCCAAAGCCAAGGAGCTCCTCCAGCTGCAAGGCCTTTCCGTAACCGATGTGGCCAACACCCTCGGCTACAGCAGCATCTCTCATTTCAGCACTGCATTTAAGCGTGTTACGGGGTTGAAGCCTTGTGAGTTGCTGAAGTAGAAACCCCCAAACCCCTGAAGGGGGCTTTGCTCGTGAATAGGCTTTCAACTATTGAATTCATTCCGCGTCTTCTTTTTCTCGAAATATTGTGTACTTTCACTATATAATACTGGCCCTATGAAGAAGATTTTACTGTTTATCGGATTGTGTTTTTGCTTGTTTCGCTCGTTGCATACGGACGCACAGGGATGGCAATGGGCACAATCGCAAAGTTGTAACGGTGGTAACGTTACAGGGTTGGTAGGTATAGACAAATCCAGTTTCAATCCTGGGATATATGTAGTTGGCTACAGTTATGGCCTTTTTGGTCTTGACGATAGTGTATGTTTCTCTGGGATAAAATTTACTGCGCCACACGATACCGACCAAATATTTGTTGTAAAATACGACACTATGGGTAACGTTTTATGGGCTCATAAGGCCAGTAACGGGTATTGCCAGCCAGCAAATATAACGACCGATGCACAGGGAAATTTATTGATCCTTGGTCATTTATATAGTCAAACGGTTTTATTTGGTAGCCATACAATAATAAACCCCAATTATGTTATTGGCGGCGGACCGTTTCAGAATGATTGTTGTTTTATAGTAAAATACGATGTAAATGGAAACGTTTTATGGACGCAGTCCGGAGGAGGCGTTGGCCGATACGATGAATACTTAGTTAAGGGAGGAATAGCCGTTGATGCCGCACAAAATATCTATGTTAGCGGTACGTTTGACGATTCTTTGCTGACAATTGGCGGCCATATTTTCGTAAATGCGCATAAGGATTCCGGGGACATATACCTTATTAAGTATGATTCTGCCGGGAATTATATATGGGGAAAAACATTTGGAGGAATAGGGCAAGATTATGGCGAACGCTTATTGGTTGGCAACAACAACAAATTATACCTTTCTGGTTGGTACTCATCTTCCGCCCTGATTTTTGGCAGTGATACTTTATTGCCGGCATATCCGTCGCCAAGCAGTTCATCCCTGAATAGTTCATATCTCATCGAAATGGACACATCTGGTAACACAATCTGGGCCAAAAATTCATTTTCAACCTTCCCTCACGGTTTGGCGTTGGACCATGAAAATAATGTCTATATAGTGGGAACAATTGGCGATACATCTTTTAATTTTGGTACGTTTTCATGTAACAACACCTATCTTCCTAATGGAAGTTTTATTTTAAAATTTGATGAATTTGGAAATACATTATTGGGAAAAACACTATTGCCAGCATCTACCGCTGCGGGCATACATAATTTTAATATATGGGAGATTACTGCAGATCCTTGCGATAATTTCTGGATTACTGGCCGGTTACTAAATGTCGATTCAGTTACCACCAATGATTCTATTATTATTCCTACATCGGTGACAGGAACTGACCCTATGCTATTTGCAGGTTTTAATTCTTCGGGGGCATTATTACAGCACGTTACATTTCCTTCGGGCGGATTTGACGGTGCTGGCCTAATTTCAGATAGCCGGGACAAAATTTATATAGCGGGCCATATCAGGGCGATAACGGTTGTCCTCGGAAGCGACACCTTGCTTACAGTTGGCGGCTCGAACAATATGTTCCTTGCAAAATATAATCCCAATCTTGGCTGTGTTATCGATAACTCCATCTTCGGCGACTCCATCCTCTGCAAAGGCGATTCCCTGTTACTAAGTGACGCCACTACCGGCGGCACATGGAGCAGCAGCAATGTATCTGTGGCTACAGTGGCTTCGGGTAGTGGTATGGTAACTGGGCTTTCTTTGGGTACTGCTGTTATTACTTACTCGGTAGGTAGTGGGTATGTTACTAAGATTGTGAGGGTGAGCCCATCGCCGGCGATGATAACGGGAAGCGGGGTTTTTGGCGATTTCTTATGCGTTTTCTCATTGCCAACAACGTTATCAGATACTGTCAGCGGCGGTATATGGAGCAGCAGTAATAACTCAGTAGCTTCGGTCGGCTCGACGACCGGTATTGTTACTTATGTTGGATCTTCATGGGGTCTTGACACTATTTTTTATACAATTTCTTCCGGATGCTATACCAGTATTTTGATAGGAGGATGCGAAGGTGTCGCAACACCTCGAGGCAATAGTGACCGCATCACTTTATTTCCCAACCCAGCAAAAGATGAGCTTACCATCACGTCCTCTGGTAAAATATCAGGTATAAAGATCACTAATCTGCTGGGGCAAACGGTTTACAGCCGGCCGCTTGCAGGTGGCAGTCAGCAAGTGCAGGTGGATGTGTCGGCGTTTCCCGCCGGTGTTTATTTTGTGAAGATAAATCGTAGTGAGGTGAGAAAGTTTGTGAAGGAGTAGTACGCAATCGCGCAATGTTCAAAAAAGTTCCTCAGCTGAAAACGTATTCACAAGTGCCCCCCTTTAGGGGCCGGGGGTTGAAGGAATAAATTCCATTCTAAAATGGAAAAAATTCACTAACTTTAATGAAATATTACTGCCATGAGTGTAATAGTCAAAAGAAGCATTGGCGGCCGGTCCGTGAAAAACAAGTTTAAGCTATTTGATCTTACAAATAGCAGGAGTCTTGTAGCCATTGCGCGGAAGGGAGTAAAGTCTGAATTGTTTTACGACCTGGCAACGATCATTAAAATGCCGGAAAAAAATCTTGCGCAGATCATCCATATGTCTCCGCGCACCGTGAGCAACTACAGGGAAGGCAAAAAAAGCCTGGACCCCGTGCAGAGCGAACATTTGCTGAAACTTGCGGCATTATTTGAGCAGGGAGAGGAGCTGTTTGGTAACGTAGATGAGTTTAATTACTGGCTCAGAAAGCCATTCTGGAACGCCAGGGAAAAGCCTATTGATTGGCTGGTCACTCCTGGCGGAGTAGGGCTGGTCATGGATGAATTAACGAGGATGGCATACGGAGACGCGGTATAATGCTAGTATTTAAAATAGCCCATAAAAAATATGCGAACAACCTGGCTGGTTCAGGGGCCGATGGGCGCTGGACATCAGCTGGCAAAACGGTTGTGTATTGCGCAGAGTCAATAGCACTTGCGTTCCTGGAAAATATGGTCAAGAGGCAGGGAGTTGGCTTCAACGATGACTTTAAAACAATTATCATCAACATTCCAGACGAGCTTGGCGTAGAAGCAGTTTCGCTAAAAAATCTTCCGGCGGGGTGGCGAGGCTTTAGAGATTACACGTCTTGTCAGAAAATCGGCAATAAGTGGTATGATAAGATGAAGGACCCAATACTCAAAGCACCATCAGCGGTGTTGCCTGAATCCTCTAATTATGTACTAAATACTAATCACCCCGATTTTTTAAAGGTAAAAATAGTAAGCATTACAGACCTTGTTCCGGATGAGCGGATAGAAGATATCCTGAAAGGGTCAACCCCCAAACCCCCTAAAGGGGGCTTTGCTGGAGGATAAGATTGCAGCATAAAATAGTTATTCTACTTTCTTATTGTTGCCTATTGTAAAATCCAATCAAGGTTTTTAAGCCGAAATATATTCACAGGTGCTCCCCTTTAGGGGCCGGGGGTGGCACCGGATCATATCCATGCCGTCCCCATGGATGACAGGAGCAGAAACGCTTAAACGCCATCCACCCACCTTTGAAAGGACCGTATTTCTGTATTGCCTCAAGACCATAAGCGCTACATGTAGGTGTGAAGCGGCATTTCGCACCAAAGAATGGTGATATAGCCCCTTGGTAGAACCGGATAATGGCGATGAATAGTATGGAGAACAGTCTTTTCATTTATTTCCAAACTAATCTTGCTTCCCCTCTTTTTTTACGATCGTTATTAATTTCTCTATGCCTTTGATAACTGCCTCTTTTACCGGTTCGTAATCGGGCATTTTGGTGTCTGTAAAGATAAGGAAGAGGTGCATCTGCTTGTTTGGGGGCATGGCTTCATAAAGCGTATGCTTGTTCAGCCGCCAGGCCTCTACCATCAGCCGGCGGATACGGTGACGGTGTACGGAGCTGCGGAATTTTTTCTTGGGTACCGAAAAACCAGCCTGCACGGGCGAGCTCCCGATAGCTATCGGGACATCGGTGCGGGGCAAAAGAACGTAAATGAGCCTTATGGGAAAAACAGAAAACGCTTTCCCGGTGAGGAAAAGCGTATGAATATGCTGCTCTCGCTTGAGCCGCTCATATACTCGGAAAGTATTACGAATGGCGAAAAGATTTAAGATATTACTTCAGGCGGCTCTCGTCAGATACCGTGAGCTTATGACGGCCCTTGGCGCGGCGTGAAGCCAATACTTTACGGCCGTTAGCTGATTCCATACGTTTACGGAAACCATGAACTGTTTTGCGGCTGCGGCGGTGTGGTTGGTACGTGCGTTT
Source organism: uncultured Bacteroidota bacterium (assembly GCA_903905065.1). Taxonomy (GTDB): domain Bacteria; phylum Bacteroidota; class Bacteroidia; order Chitinophagales; family Chitinophagaceae; genus Nemorincola. The sequence goes on along the minus strand of CAIVEW010000039.1, from coordinate 42,218 downwards.
CATTTTAATTCAAAAGTTAAAAGTTAAAACCAAGGGTGCCGGATACCGGCAACTTTATTTTTTAATGGAGTGCAAAGGTAAAGTATATATTTGAAGTGAACAAATAATTTGAGCTGAAGATTTTTGTTGCCTACGCTCGAAAAGCATCAGATCAATGTGTAAAATAGGGTATGTGCCGGAGAAAACAGGAACCTGATCCCATTTTTTTCCAGTTACAGGCTCCTATATTATTTGTGGGGTGATAAAACGTGGACTGGTTCTCCGGCCAGAGATAATTGGGATGTCAGCGCCATTGTCCGCAGATTTCTGAACGGTTTTTGCCCGGGGCTTTTTTGTTACCAGGCTTGGTAGTATAATAGTAAATGTCGCGCCCTTATTTATCCCGTCACTGGCCGCAAGCAGCTTGCCATCATGTTTTTCTATCATTTTCTTGCTTAAGTAAAGGCCAAGTCCTATCGATGCTTCGCCATGAGTGCCTTTTTTCCCTGTGCTGGTAAAGCGGTCAAACAACCTTTCTATTTCTGATTGCATAAACCCTAAGCCTTCGTCCTTTATGGAAAGCGACACCCGGTCATTTTCCTGTCTTGCGTCCAGAAAAATGTTCTTTCCGTCAGGTGAGAATTTAATGGCATTCCCCATGATATTCCGTACAGCCTGAACGAACAGTTCTTTTTGAACGCTGATGAAAATTGATTTGTCGACTGAAACATGCACCGCCACTCTCTTTTCGTTTAATGCAAAATCAAAGAAACGAACCGTCTCGTCGATAAGCTCTTTGAGGTTTACATGCGTCATCATAAAAGGACGGCTGTCTTCCTTTAGCATCATCAAAATGTTTTCCAGCACGCTGAGCAGGCTGTTGCACTCTTCGGTGATATAATCGGCATATATCTCTTTCTTGGTATCGTCGTCGATTTTGATGAGGTTACTAAGGCCCAGTATCCTGTTCACAGGGCTCCGCAGATCATGCGACAACAAGTCGATCATGTCATTTTTTTCAGCGAGCATGGTATCCAGGTTCACAATGGTGTCCTGTATGCTGCTTAGTAATGTGCGGGCTTCATCAATCATTGGTAATGGGTAAAACTGTTATTGTCTCCAGAAAATAAATGTATAACGATATATCTAGCCATTGTTATTTTTCAACTTAATTAACAATACATTCACGATCAATTGACAACGCAATAAAGTAGTGAATTATTGTTTCTGGTAGACAATTTAGCGTGTTTCCAAAACCGTGCTAAATAAATATACGAAGAATCGCCGGGTACGGTTGTCTAATTCTATATTTCGTAGCTTGCACCTGAATAGCCATTTAATCAATGCACAGTCACGGGCATAGCCACGATCACGATCATAGCCATGGGCACAGCCACGCCGGGCACCACCATCACCACGTACAGCCCGGAGATGTGGCAAATAAAGCGTTTATCTTCGGAATCATACTGAACAGTGCCTATGTGATCGTGCAGGCCATCGCGGGCTTTATGACTCATTCTATGGCGTTGCTGTCGGATGCCGGGCATAACCTGAGTGATGTGGCCAGCCTGGCGTTATCGCTTATTGCGTTTAAGCTGGCGAAGGTGAAGCCCACGGAGACCTTTACCTACGGATACAAGAAAACAACCATCCTGGCCGCGCTTACCAATGCTGTGGTATTGTGCGTGGCTATAGGCATGCTGGGATATGAGTCTGTAAACAGGCTAGTACATCCGCGCCATGACATTGATGGTGGCACTGTGGCCATAGTGGCGGGTATTGGTATTGTTATCAACCTCGCGTCGGCGCTTCTTTTTTTCAGGAATAAGGACCATGACCTGAACACCAGGGGCGCTTACCTGCACCTGATGACGGATGCGCTGGTTTCGCTGGGGGTTGTTGTATCCGGCCTCGTGATCAAGTTTACGAACTGGTATTGGCTGGATGGCGCAGTAAGTATTGTAGTATTGGCTATAATATTGATAGGCACCTGGTCTCTCCTCATGGGCAGCCTGCGCATGACGCTGGACGCCGTGCCGGATGACATAAACTTTGATAAGATAGAAGATGTGATAAAAAAGGTAAAGGGCGTAGAAAATATACACCACATGCACATCTGGGCCATGAGCACCACCGAGAACGCGCTGACCGCACACCTGGTGCTGAGCGACGCATTAAGTTTTAATGAAAAAATGGAAGTGGTTCACAAAATAAAGCATGAGCTGCTGCACAACAACGTACATCACGCAACTATCGAGCTTGAATCTGTAGAAGTACCTTGTAAGGACGAGGAGTGTTAGTCTGAACAGGGATTTTCCTGATTCAAGAATTTACATAATGCTATAAAAAAAGGACCCGTGTGGGTCCTTTTTTAAACTTATCAAACAACGAAAATATTTTTCAATCAAGAAGATCCTTGAATCAGGAAATCGAGGTTCAGACTACGGAGCTACGGCGTAGGTAATATTGCATTTTTCGCCTTCGTCAGTCCTGATCAGCGTAAGGTGGTTGGTTTCTACCATCGGTACCATGTACTTGGCAGTAGCGCCGGTCTTGTTTTTCTTCAGTGTCAGTATTACGTTTCCTACTTCATCATTAGTAAGCGAATAGGTGCCCATTTCCTTTGGGTTGTCACGCATATCGCGGTATGTCTTTACGTAAGTACCGTAGTTGATATTGTTGCCGTTTGTAGCGGAGAGCTTTAATGTGGACAGAAAGTGAATATACTCGCCTTCAGAGCCTATCTTATCGGGGCATTTCATAGCTACAAAACACCATGTCTTATCCAGCAGTTCGTACCTGTTGATTGGCAGTGTGTTAGCGGGTGGGGTATTGGTCTGCGCGAAAACGCTTACTGGCAATGCAATGAGGCATGCCATAAGTATCTTTTTGAGCGATTTTTTTATCATAAAAATTATTTCTTCGGGTAAAAGTAATAAAACCTGTGATTAATTTAAGTATAGCATCGCAAAATAATCAATATTCTTTTAGCAAGGTAGTATGCAGCAAGAAAAAACCCCCGGATACCGGGGGTTTTGGAAATGATATTAAAGCAGTATTAAAATTAGATAACTCTAACGTTAGCAGCGTTTAAACCTTTTTTACCATTCTGAACTTCGAAGCTCACTTTATCATTCTCGCGGATCTCATCCACCAGGCCTGATACGTGTACGAAGATGTCTTGTCCGCCATTTGACGGAGAAATAAAACCAAATCCTTTAGTTTCATTGAAAAACTTTACTGTTCCTTCTTGCATTGTAGTTTAAATAAATTGATTAAGAAAGCGCAAAGATACTCAAAATATCTGGTATTCCTAAATAAGTTTGTTAAATTAGATACATAGAAAGGGTCATAACAGCATGACCCTATTCTTCTTCATTATGCAGGGTCTCCACCTTGGACCCGAAGAAATTGAGGAACAACACGATAAATGCAACAACCATAATGGCCTGAACGCACACGGTTATCTGACCGAGATGGCTGGCCGGGTGCATATCCCCGTATCCGATAGTGGTTGAAGTAACAATGCTGAAATAGATATAGTCCATTATAGAATAAGGTTTGTCGCCCAAAAGATGCAAGCTGGCATAGATAACCGCAAAGCAGAGGGAAATTTCTAAATAGTTGAAAAAAAGCATCAGTATGTTTCGGCGGTAGGAGCGGGGTTTTACGAACATATCTGAAACGAAAATCAGCGAGGCCACATAGCAGATGGTCTCAATGAGCAGGTACGAAGAAATAATAATGGCTGCCGTATGCCTGTAAAACCCAGTAATAAGGAAAATAACAGGCAGGGATGTTTTAAACAGAACGTAGAATTCAACGGCCACATTTCGTTTTATGATACCGTAACGCCCGAAAACATTGCGGATATGGATACCGGGAAATATGATCTGCACAGATACCAGGAAGAGGCGCAGTATTTTTTCAAACCCAATATCATGGTGCTTTGCGTTATTCCATATCCGCGTAAGGTTCACAACATAGTTTTGATAGGCTGTGACCCGCACCGGTTTATTATATTCCGGTTTGCCAAAAAATAGTTTGGATAGAATTCGCTTCATTGTGTTACAGCAAGATAGTAAGGAAAATGGTTAAAAAGTTAACTGGTTAAAAAGTTAATGGTTGATGAGGTCACGGGTAAAAAGTTAACAGGGTAAATGGTTAACAGGTTAGTGAGCTAGAGAAATTTAGTAAACCAGCGTTTTAACTTTTTAACCAATTAACCTTTTACCTTTCTCCACTTGCGGTTTTTTGTACATTTGCAGCCATTTATGTCTGCGCTCAAATTTTACCCGTTAAAAGTTAAGGATGTACGCCCGGAAACGGCTGATTGTGTTTCGGTGTCGCTGGAAGTGCCGGCTGACCTCGCGGAGAAATTCCAGTTTGCACCGGGGCAGTATCTGACCTTTCGTCGCCATTTTAACAATGCCGAAGTTCGTCGTTCTTATTCCATCTGTTCCAGCCCAAAGGATGGTGAGCTGCGCGTGGCTATAAAAAAAGTGGAAGAAGGGAAATTCTCAACCTATGCCCACGGAGAGCTAAAGGCCGGCGACGAACTGGATGTGATGCCGCCAATGGGCAATTTCACTATTAAGAACAAAGAAGCGAAACATAAAGAATATCTAGCGTTTGCGGCCGGCAGCGGCATCACGCCCATCATGAGTATTATGAAGAGCGTACTGGAAGAAGAGCCGAACAGCAGCTTTACACTGGTTTATGGCAACCGCTCCAAGAACTCGATCATTTTCCGCGAGGCGATAGAGGCCTTGAAGAATAAATACATGCTGCGCCTGCGGGTATACTATGTGCTGAGCCGGGAGTACATGGATATCCCGTTATTCAGTGGCCGTATAGATGCAGCAAAGTGTGCGGAATTTTGCAAGTCGCTGATAGATGTAAGTAGTGTTGACGAGGCATTCATATGTGGGCCTGAAGAAATGATCCTGTCTGTGCGCCAGCAACTGATAGACCAGGGTATGCCGCAAAATCGTGTTCACATAGAGCTTTTCACTTCACCGGATCAGCCTAAAGCAGAACATGAAAAATGGGTAGCCAGCCACAAAAGCAACAACGGACCGGCCAGTAAAGTGAGTATTACGCTCGATGGTACCACCTTTGATATGGAAGTGCCCTTTGTGGGAGAAAGCATATTGGATGCTGCGTTAAAGGCCGGGGCAGATCTGCCCTATGCGTGCAAGGGCGGCGTATGCTGCACCTGCCGCGCATTAGTGACTGAGGGCGAAGTGGAGATGGAAGTGAACTATGCACTTGATGAGCACGAGGTTCAAAAAGGTTATGTGCTTACCTGCCAGTCGCACCCGAGAACGGAAAGGGTCGTGATAGATTTTGATGCCCGATAAACCCCAAACCCCTGAAGGTGCTTCACTCATCCCTGACCTTTGTCTTCTTGCCGGATCATTTTTTTATAGATCGCAAACGATTGAAAGATGTTTATTTCCGGCTTTTAGATGAGCAGAAACACCAGCAGGGAAACCAAAAATGCGAAAAGCAATATTCCCAATGCGCCAAAGAAGATGCTCATCATGGCCATATCCTTGTAGTACCACTCTCGTTTCCTGAGACTGCGCACTCCGTGTATGATCGCCGGAATTCCAAGGGGGCCAAAAAGTAAACTCCACAATGCGAACCTGAACGCTATCTTTGCCTGCTGCAGATGGTAAGAGTTATCATTTGACTGTTCCCATTTCTTACGCCTTTTGCGCTCGGCCCTTTTGTGACCGGCTGTGGTCGCTGCTGCGCTGGATATGCTTGCAGCGGCAGATTTTTTTGTTATTACAAAACCGGCATCTGCATTAATAGCGATACCGGATAGCAACAACACCGATAAAAAGGCGACCAGTATATTTTTCATGGGAATTTTCATTTTCCGCACCGCTAAGATACTGGTTTTGGTCAGGATTTTCAGTGCACGAGCTAAAGGGCCTGTCAGGAATTAATCCTCGGCCATTTTTAAAGCAAAAACTGCATCTCGGCCAGTTCCTTACCCAATTGCTGCACACCCTTAAGAATGCGCCTTGTTTGTATAGCTGATGGCTTCTTAATTCCCTTTATGTATTGTGCCAACAGGCTTTGGTTCATTCCAATACGTTGGCTCAGCGCTTTCGCATTAATAACTTTATAAAACTCGAAAAATTGCGGCAGATCAAGGGAAACCTTGATATCTTTTTCTGTAATAGTTTTGCCTTCATCCTCAAAATAAAGATTCAGCGCTTCCAGCATATTTGATTTAAGCTCAGGGAAATCATTACCAACAGTAAATACAGCATACTTACTGGCATAAGCGTTGTAACCCGTATTTGTCCGTTCCACAACCATTTCTATCTTTCTCATATTATTGGTATTTCAGACCTGCGTCTTTAAGAATTTTAATATAGCGGAGTCAGATCAATTTGATCATTTTTTATCTTACACTCCCAAAAACGCAAAACTGACCATCCTCGCTTTTGAAAACGTAAATTTATTTGACGATCTCTTTCAATATTTCGCAGTTGCTTTTTCCGCCAATAATCGGCATTTTGTTTTGGCGAAATATTTCGGCAGTGATGTCCGTGCCAAAAACAACCATCAGCAAAAACTGCGATCTTTGTATCTAAGAATACGAAATCAGGCTTGCCAGTTATCGGGTAGTTGCGCCTCCAGCCTTTGATGTTTCGACTTTTAAAAATGGCAATCAAATTTTGTTCAGTAGTTAAATTACCACTGCTTTTGACCTTTTTCATTATATCGCTTCTTTTCACTCGTGTGAAGACGTCGGCCATAGTTACAATAAATTAGAAGGAAGTTCTATCATTAATGATTTATCGGTTTCCACTTCATCAATCCTTTGGTTGTATATGAAAATCAGATTTCTAAAACTATTGGTAAGATTATTTTTATCGAAAACACTTATTTCATCAATATTCTGGGATACAAACGACTCTATAGATTCCACTGCTATCTGTTGTTCGCTTACTTGTTCTGCGTTTTGTCGTGCGCCAATCAATTTATTATCTGGTACCAGTAAAAATGGCTTGTAGCCTTGCGAAATGTTATGGCGACATTTTTCAAAAACTGCATGCATGGGTGCGACAGTTACATGAAAAGCAGTATTGCCTATTAGAAAATCACCCGGTCTTTGTGTCGGCAGGTCAGCTGTGCTAGCTGATTCATTAGATATACTCATGTCTGGAAATCGCAATTGCAATTTTGCGCCAACCAAATGTTGTGCAATATAACCTGCTTTTCCTTCGCCTGCAGCCAGTAAGAGTAAATTGTGTACAATGTGCCAGGTGGTCAAAGACGGATTAAAAATCAGTTTTATTTTTTGTCTATTATGAAAGTCCTTTACACGGTCGACGAGAAACAATTGCATTTGGTAGAGAACTCCATTTCTTTTGTCAGAACTATACTTTTCAAGTTGCAAATTTTTCAGGGTTGATAACAAAGACCGAACTTCTGATGGGCCACCTCTATTTGTTCGACCACCTTCTTTTGCAAATGGTCGTTCTTCACCAAACGACCTAAGTATCGCTGCGACCGCACTACCACTGGCACCTTTTATTTGCGTCCCTCCTTCTGCAACATGAGCACTGAAATCTATATCATAATTTCCCATCAAACGATTTAATACGACAAGTGCAGTAGCAATGCTTCCATTGGCAGGTCCGTTATTAGCCTTAACGGCTTTCAGTGATTTATACCATTCAACGAACGAATCAGGCAGACTCTGCATACATTTTGGTTGTTTGTTCTTGTTTGTTTATAATGTTATTGAGCTCTTCGTTTAAATAATTTTTGGCAATCCATGAAACAACGGGTACGCATACAGCGTCTCCGAAGCCGAAAAGGGCTTCATTTACTGTTCCCGATAGTTTGAAATTATCAGCGCCCATAAGTCTAGCACATTCTCGAGGAGTTAATAGTCTTACGTTTATTTCTCCCTTCCCAACTTTTAAAAGTATTTGCCTTGCGCTACCGCCTTTAGGGGTTCGCAGACACCCCGCAATTCCATCAAAACGAATTTCTGCCATTGACCTATTGTCCCTAACCCGACGAAAAGCAGTTAGGTAAGAATATGTTTTCTCTTGAACGAGTTGCTGCATTTTTATTAAATGACGATCGAAGGTTTGATTTAAAAGATAATCAACACGTTCTTTACTCCACCAAAGAGCTGATCCTTTAGATATGCTCTCAATGATATTCTCGAGCGACTGCTCTAAAGCGGGTAGCTCTGGTAAATCGTGATTAATATCCCAACGAATATCTGAATTGTCACCAATAAATTTTAATAGTCTGGAGGGCCGCAACTCTGATTCTTTGTAATGGCGATTAATTTTAATTTCCCTCTTACGGCCTAGTTTTCCAACAATAAAAAGACGAACTCGACTTTGTGGAACAAAATGTGAGGCGTCAATAATAAATGCATCGACTAGGTACCCTTGTTCATTTAACGCAATTAATGCGTCCCGAAAATCTTGCCCATTGTTAGAAGTAATAAATCCAGCAACATTTTCCAGCAAAATCAATGGAGGTTTTCTGTCCTGCAGGCCTTTCAATATATCTACAAACCCCCAGAATGCGGATGAATGTTTGCCTTTTAAACCGGCCCTACGCCCAGCTAATGACAGGTCAGTACAAGGAAAGGATGCTGTAGCTAAAGTAGCCGTTGGAATTTTTGCCGATTGTAATTTGTGAATGTCTTCCAAAACAAAGTGAGTGTCCGTATCGTTAAAATGATTGAGGTATAATTTTCTCTTTGTTATGTCTATATCATTTGCAAGCAAAACAGACCATCCGGCTTTTTCGAGGCCATCGCGCATTAAGCCAATGCCAGCAAAGAATTCTATGACTGTCTTATTATAAATTGTTTTAGACATTTATATTCGGTTCAGCTACTAAGTTAGTGTTTTGTGAGGCGGAAGAAAAATTTTATTCAGAGCACGAGATTATTAGTTACTCGCTTTTAAATGGCAAGCGCTGGCATGCGATCATGGCTATAAACTCCTTGAATTCTGTTAATATTTGAAGGAAAATTTGAAATCTGTGGGTTGTAAACGAAATTTATAAGATTATTTTTGTTCGATGGGTTCACTCCGCATGGTTTTCATAACCGCCCTTTGTTTTTTATTTATCGCAATCAATGTTTACGCAACGCCGAAAGGCAAATCGAAACTGGCTGAATATACCGCCGCTAAAAACCAATGGGTGGATAGCGTGTACGGCAAGCTAACAGAGGATGAGCGGATAGGGCAGTTGTTTATGGTAGCGGCATACTCCGGGGGCAAGAACTATAATGAAGACCAGGTAACCAAATTGATCAGTGATCACCAGGTAGGTGGACTGATATTCATGCAGGGCGGGCCGATACGGCAGGCAATGCAGACCAACAAATACCAGCATTTGGCGCAGGTGCCGCTATTACTGTCGATGGATGCAGAATGGGGCGTGGGTATGCGGCTGGACAGCATGAAGAATTTTCCGCGCGAGATGATGCTTGGCGCTACGCATGATACTGACCTCGTGTATAAGGAAGGGGCGGCCATCGCGCAGCAATGCAAACGGCTGGGAGTGAATATAGACTTCGCACCCGACGTGGATGTGAATAATAATGCGGCGAATCCCGTTATTAATTCGCGCTCTTTTGGCGAGGATAAAGTGTGGGTCTCAAAGCTGGGAATAGCTTTTATGCGGGGGCTGCAGCGGAATGGTGTGCTGGCCTGTGCCAAGCATTTTCCCGGGCACGGTAATACCAGCGTGGATTCGCACAAAGACCTGCCCCTTGTGCCCAGAACAGTGGAGCAACTGGACAGTACCGAACTATATCCTTTCAAGCAACTGATCGCAGCCGGGGTGAGGAGCGTGATGGTAGCCCATCTTGAGGTACCTGCACTGGATACTACGCCACATGTACCAACGACATTATCGAAAAATGCGGTTACCGGATTGCTGAAAAACAAGCTTGGTTTTAATGGGTTGATATTTACCGATGCACTGAATATGCAGGGTGTCACGAAATACTTCCCCGCAGGGGATGCCGACTTACGGGCATTTGAGGCGGGTAATGATGTGTTGTTGTTTTCACAGGATGTACCGGCCGCACTCGGAAAAATAAAGAATGCAATAGACAGCGGTATCATACCAATGGTTATGCTGGAGACCAGTGTGAAGAAAATACTGGCTGCGAAATATGATGTTGGGCTGAACGTGGGCTGGAAAGATATTGACACCACCAACATCACGGCTGATTTGAATAAATATGTCGACACTATTCGCGGACAAGTTGCGAAGGCTGCGATAACTGTGGTGAGGGATGATAACCTGGCGCTGAAGAAGATAAATGAGAACATGCGTATAGGCTATATAGGTGTGAATGCGAACACTTCCACGCCATTGTATGAGCGCCTGAACGATGAGTTTAATAATGTGAAAGCAGAATGGCTGCCCAAGGGCAGTTCCGCAGATACTATACAGAAAGTGCTCGATGGAATGCCTAAATACGATATAACCATCATTGCGGTTCACAACCTGAACTTTGCGCCAGGGAATAATTATGGGCTCAGCGATGAGGCTGTGAATTTTCTGCAGCAGGCCGGTTGCCGGAACAATGTGCTGGTGGTGCTGATGGGTAATGCTTATGCCATGCAATACTTTTGCGGGGCCGGATCTGTTGTAGTAGCCTACGAAGATGATACGCTTACCGAGCAGGCAATGGCAAACCTGCTGCTGAAAAAAACAAAAGTAAAAGGCAGGCTGCCGGTAACCGCTTGTATGAATGGGCTCAGTATATGCCCTGCACCGGTGAAAGCACCGGTGATCGCCAAGGAGGCGTCCAATGAATTGCGGAAAGTGTTTTATCCGTCTGATGCCGGCGTAGTGGAACAAAAAGCACTGGACCGGCTGGACATGTTTATGGCCAGGAACATTGCTGATGGCGTATTCCCGGGCTGCAGGGTACTTGCCGCCCGAAATGGCAAGGTATTTTATGACAAGGCATTTGGTTACACCCGCTACGATAAGATGCACCCTGTGGATACCAATATGCTCTATGATATGGCGTCCTGCACCAAGGTGCTGGCAACTACAATATCGGTGATGCGCCTTTATGAGCAGGGCAAGCTGGACCTCGATAAGACCATAGGCGACTACCTGCCGCAGGCAAGAGGCACTAACAAAGCAGGCTTGCATATCAGAGACATATTGCTGCACCAGGCCGGACTGAAGGGATGGATACCTTTTTATAAGGAGACCGTGGATGGCGATGGCACACTGAAACCCGATCTATACCGGAAAACACAAAGCCCGGCCTTTGACATTCATGTGGCCAAAGACGTATGGCTGCGCAGCGACTACATAGACACTATGTGGGCGCGGATATACGCCAGCCCGCTGGACAATGCCGGCAAGATGGTGTACAGTGATCTCGATTATTTTTTCCTGGCTGCGATAGTAAAACAAATAACAGGGCAAACGATAGACAAGTATGCAGACGAGGAGTTTTACAAACCCATGGGGCTGAAGCGGATTACCTATCTGCCACTCAATAAATTTGACACATCACAGATAGTACCTTCAGAAATAGAGATCACCTTCCGTGCCCAGACATTGTGGGGTTTTGTGCACGATCCTGGTGCGGCAATGCTGGGTGGCGTGGGTGGCCATGCGGGGCTGTTTGCAGATGCGCATGATGTAGCGGCTATTTTCCAGATGCTGCTGAATAAAGGCGTATATGGCAGCAAGCGATATTTCAAGCCAGCAACCGTGGATATGTTTACCGCATACAACAGCAAGATCAGTCACCGTGGTTTGGGGTTTGATAAGCCACTGCCAGACCCGGATGATGCGGGGCCTGCGGGTGAGCGTTGCAGCGGCCTTGCTTTTGGCCACCAGGGCTTTACGGGCACTTGTGTTTGGGCTGACCCTGCTACGGGTATCCTCTTCGTATTTTTGTCTAACCGGGTGTTCCCCTCCGGCGCTAATACCAAGATCACCAAGCTGGGCGTGCGCACCACTGCGCAGGACTATATCTACGAGGCGCTGGGTGTACCGGTGGATCATAACCGGGCGGTGGTTTATAAGGCGGTGGTGAATCCGTAAACCCCTCCCCCAGAAGGGGAACCGATAATTTAGCTTTTAGGTCAAGAATTTCGGCTTTGTTTAATAATTTGGCTAGTTTATTTTCTCTTATTGTCACAGTTAGTTGGGTTCTGGTAAGAAACTGTTAAAAAGACCTTTCTAACCCTCTTTCTAACCCTTATCGATTAAGGGTTAATTAACAGTAGTTTCGTTTCTTTACAGCGCAATTGGTTTGCCGGAATGGCAAACTGCCTTTACACACACAATTTTATGAAATACTTTTTTATTACAAGCCTGCTATTCTTATGCGTGTTATCGCAAAGTTTCGGGCAAACCTATACTATAAAAGGAACGGTGAACGATACGCTGAATGCCGCTGTTTTACAGCGGGCATCGGTTGTGCTCATCCGCATGCCGGATTCCGTGATACAGACGTTTACCCGCACAAAAGCAGATGGGAGCTTTGAGCTGAAAGTGCCGGCGCAGGGCAAGTATCTGCTGGTGGTGACGTTCCCAAGCTTCGCTGACTATACCGATGTGATAAACGTAAAGAAAAGTGTAACCAACTATGGGGCCGTACCCATGGTGTCAAAGGAACATCTGCTGAAAGAATTTGTGCTGAAACAGCAGGTTGCCGCAATTAAAATAAAGGGAGACACTACGGAGTACATGGCGGACAGCTTTAAAGTAAAGGAGGGCGCTACTGTAGAAGACCTGCTGAAGCGATTGCCGGGCATACAGGTAGATAAGAACGGGCAGATAACCGCGCAGGGCGAAACGGTGCAAAAGATACTGGTAGATGGTGAAGAGTTTTTCTCGGATGACCCCAAGGTGGTAACGCAGGGGATGCAGGCCGCCGTTGTAGACAAGGTGCAAGTATATGATAAGAAAAGCGACCAGACGGAATTCACGGGGATCGATGACGGGCAGCGAACCAAGACCATAAACCTGGAATTGAAGGAAGACAAAAAGAAAGGGTACTTCGGGAAGATAGATGCGGGAGGCGGCACTGATGGCTACTTCCAGGACCAGGGAATGATCAATGCATTTAAAGCCAAGGAGCAGTTTTCGGTTTTCGGTATTATGTCTAACACAGACAAGGTGGGGCTGGGCTGGCAGGATAATAACAGCTTCAGTAGCGGCAGTGGCGTAACAGAAATAACGGATGAAGGACAGGTAACCATAACATCTAACAACAATGCGGAGGACCTTGCCGGCTGGGACGGAAAGTACAACGGGGAGGGATTGCCCAAAATATGGACCGGTGGTGCGCACTTTGCTGATAAGTGGGACGATGATAAGCAGCACGTTACGGCCAACTACCGGTATGCCATGCAGAACGTAGAGATAACCGGGACTACAGTGACGCAAAACCCGCTGCCGAATGATGGGGAGAGTGTGATACACCAGGACAAGAATCAATTCAGCCGTGGCGACCGTCATGGGCTGGATGCCATGTACGAGTGGAAGATAGATTCGCTAACGTCGATAAAACTCACCATGACGGCCGGTGAAAAAAATACGGACATCTCCACCATGTACAACAGTACAACGCTGTTTGGAGATACACTGTTGTCTAACACCAACAACAGGAAGGTAACCAGTAATGCGAATGCCGATTTCGTAAATGCCGACCTGCTGATGAGGCGGAAATTTGCAAAGAAAGGCAGAACGCTATCGGTAGACATTAAGGAGAACTATAAAGATTCAAAGAGCGATGGACACCTGACATCTTTCACCAATATTTATACGGATACTGTACCCAGTGTAATTCCATCCTACGTAAGCCAGCGCAAGACCAGTGATTTAGGGACACTTGCGTTTGCTGCCAAGGCTACATATACAGAACCCCTCTCTAAAGTGGCCTACCTGGAAGCGGATTATGGCGTGACCGTTAACAACAGTAACTCGACAAACAATTCTTATGACAGCAGTGGCAAGAGTGGAAAGTTTGATAGCCTGGACAACTATTACAGCACCAATTATAAGTACAACATACTGACGAATATGGGCGGGCTGGCTGCGCGCTTTGTTTATAAGGATATTAATTTTTCGTTTGGCAGTGATATATCTAATTCGCAATATTACCAGTATGATGCGCTGCGGCCGGACACTCCTGCACGCAGGTATGCCTATCTCAATTATTTCCCTAAGGCAACGTTTGTCTATAAAGTAGGGCGCGAGACCAATCTTCGGTTTAACTACCTGGGCAGCACTACACAGCCCACTATTGATGAGATATCGCCGCAACACCAGAATACTGACCCTACCAATCAAACTGTGGGTAACCAAAATCTTAAACAGCAGTTCACGAATGCTTTTTCGCTGCGTTTCAACAACTTCAAAATTTTGTCGCAGCGTTACTTGTTTGGCAGTGCGAGTTTCAATACGATAACTGACGCCATCAGTACCGATGTCACGAATATTAATGGCATCCGCACTACCAAATACGTTAACGTAAATGGCAACTACAATGGCTTTGCATTCTTGGGATATGGCTTTAAGCTAAAGAAGATAGACCTGCAAATAGGCGCACATGTGAATGCGGGTATCAATCACATCAACAGCTATATAAATGATTCGCTAAACCATAGTAACAATAATACCTACACCTTCACGCTGGACCTCGAATACTATAAGGACAAAAAGTTCTCGGTGGAGTTCAATCCGTCTGTGACGTATAATGACAATAAATCGAGCATAACCGCTTACAGCACCAGCTACTGGACGAGCAGCAATGAACTGACCGGCTCTGTGCAACTGCCCTGGAAACTGGAGCTGGGAGCTACCGTGAACTGGTTCTTGCGCCAGCAAACCACTTTGTTTTATAAGAATAATGATGTGCTGCTGTGCAACGCTTATATAGGCAAGAAACTGCGTAAGAAGAGCGATATAGAGATACGTGCTTCTGTGTTTGACCTGTTTAATCAAAACATTGGCTACGATCGCAGTGCACAGGCAGGAATCATTACGGAGAATACTTACAACACGATCAAGCGCTATGGGATGCTGAGCCTGATCTGGAATTTCTCGCATACCCCTGCAGGCGCGCCACCGCCGCCCGGAGGTGGAATGATGATGATGAGAAGGTAGTGGTTGGTTAAAGGGTTAATAGGTTAAAGGGTTAATAGGTTTTTGAGTAGGACAGGCAGTAGAGGTTGCATTGCAACGGCTCTGCGAAACACCAAATATTTGAGACATGAAACGGATATTGATTACGGCAAGCATTATGTTTTGTGCGGCGATAGGGGCGAAAGCACAGTACACCACTGTAGGAAAGATAGAGTATGAGCGCAAGATAAATGTATACGCGCAAATGAAGGAAATGGAGGAGGATGGCCCAAACCCCTTCATGGAGCAGATGAAAGCAAAGATACCCAAGTTCAACAGTTCCTATTTTGACCTGGTCTTTGATAGCTCGAGGAGTATTTATAAGCCGGGCAGAGAAGTGGAGGGCAACGTTTTTAAGATGTTTGGCGGCGGCCCGGCAACGGGCAATATAGTTTTTACCGATTTTGCAGCCAATAAGATAAAGGCCAACAAGAAAGTATTTGATCAGAAATTTTATATAGAAGATACAATACGGAATATAAAATGGCAGGTGAAGGATGAGATCAGAACTATTGCTAATTTTAAGTGTCATAAGGCTGTGGGTAGGATGTGCGATACAGTGTATGTAGTGGCGTTTTATACCGAAGATATTATTGTGAGCGGAGGCCCGGAAATGTTTGGAGGCCTGCCCGGCATGATCATGGAGCTGGCCATTCCCCGCCTGCACACCACCTGGACCGCTGATAAAGTGGAGCTGGTGGCACCGAAGGAAACTGACTTTGTGGTTCCTGACAAAGGAAAAAAAGTAACGGAAAAAGAACTCTTCGAAACATTGCAGGAGAGCTTTAAGAGCTGGGGCAAAATGGCCCCGAGAAATATATGGTGGTCGGTGCTGTGATCAGCCGCTACTATTGGCTGGTTACCATATAGTGCGATCTTCTTAAAAATGAAGAAAAATTAGTGTACATTTTTGCTAAAATCAGTATATTGCAAACAATCACGCGTACGCATTAATTTAATATTTTTATATTAATTTTGTATGCGTTTGATTGTTTCGAAATTTATCCTGTTGCAATGACTTTTTAACGATAGCAAAAACTAAGAAAAATGAAAAATAGAGCTTTACTTTTTACCCTACTGGTATTCCTTGGAAACCTGATCTTCACCAGCTTTGCTGCGGCAGCTACGTCGCCTATTACAGGTACGTTTAAGATCTGTGTTGGTGGCACTACAACATTGAACGATGCGGCAACCGGTACATGGAGTAGCGGCACACCAAGTGTTGCAACCATCGGTTCAGGCACAGGCGTAGTTTCGGGTGTTGCTGGAGGGACTGCTATGATCACATTTACTGCGAGTACAGGCATTGCAACACAGATCATCACCGTTGATCCGGTTCCTGTGGCGGGTGTGATATTGGGCGATGATACATCGGTGTGCCAGGGCGCTACTATTAGTTTGTCGGATATTGCCACCGGCGGTGTTTGGAGCAGTAGTGCTACCAGTATAGCCACCGTGGCATCTACGGGTATTGTTTCGGGAACTGGTGGTGGTACTGCGACGATCAGCTATTCTGTTTCTAATTCGTGCGGTACGGTGCGTGCAACTTGTGTTGTAACTGTAAATCCATTGCCTGTAGTGCCTGCAATTACAGGCATTAACGATATTTGCCTTGGCAGTAGTACTACATTGTTTGATGGTACGGCCGGCGGTGTATGGAGCAGTAGTGTTCCGGCCGTGGCTACCGTTGGTTCCTCAGGTTTGGTGTCCAGTATTTCAGCGGGAAGCACCCGTATTACTTATGCAGTTACCAACGGCTGTGGTACCATAAGGGCCACGCGTACGGTATCGGTGGATACTGTGGTAACTTCATTGGTTGTATCGGGACCAATAAATGTATGCCAGCATGCTAACGTGACATTGACTGGTTCTCCTGCGGCGGGAAGCTGGGTCAGCAGTGCTCCTTCAGTTGCTACCGTTGGATCATCAAGCGGAGTAGTAGGTGGAGTAGCTGTAGGACCAGCAACGATTACGTACCTATTTTCCAATGCCTGCGGCAGCTGGACAACGACAGCGGGAATTACCGTTGATTCACTGCCATACCCGGGAATCATAACAGGACAACAAGTACTGTGCGCTGGTGAGCTGACCGAGTTGCATGATGATCAGGAGCCCATAGGCGAGTGGTCAAGCGGAAGTACTGCAAAAGCAACGGTGATGTCAAACGGCTATGTTACTGGTGTTTCCGGAGGCACGGTTACGTTAAGTTACACTGTGACGGAACCGACATATCATTGCTTCCAATCCGCTACTTATGTAATGACCATAAACGCGTTGCCGAACCCCGTACTCGTGACCACCGGCAATGTGCATCTTGCGACAACACTTAGCTATACAGCTTACAATTGGCTTAACGCAGGGGCTTATATAGGTGGTGCAACGGCGCCAACTTATACTATTATTATGCCGGGCGTTTATTCAGTTAGGGTTACTGATGGAAATGGCTGCTCAAACAATTCAGCGACTTACAGCTACCCCGCGACATCTGTACAAAATGTAAACGGCACAGGTATACGTATCTATCCTAATCCGACCAACGGCTTTATCTCAGTGGAAAGTGCAAACAGCACAGATTTGCAGATAACGAGTATCGACGGCCGGACGCTGGCTTTTGTAAGCGATGCAAATCAACTTGACCTGAAAAGCTATGCTGCCGGTACCTACATTCTTTCTGTTTTTGACCACATCACCGGTGTCAAACTAACCACAGAAAAAATACTAAAAACTGGGAATTAGTAGCGCTTGCTACAAATATTATTCACCGGCAGTTTTGTTACTGCCGGTGTTTTTTTTGGCTTTTGTAATCACGTTTCGCTTTGCTTATTCTTCCGATTCCGGTGCGGTGGAGTGATTTTAGCGTGATTCGACGTTGTTGCTGGCGGTACTCTGCACGCATTCTTATTTCCCTCTGTGTGATTTTGTTACTTAATCGTACATCGTTACCTTCTTGAAGGCAGATCTCAACCATTACAAAGTAAAAATCTGAGTGTGGCAAACCAATTACTATTTTTCTTGAAAGGCGAAACTCCCAAAGTGGTTATTTGACGTCTAAAAACCTGTATCATAGTCCACATCTTGTTCATGGCTATTAATTGTCTTCGATTGTTTTGTCTTTATAAATTCGCCCGCCCATGGATTAAATTCCCGGGCATTATAGAAATCTGTTTTTTACAATTCTCCATTTCCTATGTTATTCAATGTAGTATTTGTTTTTTGGAGCACGCAAAATTTACAATTGCCGATAAATAGTTGTGGCTTTTTGAAAACCCCCACTGTAAAAATGCATTGACTTCGTTGTCTGTTTCAACAAGGCCATATTGTTTTGCTTTTTTTCAATAGCCAGGCTACAGGTCACTTTAGACGTGCGTTTCGGGTTTGCGGGTAGTTGCTCAAAGCCATAAATTTTTTCGTATTGGTTAGGAATACAATTCCCATTTTCATCGATTTCAAATTCGATCATGTACCGGTATATATCATCCTTGTGTAGTTTAATGTGATCTCTCATCATAAATGTCTTTGGTTTTTTCGTTGAGGCAAAACGCGTTCCGGTACTACTAGTTTCACCGGACCAGTCAGCGCCATCAAGACTAAGAATCAGGTATTTTTTTGACACATTCATCACTGTAAATCGATTTAGTAAAACTGTCTGCTTTTCAACATTTTTACCTCTATGGTTGGCATCTGTCTCTGCTTTGTAAGTATTCGCTGTATCATTCGCTATGGGAACATAAATTGTTTGTGCATAAATCGGCATGGAAAGCATCATTGGTGGAAAAAAAGAGCATTTTATCGCGGTCAATTCTCATCGCGATCACTCTGTATCCAATGTACGCGCAATAAAAAAGCGCTCCGGAGAGCGCTTTTTTATTAGATTCTTTGTAGAAATATTATCTGAAATTGTAGTTGTTTAGGTCCTCAAAACGTGGGCACATCACCGGATCGCGTGGGTTTTTCTTGTGGTTGTAGTTGCCCCTGATGTACAGCGAAATTTCCGTAGCACCTGCTGAAGAAAGCGCTGTGCTTGTGATCAATGATGAATTGGTAACGTCGTAAGAGATACCGATGGCCACGTCTTTGTAGTCGATTTTTATTGTTGGAATGATCGCATCCTGGTAGCGGTAAAAACAACCAAAAGAGAAAGCGAAAATACTTGGAAGACCCACCGGCATGCTGCGCCAGGTGAACATACCGCCTACGATAGTCTCGCTGTATGGCTGCATCAGGCTATAGTTTGCGTGAACGGTTAAACCAAACTGCTGGCTGAAGGATGTATGGAATCCTGCGCTGAACTCCCACTTGATCGGCAATTTTACAAGTACGTCACTGCTGTTAAAAGTCTCGGTCGGTGCATTGAGATGGTAAGCGCCGGCGCCGAGATAATAGTTGAAGACGCCACTTTGATCCAGTGAGCTGTTAAGGCTTACGCCCGCTCCGAGGTCGTAATTGTTCAGGCTTTTGAATGGCAGCAATTCACCCGTGGGGTTACCCGGTAAGTACGAGCCGTCGATCCACTGGCTGCTGGTAGTCATTTTGCTTTGATCTATGGAACGATGGATATAGCCACCGGAAAAGCCTACAGATAAGTAAGAATTGTGCTGATCTTCCAGTGCCTTGTTGTAGCTGACAGCAGGATATAGCTGCATACTGGTGAAATCAATGGTACCTGCTTTATCATATGTCCCGACAAGTCCGATACTTACATAGTCCCCGACCTCGCGGTTCACGAGTATACGTGTCTCGCCCGAGATCATAGTGGTGCTGTAAGGAACAGAGATCGAAGCCCACTGGCTGCGGTAATCAATACCGACTTTGTAGTCGCCACTGAAAATGCCGGTGAGCGCAGGATTGCGGAGTATCGCATTTTCGTAGAACTGTGAAAAATGGATATCCTGTGCATGGCTGTTAACGCCCACGCCGAGCAGTGCACTTACTGATAAACCGATTAAAAAACGCTTCATTTTATCTGGTTTTAATTTTTTAAAATATTCTTATCGAACTATAGATACATCGCCTTTGAAACTGAATGGTTGCTGGCCCAGGTCACATATTACCTCGGCAACATAAACGAACACATCTGGTTCAAGCACCTGTCCTTTATAAGTACCGTCCCATCCTGCACCGGGTTCGTTTGGTTGCGAGTTGAGCGACTGGAATACCAGCTCTCCCCAACGATTATAAACGCTCAGCCTCACGATCAGGCTAACACCATGTGCGCTGATATAGAAGCGATCATTAACACCATCTCCGTTAGGAGTGAAGGTATTGGGTATGAATACCTGGCTCTGGTCGCAGAAAGTGGTAACCGTAACGTCAGCGTTAGAGGTACATCCATAATTCGATGTAGCTGTGAATGTGTAAGTAGTGGTAACCGTAGGTGTGGCAATAGGAGCAAAGCACCTGTCGCACGATAACCCAGCGCTTGGTGTCCATATGTAGTTATTTACAAGCACCTCATTGGCTATGCTTGCAGATAACTGGACGGTGCTACCTGCGGAAACATTTGTTGCACTTGTGGAGATTACAATTGTCGGCTGCGGCTCAACATATACAGTAACATTTTCCACGCGGGTAAAGCAGTAGTTTTCCTTTATTGTCACACTGTACTGTGTAGTAGTATCAGGTGTTGCAACAGGGATCGGACTGTTAGGATCACTCAGGCCGGTAGTCGGAGACCAGGAGTAAAACTCTGGGTGCGAACCGTCTACGCTTGTGCTGGTAGCTATCAGTTGTGCACTCTGGCCAAGACATATAATGGTATCGTTGCTTATGGTAAGCCTTGTCGTATCCAGCACCGAAACAGGCACTGAAACAGAATCGCGGCAGCCATAGACACTTGTACCTATCACATTGTACACAAGATTTTGTGTGTCGGATGCTATCGGGTTAGGGCAATTATCGCACGAAAGGAATGCATTCGGGAACCATGTGTAAGTGGCTGCGCCGGTTGCTGTAAGCTGTGTCGAAGAACCCTGGCAGACTATGGTTGGGTTTGGAGTAACCTTTATTGTTGGTAGCGGGTTAACAGAAACCGTAAACGAAGCGGTGTACTTACAGCCCAATGTATCGATTGCTGTAGCCGTATAAGTGGTAGTATTGATGACACGGGAAATAGTCGTATCACAAACCAGGCAGCTAAGGCCTACCGCAGGAGTCCATGCAAATAGGCTTCCCGTATAGCCTGACGCAATCAATGTATCTGCATCGCCCGCGCATATGCTGTCTTTACCGGAAATGTGGATATGAAGCAACATGCTATCTACATGAACGGTAACCGTAGTATCACTGCTGCAACCCCATTGTGTGGTGCCAGTTACGGTATATGTGGTCGTTACTATCGGCGATGCGGTCACCGGATTGCCAATGGTAGCCGACAGGCCTGTAGGGGGCGTCCAAACATAAGTTCCAGCTGTTCCGCCTGCAGTAGCTGCACCTGATGCCAGCAGGGTGGCGCTGCCACCAATACATATTGTCGCATTTGGCGAAACGATTACCGTAATTACTGGTATTGGGTTCACGGTGAACGTTAAAGGTACATTACAGCCTGTGATGGGGAATGTGTAGAATATGGTATCGTTGCCGGGAGACAATCCGGTAACTACCCCGGTTCCACTCACCGTGTCTATAGTTGTGTCGCTAACGCTCCATACGCCGCCCGTTGAAGCATCGTGCAGAGCGGTGGAGAATCCGTTACACACCCTGTCGATTCCGGTGATGGGTGCGGGTATCGGGTTTACGGTAATAATCGTAGTAACTGTACATCCCTGATTGCTGGTGTAGGTAACAAGCACAGTACCGGCGCTGACGCCCGTCAGAATACCGGTGACTGAATTGATACTTGCGATACCAGCCGGTGCATCGCTCCATGTGCCGCCTACGCTGGCATCGCTGAGGGTGATGCTGCTGGCAACACATACCACCGATGGACCGGTAATAGCCGGAGGCAGCGGGAAGACAGTAACGCTGTCTGTGATAGAACAGCCGGTTGGCAGTGTGTAAGTGATCAGCGTTCCACCAGGGTTTTCACCTATTACCCAGGCAGTGGTATCACTGAGGCCGTATGGGCTGATAGAACCAACCCCAGGGTTGCTACTAGACCAGGATCCTCCATAGTTAGCGTCAGATAGCATTACCGAATCATGCAGGCATACAGTGTTGTTGCCCGTGATCGGATCTGGTATCGGGTTCACGGTAACAATAGTCGTCGCGATACATCCCGTATTTGTTATCGTGTAAGTAATTGTTGAAGTACCTGAATGTACGCCGGTAACAAGGCCGGTTGAATTTATGGTCGCAGTATCGATCAGGCTGCTGATCCATGTGCCGCCGGGAGTGATATCACTGAGCGTGATGGTGAAGCCAACGCAGATCGGAACCGAGCCGGTGATAGGTGCAGGTAAAGGATTAACGGTAACCACCTGTGTAATGATACAACCAGTAGGCAATGTGTAGGTAATAGTGGCAGTGCCAAGTACGTTGCCGGAAACAATGCCGGTTGCAGAACCAATAGGCGCTACTACCACATCGCTGCTGCTCCATGTACCGCCGGGGTTAGCATCTGTCAGCGTATTTGTTGTAAACTGGCAAACGCTGAAGTTACCCATTATTGGGAGCGGCAGCGGGTTAACAGTAACTGTAGTAGTTACGAAACAGCCTGTGCTAAACAATGTGTAAGTATCTGTAACCACACCTGCCGTAATACCGCAAGCAAGGCCCGTACCCAATCCTATGGTTTCAACTGTTGGGTTGCTGCTTGTCCATGTACCGCCTGGTGTAGCGTCAGAAAGCGGAGTGCAAAGGCCCACACAAACACTGTCTGCACCAAGAATTGGTGTTGGCAAAGGATCAACAGTTACAGTCCGTGTAACCAGGCAGCCGGTAGCGGTCAGGTCGTAGGTAATGGTAGTAGTGCCCAGCGTAAGGCCGGCTACACAGCCCGCAACACTGATGCTGCCGACAGCAGGGTTGCTGCTGGTCCAGGTGCCACCCGGTGTTGCGTCATTATAGCAAACCGTTGTGCCAATACAGATATTCGGGTTGCCGGTGATCGGATTTGGCAGCGGATTAACTGTTACAATGGCGGTGATAATGCAACCAGTACCCAATGTATAAGTTATTGTTGATGTACCACCGGAGATACCCGTAACCACGCCGGTTGCGCTGATAGTAGCAACTCCTGTTGAGCCGCTGCTCCATGTGCCGCCCGCTGTGATATCGCTAAGCGCTGTCGTTGAGCCCTGGCAAACAACAAGGTTACCAGTGATAGGCGCCGGTAATGGATTAACGGTAACCACCACAGTGGTGATACAGCTTGTGGGCAAAGTCCAGGTGATCGTTGCCGTACCCGGAGCGATACCGGTAACAACACCACCTGCACTTATTGTGGCAATACCTGGATTGCTGCTGCTCCATGTGCCCGGAACAGTAAGATCGCTTA
Source organism: uncultured Bacteroidota bacterium (assembly GCA_903905065.1). GTDB lineage: Bacteria > Bacteroidota > Bacteroidia > Chitinophagales > Chitinophagaceae > Nemorincola. The sequence goes on along the minus strand of CAIVEW010000039.1, from coordinate 18,619 downwards.
AAGTAATGGTCAGGCCCTGGCACACAACCGGTGTGCCCAGTATAGCTGATGGAAGCGGGTTCACTGTGACTACTACCGTAGTTGTACAACCAAGCGGCGATGTAGCCGTGATCGTTGCCGTACCAGCGGATATACCGGTTACTAAACCAGTAGCCGAGTTAATGGATGCAATGCCCGGAGCGCTGCTAGTCCAGGTTACACCCGCGGTGGCATCAGTGAGTGAAGTGGTTAAACCAACGCAAACGCTGTCCGCACCTTGTATTGGATTAGTCACATTGACCGTAACAACTGCGGTAACAAAACAGCCGGTAGGCAGTGTGTAAGTAACTGTAGCCGTAAGGCCGCCTGAGCCAACGGCGGTAACTGTGCCGCCGAGGTTGATAACTGCAACACTCGTTGGTGCTATGCTCCAGGTACCACCAAGAGTAGAATCACTCAGGTGAGTAGTAAGGCCTTCGCAAACATTAAGGTTGCCAAGAATTGGTGTAGATGGATTTACGATCACAGAGTGTATCGCTACACAACCGGGACCATATGAATAGCTGATAATGACTGTGCCTGAGTGGTGGGCGTTAACCTCGCCGGTAGAAGAAACCGTAGCAGTAGAATCATGACTGCTGCTCCATACGCCAGAAGGCGTAGCATCGGTCAAAGCAATTGAATCACCCTGGCAAACTGTTGAAGGGCCTGTGATAGGAGAAAGCGCAGCTACCGTCACGATAATTGTAGCTGTGCATCCTGTGGGCACCGTGTAAGAAATGATGGTAGTGCCTGCGCTTATGCCGGTTACAACACCAGTAATAGAGTTGACAGTCGCAACGCCTGTGTTGCTGCTGTTCCAGGTGCCGCCAAGCACAGAATCAGTAAATACTGTGCTGGTGCCTACGCAAAGCTCCGTAGTGCCATGGATAGCGCCGAGCGGATTTACGGTAACAGTCAGCGTTGTAGTACAGCCGGTAGGCAGTACATAGGATATGATGGAAGTGCCAACCGTTATTGCGGTAACGTTGCCGAATGCATCGACGCTCACATTACCATTGCTGCTGCTCCATACACCACCACCAACTGCATCGCTAACGGTGGTTACCTGGCTTTGACAGAGGTTGGTGACACCAGTAATAGGCGCCAATGGGTTAACTGTTACAACTGCTGTCATGATACAGCCTGTGCCGAGTGTATAACTTATCGTAGCAGTACCTGCGCCCACGCCTGTGATAATGCCGCTTGACGAACCGATGGTAGCAACTCCGGTATTACTGCTGCTCCATGTGCCACCTGCAGTACCATCAGATACTGATGTGGTTTGACCGACACATACAGAGAGCGTCCCGGAAATTGGTGTTGGCAAAGCATACACGGTTACTATTATTGTAGCCGTACAACCGGTAGGCATGATATAGAAAATGGTAGTAGTGCCGGCAGAGATACCTGTTACGCAACCGGTAACCGGGTTAACAGTACCCACGCTGGTAGTACTACTGCTCCATGTGCCACCAGCTGTTGCGTCTGAGAGGCAGGTAGTGAGGCCAACACAAGTAGACGCAACACCCGTTACAGGCGAAAGCGGATTAACCGTTATTACACGGGTAATGATACAGCCTGTTGAAAGCATGTACGTGATTGTAGTAGTACCTGATGCAACACCAGTAACTATACCGGTACCCGAGCCTACTGTGGCAACACCAGTATTGCTGCTGCTCCATGAGCCGGCCGGAGTAACATCGGTAAGCGTTATTGTTTGCCCAACGCAAACGCTGCCTGCACCGAGAATTGCAGTCGGATTTGGGTTAACAGTAACAACAACCGTATTGAGGCATCCGGTAAGCAATGTATAAGTAATAGTAGTTGTGCCAGGTGCGATACCCGTTACGATACCGGTAACCGGGTTAATAGTGCCAACTGCCACAGTACTGCTGGTCCACACACCACCGCCGGTAATATCCGTGAGGGCGGTTGTAAGCCCCACGCAAACAGAAAGAGTACCATTTATTGGCAATGGATTAGGATTGATAGTGATAACGGTATCAACATAGCAACCAGTCGCCAGCGTGTAAGTAACTACTGTTGTGCCGGGAGCAATACCGGTGACAATGCCTGAAATAGAGCCAATGGTACCGATAGCGCCATTGCTGCTGCTCCAGGTACCGCCATTGGTGAGGTCGCTGAGCGTAGTGGTTAATCCCTGGCAAACAACCAAGTTGCCATTGATCAGTGTTGGCAATGGATTGATAGTGATGGTATAGTATGCTGAACAGCCTGTTGGCAACGTATAGGTAACTGTGCCGGTGCCGGGAGCTGCTCCGGTGATCACACCGGTAGCGGATACTGTTGGGTTGATGCTGCTCCAAACGCCGCCTGCAGTTGCATCGCTGAGTTGGGCGGTGCCGCCATCCGCGCATACCTGGTTAGGACCGGTAATAGGTGCAGGCAATGGATTAACCGTTACGGTAATCACGGCCACGCAGCCAGTGCCGGGGAGTGTATAGGTAATGTTAGTAGTGCCAACTGCTCCTGCCGAGGTAACGTTTCCTAAACCATCCACTGTCGCAACGGCAGTATTGCTGCTGCTCCATGTGCCGCCTGCAACCGCATCGGTCAGCGAAGTATTCCCACCCAGGCAAATGCTCGGATTGCCGGTAAGCGGGAGAACAGTATTGACCGTTACTATTACACTGGCGCTGCAGCCCGTTGGCACTGCATAAATGATGGTTGCTGTACCAGAAGCAACACCGCATACGAGACCTGTACCAGAGCCGATCGTAGCAATGGATGTATTGCTGCTGGACCATACACCACCAACAGTGGCATCGCTCAGCGCATTGCACAAACCGGGGCATAAAGAAAACGTTCCGGTGATCGGTGACATTGGGTTAACAATAACCGAATAAATGGCAGAACAGTTAGCGCCATATGTGTAGCTGATGATAACGGCACCTGCCGCGACACCTGTAACAACACCCGTCAGCGGATCAACAGAACCGATAGCTGCATTGCTGCTGCTCCATGTACCGCCTGCAGTGGCGTCATTAAGTGTTATTGTTGAGCCTACACATACGCTGGACGGGCCGGTGATGGCCGACAGCGCATTAACCGTAATAGTCGTGGATGCCACACAGCCTGTAGGCAATGTATAGACAATGGTAACAATACCTGTGCCCGGCCCGCCGGTTACTACACCACTAAGCGAGCCAACAGTAGCTATGCCTGTATTGCTGCTCGTCCAGATTCCGCCAAGAGCTGCATCACTTAAGAAAAGCAGATTGCCCACGCAAAGCTGTGTATTGCCGCCGGTTATCGGTTGCAGCGGGTTAACCGTAACTACTACCGTAGCCTGGCAGCCTGTAGGCAAGGTGTAATAGATAGTCGTGGTATCAACAGATACGCCGGTTACGTTACCGACGCCATCAACTGTTGCAACTGCAATGTTTACGCTGCCCCATGTGCCGCCTGCTGTAGCATCTGTCAGGCTGGTTGTCTGGCCCAGGCAAACGTTCGGATTGCCAACGATCTGTGAGAATGGATAAACGGTAACAGTAGTGGTTACGAAGCAACCACTGCCGATCTGGTAAGTGATCGTTGCTGTGCCACCCGCTATGCCGGTAACAATGCCTGTAGCACCTACCTGTGCTACGGTAGGGTCGCTGCTGCTCCAGTTGCCGCCAGCAGTTGCGTCGGTAAGATTAGTTGTAAGACCTGCACATACAGTAGTGCCACCGGTAATGCCCAACGGTGCCGGGTTTACCGTAACGATAACGTTAGTGGTACAGCCGGTCGGCAAGTTGTACACTATAGTGGTTGTGCCGCCTGCGGGGCCGGTGCCAGTGACAGTGCCGGAGATAGCGTCAACCGAGGCTATGCCCGGGTTTACACTAGACCAAGTACCGCCCGCTGCAGCGTCAGACAATGTAATGCTCTGACCTACGCACAATGGCATGTTGCCCGTGATCGGAAACAGCGGGTTAACAGTAACGACCCATGTTGCCGCGCAGCCAGTATTGATCGTGTAAGATATTGTTGTTGTACCAGCGGTGATACCGGCAACGTCGCCTATACCATCCACTGTGCCTACAGCGGTATTGGTGCTGCTCCAAGTGCCGCCACCTGTTGCGTCATTGAGGCTTATCGTGTTGCCGATACATACAGTGCCAGGACCTGAGATAGGCGCGGGCAGCGGGTTAACGGTAACAACTATCGAGGTGAAGCATCCCGAAGGAATGGTGTAAATTATGGTTGCTGTACCACCTGATACCCCGGTTACATTGCCGGAGGCATCGACAGTTGCAACACTGGTTGTACTGCTGCTCCATGTGCCGCCGGCGGTAGCATCGGTAAGCGAGGTGATGGAACCTTGACAAACTACAGTAGCGCCGGTAATAACATTGGGAACTGGCAGAACGTTCACTGATACATCAGCGGTACAGCCAGTGGAGAGCGTATAGGTGATCTGTGTAACGCCGCTTGCCTGGCCGGTAACAATGCCCGTGGTAGAGCCTATTGTAGCCACTGACGTAGTAGCACTGGTCCAGGTGCCACCTGGCGATGTATCGCTTAGTGTAGTGGTAAAACCAACACAAACTGTTGTGTTGCCGGTGATTGGTGCCGGCAATGGATTTACTGTGAGATTGCTAATGGTCTGGCAACCGGTAGGAAGCGTATAAGTAACTGTTGCCAGACCGGTATCGAAGCCTTTGGCGCAGCCTGTAGGTGCAATTACAACCAACGTGCTGCTCCAAACGCCGCCTGCCGAAGCATCTGTGAGGCAGGTAATTCCGCCCCACGCGCATACGTTCAGTGTTCCTGAAATCGGTGCCGGTAGGGGGTTTACAGTGATCACCACTGTTGCCGCACAACCGGAGGGCAGTGAATAAGAAATGGTAGTAGTACCGGCAGAAAGGCCAGTTACATTACCGAATGGATCGACAGATGCAATGCCTGGATTAGTGCTGCTCCATCCTCCGCCGGGTGTGCCGTCAGCCAGGGATATTGATGATCCAACACATACCGCAGTGGGGCCGGTGATCGACGCAACAGGGTTTACCGCTATTACTGCAGTGGCTGTGCAGCCGGTGGGCAATGTGTAGGTAATGGTTGTGGTCCCATTTGATATGCCAGTAACAACACCAGTAACGGGGTCGATAATGGCAACCGTAGGTGTGCTGCTGCTCCATGCGCCGCCTGCCGGAAGATCGGTAAGGGTAATAACGGCGCCAACGCAAACCGTAGATGGCCCGCTTATTGCAGAAGGCAAAGGATCTACAGTGACGGACGTAGTGGCAACACAACCGAAAGGTAGTGTGTAATTAATGGTAACCGGGCCAAGTGTGAGGCCGGTAACTACGCCAGTAACCGGATCAACAGAGCCAACAGCAGGATTACTGCTGCTCCAAACACCGCCGGTAGCTGCATCGCTAAGGGTTGAGGTGCCGCCTAAACAAACGTTCAGGTTGCCGGTGATGGGTGCGTAAGGATTTACGGTAACAACGATGGTAGCTATGCAGCCCGTGGGCAGCGTATAAGTGATGGTAGCTGTGCCCGGCAGTGCGCCAGATACGTTGCCTGCACCGGGGGTGACTGGTGCAATAGCTGGATTGCTACTGGTCCATGTGCCACCCGCAGTAGCGTCTGTGAGCACGGTTGTAGAACCCTGGCATACACTTGCTGTGCCTAAAATGGCTGTTGGCAGCGGATTGACGGTAACCGTAGTGGTAACGAGGCAACCTGTTGCAAGCATGTAAGTAATTGTGGCGTTGCCTAAACCAGAGCCGGTAACACAGCCGGCAGTACTGATGGAAGCTACAGAACTATTACTGCTGCTCCATGCACCGCCTGCGTCAGCATCGCTAAGACAATTGGTGAGGCCTATGCAAATACCGGTATTGCCCGTAATGCCTGCTGGCAGCGGGTTTATGGTGATAACCGTAGTAGCGTTACAGCCAAGCGGAGAAGTGGCTGTTATGATCGAAGTGCCGCCGGCAATGCCGGTAACATTCCCTGATCCGTCAACTGATGCATTTCCATTACTGCTACTCCAGGTCACACCTGCGGTAGCGTCGGTCAATGAAATAGTGCTGCCCTGGCAAACAACAGAAGGGCCGGTAATATTGCCGGTAGCATTAACGGTAACTACAGAGGTAGAAGAACAGCCTGCGAGTGTATAAATTATTGTTGCTGTGCCGGATTGAACACCAAAAACACAACCTGTGCCGCCAACGGTAGCAACGGTATTATCATCGCTGCTCCAGGTGCCGCCCGAAGATACATCAGTGAGGCACTGCTGAAGGCCTACGCAAATATTGGCGATGCCTGTAATAGGCGCTGGACGCGGGTTTACGGTAATACTGATAGCATTGGATGTAGCTGTTGTTGTGCCTACGGTACAATCACCTACGATACCTGTCAGCACCACCTGGTAGTAGATGTTTGCAAACAATCCGGACGTATTGAAACTGGCCGTTACGGTGCCGGCAGATGATATAGTGCCGGGAGCGCCCACATTCGTCCATGGGCCGCCGACGCCGGTGGTGGAAGATTGCCACTGATAGTTCGCGCTCCACAGAGGTACGGCTGTACCGCCCGTAACGCCAGTGAGCGTCAGCACTACTGAATCTCCCGAGCAAATGGATGTAGCCGTAGCCGTAACATTTGCTCCACTTAAACAGTTTTGTGCAAACGTTTGCCTGGTCGAAAATAGGGATGCCAGGAAAAAGATTCCTGTCAGAATTTTCATTTTGGCGGAACCGCTTTTGACAGAATAGGATCTTAAATTCGGAACTTGAGATCGTAAAAAATTAGTCATACTACCTGTTTTAAAATTTTAATTTTTTTGGCACTTAAACTTGATTCAAAACGTAATCTTTACCCGTCACCATTTTGTTAGAAATGGCAACATTATTAGTTAATATATGCACAATGTAATAAAAAAGTTTTCCACGACCCGTGAGTCAGGACATATATTCCCATTTTAGTGGGAGTAAACATACTAAAAAATGCTTTGCTAACCGAAAGTTACTCTAATTTATTTCAAAAAAAATGCCAAACACATATCTTACATTACGTAATTTAACTATTAGTTAATAAAATATTGTTTTTATTGCATGTATCATACTTGAGAAATAATTTTTTTGTTTGTGAGGGTGTTAAGTTTCAAAAATAAAATGGGCCGCGCCCAGATGCAAGACAATTTATAAATGCACCTATATGTTTCTTCCGCTTGACCCAACACGTATAGATTTATTTGAATTTGTTTTTCTATTTTGAGATAATCACTTTTTTTAAATACGATTTACATTTAATTAAATGAAATGCCAAGATGCCCTGGTGCTTTTGGAAAATGTAGGATAGGGGTGGGGTGAACCTAACGTCGTCGCAGACGCTTTTAATAATAGAACTTCATTTTAATAACTTAGATAATGCCATGCGAGAATATGAACATAACAGTATAATATAATGTACGCCCGTCTATCCTCCGGTGAAGAAATCGTTGCTGGGAATGCGGACAATATATTAGCTGATATAGATGTGACTGGCCAGTGTCAGTGGCCGATAGTTTATATGTATTTTGTTAAGATTCGCTCATGTAGAATGCTCCTCATATTAAAGATAGTCTTTCTGTTTATCAGGAATGGCCTTATTTATATACGCCCCACCATATTTCAGGTTTACCCCAACTCCTCGGAAAAAGCCTGATACACCCCAACTCCGTCGAAAAACGGGGGTTTACCCCAACTCTTCAGGATATTTTGTCCTTACCCCATTTTTTGTATTTTGAAAAAATCAGTTGTTAAACTTGCAGTGTTAAAGGACATTTATTACCCCCAAAGAAACTAAAATGAAAAAGAAAGACAGCTCATTAAGCGCCTACGTGTTTTTGACATTACCCATCGGTTTTTTCGCCGGGATCATCTACCTGATCATTTATCTTCTTTAATGAGCATACGTATCGTTTATCCATTATATCGAGATCAAAAAAATAATGCAGTGATAATAATTGTAATTTTATATTACCTAAGATATAAACCAGGTAATAGCAATCAGCTTGCAAATAGATGGTGGGCATAATTTAATGCCTTGCGGCCATGCTATGCGTTATAGTACCATATAAATCAGGCTGTAATGCAGCGTTTACCAATGGATACGTCAAAATTTGTTATTAACTTATCGTTAAGAAAAAATTATCCCCGTTTAAAGACCTATACCCCTAATTTTACTATTCTGGAATATTTCAAGGGTTGAAAAAATTTATGCAAGGCGTGTGGCGAAATAAACACTGCACGAAAATGCTGAAACAGTAATATTTACAGGCTTTTTAACAACTTTAAGACAATAAATAAAAACTCAAAAACTGCGGCGTATGAGCAATTTTACAAGCACCAACTACGGAAAAGCAAAATTAACGGCTGAGGCTAGAGCCGGAGCGGTAGGTTTGGTCAATAATTTGCGATTTGGCAAATGGCTGAAAGTATTTGGTATCATTCTGTTTGGAATGCTTGCTGTAAATAAGGAAGCAAAGGCTGCGGTATCCGTTACGGTAGCTAACAACTCCGCTGTAGGGACAACTACAGTTTGTCCTGGCGCAACAAATGTGCCTATTTATGAACTTGATATTGTGCGGACGCTAGGAGCAAGCACCACTCAACCTACGTCGATAGCGTTTTCACTAGGCGCGAGCACACTTTCGTTTGGCGCGGGTGGTGATGTGACCAGCATAAGCATATGGACAGGAAATGCGGCAGGTCCTACCGGCGCATCTCCGGTTGCAACAATTACACCTGGTTCGATAGTCACCACCGGGACATTTAGTGGACTAGGTACAACTTTTCAGGTTCCCGCAACAATAGGTACCAAAGTTTATATATGGTTTACTGCAACTTTTTCCAGTACCGCCGCCACCAGTAAGTTCATCGCATTTAATGCTACGACTGCTGGCAATATTGTTTGGGGCGGAACGGCGCCTACCGCGACAATATCTACTGCTGCCGGCAACCAGCTTAAAACAGTCGCACCGCCCACCGCGGGTATACTTTCGACTACTTCCTCCGCAGTGTGTACAGGAGGCACCTTTACTTTAACTGCAGGTGCGCCTTCAGGTACCGCGGGTCTTGGAGCCTTTGTATCCTATAATTGGTTAGGCCCCAATTCATACAGCGCTGCAACTTCTCCCATTGGTACAAATACTGTATCAGTAGCGCCGACTTTGGCATCTACGGGAGCGTTTAGTATGTCTGTTACTTATGCGGCTCCGGGATGTACCAGCTCGTATTCTACAGTGGCAGTTACTGTGAATGCCACGCCAACGATAAATGTTACACCGGCAAGCGCGGGTGCGTGTTCCGGAGGTTCTGTTTCCGCTACCGCATCGGGCGCTACCACCTATTTATGGTCTCCGGGCGGTGCCACTACAAATACCCTGACGGTAAGTCCGGGTTCAAACCAGGTGTATACGGTTACGGGGACCACGACGGGATGTTCGGCGACCGGCACATTTAGTGTAACGGTGGGTACAACGCCAACCGTGACCGTTACAGCGTCGTCCGTTTCCCGTTGTTCGGCAGATGCGGCCAGCGCGCTGGGTGCTGGTGGCGCTACTTCCTACTCCTGGTTACCAACCACGGGATTAAGTAACCCCTCCATCAGTAACCCTACTACTACGGCAACCGTAACTACTGTATATACCGTCACCGGTACCACGGGGAGCTGCAGTGCACAAAATACAGTAACCGTGAATGTGACGACAACCCCCACAGTAACTACAACCCCCGCTAGACAGTATATTTGTAGTGGCGGCGCAGCATCTTCAACGGCAAGCGGCGCTACAACCTATTTGTGGCAGCCCGGCAGCTTATCCAATCCATTGTCTGTTACACCGGGCTCAAGCCAGGTGTACACGGTAACCGGAAATAACGGCAGTTGTAGTTCTATAGCCACATTCAGCGTTATCGTTAACACTCCGCCGGCAATAACCGGGAACACAGGCACCGTCTATGCAGCAAGCGGCAGCGGTACAGGTGGAGGCACATTGGCATTATCAGATGCCCAGACAGGCGGTGCATGGAGCAGCAGTAATACGCTGGTTGGTACCATAGATCCTTCATCGGGGGCATTCACTGCCGGTGAAATTGCCGGCACAACAGTTATCACCTATGCGGTTTGCGGAATTAATGTAACTACTACAGTTACGGTTACGGACTATGGCGTATCCCCCACAGCCTACTGCGCGGTTACCACGCTTGGCTGCGCGGCGGCAGTGAATCTCCTGAGCACGACAATTAGTAGTGCCAGTACGAGCGCCACCACCAGCCATACTGCGTGTGACGTTACCACGGTGGTTAATGGATATGGCGGGGTATATACATTAACACCATCGACCATGACCCTTGCGCAGGGAAAAACTTATTCAGTAACTGTGACCGGCAAGAATACCGGTGCCACTTTCTCCCAGAACGCATGGATAGATTTTTACCACAGCGGTATTTTTGATGACCCCGCGGACAATATACCTTTAGTTTCATCGTCGGGTGCATCTATCACGGATGGACCAACTGCTTTCACCGTTCCGCAGGATGCTATCCCGGGTATTACGAGACTGAGGGTAACAAATATAAAAGGGGCGCTAAGCACGGGTGCATGCCAGCTCTGGGATGCCAGTCATGGTAACAAAAACGGGGAAGTAGATGATATTTACGTAAATATCGTGTGTAACACACCGCCTATTGGAGGCATACTCAATGTATGTGCATCCGGCGGGACCACTGGATTACTGGACACGGCTGCTGATGGAACCCAGACAAGCGGGGGGGCCTGGAGCAGCAGTAACCCATCTGTGGCAACTATAGGTACAGATGGTACGGTTACGTCGGTAGCCGCCACAGGTACCACTACGATAACTTATTTAATAACCGCTACGGGCTGTATGGCAACGGCGGTTGTTACAGTTGGCGCCACTCCCGGGCCTATTCAGGGCACTGCCTCGCGGATCTGCGTAGGTGCTCCCACGCAACTGAGCGATGTGGTTACGGGCGGAACCTGGGATGCCGGTGGCAGCCTTAATGCCTCGATAGATCCTGTGCTGGGCGCCGTGACCGGCCTTAACGCGGGTACTGCTATCATCACATATTCGGTGTGTGGTTATTCAGTGACAGCAACAGTCACTGTTACCCCTACGCCAACAATTTCCGGTACGCGGGACCTTTGTGCCTCCGGTGGTTCCTCCACGCTTACTGCTTCGGCAGCAGGCGGCACATGGTCGAGTTCCAATTCAGGTGTAGCAACAGTAAGCGGTTCAGCGATTACCACTTCATTGAGCGCCGTTGCCGCGGGAACTGCAACTATATCTTATGTTGTTCCTGGATCCTGTGTGGCACTGGTTACGGCCACAGTAGATGCCGTGCCCAATGCGCCGATAATGATTCCCACTGCCACATCCGTGTGTAACGGCAGCAGCGTAATGCTGTCCACACAAGCTACCACTTCTCTTTTGCCAGTTGAAAGCTGGGAAAGCGGAGTACCTCATACTTTGGGCACACCGGTGGATGGCTGGAATGTAATTGCAACTTCTACCTATTTATTGAGTGCCACGGCCGGTACTTCTCCTACAGTATCGCCAGAAGATGGCTCTAAAATGCTGGAGTGGAATAGTTTCGGTGCGACGGCTGGCAAAAATGCTACTATATATTCGCCTGCGTTCAGTATGGTGGGAATCCCCACCAGTGGTACGACCCTGACTTTCTGGTTCTACAGGGACGCGACGAATTATCTCACAAAGACACTGGAAGGTGTGACTGCATACATTAATACGGCACCAAGCGGGTCAGGCGCTACCAAGCTGGGCTTTGTGCCCCGCAGCAGTACGCAGCACACCAACGGCACTTATATAACCGGTGTTTCATCTCCCGGAACTGGCGTAAGCGGATGGTATCAATATACCTGCACCATACCTACGGCCTATACCGGATCTACCAACTACATCCTGTTCTACTTCTACAGCCAGTATGGCGACAACTGCTACATGGATAATGTGCAGCTTAACACTGCCCTGCCTGTGCCTACCTGGTCTCCTTTAGCAGATCTTTATACTGATGGTGGATTGGGGACGCCGTATAGCGGCGCGCAGCAAAACCCGATATATTATTATCCTACGACAACGCCGGCCACAACAGCTAATGTGATCACGGCAACCGCACACAATGGCGCTTGTTCCAGTTCGGCTAATGTTACGGTTACCGTGAATGTATATCCTCCGGCAATTACAGGAGGAACCTCTGCTTTCTGTCCCGGCTACACAACTACGTTGTCTGACGCAAGTGTGGTGCCTGGTAGCTGGAGCAGTGCCAACACAGCCGTTGCCACCGTTGACGGATCAACAGGGGTAGTTACCGGCGTTTCCGGTGGCACTGCGACGATCTCGTTCACCACAATATGTGGTTACAGCGCACTGAAAGTGGTGACGGTAAATGTGGCAAATCCGATCACAGGATCGCCTAACCTTTGTATAACAGGCGCTACCACTACCACACTTAATTCAACGCCTGCAGGCGGTACGTGGTCAAGTTCTAATACGTCTGTAGTGACCATTGGTCCCGCCTCAAACGTGGCTCATGCGGTGGCTGTAGGCTCAGCTACCATTACTTACACGCCTTTGTCGGGTTGTCGTGGGTTAGTAACCGCGATAGTCGGCTCCATACCGCCTGCACCGGTGGTCACCCCATCAACTGCCGTGATATGTAACGGCAGCAGTGTGACACTGAGCAATACGGGCGCAGTGCCCATTATCCCATTAGAAAGCTGGGAGAGCGGTGTGCCTACAACGGCCGGCACGCCTGTGGACGGCTGGAACTTCCTGGCGGGCGGCCACACCGGTGGTTTGCTTAACCCGGTGGGGTCATCGGCAATAGAGCCAACTATTGGCGCGGCGACTGACGGCACCAAGGTACTGGAATGGAACAGTTTCAGCATTCTCTCCGGCAGCGCCACTATTTATTCACCTTCATTCAGCCTGAGCGGCGTATCTAATGCCTCTTTAACTTTTGACTGGTTCAGGGATGCAACGGCGGTGTACAATACTGCTGCTTATGCAACGGAAGGCATGACGGTGTATATTAATACCACACCATCTCTGTCCGGTGCTACATTGCTGGGCTACGTGCCGCGTAACGGAGTAACGGATATATCAGGCCCGTACATCTCCGGGACTTCGACCTCGCCAACGAGCCAATGGTATCCTTATACTTGTACCTTCCCTGCATCTTACACAGGTGCCACAAACTATATCCTGCTAAGTTTTAACGCTAAGGATGGCGACAACTGCTACCTGGACAGTGTTAGCATTGGTTACCCATTACCGGTTAGCTGGTCGCCAGCAACTGATCTGTATACAGACGCTGGTCTGTCAGTTCCTTATACGGGCGGCGCGGCTAGTACTGTTTATTATCATCCCACGACGACCCCCACTACTACCGTTAATGTGATCACCTCTACAGTAACGAATGGTGCGTGTACAAATTCGGCGAATGTGACGGTAACCGTAGATGTGTTACCTCCGGCAATCTCCGGAAATACGTCGGCGGTTTGTCCCGGTTACAGCATTACGCTGTCGGATGCAAGTCCGGTGGGCGGTTCCTGGAGCAGCGACAATGCAGCCGTAGCTACAGTGGGCTCATCAACTGGCATAGTTACCGGCGTATCTGGCGGTACAGCTAATATTTATTTTACTAACCCATGTGGTTACAGTGCATCTACGGTGGTGACCGTGAATCTGGCAAATCCAATTACGGGTACGCTCAGTATTTGCACAGGTGGTGCCGGCACTACGCTTAGCTCTGCACCAGCAGGTGGTACCTGGACAAGTTCCGCACCTTCCGTTGCAACCATCGACCCTTCTTTGGGCACGGTCAGCGCGGTAGCCGTAGGTACTACTATTATCACGTACACATCCACATACCCTTGCCCTTCGTTCGCTACGATCAGTGTCAATAGCACTCCGGCTGTGCCTGTTGTTTCACCATCTTCCGGAACAATATGCCTGGGTGGCGCGGTTACGTTTACCGTTGTGCCCACCCTACTGTCTGCAGAGAGCTGGGAAAGCGGCGTGCCGAGTGTGAATACAACACCGGTGGATGGATGGTCTTATATAGGCGGTACTGCAGGCGACTGGTTTTCCCAAACAGCGTCGGGTTCCCTATATCCTACCTTACCCAGCGCAGAAGATGGAACGAATGTTGCAGAATTCAATAGTTTCAACATAACATCAGGCCAGAGTGCCACTTTGTGCTCTCCGGCTATTGACTTCACTGGTTATGCGGGTGGTATCGTAACGTTCTGGGTATACCGTGATGTGACTAACTATACAGGTGTGGCGTATGCCCTGGAAGGGATCACCGCCTATGTAAATACGTCAAATACGCTGACCGGCGCCACGACCCTGGGATTTGTTCCCAGGAGGGGCAATGGTGTAATTTCAGGGCCGTATATTTCCGGAAATTCTGCTCCTGGCACCACAGGCTGGTTCCAGTATACCTGCACAATACCTACCAGTTATACAGGCGCTGGTAATTATATCCTGTTTAAGGGTTACAGCCAATTTGGAGACAATACCTATATGGATAACGTAAGCATATACGGCAGCCCCGGGCCTAACTGGTCACCGACGGCTGGCTTATATACAGATCCAACGCTGGTTACTCCGTATACAGGAGATGCACAGCCAACGGTATACGCTTCGCCCACAGTGACCAGCACCTACACGGCAATCGTAGCCAGCGGCGCATGTTTATCTGCTCCCGCGACGGCTTCTGTGTCGGTGAACCCGGTGCCTACTGTTGCCAGCATTACGCCTTCTGTGACAGATCTTTGTCCGGGTGGTGCAGTTACGTTCACTGCTGGTTCTGTGACGGGTACAGGTTCGCTTATATCTTATAACTGGTCAGGACCGATCGGATACAGTACGACTACATCTGTTAATAGTGTTGTTTATACGCCTACTACTACGGCAGCAAGCGGCGCATACAGCGTTACCGTTACCTATCCGAACTCCGGTTGTACCAGCTCGAGTGTGTTTACTGCTCCGTCTGTAAATGTAAATTCGCTGCCGGTAGTATCCAGCATCGCGGCCTCCAGCAATCTCATCTGTACCGGTTCTCCGTTAACGTTCACTGCCGGGGTAACTTCCGGTACAGGTTCGGTGACCGGGTATAACTGGAGTGGCCCTAATGGATACGTTGCCACAAGCGGTTCGAATACAACGGCATTTACTCCTACCGATCCTTTGGCAAGCGGCATATATAGTGTCACCGTATCTTATTCTGGCCCGGGTTGTACAAGCGGAGCGGCTGTCACATCACCGGCGGTTACGGTAAACGCACAGCCAACCGTTGCCAGCCTTACCGCATCAACTACTACACCTTGTATCAACACATCATTTAATCTAACAGCAGGCGCGGTAACAGGTACCGGCAGCCTTTTGTCATACAACTGGACTGGACCGAACAGCTACAGCACAACGAGCACAACAAGCCCTGTGGCCTTTACGCCAACCACTACTGCTGCAAGCGGAGTTTACAGCGTTACTGTCTCGTATCCTGGAACGGGTTGTACCAGTGCTGCTGCTGCGTCAGCAACTGTAAATGTCAACTCACCGGCACCTATTACCGGGGTCTTTAACGCCTGTACAGGCCTCACCAGCCAGCTTAGCGATGTAACGTCTGGTGGAACCTGGAGCAGCAGCATGCCTTCTGTAGCCTCTGTGGACGCAACCGGCCTGGTAACAGCCGGTGCAACGGTAGGCAGTGCCATTATCAGCTATTTAGCGCCAAGCGGATGTTTTGTAATTGCCGAGTTTGATGTCAATGCGAGCCCTGGCCCAATAACCGGCTCTTTCAGCGTTTGTACAGGAGTTACTATTACTTTAACCGATCCGGGAGGGGTGAGTGGCAACTGGGTTAGCGACAATACGCTTGTTGCATCCGTCGGTTCTTTAAGTGGTATTGTAACTGGGGTTGCTGCTGGAACAGTAAATATATCTTATACGAACAGTTGCGGCTCACCGGAAGGTGTGACTGTAACAGTGAACCAGACACCCGCTCCGATAACTGGTGCTTCCTTTGCCTGCATAGGCGTGGGTACCGCGTTAAGCAGCGCTACTGCCGGCGGTACCTGGAGCAGCACTGCGCCATCGATTGGTACAATAGATCCGGTTTCGGGTATTGTAACTGGTATCAGTGGCGGCACAACGAATATATCTTATACATTAGGAAATGGCTGTGTTAATGCCGGCAGGGTAGAAACGGTAAACGCGAATCCTGCGGCTATAACAGGTACACGGATTTTGTGTACGGGCGGATCTGCTACGTTGAGTAATACATCAGCCGGTGGCACATGGAGCAGCAGCTCCCCTGTTGTTGCCGGAGTGGGCAGCGTAACGGGTCTTGTTAGCTCAATTTCACAAGGCACTACGACGATCACTTATGCCAACGGTTGTGGTACAAATGCAACGGCTGTTGTTACAGTAAATAATTCACCTTCGACGATCACTGGCGGTACGTCGGTTTGTGAAGAAGGAACTGTTACGTTGGCAAACACGTCAACCGGCGGAACATGGAGCAGCACGAACAGTAGTATAGCGACCATTGGCAGCACTACGGGGGTTGTGAATGGCATCACGTCCGGTAATGTAACGATCGCTTATGCCAACGGTTGCGGAAGTCCTGCGACAGAAACATTTAATGTAAATAATGCGCCAGACCCATTTGTGATCACGCCTTCTTCGACTGCTTTCTGTCTTGGCGGACAGCAAATATTGAGCGTGCCTTCTTCGGGCGTATTCAGTGTTACTTCGACTTTTAATTCGTCAGGGCTCTTTACCGTTCCGGATGGTACAACTGGTGTGAACGCACAGACTATCGCAGTGAGCGGTATACCTGCGAGCGCTACTGTAACAGAAGTGCAAGTGAAGATCAATAATCTGTCTATGAGCAGCCTCTCTGATATAGTTGTAAATATCTCGGACGCATCCGGTCATAACCTAAATCTATTCAGGAGGGAAAGCGGAACTAACTTGACGAACACAGTATTTAGTTCGTTGGGTACTGCTGCATTGTCTACGGGTACGGCTCCATTTACCGGCACTTTTAAAGCGGATCTGGTTAATGGCCAGGGAAATGGTGCTTATACCTCGGATGTAACGAGCTGGGCTTCTACTTCATTCCTCACAGCGCCGAACAGCAACTGGACATTATCCGTTTCTGATAAGGTGGCAAACAGTATTACTGCAATTGTAAACAGTTGGTCAGTTACCGTTAAATATACACTCCCATTAAATTATACATGGGCCTCAACAACAGGGTTGTATACCAATACTACACTTGGCACTGGTTATACCGGAACCTATACTACCTCGGTAGTGGCAAGTCCCGCAGCTACAACTACATATACAGCAACGGCAATTGCAACCGGCCTGACGTGCCAGACTACAAGCACGGCGGTGGTTTCAATTAATCCGGTACCAACGGCTACAGTGGCAAACAGTGGTGCTATATGTCCTGGTGGAACTGCTTCACTGACAGCAACTCCAGGTGGCGGGGCTACCTTATTCTCCTGGACGGGGCCGGGCGGCTTTACTTCGTCGCAACAGAATCCGACAGTTACACCAACAACAACAGCGACCTATTCGTTGACTGTGAGCAGCGGCTCGGCTTCGGCATGCAGTCCATCAACAGTGTATACAACAACAGTGACCGTGAATACTATAGCGGTAGCGCCATCTAATGACGGTCCGGCCTGTATTGGGGGTACCGTAAATTTGCTGGCAAACACCAGCGGCACGGAGACGATCACTACTTATTCCTGGAGCGGTCCTGGTTTCAGTTCGCCATCCATCAACCCAACACTTACTTCGGTAATTACAGCGATGGCCGGCACTTATACACTGACGGTGAGCGGAGTTGGTTCTGGCTGTTCTGTAACAGGCACAACCCCCGTCGTTGTTAACACACTCGCAACCGTTCCTTCCAATTCAAGCCCGGCTTGCGTTGGCGGTAATGTTACTTTGTTTGATAACACTACGGGCTCAGCGGCTTCCGGCAGAGCTTACTTATGGAACGGTCCAGTCGGTTATACGTCAACTGCGAACAGTCCGGTTCTAAGCAGCATAACCACAGACATGGCTGGCACCTACAACTTCACGGTGACCGCAACCGGTTCAGGATGTGTTGCAACCGGCTCAACGATCGTTACAGTGAATACATTGAGCATCGCAGCTGATAATGATGGCCCTGCCTGTGTAGGCGGTACGGTTCATTTAACTTCGACGCCATCGGGCAGTGCAATGCCAACCGGCTATGCATGGAGCGGACCTGTTTTGTACAGCGCAAGTATACAGAACCCTACCAGGACAACCAGCGCAACTACGGCCATGTCTGGTGTGTATGTAGTAACGGTGACCGCAGCTGGTTCAGGTTGTTTGGCGACTGGCACTACAACTGTGACGGTTAATACAATCGGCATTACGGCTGGCAATGACGGTCCTGCTTGTGTTGGCGGTACTGTTAATCTGACCTCAACTGCGTCCGGTACTGCATCGCCAACCGGCTATGCATGGAGCGGTCCGCTGGGCTTTACTGCAAGTACG
>CAIVEW010000038.1 GCA_903905065.1 uncultured Bacteroidota bacterium | reverse complement strand
TAATCTCTTTATCTCTTTTTTCCTTGTATAAAATATTTATGAACGAACGTATATACAACGTATTTACCCATGACGGATTTTGGGTGTGGTCTCTTTTACTTTTATTCTACGGAGGGACCTACTTTTTTTGGTCATACATTAAAGTTTTTTATGCGTCTGGTGGGGGCAAATATTTGAATCTTGCGCAAGACGTACAAACACTATTAAATGACTGTGTATATATCGGATTTGGATTGGTGTTTTTCTTATACCCTAAACGGTTAAAAAACTGATGGAAAATATCGATCTGATAATATTTTTAGGGGGTACTGCTATACTTATCCTCTTCGCATTCACCCTTGTCATATTCCTTATCGTACACAAAAAGAAACGCTATCAGCACTCACTTGAAAAACAACAGATGGAAAGCAATTATCAGAATCAGCTATTGCTGTCGCGGCTGGAGGTGCAGGAGCAGTCCTTTAAGCACTTCTCTGAAGAGATACATGACAATATAGGCCAACTCCTCAGCATCGTGAAAATGCAGCTCTACAACATTCGCAGCAGCAGCAAAGAGGCGGAGATCGTGAACAAGGCAGCCGAAAGCAATGAGCTCCTCGGCAAGGCCATTACAGACCTGCGCAACATCAGCCATACGCTCAACAGCACCTTTGTCAGCAAGGCCGGCCTGGCCGAGGCCATAGAAAAAGACCTTACCTACATACGCTCTGCAAAGGACGTAAGCTGCACCCTGCAGGTTACCGGCGATGAATACTCCCTTGGTAACGAGCGCGAGCTGCTCATTTTCCGCATCATTCAGGAGGCCACGGCCAATGCCATAAAGCATGCCGCACCCGCCGCCATAAATATCCTGCTCGATTATAAGCCGGCTGAGCTGAGTGTAACCATAGCAGACAATGGCTCCGGCTTCGATACGGCACAGCAGTCGGCCGACAGCGGCATTGGGCTCAACAATATGTATGTGCGCACAGAGCTGCTCAAAGGCCGCCTGCAGGTAGACTCCGAAAAAGATAAAGGCACCACCATACGCTTAGATATCAGTAACCCCACACCAACCCCCTGAATATGATAACCATAGCACTCGCAGACGACCACGCCATCCTCCGCAAAGGAGTAGCGGAAATGCTCTCTAAGTTCGACAATATGTCGGTGATCATGGAAGCCGGCAACGGCAGTGAGCTCATCACCAAAATGCAGTCCGCAAAGGCCCTGCCTGACGTATGCATACTGGACATAAACATGCCGGTAATGAACGGCTATGACACCGCAGCGGAGATCAAAAAGAAGTGGCCGGAAGTAAAAATACTGGCCCTCTCCATGTACGATACGGAGCTGAACGTGATCAAGATGATCCGCAATGGCGCGAATGGCTATGTGCTCAAAGATTCCGACCCGGAAGAACTGCGCTTTGCCATATCAGAGGTATGCCGCCATGGCTTTTACCACTCCGAGCTGGTCACCGGCCGCATGCTGCACATCCTCCACGATACAGACAGTAAGATAAATGTAGAGATGAACGACCGCGAATCACAGTTCCTGGTATACTGCTGCACAGAGCTTACTTAGGGGTTGCTAAATAACTCAACATTCGCTCATTAGTAAAATGGATGTATGCTGCTGGTTTAATAGCCATTGGTATATGGACAGAAGTGCTTGCCTCGTCATATTGACGAGGTTGAGCACTAAGGCTATACAGGCAATCCACGATTCGCTGGTATCTTTGAGTTTTGCTTTTATACAATCGAGGCCATAAGCCAGCTTGCCTTGCCCAAATTTACCTTCTATCGGGTTGCGTTCGCCTGGTCTTAGGTGGACTGCCACTGCCGAAGCAGCCGGTCGGCCCAATGGTTTGGCCATTAGCCTGATGCCCTTTTCTTTCATCCATTTTCTGTTGTTGCGGTTGCAATATATCTGGTCAGCCAATACTTCTTTGGGGTAGTAGCCAAATCGTTGTTTGTAATGTTCAACAGATTCCTGCAACCACTGGCCCTCATTAAAAGCTTCCCAGCTTAACCGGTCAATGAAGGTAAAACCATTGACAAGGCACACCTGTAGTTTACTGCCAAATTCTACTTTAGCCTTGTCTTTGCCACGGACAATGGGTCGCACATGTGGCTGGTGAATGTTCACGATCCGGTGTGTAACACTTTTAGTATGTGTACTGTACATCTGTTGCTGCTGCTCGTAAACGGTGTGCAGGACCAACAGATATTTCTGTTCTTTTGGCTTTAATGGAAAGCTGGAGTATGCAGCCAGAAGTGTGTCGATATGGCTAAGATTCCTTCGCAGAAAACGCAATTGCCTGCCATTAGCCCTGTATATCTCTTTTTGAATCTTTGCCTTCTTTTTCGCTGTATTCAAAAATGCTTTCCGTGCGATATTGCGATAAGTGCGCGGCTTTATTTTGCCGTGAAGTTCGACATCATAGATCAGGTCTATGAGCTGCTCGCTTTTTATGCGGGCTGCATTCAGCAGCTTCAGGTCTGTGGGGAAAGTTATATGTTGCGGGGCTACCGTGGCATCCATGATCAACTTCCCCGCAGGCGCAGGATCGGTGAGTTTGATATTGGCAGGCGCTTCGTCCTGCTCCTGTGCCGCGGTTGCTGAGGTATCATCGGGTGGGTCTCTATCTGTCGCTGGCGGGTCTTCCGGCTCCTGGTCGCTCATGCAATGAAGAGCGATTACATCGCTTATTTTTGAGGTCAGCTCCAGGCTCATCCGTTTACGGATAGCTACAAACAGCGGTGCGGTAAATGGCGCTTCGTTGGTAAAACTACTGTAACCAAGAAAATACTGCATGAACATATTTTCCTCAATATGCTGTATTGTGCCCCTGTCCGTAAGACCTTCAATATGCTTAATGATCATGGCCCCGATAATGACACGGCCGCTTATTGGCGCCCTCCCTTCAGAACTGCTGAACAGCTGATCGTAATATGGAACGATCTTATCCCAAGGTATCGCTTGCGACATCTTCACCCATCGGTTACCTTTGTTCAGTTGCTGGACGAAGGGAGTCTCAAAACCAACTAAGGTAAGTTGGTTCGGACTTATGTATGCTGGCTTCGCTGCAAGCTTTTTTGGCCGTTTGTCGCTTTTTCCTTGCATCTAAATACTGTTTTATCCACCGAAAGATAAAACAGATAAGGATTGGAAGGTTATTTAGCAAGCCCGAATTAATTCTAACATTAAAGAACGGACTGTGTCACCTTATATATATTAATGCTAAAAATTTATCTTTTTATCACTCGGATCCACTTCAGATCACTGACCTTTTACCTTATCATAATAGGCTTTATCTACCTGTGTAAACCCGAGCGATGCCGCTTTTTCGATGTCGTGCAACGCAAGTGATTTGTTGCCCTGCTGAAAGTAGCAGAAAGAACGGGAGTAGTATACCTCTCCATTGTCCGGGCTTAGCTCCAGTGCGTGCTCAAAGTCCTGTAATGCTTCTGCACAACGGTTGAGACGCTGCAGTTCGCGGCCCCTGTTGAGGAATGGCTCAAACATATCAGGGTTCTGGCTTATAGCGATAGCGTACTGTGCCAGTGAAGAATCATTCTTATGCATCATGTCGAGCAGGTTGCCGTAATTGCTGTGCGCTTCGGGGAAGTTCTCTTTCATCTGCAATGCAGTATGGAAACAATACGAAGAAGAGTCAAGATTATTACTGATGGCATAGATGATAGCCAGGCCCAGGTAGGCATTCGCATCCTCGTCATCACTTTTTAGGGAGAGCGCTTTGAAGTAATTTTTCTTTGCTTCCGGAAACAACCCTATCGTCCTTTCCAGCTCACCGAGAGAGATGTAAGGGTTTACAAAACTAGGCTGCAGCGATATCGACTTATTGAGCAGGTTGTAAGAGGAATCGTAATACTTTTTCTTCTCCTGCGGGTTAACGGTTTCAGCCATTTTTGTCTTGTAATAAAACCCGAGGTTGTTATACGCATTAGGGACCGTAGGATGCTCCTCTATCTCGTTCGTCCAGAGTGTGACCGCATTGTACCATACATTGCATCGCTGGCTGCTGAGATAACCCAGACTCAACGACCAGGCCAGTACCGCGCCTCCGGCAACATAGCCCAATTGCTTTGTGGCAGCCTTTTCCAGCAGCAGGGATACAAACCAACCCACGATGAAGAATAAACCGACATAAGGGATGTATGTATAACGATCGGCAAGGATAGCGCCACCTCCGGGGATGAACTGCAGTAATAAACCAATATTGGCGAGAAAGAAAAGCAAGCCGAAAACAACTGCCTTACTTTTTCTTGCAAACCTGAACACTACGAAAAGCAGCACAGCAAAGATAAGTGGATAGATATAATAGCTAACCGGCAATGCATCGTTCTCCTTGATGGGATAGGGATAGAAGCAGCTAAGCGATACCGGCACAACTGCTTTCCACAAGTATGTGATCAACGCATAACAGCCGAGCGCGAATCTTTCGAGAGGATTGAACTTAACACCAAGGGTATTCAGTGCACCAAATCTATGCTGGTCGGCAACTGACTTGATACCAAATATTACGGCTATTGCAAAGAAGGGGATTTTCTCCGCGAGCAGGCGATAATTTATCCGCAGCTTATCCGCAACATTTTCAACCGATGGTATTGATGTCCGTAATTTGCTTTCGAAAAAATCTATGAGTATTAAAACGAGCGGCAAGCTTACCGCAACGGGCTTTGACAAAAGCGAGCATATGAACAACACGAGAACGCCTGTATAGAAAAGCCATTTGCGCGAACCAACCGACCTTGATGCATACACATAGGCAACACAGGCGAGCAGATAAAACATACCGTACAACACATCTTTACGCCCGGCCACCCATGCCACGGATTCTACATGCATGGGGTGGATGCCAAAGAGCAGTGCAGTAATGGCTGCAGCTATGGGCCGGCGCGTAAGCAGGCTGACCAGCCAGTATACCAGCGCCGTGCACACCAGGTGAAAGAAGAGGCTGTCGAAATGATAAAGCCATGGCTCCAGGCGATCATAGCTGTACTCATTGCCATAGCTCAGGATGGTGAGCGGGTGATAGTTGCCCATCACCGGGTTACTCAGCGAAAAAATATTTTTTATCCCGTCAGCAGTAATATTTTTTATCAAAGGATCATCGACCACATAGCCCGGATCGTCCCAGTTTGTAAATAAATTGCCCAGGCTGCCT
>CAIVEW010000037.1 GCA_903905065.1 uncultured Bacteroidota bacterium | reverse complement strand
GTTTTCTGCGAACAGCCATTTAGCGATGTCATCACCCAGTAAAACTTATGGGCAACGTCAGGACTTTCATTTAAATAATCCTGGTTGATCTCCCCGACAAGAATGGTAGAATCTAAAGTAATAATGTTGTCATAACCCCACTGGTAAGAATCTTCGTTGGCAGGCGTACAAACAAAGTGATTATTAAAAAACACCACCTCAGGAGTTGTGGAAACCGAATTTCCCACAGTCACAGTAAATGTGCTTTGGCTTGAGCAGGAAACACCGGGTATCGTTGCACTCAATGTTACAACTGCAGTTCCTGGTTCGTCAAAGTTTACCAAAGCATACTGGTGAGCAGCGCCTTGTGCCCAAACTGCTGCATTGGCTGCGGACCAGCTATAAGTAGTACCAGCCGATGGCAAAGTAGCCGCACCAAAGTTCTGATAGTTTGTGCCAGAGCAAACAGTTGGGGGCGATTGTGTAGAGATAACCGGGGCAGAAGGCGCTAAAAATACAGTAACTATACTTGTTGCCGTGTCGGTGCCACAAACATTGCTGACTGTGTATATAATAGTATCTGCACCAGCTGTTACTCCGGTAACAATGCCATCTGCAACACTAGCAGCATTGCTGCTAGTCCAGTTACCGCCTGTTGCCGGATCAGTTAACGTGATAGACGAGCCTGCACATAAGACTGCAGCACCACTGATAATACCTGCATCAGGTAACGGATCTACGACAATTGTTTTCATGGCGCTGGCTGTGCAAAAAAGATCACTAACCGCATATATGATGGTATCCGTACCCGCCGTGTTGCCGATGATGAGGTTACCGAACACTAAGGCAGTTCCATTGCTCGCGCTCCACGTACCACCAGCTGCAGTATCTGTAAATGTAACCGATGACCCAGCACAAACACTAGATGGCCCTGTTATGATACCTGCATCGGGCATTGGATTAACCATGACCAGTTTACTCGCAATACTTACTCCGCAAGTATTGTTAACAGTGTACATAATTGTATCAAAACCGGCAGTAGCGCCTGTAACAATACCGGCAAGAACTGTTGCGTTTGCATTACTGGCAGTCCATGTACCACCGGCAAGTGTATCTGTCAATGTTATTGACGAGCCCACACACACTATTGAATCTCCGGTTATTGCACCCGCGTCGGGTAGCGCATTTATTGTAATCGCTTTAGTAGCGGTAGCGGAACAGCCCAGATTGAACACCGTGTACATGATCGTATCCGTACCCGGAATAATGCCGGAAACAATACCATCAACAACCGTAGCATTGATGTTGCTCGCGCTCCATTCTCCGCCGGCGGCAGCATCTGTTAAGGTTGTAGTCGTACCAACACATACACTGGACGCGCCGTTAATGACACCTGCATCAGGTGTCCCATTTATGGCAACCATCTTTGTTGCAACACTGATACTGCATGCATTTACTACGGTATACTCTATCGTATCTACACCGGCAGTTACACCAGTTACTATACCATCGGTAACGGTGGCATTGGTGTTGCTGGCGCTCCAAGTACCGCCCGGTGCGAGGTCTGTCAATGTTATTGCAGAACCCGTACATACAGCAGATGGACCAGTGATAACACCCGAGCTCGCAAGTGCCTCTACGGTAACTATTTTCGTAGCCGTAGCAGAACAGCCTGCGCTGAATACAGTGTACATGATCGTATCCAATCCGGCATTAATTCCGGTAACAAAGCCATCAGCAACGGTGGCATTTATATTGCTTGCACTCCACTCGCCACTACCTGCTGCGTCCGTCAGTGTGATACTTGAACCAAGACATACGCTTGAGGGGCCATTAATAACGCCGGCATCTGGCGTTGTATTTATAACAATTATTTTTGTCGCTGTATCAGCGCCGCAAGCATTACTCACTACATACATAATTGTATCAACGCCTGCGATAGCTCCGGTAACGATACCCGCAAGAACGGTAACATTAGCATTGCTGGCGCTCCAAACACCGCCAGTCGCGGGGTCGGTTAACGTTATAGATGAGCCGGTACATACCGATGGTGCGCCTGTAATGACGCCAGCATTTGCAGTCGCATCTACAGTAACCGTTTTTGCAGCTTTTGACGTGCAACTTAAATTGGCTACTGTGTATATGATCGTATCTATACCAGCTGTTACTCCCGTAATCACACCACCAAAGACCACTGCGCTCGCGTTACTGCTGCTCCATGTTCCGCCTATTGCAGGATCAGTTAGCGTAACTATTGAACCAACACATACACTTGCCGGGCCAGTGATCACTCCTGCATTAGGAAATGAGTTTACTGTTACCACCCTTGTCGCCGCGGACGTGCCGCAACTGCTGTTAACCGTATAAGATATAGTAGTAGTACCTGGCGCAACACCGGTGACGATGCCTGTTAGTGATCCGACGATAGCTGTTGCAGCGGTTACGGAACTCCATACTCCGCCGCCGGCAATATCGCTTAAGGTAGTCGTAGCACCGGGGCAAATCGCAGTTATTCCGGTAATGATACCGGAATTTGGTGTAGCACTTACGGTAACGACTGAGGTGGCTGCAGCTATTCCGCAACTATTACTAACTGTATAAGATATCGTAGTAGTACCGAACGAAACACCGGTAACAACACCCGTTGCCGAACCAATAGCAGCCGTAGTAGGCGTTACCGAGCTCCATACGCCTCCACCAGCTGTATCGCTTAAGGTAGTTGTTGCCCCGGGGCAAACATTCAATATACCGGCTATAGTTCCAGCGTTTGGTGATGGGTTAACCGTTACAATTTTAGTAGCCGCGGCTGTCCCGCAACTGCTGCTTACAGTATATGATATGGTTGTCGTACCAAAGGCAACACCGGTAACAATACCCGTGGATGAACCTATAGTAGCCGTAGATGGAGTTACCGAACTCCAGGTACCGCCGCCTGCTGCATCGCTTAATGTAGTAGTTGCACCGGGGCAAACAGTAAATATACCGGTGATAGTCCCGGCATCGGGTGAAGGATTAACTGTTACGATTTTTGTAGCTGCAACTGTTCCGCAACTGCTGTTGACTGTATATGATATTGTGGTTGTGCCTGGGGCAACGCCAGTGAGAATACCTGTTAACGACCCAATAGTAGCCGTAGCTGTAGTGACTGAGCTCCAAACTCCGCCACCTGCCAGATCGTTTAAGGTCGTGGTAGTACCAGGGCAAGCTATGAATGTTCCGGTAATGGTTCCTGCGTCAGGCGTGGCGCTCACTGTGACAACTGTAGTAGCAGCGGACGTTCCGCAGCTACTGTTGACCATGTACGATATAGTCGTAGTACCCAAACCCACACCAGTAACAATGCCTGTTGATGAACCAATGGTAGCCGTGGATTCATTTACAGAACTCCAGGTACCACCACCAACGGTATCGCTTAAGGTAGAAGAAGCTCCCGGGCAGATCGTTAACATCCCCGCTATTGCTCCTGCGTTTGGCAGCGCGTTAACGGTAATAATTTTTTGTACCAGGCAACCGGTCGTCATTGTATAAGCAATCGTATCAATACCCCCAGACATTCCTCCTACAACACCGGAAATGCTGCCTACTGTACCGATCAAGGTGTTACTGCTACTCCAGATGCCGCCAGAAGTATCATCATTCATCGTTATCGTTGAGCCAACACACACACTATCCGGTCCGATTATAGCGGCCGGGGCAGGATTTACGGTGATGATTACTGTATTTACACAGGCTAAAGGCGATATATAGGTGACGGTATCAACTCCCGGAGCAAGACCCGAAAGCACGCCTGAAGAGGAACCGATAGTAGCAATTGAATTGTTGCTGCTGCTCCATACCCCGCTCGCGTCTATATCAGACAACGTAGTAGTAAATCCCGGGCAAACCTGTGGTGTACCGGTGATCGGCGAAGCAATACAGGGGGGCGTCGCAAAATTGATATAGCTACCGTTAATAGCTACAGCGCCATTAATGGTAAGCGCTCTCCCGTTAAGTGTATCTCCAGTTTCTAAAGATATTGCTCCAGCCCCAACGATCGTTCCGTTGAAAACCGAGTTTGAAAATATGTCTACGGCCCCGTCCACCTTCCAATACACATTTTTTGCCTGTGCGCCATTCATCAAAATAACTCTAGAAAGCGTACTGGTGGTAAATGCACCGTTTATCTTGATTACAAAAACTGCATTTGCATCGTTTTCTGCATTCAGGAAAAAGTTACCGGTCAGTTGTGTTATTCCCGTGATCTGGTATGAATGAGGGGTAAGCACCAGGTCGTGGCCAAAATCAGCCGGGTCCAATAGATTAATATCGGCTGGTAGAGCGACAAGATAGTTATAGACATTAGTTAGATCACCTGCCGCTGCCGCAGTAGCGGTATCCATACCGTGAATCGTACCGGTTACATTTAATGGATCGAAGCCACTGGGTATTGTAGAATTTGCGCCGACATTGCCGGTAATATAGGTTACCGGAGTGCTGGAAACCGCCCCCATGCTGGAAAACACACCATAAGCAGCAGTAGAAACAAGTGTTGGAGCTGCTGGCCCTGTCAATAGAGGGCTTCCACAGCCTATTGGTGTGTAGGCCACCAACTGGCTTACGATCACCGCCGCATTCAAAGCAAGCGCTCTCCCCTCGAGCGTATCGTGGGTGCTGGCCATATCAATTTGCCCGTTTGCAACGATAGTACCTCTTATTACAGTTCCTGTACCCACATTTACCGCGCCGCCTATCTGCCAGAAGACATTACACGCAAGCGCTCCGTTTATTAGTTTTACCTTGGCTAAAGCATCTGTAGAAAACAGCCCTCCGATTTGAAAGATAAAGACTGCGTTGGGATTTCCCTGTCCGTTTAAGACAAGATTTGAAGTCAGTGTAGCGGCGCCCACCGAACTGTAGACACCAGCAATCAGTGTGTCGCCATGCCCGAAAGGGCTTGCGATTGTTCCGGTTGATATGGCTGTACTGAGTTGCGTGTAAAGACTGATCACATCAGCAGTGCAATGCCCTGTTGCAGTGTCGGCCGTGTGCAATACACCATCCACGTTTCCGAAACCGGTAACGCTGCCCGCGAGGTTTGACCCGACATTGCCCGTGAGATGCGTAAGATACATCGTTCCGGAAGCGGTCATTGCTCCATTTGTCGTAAAGAGTACAAATTTCGACGCCGTGCCTAGCGCGGGCGCCTGCCCGAAATTTACTCCCGGCACCAAAAACATAATAAACGCAATAATTCCTTTGAGTCTCTTAATATTCATATTATTCAATTGCATTGCGAAATAATTTTCACAACAAAGAACATAGTCGCTAACAACCATGCCACATGATTTTCAAAATCTCTGAATTGATGGGTGATAGTTGCCCCCACCTTGCGTTTGTAGCTATTTATATTCACGCTAGCACTGCAAAGGAATAAATCGACGAAGGGGCGTTTAAGCCCCAGTATGCTCATTTTTACGCTTACATTCCCCAGATATCACCCATGAAAGACTCGTCGCTGGAATCACCGGATATGAAGAGATTTTTTTTCGCATTAATCCAAACTCGTTGATTTTTACTCCCTTAGGTAAATCATAGGTTTTGCCTATGCCCCGATAAAAATTATTTTAATCAAACGTTTGTTTAATTTTAAACAGTTGTTTAGTTTTGCCCTGTCATTCAGGTATAAAATTTACAGGGAAGATGGTGAGTATGGAATACAATGAGAAACAATTGGCGATAATGGATACCGCAGAGAGGCTTTTTGGAGAAAATGGCTTTAGCGGTACGTCGGTAAGAGATATTGCACAGGAAGCAGGCGTGAATGTAGCCATGATCTCTTATTACTTCGGGTCGAAGGAAAAACTGATGGAGATGCTTTTCGAACAGAAATCGAACAAGCTAACGCTGATGGTAGAGAACCTGATACAGGATGAAAACGTTAACTACCTGCAGAAAGTGTATGTTCTTATTGATGACTATGTGGACAGGTTCGTAAGCCAACAGGCATTTCACAAAATAATGATCCGTGAGCAGGTAACGGAAAGCGGTACCGGGCTGGCAAACCAGATACTAGCCCTAAAGAAAAGAAACCTGGCATCTATAAAGAAACTGATAGTAGGCGGGCAGAAAACCGGCGAATTCAAAAAAAATATAGACATCGTAATGATGATGGCTACACTGGTGGGTACTATGAGCCAGATGATAACCTCTCAATGCTATTACCGTGAAGTGAGTAACATAGAGAACATGGACGATGAAGAATTCGATAAGCTTATACGAAAAAAATTGAGCACACATTTAAAACACTTATTTAAAGTAGTACTTACA
Source organism: uncultured Bacteroidota bacterium (assembly GCA_903905065.1). Classification (GTDB taxonomy): domain Bacteria; phylum Bacteroidota; class Bacteroidia; order Chitinophagales; family Chitinophagaceae; genus Nemorincola. The sequence goes on along the minus strand of CAIVEW010000037.1, from coordinate 15,129 downwards.
AATGAAGCATAGACAATATCTCCAAACGGGCATTTTATCCCTCGCGATCCTATATGGATTCTCGGCACATGCCCAAAATGAAAAGGTACTGACGCTGGACCAGGCGATAGAAATGAGCGTGAAAAACAGCGGTCAGTTGAAGCTGGACAATGCGAAGGTAGATGAAGCCGTTGGCGCGGCAAAAGAAGCCTGGAATAACCATCTGCCGGATGCAAAAGTAACTGGAGCATACATGCGCCTGAACAACCCAACGGTAGACCTTAAGGTAAAATTAGGCAGCGGCTCCGGCGGCAGCGCCCCTGCGATCAAAGTAAACCAGGCGGCCTACGGAATATTGAATGCTTCCCTTCCCGTGTTCTCGGGCCTGCGCATAAAATATGGCGCAGAATCAGCCAAGTACCTGGAGCAGGCAACCAAGCTGGATGTGGAGAATGATAAAGAAGAAGTGATCATGAATACGGCCAACGTATTCAGCGCGCTGTTCAAAGCGCGTGAATATGTGGGGCTGGTACGGGAAAACCTGAAACAGCAGCAACAGCGTGTGAATGATTTTTCAAACCTTGAAAAGAACGGGCTGCTGGCGCGCAACGACTATTTAAAGGCACAGTTGCAGGAATCTAATGTGGAGCTGACACTACTGGAAGCCGAAAACGATCTGGAGATAACCTACAAAAATGTGAACCTCATGCTGGGGTTACCTGATGGCACGAAGGTAAACCCGGATACTTCCGGCTTTCACATTGCGGATCCCGGAAGCCTGGTGCACTGGGAGGAAACCGCCCACCAAAACCGTAAGGACATGGCATCACTTTCTTTTCGCGAGAAAGCCGCCAATACCGGCATAAAAGCTACCAAGGGCGAATATTATCCCGGTATTGCCATCACCGGTGGACTGATAGCTGCAGACATTCCGAATTTATTAACCATTAATGATGCGTTAAATGTTGGTCTCGGTTTGTCTTACAATTTCGGCGCGCTATGGAAAACAGGTGCGAAAGTGCAGCAGGCTAAAGCGCGGCTTCACGAAATACAGGCGAATGAAAGTATGCTGTCGGACAGGGTGCGGTTGGAGGTAACACAGTCGTACCAGAACTATATTCTCAGCCTTAAAAAAATTGATGTGTATAAAAAGGCAATGGACCAGGCCGTGGAGAATTACCGGATCACCAAAAACAAATATGACAATAGCCTGGTAACAACTACCGACCTGCTGGAAGCGGATGTGGCACAGCTACAGGCACAACTTGCCAGCTTGTTGTCTAAAGCCGATGCGCTGGTAGCGTATAAAAAATTACAACAAACAGCCGGGGTACTGATCAAATAAAAAAGCAAAAATTAAAAAGAAAAAGAAAAATACAACTCATCCATAAAAATAATTTTATGTCGCAAACAAACGAAACCAACAGCACCACACCACAGCAGCCACAACAACCACAGGAAGGTCATAAAAAGGGGCATCACCACCAGCAACCAGAGCCTCCAAAAAAGAGCAGTAAGGGCTTTATGATCGCCCTTATCATATTGGTGCTTGGCGGCGGTACGTTCGGTGTTACCAAATACATTCACGGACAGCACCATGAAGAAACCGATGATGCACAGGTAGAGGCGAACATAAGCCCGGTAATACCACGTATCTCGGGCTATGTAACTGAGGTACGCGTGAAAGACAACCAGAAAGTAAAGAAAGGCGATACGCTCGTTATTCTTGATAGCCGTACGGAGCAAATACAATTGGAACAGGCACAAGCAGCTCTTGCAGCGGCTAAGAGCAACCTGAACGTTGTGAATGCAAATACTTCTGTGTCGAGAGCAAACGTTGCTACTTATGAAGCGAACGTTTCGACTGCGGATGCGCAGATAGAGTCGGCTAAAGTAACGCTGCGCCGCGCAACCCAGGACTATGACCGCTATGCGAACCTGATAAAGGACCACACGATCACCCAGCAGCAATATGAACAGGCGGAAGCTGCAAAACAGACAGCGGAGCGCCAGTTGCAGGTATTAATAGACCAGAAGAACGCCGCTAACCGCCAAACAAATGCAGCTAACTCGCAAAGCAATGCAAGCACACAGCAGGTGAGCGTAGCAAATGCTACTATACAGCAACGCCAGGCCGACCTGGACAATGTAATGCTGAACCTTTCCTACACCGTGATCACTGCGCCAGAAGACGGCACTATATCTAAAGTAAACGTGCAGATAGGACAATTCCTGCAGATGGGCCAGGCCCTTTTCAACGTAGTGCTGGATTCTAACCCATGGGCAGTTGCGAACTTCAAGGAAACACAGTTAGAAAAGATGCGCGAAGGACAGAAAGTGGTTGTACACATAGATGCTTACCCAGGCCACGATTTTGACGCGAAAGTTGCTTCCTTCTCTCCGGCCACCGGTTCACGCTTTGCGCTGTTGCCTCCAGACAATGCCTCTGGCAACTTCGTAAAAGTGGTACAGCGCCTACCAGTAAGAATTGAGTTTACCGGCAATGACCCGCTCATTAAGAATCTCCGTCCCGGGATGAATGTGAATGTGGATGTGCATCTGGACTAACCCCCAGCCTCTAAAGGGGGCGAATTAAGAGATTGAGCAGCCGAATAAATATTAGACTCTATAGGAATGAACATCTCAGACTCTGGTAAACCTTAAAAAATGAACCGAGCCCCAATGGCCTTGATTACAGTACCCCCTTTTTGGGGCAGGGGGGTTAACTAACGACTTTTATATGCAACATGAATCACTGGTAGAATACGGCCCACGGCGAGCGATCATTACGATCACCGCGATATTTTGCGCGCTGCTGGAGATAGTGGACACGACGATCGTGAACGTAGCGCTCAATGATATGAAGGGCAACCTTGGTGCAACCCTGAATGAAATAGGATGGGTGATCACCGCATACGCGATAGGTAATGTGATCATCGTGCCTATGACCAGCTGGCTTTCTGCACAGTTTGGCAGAAGGAATTATTTCGCAGTGTCTATAATTATATTCACCACCTTTTCCTTTTTGTGTGGTAACGCAAATGGCATCTGGCAATTAGTATTTTTCCGGTTTTGTCAGGGACTAGGCGGCGGCGCATTACTGGTGACATCTCAAACCATCATTACTGAAAGTTATCCGCCAGAGAAACGCGGCATGGCACAGGCTATTTATGGTTTGGGGGTAATTATAGGCCCCACGCTTGGCCCGCCATTGGGTGGATATATAGTGGAGCATTTTTCTTGGCCCTATATATTCTACATCAATATTCCGATAGGCGTTATTGCAACACTGCTCACATTACAGTTTGTGAGAAGCCCAAAATATGCTGCCAAGAAAAAAGCTTCAGAAGTAGATTGGCTTGGAATTGCGCTACTTGCTATAGCGGTGGGTTCATTGCAATACGTTTTGGAGCGCGGGCAGGAAGACGACTGGTTTTCAAGCCCAGTCATTACAACGCTTACTGTTACGACAATACTGGGATTCTTTTTCTTTATCTGGCGGGAGCTTACTGCGGAGCATCCTATCGTAGAGCTAAGAGTATTGAAAAACGGAAACCTTAGGGTGGGTACTATTTTATCCTTTATCCTTGGTTTCGGTTTGTATGGCTCCACATTCATCATTCCACTTTATACACAAAGCATACTGGGATGGACAGCGCAGCAAGCAGGAGCCCTGATGATACCGGCAGCCCTTACCACAGCTTTTATGATGCCGATAATAGGGCAACTGCTGCAGAGAGGTGCGAAGAAACAATATCTCGTTGCAATGGGGATGTTGATCTTCTTTCTTTACAGCTTTTGGGGCTATAATATATTAACGCCCGATACGAGTAAGGATGCGTTTTTCTGGATGCTTATTTTGCGTGGGTTCGGACTGGGTATGTTGTTTATCCCGATCACTGCGCTGTCTCTGTCGACCTTAAAAGGCCAGCAGATAGGACAGGGTGCGGCCTTCACGGGCATGATGCGGCAATTGGGTGGTTCTTTTGGGGTGGCGCTTATCACCACATTCATGGCCACTCAAAACATGGTGCATCGTAACGACCTTGTTTCTAAAATGTCCTACGATAACCCTGTGGTTCAGCAGCGGGTACAGGCGATCCAACGCAGCAATATGACGCACGGGGCACCTGCTGACCTTGCCCTAAAAGGCGCCTATCAAAGCCTGGATTTTATGGTAACCAAGCAAGTAGCGGTGCTGTCATACATGGATGTTTTCCTTTATCTGGGTATATTGTTTCTGATATGCATCCCGTTTATGCTAATGGTAAAAGACGGCAAGCCACCGAAGAAAGAAGAACTGGCGGAAGCGATGCACTAGCCGCTTGTGTAGATATTTTATGAAATAACCTAAATGTGTAGAGACGTAGCAATGCAACGTCTCTACTTTTATTTGGAGGTAATCTATTCCTCTACGCCACCGCATCCTTTCCTATCACAGTCCAGTCGCTGTCCCCGAATCCCTTAGCTATCCATTTGTCCATTTCAGCGGCGATAGCAGGTATTACAGCCAATGGCACCCCTCCATGTTCAGCTTCGTCCATCATCAACCCGGCATCTTTGCGGGCCATCTTTAGTTCCCAGCTTGGTTCGTCGAATGTATTACTCGTCATTTTCTTTAAGCGCATGGGCAACATAGCCCCTGGGTTCCATGTACCAAACAGTTGCGTTACTTCGTCTATTGATATTCCAAGTGTTTTAGCGAGACTCAATGTGTCTGCCAGCCCGGCGGTCATCCCTATAAGAAAAAGATTACCAATCAGTTTTATACCAGCTGCCTTATTGGTTGTTGTGCCAAAGTTGATCACTTTTCCGGTCATCTTTGCCAGTTCCGGTTCTATCTTACTGATCACCTCCTGATCCCCAGATACCATCATAGTACCGGTACTTTCCAGCGCATTGCCGGGCCCCATAAATACGGGCGCATGTAAATAGGTATAGCCGCGTTTCTTCCATTCAGCAGTACGCTCTGCCGCTCCGCTAGCCAATGTAGTAGTATGATCTATGATAATAACGCCCGGCTCAAAACCCAGGCGGGCTTTTTCCAGCACTTCGTTTACCGCGGCATCGTCTTTCAAGGTCAGGTGTATCCTGTTAGCTCCCTTTACCGCGTCGGCAACGTTGTCAAAAGCTTTTGCGCCATCCGCTTCCAATGCCCGCGCTTTCGCCGTAGTTCTGTTCCAAACATGTACTGTTTCTCCTTTTTTGATCAGCGCTTTTGTAAAATTAGATCCTAAAAGCCCTGTACCGATAAATGCGATCATGGTGTGTTGTTTTACTAAAGTTAAAAGAAAAAAATCGAAATGACACTCTGATGATCGAGCATCCGCTTTCTGTTGAAATTAATACGGAAAAGCGCTAAATATTTGCAACAACCCATATCTTTTCCGCGTCCTTTTTGCGGATGCTCAAATAGTAGCCGGCTATTTGAATCGCAAGCGGGTCGCCAAGAGGGGCAACCATTTCCACCCATACCGGCTCACCGGGAATACAGCCCATTTCCATTAAGGTAAGTTGGAATTCACTCTCATCGTGGCTTTTTATAATGGCCTTGGTGCCTGTGGGCAACTGGGAAAGGCGCACTGCAACTTCTTCCTGCACTTTCATTGCCGCAAAGTTACACATTCTATTTTGCCATTTTCCTGCCCATGGTCATAAATTACACTTAACAAAGGGGTATTTTTGTTCAATATAATACTGCAAATGATAAAGGATGTCGCGAACAAGGCAGATATAGAAGTGCTGATCAATTCGTTTTATGACCAGGTGAAAAAGGACGATATTATCGGATATATTTTTAACGAAGTAATCGGCAATGACTGGAGCCACCATCTGCCGGTGATGTATGATTTCTGGGACATGGTGTTGTTCAGTAAACCAGGCTATGCAGGTAATCCAACCAGGAAGCATGTGGAACTGGATAAGCGAACACCTCTGAAAAAAGAACATTTTGACCGCTGGGTGCTATTATGGAACAATACCGTAGATAGCCTCTATAAAGGTGAACTGGCGGACCTTGCCAAGAACAGGGCTTCTCTTATGGCCCACCTGATAAACATGAAAGTAGAAATGAGCCGGGACGGTAACTTCATACAGTAAATTTCAATAGAAGGATGAGCACGTTTTCAATAAAAGGGCAGATCGTTGATCTTTTTGCCAGAAGGATCTTCCCCGGTGAAATAACTATAAAGAATGGAATTGTTTCAGCAATTGCAGAAGCTAGCGATGCGCCGCAGCAGTATCTGCTGCCGGGTTTTATTGATGCGCACATACATATAGAGAGTTCTATGCTGGTGCCCACTGCCTTTGCCCAAATGGCGGTGGTGCATGGTACTGTGGCTACCGTATCCGATCCGCATGAAATTGCTAATGTGTGCGGCATGGCTGGCGTGCAGTATATGATCGACAACAGCAAACTATCTCCTTTTAAGTTTTTCTTTGGGGCTCCATCGTGTGTGCCGGCTACAGGATTTGAAACTGCAGGGGCTACGCTGGACTCGAAGGCTCTGGATGAACTACTTCAAAACCCCGATATATGGTACCTATCTGAAATGATGAATTATCCGGGCGTACTGCATAATGATCCCGAAGTGATGGCAAAGATAGCAGCTGCGAAACGGGCAGGCAAGCCAGTGGATGGCCATGCACCCGGATTGCGTGGAGCTGAAGCAGCCGCCTACGCTGCTGCGGGAATCACGACTGACCATGAATGTTTTACTTTGGACGAAGCATTGGATAAGATAAATACGGGGATGCATGTTCTGATACGTGAAGGCAGCGCTGCAAAAAACTATGAGGCCCTGGCGGAGCTACTGAGGCTGCATCCTGATAAAGTCATGTTCTGCAGCGATGATAAACATCCTGACGAACTGGCGTTGCACCACATAAACGAGATCGTAAAACGATCGTTGAAGCGCGGTTATGATCTCTTTAATGTGTTAAGTGCTGCATGCGTGAACCCGGTTCTACATTATAAATTGCCAGTGGGGTTGCTGAGAATTGGCGATCCGGCCGACTTTATTGTGGTAAATAACTTAACGGATGTCGACGTATTGCAAACATATATTGGGGGCGAATTGGTAGCTGAAAAAGGCAAGTCGCTACTCCCCTACACTAGCGTTACCCCGATCAATAATTTCAGAGCAGAAAAAAAGAGTCCGACTGATTTTGTGATAAAGACTAAATCTGAAACACCGCTGATCAGGGTAATAGAAGCGATAGAAGGCCAGCTAGTGACGAATGAAGTACAGTTGCCAGGAAAAGTAGAAAATGGCCAATTGGTAAGCGATACAGAGCGTGACATTTTGAAAATATCCGTTGTAAACCGGTATGAACCGAATGCAAAACCCTCGATGGCATTCATTAAAAATTTCGGGCTGCGATACGGCGCACTCGCATCAACTGTAGGTCATGACTGCCATAACATCATTGCGGTGGGAGTGGATGACGAAAGCATTTGTGCCGCGGTAAATGCGCTGGTGGATTGCAAGGGGGGAGTTGCCGTAGCCAGGAATAAAGATTCAGTTTCATGCATGCCATTGCCTGTTGCCGGATTAATGTCGGCGGGCAATGGATATGGCACTGCTGCCGCATATACCATGATAGATGCTGGAGCAAAAGAACTGGGCACCCGACTCCATGCACCATTCATGACCTTATCCTTCATGGCGCTGCTGGTGATACCGTCGCTGAAACTAAGCGATAAAGGTTTGTTTGATGGCCGGAAGTTTGAGTTTGTTGATCTGGAAATGAGTTAAGGAAACGTATCTCACAGGGACTCTTAGATCGTTTTTAAGCACCTAGAAATGACGCAGCCACCAGTTCCAGGTAGTCCTTAGCACGCGGACCTTCTGAAAAAAGGAGATCGAGAATACTGAGGTCCGGCAGGAAGCCTATTCGGTCTTCGAATACCTGGTAGTAGCGGGGAAATACAGTTTGTGGGGGTTTCAGGAACCGTAGATCCCCAACATCCGGAGGATAGTTTTTTATGAAAGTATCTGTTTCCTCTTCTTCAAACTGAAACTTAAGTTGATTTTTTGCCCATTGAATGGTGGCTTTGTTGTAGTCTATAAGGCCAGTAAACTGTTTTTCAAATAAGGGCTGCAGGCTAGGTTCATAATATTCAAAATAGGGTGTGCGACGGTAGACAGACACGATTGTGCGCCAGTGCTGTGTCTGCCACCGCGATTCGTTATGAATATTCACTTCGCGCATAGGAACACGCTGGTTGCGGCCATTTATAAGTGGTACACTAAGCTTATTGCTGTTGTTAGCGCCAGAAATATGATATTTATTGCGCCACGTCATTTTCTGAAAATGCTCTGCAGCATCAAATAGTACCGTCTCGGCTTTGGCAACACTTGCCCACCAGCTAATAGCAGGAAATGTGAAATATGGCGAAACAATGGTCATCACGGCAAATGTAAAAACAAACAAGCTAACTGGCTGCAAGTGTTAAAGTATAACTCTTCGCCTTATTGGCACGCACGGTGTAGCGGTTTGGAAAGTATATTTGCAGAAATACGAAATAGGATGCGTAAGCCGGGTTTATGTTTGCTTCTGTTGTTAATATCACTACGCGTGCTGGCGATAGATGCAGTCGTATCGCATACCCTGTTTTACAGGAGTGATCCGGCGCAAAACGGCCGGCTTGCGCCAACTATTGAGACCTACTGGCAGATAAACCCACGAACCGTGCATTATGTCACCAATGCGGAAAAAATGATCGTGGCTCACATTAAAACGGATATCCTGATTACCAATGACTCCGGAACAGTGAAAGAAGATCACTTTATTTTGAATACTGTGCCTTGCGCTACGGTGGAGGAATTGATGTTACACAGCATTATTGACCTACGGCGGTATTTCGTTGGCCCGGGACATTTCACGATCCAATTTTCGCTGAAGGACCTGGCGGATACGGCAAATAAATTCGCTTATTCTGACACCTTCACCGTAACACCGCCACTGAATGTAGCTTATTTCAGCGGCGTGCAACTACTGGACACTATAATGGAATCTAAGGCCCAGACGCGGTTTTATAAAAATGACCGGCAGCAGTTACCCTTATGTACTAATTTCCTCGACGACAGTAAAAAAGTGCTGCATTATTATGCCGAGCTATATGGCACAGATGCAGTTTCAAAAATTGATTATCCGCTTATACAGAAGGTAACCATTGGGAAAAAAGCTAACGAAGCCCACTACAGCGATTTCATAAAGACAGATACGGTGGCGCCGGACCAGGCATTGACCATAACGGGAAGTTTTGCGATAAACACTCTTCCGTCCGGGAACTACTACCTGAATGTGGTACTGGAAAACAACCAACACAGGATAATAGCGAATGCGAGTCTGTTTTTTCAACGGCTGAATATTCACCCCACCGAGGAAAAAGCGGCCGCAGAAAGCATGACGAAAACAGATACCGCGATGGAAAAAGTCAATGTGCTGGACCTTAACAAGACTTTCCTTGCAAAATATTCGCTGGCGGAAATGAAAGCGATACTAAAAATGCTACTACCAGTAGCTGATCCTTTGGAGACACAGACCATCAATGGATTTTTGAAGAAACCGGATGACCTATACATGCGCTACTTTGTGTATAACTACTTTCTAAACCTGAATAAAAAAGACCCCGGCCGCGAGTGGAAAGAATACTCCGAGAAAGTGATAGAGGTGAACAAGCTCTATAAAGGGCATGGCTTAAGGGGCTATGAAACCGACCGCGGGTTTGTATACCTAAGATATGGCCCCCCGACGGATGTGATAACCGTGGAGAATGAAACCGGGACGCTGCCGTATGAAATATGGCAGTACAATACACTCCGGGATATGACGCATAAAGATGTTGCAGAAGCTGTTTTCCTGTTTTATAAAACGAACGACATGATAGGTGACTTCAAACTGCTGCACAGCAATGTAACGGGGGAACTCCAAAACAAAGGGTGGCGCAATTTTCTGTACATGAACTCGCAGGGGGGTAATAGCAGCAATTCTCGCGCAGAGCAGTATATCGGCAACAAATAGCAGCTACCATGCCTGATCTGCGATAGGTTCTTTCTCCTTTCCGTGTTTAGCATTTGCCCAAAGGTTGTCAATGGTCCATTCCAGTTGCTGCTGAAAAGCATCCTTGCGTTCCGGGCAGTCGGTGAGGGCACATAGCTTGCACTGGTAGGGCATACAGCCATCAATGTGAATAAAAAGCTCTACCTGGTTCTTAAAATGAGATTTGATCAATGCTTCCAGTTCATGAACTTCGCGGTCTGCATCTACAACTTTAAAATACCATGGCAGCGTCATGTGGGCATCCACATGCATCAGGCTGCCATACTGAATGACACGAAGATTGTGAAGGTCAACCCATTGAGAGCGACGGTTTTCCTGGATGACCTTGATTACTTCTTTGAGCAACACTGTATCCATTTCATCCATAATGCCTGAGATGGACTTGCGCAATACTTTATAGCCTGTGAGCATAATGATCACAGCGAAACAAATGGCGACCGCGCTATCCAGCCATATCCACCTGTTGTGCGTGAGCAGCAGCAAAGCCAGGCCTATCAATATCGCGACCGTGGAATAAGCGTCTGTTTGTAAGTGCTTACCCGCAGAGATAAGTATCATGGAATTGCTCTTCTTACCCTTTCCCTCCGCATACTTACCGGCAAGAAAATTGATCCCTCCGCACGTGGCTACTATCACGAACCCCAGGTCAAGTTTCTCGAGCGTATGCGGTACAATCAAGTGCTGTATAGCCTCGTAGATAACGACTACACCGGCAATAACGATGAGCGTACCCTCGACCGCGGAAGAGAGAAATTCAGCCTTGCCATGGCCATAGGGATGGTTGGTATCCCGCGGCATATTGGCAAGAATGATGCTGAACAAGCCCAAAAATCCTGCTATCATGTTCACTATGCTTTCAAGGGCATCTGTTAGCACAGTGACAGAATGAGTAAGCTTCCACGCCAGCATCTTGGCAAGGAATAATACCACCGACAGTATAGCTATATATCTCTGGGTTTTTACCGGCACAATCACTTATAAAATTAAAAAAATAAAAAACTCAATCTTCCTTAGTAAACCAAAAAAAACTATCTATTTCTGAAAACAAATTGAGGTCAATAATACCGGTAAATATACTCAGTTGTATCTTTTGGCGAGTTGTTATCGGTTATCACTTTCATAAATGTGCTTATGCGGCCTTCGCTATCATAAGTGTAGTAATAGTTTTCCTCGCCATTCGAATATTTTAGCTGGACCGGCAGATGGCTACTATTAGTGTATGAGCGCCCATAATTGATAAATTCATCAATGCGCATAGCATCGCCCACCTGCCCGCCGTGCCTTAGGTCATAGTAATAGCTGTCCACAACTCCATGTGACGGGCCAAAAGTGGTAATATCGCCGTTGTTCCATTGATAATCGGTAGCGGATATTGTATAGTATGGATAGGCTGTACTCGGTGATTTATAATCCAACTCTGCAAGCTCACTACCATTATACTTCATCAGAATGGTGTCCGTTTTCAGGATTTCCAGTATCATGCCATTGGTATTCGCATAAACCAGCAAAGAGTAATTTTGCTGGTCCTTAATTTGGAACGAGGAACCGGTGTAGGTGAAAACTTCAAAGCTGTTGCTGCCGGTGTCCGTTCCGCCACCAACACTTACTATAGAATCAACATTGTTATAAGTATCATACGTTATGTGATAGTGATAGGCAATGCCTCCCGACCGGTAGTAGTCGATAGCAGCTATCTTGATTGTGCTTAGGTTAAGGCTGGCTTTTTTCTTACAGGAGCTATTCAGCACGATGACGGAAATAAACAAAAAAAACAGGCTTAATTTCCGGTAATACATAAAGGCATGTTTGCGTAAATAAAGTTAGGCAACTTGACGGAACTAACGGTCCTTAAAACTAAGTTTTGTGTAGCTGAATATCAGTATTCCACCCATTAAAATGCCACCTATTGATATTCCCGACATTACACCAACGAAAAAATTAAAACCGATCTTATGGCCCTTCGACAGAAATTCCAGGGTGGCGAAAATAGAACAGGCAAGGGCGAGCACACCAAGGATCAGATTAAGCAGTTTATGCCTGTGCCAGGCCTGTACTCCGAAAACAGCCACAACAAACAAAGCCACATAGCTGATAATACCACCCCACAAAAAACTGAGTATGATATCTATAACGCCTAATAAAATGAAGTACGCATAGGCTATATACACAAGCAACTCATAAAAACTCATTTTTTTTTTCTCCATATCAGTAAGAAACTCAAAAACGACTATGTAGTCAATAATTATTGTTTTTTTAGAGACGCAATGCATTGTGTCTCTACATGAAATGTATTTTGTAGTCAGACTTTATAGAGCCGCGTCTTTAGTACTTAGCTATTATATGCAAAACGATGCCGATAATATGGTACGTGTTAGACGTTGCAGTGCAACGTCTCTACACCACCCACTCCTTTATTGGCCATTTAACCTTTTTAACTTATCAACCTATTAACCTATGGCCTTCTCGCTTTCCATTCCTCCATCCTTTCCTTTTCATTAACGGAGACAGAAAGAATTATTTTCCACTGATCATTCTTGTCCGACTTCAGCGTATAATGATAATCGCAATCGTAAATGAGTTTTTTAAAGACATCGAGATATTGCCACTTCACTTTTACATTTACGATCTTTTCCGTAAGATGCAGCCAGCTCCATACCTGCGGACGAACATTGGCGATACCAAACTGCCTGTAAAAACCCGTGCCTTGGTTGAAGAACCCTTCCAGCTTTCCGGCATCGTTGAAAACGCTGGTTGCATCGTCTGAAAGCATAGTGCAGGGGATATTGTAAAGAAACGACATCCCTTTAGAATCGTAATTCTCGAGCGCTTTGGCGTAAATATCGAAAAAGTCGTTGATTTTTTGCATGGATGATAAAAACAGTTCGGGCAAGCGAAAGTACCACTTTCCGGCTATCTGAAAACGAGCAAAAAAACATTTTTACCTTACTAATTCGTAAAATAAGCCGCGTATGTTTATTTTTGAATCAAAATACAGCCATTTGTGAAGACCCTGCTCAAAAGTGATCAATTGAACATAACGCTGCAGCGGTTGGCACACCAGTTGGTAGAGAACCATCTTTCCTTTAAAGATACCGTCATCATAGGCATTCAGCCCCGTGGCATTTTTCTCTCGGATCGCATCTATAAAATGGTGAAAAAAATAACCGGTAATAGTAAGATTGGTTATGGGCGTCTGGACATCACTTTTTACCGGGATGATGTGCAGACCCGGGACATACAGGTGCCTACAGACACAGATATTCCATTCAGCATAGAGGGGAAATCGGTAGTACTAATAGATGATGTGCTGCATACTGGCAGGACGATACGATCTGCACTGGATGCGCTGATAGACTACGGGCGCCCGAAAAATGTGGAGCTGATGGTACTCATAGACCGGCGCTTCAGCCGGGAGCTACCCGTGCAACCAGATTATGCCGGGCATAGCGTGGATACGATACTTACTCAAAAGGTAAAAGTATACTGGAAGGAAAAGGATGGGAAGGATGAAGTGGTGCTGATTGATAAAGTTGGGAATTAGTCAAATTGGGAATTAGTTCGTTGGAATTAGAAATCGGGATTGTTGTTTTAATGTTGTTGAAGAAAACTAAAGTATTACAATGAGAAATAGAGCACCGTACACCGCAATCCAAATTCCAAATTCCAAATTACTAAAGACCAATTCCATAAAAAAAAACTAAAATTATGTTGTCTGTAAAACATCTGCTTGGAATAAAGGAACTCACCAAAAAGGATATTGAACAGATATTTAAAACGGCTGACAATTTCAAACAGGTATTGCAGCGGCCGATAAAGAAGGTACCTACCCTGCGCGACACTACCGTTGCAAATATTTTTTTCGAAAACTCCACCCGCACAAGACTTTCCTTTGAACTGGCAGAAAAACGGCTTGGCGCTGATGTGGTGAATTTTTCTGCGTCAGGATCTTCGGTGTCTAAAGGCGAAACGCTGATAGATACCGTAAACAACATACTGGCCATGAAGGTGGATATGGTGGTGATGCGCCATGCAGCAAGTGGTGCACCCTGGTTCCTCGCGCAGCATATTGATGCCAGCATTGTGAATGCCGGGGATGGCACGAATGAGCACCCAACGCAGGCACTGCTGGACGCCTACTCCATAAAAGAAAAACTGGGTAGCCTGGAAGGTAAGCGCGTCACTATTATCGGCGACATCATGCACTCACGGGTAGCGCTGAGCAATATCTTCTGCCTGGCCAAAATGGGCGCGGAGGTGACCGTATCCGGTCCCCCTACCCTTATACCGAAACACATAGAATCGCTGGGGGTAAGAGTGGAATACAACGTTAAGAAAGCGCTGGAATGGTGTGATGTAGCCAATGTGCTGCGTATACAACTGGAACGCCAGTACAAACCCCTCTTCTCTACCCTGCGCGAATATGCGCTGTATTATGGTGTGAACCGCCAGATGCTGGATAGCCTGGAAAAAGAAATCGTGATCATGCATCCCGGCCCCATAAACCGCGGCGTGGAGCTCAACTCTGATGTTGCAGATTCCAAACAGTCCATTATACTGGACCAGGTGGAAAACGGCGTGGCGATAAGGATGGCGGTGATCTACTTATTATCCGGGAAACGGGAAATGGAGTGAACCAGTAAACTTCGAACGCTAAAACATAAATTCTACCGCGGAAATCAGCTATCTCTGTAGGATTAGACACCCCTTTAGTTTACCTGCTTTTTATTCCACCAAGTGCGGGAATTCGCAGATATCCATTTCGGTGCCCTTTAGTGCGTAAACCAGATTCTGTAACTGGTTTAAGTTCCTGATATCCATAAAACGGATCATTACCTCTCCCCGGCGGTCAAGAAGCGAAATATAACCCTCCTTGAACTCGAGGAAATACCGGTAGTCATCCAGCCCTATATTGTACCTTCCTGATTTCTCAAACCGGCAATTCTCGGTTAAAAGCTGAGGCGTAAGCGGCACTGGCGTCACTTTACTTATCGCCTTCTTAATTCTGTTTTCTCTGGACGTGAGGGCTTCAATCATTGCCTCTTTACCATCGCTGTCTATCGCTAAAACCTGGGCTATAACTCC
>CAIVEW010000036.1 GCA_903905065.1 uncultured Bacteroidota bacterium | reverse complement strand
GCTTTCGTCTCTGCTCCATAAATCAGTGTATTTTAAATAATTGATTGCTTGTTTAAGTTTATAAGTTATATGACTTGGATCATCATTCAATAAAGTTAAATATCGTTCAAATTTCAACTCGTCAAACTTCAGTTGTTTTTGATCAAAAAATCCGAAATAGTGAGGATAGGTCTACAAAAACTATCTCTCTTAGAAGCATCGGTAATGCTAGTACTTAAATCGTCAAATAATTTAACCTTAGTTCCTCCTTCAGTTTTTACGGAGAAAATATCATTATTGAATATAGCAATATCTCTTAGGGTATCATCAAACAACTTTGCAAACTCTTCCTGATTTTGTTTGTTATGCAGGTATGAAAGAAAATGTTCTCTTTTCAGCTTGGCGCTGTCAGGGCTCATTTTATTGAGCAGCATGGTATATTCCTTATCGGTATACTTCGCTATTTCCTGCTCCCAATTTTCAGCCTTGCTTAGTTTAGCATCTATTTGCTTTACCTCATAGCCAAACTTATCGTTCATGAACTTATACAAAAACACTTGGGTGATGATCTTGAATTCATTCCCGCTATTACCTAATCCATAAGAGTTGCATACTCCTTTCAGGTTATCAATCAGTTCTTTCGTTTGTGCTGTAAAATCCTGTGTTACCATGTATATTTCCCTTGATACTCGTTTATGTATTCCTTAGCTATTATATTGTTTATGTAGGTTGCTGATTCAGGCTCCAGGTTTATTTTAGATTTTTCAAAGCTGCCTATCACCATCTGCATCAGCATTTTTTCAAAATAACTTTCATTGTTCAGCATCCGGGTATTAATCAGTACTTTCTCATCGGTTTGCTTCTTTATGTCCAGCAATGTTTCGCATATTTCACTTTCTCGCTTTGTAATACCTCCCCTTTCTAAAATACGTTTATGCGTTCGGGCATATTTTGCATCACTTTCATACTTCGCTTTTAGCAGATTGTTCTTCCGGTTCAGTTCCGCTACCTTATCAAATATCTGTTGCAGGGCTGCAATATTCTGCTTCATTTCTTCCTGCGATATTTCGTCCAGGTTCTTTTTATCAAACAATCGCTTCAATTCATCGTACAGCGAAACAAATTCAGGGTCTTTCTGGTCAAAGTTGCCACCCAATGCTTCACGGGTCTTGCGCAGCATATCCTTAAGCTGGTCGGCTATTACCATTTCTTCCTCCGATACCTTTCTGAACATGAAGATCACATTCTCCAATGCCACATTCAGCAGGTTGGTACTATCTACATTGTTCTCTATAGATTCTTTAAGGTTCAGTAACGCCAGGTGCCGGGCTGTTTCGTTATACAGGTCATTCAGCTTTTTAAAGTCAACCTTCTCCAGCAGTTCAAAATGCCCATAAGTACGGATGATATTGTATAAATTCCGGGCATTTTCCAGTGCCTTCTTTATGCCCAATACTGTTTTGCGGTCTTGTATCTGGTTTATTTGCTGCGAAAATATTTCGGCATTATTTAAGTCATAATGAAAGAGCTTTTCTTTTATATCCTTTATCTCTTCCTCTATTTCTTCCTTTGTTTTAAACAGGCTGGAGTAATTCTGCATTTCATCGCCCAGCTCTGCCTGAAGCTCATCGAAGTAGGCTTTGTTGGTAGCATCAAACTCCTTCCTTATGTCTGCAAAATCTACCACAAACCCATACCGGAATGTTTTGTAAGGCCGGTTTACCCTTGTGAGGGTTTGCAACAGGTTATGGTCTTTTATCAGTCTGCCTATATACAACTTTTTCAGCCTCTTGGCATCAAAGCCGGTCAGCAGCATATTGTACACAAACAGGAAATCTATTTTACCTTCTTTAAAGTCTTCAACATCTTGCTTGCGGTCGTCCTTGGTATTGACATCATGCAGTATTAAAGATGCGGTTAAATATTTTTTCTTTTTAGGCTCACCATATTCTTCTTCCGGTTCAGCAGCTATTGAGTACCCCGGTAAAAACTCATAGACTTTATGTGAAGGATTATATTTTCGATTAAATATCTCGTACATTTTTTTAGCCTGATCGCTGCTATCGCAAACCACCATGCCGCCAATAGTATCATCTCCGAAGCGTAACCGGCTTTTGGTAAAGTCCTGCACTATATAATCAATCATAGGTTCTACAAACTTCTCATGAGCGTAGATCACTCTTTTCTCCACATTGCCTTTTAATATCTCTACCTCTTTAAGTGCCTGCTCCAACAGTATCTTGTAGTTGGTTTCTATTCCTTCCCTGATCAGTTTTAAAGTATAGCCATCGGCTATTGATGCATTGTAGTAGTATTTATGAATGTAGTCGCCAAAGGTATCACGCGAGCGTTTATCGTTACCAATGAGAGGCGTTCCGGTCAAGCCGATCAAAATGGCATTCCGGTCGGAATTGATAAGATTAGCCAAAAAGCTGCCGGTGGGGTTGTAGCTCCTGTGAACCTCGTCGAGAAAATAGACCCGCTGAATGTTTATATCATAATCAGCAGGTTTTAATAAATCGGTATCGTCTTTGAACTTTTGAATGTTCACAACTGTAATCTCTGGCTTACCTGAGAAATTATGTATAGCCTTACGCAGCTTGAAATCTCTAAGCAATTCGTCCTTGGAACTTACAGTATGGACTATCAAGCCACGGCTGGTAAACTCCCTGCTAGCCTGAATCATCAAATCAAGCCGATCTACAATGAAATAGAACTTGGGCACTATTGCCTTACGGTGAAAATAATCGGTAAGATACCGGACATTATAAAATGACAGCGCAGTTTTTCCGCTGCCCTGTGTATGCCAGATAATACCCTTTTTGATACCGGTATCAATTGTCTTTTCAATAGCCTTAGTAGCAAATAGCTGCGGGTAGCGCATGATATGCTTTTCCAGGCCGGTACTGTTTTTTACAAAAGCTATGGCATATTTCAGAATCATCGCCAATCTATCCTTGCTAAACAAAGAAGTAAGGATGCGATTAGTAGGAGTATTTACTTCCTTGTTCGTGATAAACTCCGGTGAGTACTTTATCGCCGATAGGTTGTTGTCCTTTAATACAAAGGTCTCCAGAGTATCATCTTCCGGCTTCAATATCTGTGACAGGTCAAACTGCTCTTCCTCCCTGAAGCAGTTGAAATTAGCATTCTGATAGGAAGTAGAGGAATAAAAAGCACCCTGTATCGGTTCTATTGATTCAGAATCGTATTCCATATTATTGGAGAAAACCAACACCTGCGATACATTGATGAACTTCCTGAACTTTTTGTTTTTGAACCGGGTGTTTATTCTATCCCGTTCCTGCAAGATACCCTCGTGGTTATTTGGCTTTTTTACCTCAATGAATGCCAGCGGCATACCATTTATAAGTAGCGTAATGTCCGGGCGAAATTCATCATCCCCGTTTTTGCAGGTAAGTTCTGTAATTACATGGAATGAATTATTGCTAAAATCCTTAAAGTCAATCAGTTTTATGCCGGAAGTATCGGTCAGCATATTATAAAATGCCTGTCCCAGATCTTCACTATCCAATGCCAGCGATACATTTTCAAAAACCTTCTTTAAATCTCCTGGTTCTACATCCGGGTTTATCCGGCTTAGGCTATTATTGAATATATCGGTGAAAATGTTGGTGGCTTCATCCCATTTGGCTGAGGAAAGTGAGACGTATTCATACCCTAATCTACACATATGTAGAATAGCCGGTATCTTTACTCGTGTGTTTTCATTAAAAGCCATAATTTAAAGTTAGCCATCGGGGCTTCAAATATAGCTAATTGCCTCAAAGGGTTATTTATTTCGGTTATTATTTCCCTGTTTTATGGTTATTGCCTTGAATCTTTTGTAGGTAACCGCTTTTTGTCAGCTATTTTAGGGTGTCTCAAGCATTTACGGCATTAATTCT
Source organism: uncultured Bacteroidota bacterium (assembly GCA_903905065.1). GTDB lineage: Bacteria > Bacteroidota > Bacteroidia > Chitinophagales > Chitinophagaceae > Nemorincola. The sequence continues at coordinate 3,927 of CAIVEW010000036.1, read as the reverse complement.
TTAATAGCCTTTAATGATCTGGCACTATCATTAATTGGTACACAAAAGGAACAATGCAAAAACATGATATTCCCCTTATTATTCCTCGATCAATAAATCTTCTTCCTCATTTCCAGCAACAGCTCACCTTCTTCATTTATCCATTCCGGCAGGCAATAGTAATTTCCTCTTACTCCTTTCAGTTTATAAGGAATTAGCCGTTCATGTTGCATAGCTACATTCAGGAATGCAGAAAGGAATTTCTCTTTGCTTACCTTATGGTTTAGGTCCGGCTCCCTTACTCGGAGTACCGAAATTATTTCGGCTGACCGGAGCGGTTTATTCGCCTGGGCTACTGTAAAAACTATTTTACTGATCCAGCTCCAGCTATAATCATACTCATCTTTCGGTTTTTCAAGTTTGCTAAGCTTTCTTTTCAGCTTTTCATTTTCAGAAAGCGCCTGATTCAATTGCAAAGTCACTTCACTAAGCTCTTTTTGCTTGTCTTCAAGCTTCTTTTTGAGCTTTTTGATAGTGAATTCCAAATGGAACGTCTCTTTTTGAATGTTTTTGTCCATGTTTCCGTATTGCGGTTGATCTGTAGGCAAAGAATATTATACCAAATCTAATGATAATCTAATTATTCAGCTTAGGAAATTAAATGGGGGTGTGTGATACTGAAATTACTATACAGTTTTTGGTGAGAAAATTTGATTTTACTGTAATAGCTATACTGGCAATTTTTACAATATTATGAATTTTACTGGTTTACTATACACCTTTTTTGATGCTATTTTATTTTACTGACTTTGCTATACACCAGTTTTTTACTGGCGGGTCATTTTACTGGTGGGTGTCTTATGAAAACCATATGAGTTCTTTTCTTTTGTCATAAATATTTCCCTGAAACAAACCTCCCCTTACCCGACAGGGGGGAGGTTTGTTTCAGGGAAATTGTTCTTGTGTTCTTCTCGCGCTCTTCCATCTTTTCTTCAATACTCCTTGCTGCTCGTGTGCCTGTATCGGTGTTAGGTAATCGCAGCTTGCATGAGGGCGTTTACTGTTGTATTTGTCAATTGACTGGGATACAATTCTTGTAGCATGGCGATGATCTCGGAAAGTTCTATCTAATCCGAACTCACTTTTAAGTATGCCGTTAACTCTTTCTGCAACTGCATTTTCATATGGGTCTCCATCTTGTGTCATACTAACAGCAATACCGGCATTTGTCAGTTTAGTAACGTATGGATCTGAGCGATACTGGCTACCTCTGTCCGAATGGTGAATGCAGGCAATTAGCTTTGTTCGGGTAGACAGTGCCATATCCAGCGCTTCCATACACCCGATAGCACTGAGGCATTTACTCAGGCAATAACCAACAATCCGTTTGGAATAAGCATCAGTGATAAGGGACAGGTAATTAAAATCCCTGCCTACTCTAACATAGGTTATATCGCTTACCCACGCCTGCTCCGATTCAGTAATGACAAGGTTTTCAAGCAGGTTGGGGTATTTCCATACCCAAAATCTGGAATCAGTTGTTTTGACATATTTCTTGTGCTTTTTAAGCACAAGTCCCTGTCCCTGCAGCAGCTTATGCAGTTTATCCCGGCCCATCTTTATCCCGTGAGATACTAACGGCTCCTGTAGCAGGTAGTAGAGCTTGTGAGTACCTAATCTTGGCATTTCTCTACGCAATGCTGCTACGAGTTCCAGTACTACCAGACACTCGTTTACAAATGGTTCCCAATGCCATTTCTTATCATAAAAAGCATGTCGTGTCTTACCAAACAGCTCACAAAGCCGACCGACACCAGCATTTGTGAGGTTACCTTCTTGGATTACTTTGACCGTTTGGTACCAGGTTTTTTTCTGATTGGAATATTAAAGTGATTTTCGGCAATATCAATCATGGTATTGAGCGCTAAAATTTTCAATTCAGCTTCCGCCAATGCTTTTTCCAACTCGTTAGTACGCAGCTTTATCTCCCTCATGCTGTTTTTCTGTTCGTCAGTTAAAGCTGGTAATTTAACTTGTCCCATTTTGATTTTGCGCTCGTATTGCCGCTTCCAATTAATAAGCTGATGAATTGACGGTGCCCGGTGTTCTTCCTGTACCTGTTTGTACGTTTTTCCGGCTGCTAATATCTCAAAAGCTATCTTCTTTTTAAAATCTTCATTGATTTTAGACTTGAAAGCGAGTGCTTCTTCCTCGGTAACTTTCATACTATACACGTTTTTTAAAACTGTATAGCTATTTCAGTACAAGACAGGGTCAACTTGGGAATAAATGGGGTTGAAACAACGACCCCACAGAATTTAAGAGCCTTTAATTTTGAATTCGCCTTTTATCACCCAATCCAATGCGTTTATTCTGGCCGCAAAAACTTTAATTGACGCTAACAATTCATCAAATGACGGAGAGTCTCCATAAATCATTTGCTCTTGCATTGTCCTATAATCTTGTTTCCATGCGTCCATTAAGTCGGCTAACGGAATAGGATTTATGTGCTGGGGTTGGTGCAAATTATAATCTACACCGCCTAACCGGGTAAATTTATATCGATGGTTTACTATTGTTTCATAAAGAACCTGATTATTGAGTGCCTCTTCAGCGAATTCTGTTTTCGACAATTGATAAATATCATACAAATGCCTGCTTAGTCGGTCAACCCTGATTTTTTCGGCAGGACGTTGGAATTCTTCATGAAGTAAGAATACTTTTTCCAATAAGGTTCTCTCTGGATTTACGACCGGAATATTTATTGGTGCCTGAGCAAATGCCGTATCAGGATAATATTCATCTACTAAGGATGAAAATGATTTGATGGAAAATGGCTCTGTTAATGAACGGCAGCCAATTTCTATTTGAACCCTCGGCTGAATATAGCCGGGTGTTTCAATGACGTTTGGATAGTATACCTCAATGATACGTGGGTCTTGGTCGGTACTCTCTGCTTCAATGATGGCAAATCTTACCTCCGTCAAGCCTTTTTCCTCAAACTTTGCCATTAATGCCGGGTAAAACTTATCTGTAACATATGCATTAGCCGCTTTTCTCAGATCAGTGACTTGTCTTTTTGACAAATCACCATCAAACCCGAAAAAATTACGATTGACCGCCAAGTCAATGTCTTCTGAAAACCTGTCTATTAATCTCCATGCTTTGCTTAGCGAAGTCCCACCTTTAAATACAAGATGCTGGCCTATTTCCATTTCGAAAATAATAGCCAGCGTTTGTACTACCCACCAGTCCTTTTCTACGGCATACGAAGCCATGCCTGTTTTATCAGCAATTTGATTGTAGGCATTAATCTTGGTTTCCGCCGGAATATTATTCCATCTGTTCATTTTCTATTTTGTTAGTGCTTCCCTCATTATTATCCTGATCCACTCTGGTGCTAGGCGAATATCATGCTCCAATTTTCTTTGTTCTTCATTTTTAAGATGCATGATTATTATTTCCTTTTCTTTCTCTGTTACCTTGTCCTTACCTATTTCTTTGAGTGCCTGAATACACAATCCACTTATTTTGCCAATTGCCGATAGGTTTTTAGGTGCAGTTTTTTTAAACAATATTCTACGTTTCCCTAAACTAATTCTTCTGGCAGCTCCATCGGTAAGGTACACCGCATTCATAGGTACTTGTGTGGATAAGCCTAAAGCATTTAATGCCATTACACCAGTAGGCACAATTCGTGCCTTATCTCTTTTCGCAATAGCTTTTGTAATGGCCTCTGTACTTGGTTTGATCTCACCCAAAATGGGATCTTTACCCGGACGTGTATATATTCCTCGGGCAATTCGTGTTACTTCATGTTTTTCCTCCAAGCGTTCCAATGCTTTAGAAATAGCCTTAGCCGCACCAAATCGCAAGAAATCTTCGGTAAAATAAAGCGAACCCCTCTTGGCTTTTTTTATCTTATTTAAGATAAAGTATTCAATGCTT
>CAIVEW010000035.1 GCA_903905065.1 uncultured Bacteroidota bacterium | reverse complement strand
CGCGGGCGGGCTCAATGGTTTTGGCATCTTCGGTACCGGGCACTTTGCTCCAATACAGGCCTTTGTGTTCCAGCATTACTACCGGATTGCCATCGAGGAAGGCAGCCTTAATGAGGCCTTTTATGTCTGCCGCATTGCTTGGATAGGCTATTTTTATACCTTTTATCGTTGCCAGAGTACTTTCCACGCTGCCACTATGATATGGGCCACCTCCGCCATAAGCGCCAATAGGCACACGCAGTACCATCGAAACGGGGTACTTGCCGCAACTCAGATAGCACGATTTGCTTATTTCGGTTACAAGCTGGTTCAATCCCGGGTAAATATAGTCGGCAAACTGTACTTCCACAATCGGTTTCAAACCAACAGCGTTTAAACCAACAGTCGATCCTACAATATAGGCTTCCTGTATCGCCATATTGAATACCCGGTTATCGCCAAATTTATCAGCAAGTGTCGCAGCCTCCCGGAAAACACCACCCAGGCGCTTGCCTACATCCTGTCCGTAAAAGAGCGCATGTGGGTAATCCTGCAGGATTTCTTCCACGGCATGGAGCGCTGCATCCACCATGACTACCTTTTCGCGACCGGCCGGGCAGCGATCTCCAACCTCTGCGGTTACCGGTGTTGGCACGTATACATGACTCGCCACGTTCGCCGGATCGGGGTCTGGAGCAGCAACTGCTGCGTCAAACTCCTCCTGGGCGTATATTTTTTGTTCTTCTTCTACTTTATTGAGCTCATCTTCAGTCACCCCTTTTTGCAACAAAAGCAGCCTTAATTTAGGGCCGGGATCATCTTTGGCATGTTTCTCCAGGTCTTCGGGTGTGCGGTACCATTCTTTTCTCACCCCGGAAGTATGGTGCCCAAGCAGCGGCACCTTTGCATGAACCAGGATCGGTTTGCGGTTTTTGCGCACCCAGTCTATGGTTTGCTCCATCGCCAGGTAACAGGCGGTAAAGTCGCTGCCGTTAACCTGCAGGCGTTCCATTCCCTTGAAACCCACAGCAAATTCGTAGGCGTTCATCGTCCGCGCTTCGTCACTACTAACGGATATACCCCAATCGTTATCCTGTACCAGGTAGATAATAGGAAGCTGATGCAGAACAGCAAACTGGAATGCTTCGCCAACCTCACCTTCGGTGACACTTCCGTCCCCCAAGGAGCATATAGTAACCGGTGGGACCGGATAATCTGACAATTTTTCTTTTTCCCTATATTGAATGCCTTGCGCTATACCTGTTGTGGGTATGGCCTGCATACCCGTAGCGCTACTCTGATGTATAATTCCCGGAAAACCTTCGCGGCGGATGTTGGGATGATTATAATATTCGCGCCCACCAGTAAACGGGTCGCCCCCTTTTGCCAGCAACTGTAGCATCATTTCGTACGGGCGATAACCCATCCCCAGCATCATACTTTCATCCCGGTAATAGGGACTCACAAAGTCGCAGGGTTGTAGCATGAATCCAGTAGCGAGTTGTATCGCTTCATGGCCGCGCGATGTGCTATGTACATATTTACATACCTGCCGGTTGGCATCATAGATTTCCGCCATCGCTTTGGCGGTCATCATCAGTCGGTAAGCTTTTAAGAGTAGTTCCTTTGGCAGCATCAGGGCGGCAAAAGTAAGTTAAAAGGTTGAAAGGTTAAAAGGTTGAAAAGGTTGTTGGGGCGGGGATTTTACTTTAATTTCATTTGGGCGAAATATGGATGGTCGGGATGGACAATCAATTCTTGCCGGGTTGGATGGATAAGAACATCCATGTCTTCTAATGGTATCGCACCCAGCAATGGTTCTGAATCGCCAGGCAGCACGACTGCATTGCAGGATGTACGTCTGTTCTTAAACTTAACCTCCACAGGTGCAACTATATCATATTCAACAATATGGCTATTTGCGAGTTGCATTTTTCTTTTTTCAACAACTGGTAATTGCAATTGTGCCTGTATATTCTCGTTGATAGCAAGCATAATCGATCCTGTATCTACAAGAATATTTACATGCATGCGTTTTACTTCGTCTTCGCCGATCATATGCCTGCGTGCTTGTTCCAGGTCAAACCCATTAATAATTTCTACATCAGCATATACCAAACCCATATCTTTAATATTTGCAATAAAGATACGCATAAATGTTTTTCATAAAAGTTAACCTTATTTAACCAGCGAATCATACTTTCAGCAAGTAGTTTCCGTTACTTAGCCAAATGTTTTTCCCCATTTAATTTCGATAAGCGGATAGAACGTTTATTTTTGTTTCGTTAAAAGGCTTTTATGCAATTAGATTTTAAGAAAATGAGGATCGATATCCTCGCGGTGGTTGCTTTCATAGTGTTGTCGTTGGCGTATTGCTATCCGCAGCTGCAGGGCAAGAAGCTGCTGGGCAGTGATAACACCCACTGGATGGGGATGGCACATGAGGCAATGGCCTACCACGACTCTACGGGTAAAGACGTATTATGGTCAAATAGTATGTTTGGGGGTATGCCTACCTATACCACTTATATAGGCAGGGCGAATACCAATTATATGGCGTATGTGCAGACGGTTCTGCAGGCTATTGGCAAACCTGCCTATTTCTTTTTTATTGCTATGCTGTGTTTTTATATCCTGATGCGGGTGCTGAAGGTCAATAAGTGGCTGGCCATGGTGGGCGGTGTGGCGTATGCGTTCTCATCTTACAATGGTATCATTATTGCAGTAGGACATGACACCAAAATGATGACGCTGGCTTACCTGCCGGCTGCGCTTGCTGGTTTTTACCTGGTCTTCAGAGAAAAATGGCTCACAGGGGGGGCGCTGCTTGGGGTAGTGATGTCGCTGATCTTCAGCAATAATCACTTCCAGGTGATTTATTACTCTTTTATTATGTTCGCCTGTTTTGGGGTGGGCATGCTGTTCATTGCCGTTAAAGAAGGCAGAATAAAGCAGTTTTTCATTTCGTGTCTTGTTGCTGCTGCGGCGACAGCTATAGGGGTAGGGCCAAGTATGCCATCCATATTAACCACAAATGAATATGCGAAAGAAACGATGCGGGGCGGCTCCAGCGAACTTTCGGGCCACGATAAGAAAGCAAATGGAGGCCTTGATAAAGAATACGCTTTCCGGTGGAGCAATGGTATTGGGGAGACCTTCTGTATTATGATACCTTATTTGTATGGAGGCGCATCTGGTGAGTCGGCAGATAAAGCCCCGGCAACACAAAAGTTTCTTGAAGAACACGGTGGCGGTCCTGAAGAATTGCCGCTTTATTGGGGCCCACAGCCATTTATCAGCGGGCCTGTTTATTTTGGTGCCGTCATTTGTTTCCTGTTTGTACTTGGACTTATTGTTATCCGCTCTCCCCATAAGTGGTGGATCGCTGTTGCCACGGCCATTTGTATCATGCTTTCCTGGGGCAGCAACTTTGAAGGTGTCAATTATTTTCTTTTCGATCATTTGCCTTATCTAAACAAATTCAGGACGCCGTCAATGGCCCTCGTAATACCTCAATTCCTATTCCCGTTGCTGGGTATATGGGCGGTTCAGGAGGTCATCGACCAGAAAAATAACCCAGCTAAGCTTTGGAAAGACATAAAGATAGCGGCAGGTATTACTGCAGGGCTTTGCATCCTTCTCGGTGTTGGCGGCAGCATCTTTTTCAATTTTACGGGTGGTGAAGATGCGCAATTGCAGCCGGAGATGGTAAAATTGCTGAAGGGCGACCGCGCGGCTCTGGCCATGGCCAGTGGTTTCAAAAGCGCTATTTATATTTTGTTGGCGACTGGGTTGCTTTGGGCGTTTATTAAAGACAAGATCAAGTTGGGGGTAATGATAGGCGGGCTGGCCGCGATCATTCTTATTGATATCTGGGTCGTTTCTTTTGCTTACCTGAACGATACGAAATATGTAGACGCGTCTGAATACGAAAGCGTGTTTACTCCACGCCAGGTGGACCTGCAGATATTGAAAGACCCGGATCCTTATTATCGTGTATTGGATTTGTCGAACGACCATGGTGATCCCTATAACAATGCATGGCAGGCGTACTTTCATAAGTGTATAGGTGGTTATCACCCGGCTAAAATGGAGATATACCAGGACCTGATAGAGCGGCAAATGAGCCGTGGCTTCAATGCCCAGGTGCTGAATATGCTCAATACAAAATATTTCATCCTGGGTAGAAAAGGTAGTCCTTCCATTGTTCGTCCTAATCCGGACGCCTGCGGCAATGCCTGGTTTGTAAATGAAGTAAAATGGGCAAGTACTGCTGATGAAGAAATGGACGGACTGAAGGCTGCGAATATCGGCGATACGACTGCTAAGCCTACTGATTTTGACCCAAGAAAGACGGCTGTAATGCGCTCCACATTTAAGGACGCCATGGGAAATTATGCGTTTGGCAAGGATAGTGCTGCGTATGTGAAACTGGCTAAGTACGGCCTGGATGATATATCCTTCACTTCAAGCAATTCAAAGGATGGGCTAGCCGTGTTCTCCGACATCTACTATTCTAAGGGCTGGACTGCGACTGTGGATGGTAAGGAAACGCCGATCATGAAGGCTGACTATGTATTACGGGCTATTAAGATCCCGGCAGGTAATCATACGATAGCGTTCCACTTTGCACCGTCCAGTTTCTATACCGGCCAGAAGATAGCTATTGTCAGCAGCATATTGCTGATATTGCTCTGCCTGGGTGCGTTCTACCCGTTATTTAAAAAAGATTCCATGCCAGCCCAAAAATAGTTTTTAAAACAAGCTTCGGTATGTGAAGAATAGATCGTTAATCAGTAATTCGTTTTTCATATTCATAATCAGGTTCTTTCCTTCGCTGGCAAACCTGCTGGTGGTAGTTTGGTATTCGAGGCGACTTCCTCAGGAGGTATATGGCAATTATCAGCACTTTTGGATACAGTTGAGTGTCTTGTGTCCGTTGGCGTGTATAGGTATTCATGTGCTTACCGTTACTTATGCTCCGGGCTTTATCATGAAGTTGCTGAAGACGATAAAGGCACGCCAATACACTTTGTATGGTTTTTGGGTACTGGCGCTGGCCATCTTATTTGCTGCCCTGCAACATAGCGCCCTGGAAATTTCGCTTTTCATCCCATTCCTGTTCCTTATCAGCTATACGCTGGCCACTATTTTCGAATCGTTTCTTATTGTTTTCAGGAATTATCAGAGCCTGGTGGCGATAAACGTGATCTATTCAGCATTGTTTTGGGGGATTCACTGGTTTGTGCTTGGGCATAGTTTTTCGCTGCACACGGTATTTGTCTATTTGCTGATACTTACCGTTTTGAGGCTATGCATATACTGGGGTATAGCGATAATCAATGTGCAGCGATACGACGAAGAAGAACATGAAGAGGAGTATAACCTGGGCAAGATCCGTACCCTTTGGATGCACCTTGGTGTGTATGATGTGACACAGATATTATCCAACTGGGTAGATAAATTCATCATTTCTTTGACATTAAGTGCACCATTATCCGCTATTTACTATAACGGCTCGCAAAATATACCGTTCCTTCCGCTGCTGCTGAGTGCTGCAGGGAGTGCCGTATTGATCCAGTTGGCCCGGGGAGGGAGAAAGAATGAAACGACAGATGTTATTCAGCTCATGAACCAAATGGGACGTATGCTTTCCTGTATCGTCTTTCCCGTTTTCTTTTTCCTTTTACTATTCAGGGTCGATTTTATTGTGACCATATTTACCGTGAAATACCTGCCCGCTGTTCCCGTATTTATGGCCGCGCTCTTCATTCTGCCAGTTCGGGCGTATCATTTTACTACCGTGTTGCAGCGAATGCATAAGGGCAGCATCATCAACATAGGCGCTATCGCGGAACTAATCCTCGCCTGTACGCTGATATATCCGCTCTATCGATGGATAGGACTGCCCGGCGTTGCTCTGAGTTTTGTTATTTCCACCTATTTCCAGGCGACTTTTTACCTGTTCTATTCGGCGAGGCTGTTGCAAACAAGCCCACTGAAATTGGTGCCTTACGTGAACTGGCTTGTAAAACTCATTGTTTTTGCCACTTTGTTTATAGCCATTCGTTATGCGGCATACAGGTACTTTACCGGCATTATTCCGTTAATTTTGGGTGGGGCTATGATGATTGTTATGGTTTGCGTCTCGCTCCTCATCGAATATAAAAAGCAAAGTAATTATGGCCGTAGGTAACCACAGGCAGCGGTTAAGAGATATTGATAATACCGGGTTTGGCGCCAACAGCAGTATAGAAGGCGGCAGGCTGGTAAATCCTGATGGATCTAATAACCTTAAAAAAAGGGGCATACCGGTATGGGAACGCACTAGTGTGTATCATACACTGCTGCGCATGAAGCGGAGCCATTTTTTCGTTTTTGTGTTGGCCCTGTATACTTGTATCAACTTATTCTTTGCAGTAGTTTATTTTTTAACCGGAGTGGAACACCTTGTGGGCGGCGATGGGTCAAAGACTTTTTTTGGCCAGTTCATGGAGGCATTCTTCTTTAGTTCACAGACGCTTACTACCGTTGGTTATGGCCGGGTGGCCCCATCCGGCATGCTCACTAATTCCATTGCTTCAATAGAGTCCCTGATCGGTATACTGGTTTTTGCGGTAATGACCGGTCTTATTTATGGGCGTTTTTCAAGGCCCCGGGCTTACCTGCTTTTTAGCCCCAATATTTTGATTTCGCCTTACAAGGATGGCAAGGCAGTCATGTTCCGGGTGGCAACTTACAAAAACAACCATCTTACCGATGTGGAAGCGCAAGTAACGCTCGCACTGCATGTAAAAGAAAATGGCAAAACAGTTACAAAATTTTATCCGCTGCACCTGGAATTGTCGAAGATCAATTCGCTGGCGCTTAGCTGGACCATGGTACATTTTATCACTGAAGAAAGCCCGCTGTATCATTATACAAAGAATGATGTAATGGAAACACAAATGGAAGTGATCGTAACCATAAAGGCATTCGACGACCATTTTTCAAACATCGTGCAGCAGCGTACATCCTATAGTTATCAGCAGGTTGTTTATGGTGCCAAGTTTCTGCCCATGTTCGAGCGGGCTCCGGGTGGCGACTATACCGTTATGGAACTGGATAAGATCAACGCTTACGAGCTCGTACAGATGCCGGAGCATGTAGAGGCATAATAAGGCCGTTGATTATAGGAAAAAGAAATGGCAGGCGTTCCGGCCTGCCCTTTCTGTTTCAATGAGTGCTCAGCTTAGTATTTAATAAATTTCCTTACGGTGACATTGTTTTTGCCGATACACTTAGCGACATAAACGCCATCAGGCAGCGTATTGATGTTAATTGCTGTTTTATTGTCGGTAACATCCTGTTCAATTACAAGTGCTCCATTCATATCCTCGATCTGGATTTTGCCATTTTGGAAATTTTCCACGATTACATAATCTGTTGCGGGGTTAGGATAGAATTTCATAGCTGGTGCAGCTGCGGTTTGAACTCCCGTTGTGACGGACGCCTGTATGGTGTTCAGCGTGGTGTTAGTAACCACTGCAGGGTTGGTGTCAAAATAAATATCCGCAGTATTTTTTATCTGGGTGCCGGCAGGCAAACCTGAATTCAGCTTGACCATAAAGCGCACATAACCATGACTGGCGGCTTCGTTGTCGGTGCTATCCGGCAAGTAAATATCGTTAAAGTTGAATTGTACAACGTTCGGTGCCAGCCATACGGGTGTCATGGCTTTACTGGTTCCCAATATTTTTACGCTGTTCGGCGAAATATGGCTGTCCAGCGTATCGATGATGCTAACATTAGTGGCATAAGAAGTGCCGGTATTCTGGAAGTGAACAGTATAGGTAAGTGAGTCCGTAGTAGCAGGTATATAACCCTGCGGCCCGGTGCCCTGTGGGCTTACTTCCTTGAAGTTTGGGTCGTAAGAATAAACTACGGGCAGGCAAATGGTAAAGTCATTATCCCACGGGTTAATATCGCCGGGCAGAATATTAGTATAGATCCGGAAACACAAAGTATCGCCAACAACCACTGTCGTATCTGGCGCCAGGTGAATGTTCGACAAAAAGAAATTCCAGTATGCGCCACCCGCAAGATTGGTTAGGTCGGTATAATTCCAGATCAGGGTATCACCCACAACGGAAGCCGCAGGATAGAGGCTTAATGATGGGTCATATATCACACGACTGTCTTTTACCAGTTTCATTTGGCCGGAGGCGGTATCACAACCAACGTTTCCCACAAAGGGTTGCATGAAAAAAGGCGTCGCAACTCTTACAGCTCCCGGAGACTCGGCATAACAATATACGTCTATATTGCTGGTGCACTCCAGCGGAAAGTCGACGCCCGTCTCTGGCAGGGTAGTGTAAGTATAGGACCCGGAAAAACAAGGGCTGATGGGGAAGATGAACGCATAATCGGGAGGCAGGCTTACGGTATAATTTGTCATCCAGGATTTTTGAACCGTAATGGTGTAGGTTCCTGTGCTTCCCGTGTAGTTCCATTCAGAAATGGTGGATACAGACGGGCTGGATAAGTTTGCATTACTAGTTACCACGATTCCGTTTAAAGCGGTGTCACCTGCGTCAAACAGGCAGTTTACGTTGTTGTCAATATAGACTTTTCCCGAAACGGTTCCATAAATGCATGGATTGGTGACCGGGAGGAAAAAGTTGTTTGTTATGCCGTTTATGGTGTCGGCATCATTAATTATCTTAATAACCGGACCATTGAATACTACACCCGGCCCAGTGATCTGATCATCCGTTACCACCGGGTTATATAAAGGAATACCGGCGGTCACCATCCACGGACTAATACCCGACGTATTGGTAAAAACACCCAAAAGCGAGTGCGTAATTGTGTCAACGACCCGAATCGTGTCACCAGCGAAAGATGTATCTATGCTGATGTTATACAATACGCTTCCGGTTGAGTGACACATGGTGGAGTCGTGGGTGAGCGAAGTATACGCGACCGCTGTAATATGCCCATGCGTATAAGTTTGTGCATTAATGCCCGAAAAGGACATAAGGCAAACAACAGGCAGTAATAGTTTAAAGTAGCTTTTTTGCATATTATTTGGATTTATTGAAAGAGGAAATTAATTTCTATTAATGGAGACAGTAGAATGTTTTAAAGGGTTAGGTAACCAATACAAATTTGTAAACCACTTCATCTTAAAAAAAAAGATTTACTCACATATGAAGAACCAAATATAGGTAATGCCAGTCACTATTTATATTAAATCAGTTACTTTGTCCTGTTTTTCAAAAAATAGTTTTTGCACCCAGATGAACCATAGAAGATTCCTGATCTGTACATTTTTTGCGTTGCTTGGCATTGTTCGTTTTTCATCGGCGCAGGACACTGCCGCCCTGCATTACACCAAAACCGAAATAATGGTGCCCATGCGGGACGGAATAAAGCTATATACAAAAATATATACACCGGTGGGCATTAAAGAGCCGCTTCCTATACTGTTAATGCGATCACCGTATGTAGACTGGAACATTGGCATTCTAAGCCCGGAAAAAGATTCGTACGTACAAAACATGGCCAAAGAGGGATACATTTTTGTTTACCAGAACATAAGGGGTAAACAAAAAAGTGAAGGTGAATTTATCATGGAAGGGGCTTTTGATAAGAACAACCGCCAGGTCATAGACGAGGCGTCGGATACTTATGACCTGATTGAGTGGCTGCTTAAAAATACCAACACTAATGGAAGAGTGGGGCAGTTAGGCATATCTTATCCCGGCGAGCTCGCATTGATAAGTGCAATAAAACCGCACCCGGCTTTGAAAGCAGTATCTCCCCAAGGCACTGTGGGCGACTTCTTCCTTGGCGATGATTTTTTTCACAATGGGGCATTCCGGCTCTCATTCGCATTTGAATATTCCTATGGGGAGGAGGCTATTAAGGGAGATACCTCTTTCCCTTTCCCGATGTATGATCTGTATGACTGGTATCTCGATCTTGGTCCGCTGTCCAACGTAAATAAGAAGTACTTTCATGGGGAGATACCCACCTGGAATGATTTTATCGCTCATCCGAACTACGATAAATATTGGTCAAGCAAGGCGCCGGTAAATTATTCCGATACGCCCCGGGTACCCATTTTGCACGTAGGCGGCTATTGGGACCAGGAAAACATGAACGGCCCGGAGGCGCTTTATGCAAAAATGGAAAAATACGATGCTGCCAGCCATTATAACTATCTTGTACTGGGCCCGTGGTTTCATGGGCAGTGGTACGATGCGGTCGCAAATCACATAGGTGATTATATCACGGATAGGAACACTGCAGCAGATTTCCAGGAAATACAAAAAAACTGGTTCGACTACTGGTTGAAGGGAAAGGGAGAGGGTAATTTCACGGAGGCAGAATGTTTTCAGACGGGCTCCAATGTCTGGATGAAGTATTCGGTTTGGCCCGGTAAAACATCCAACCCGGAAAAATTATACCTTCAGGATAACAAAGGACTTTCCTTTAAGAAACCGCTGGATGGCGACAGTGGTTTCGACAGCTATGTGAGTGACCCGGCAAATCCGGTCGTGTATAGAAGCAGGCCTATTGAGGTCACCTATTCAGACAGTTCAGAATGGGAAACATGGCTTGTGGAAGACCAGCGACTGTCTGATCACCGTCCTGATGTACTGACCTACAAGTCGGATAGCCTGGATCACGATGTTACGGTAACCGGAGATGTGGTTACGCACCTGTTTGCAAGCACATCCGGCTCGGATGCCGACTGGGTAGTAAAACTGATCGACGTTTACCCGGACATATATAGAAAGGACGTTACCATGAGCCAATATGAACTGACCATAGCTGCAGATATTTTCAGAGGACGATTTCGAACGAGTTTTTCAAAACCACAGCCTATTACACCCGGTAAGGTGGAGGAGTATTCTTTCGGGTTGCACCAGGTCAATCATGTTTTCAAGAAAGGGCACCGTATCATGGTGCAGATACAGAGTTCCTGGTTTCCAATATTTGACATGAATCCCCAAACCTATGTGCCCAATATTTTCCTGGCGACGAGCAAAGATTTTCAAAAATCTACCCAGCATATTTATCACAGCAAGCAATATGCAACCTGCATCGACCTGCCCATAGTAAATGATAATAAATAGTGGCGATCAGTGGCAATCCATCGACTTACAGAGGTAGCGCATACTGGGCATTTGTCCCATCTCCCGGCATCTTTACATCAAAGTCTTTAAGGCCTTTTGTGATATCTCCTTGTAATTCCAATCTGCCCGAGTCCACCATTTTGCGCAGGCGCCAGCCAAGGTAAAGATCGCCTGGGGGCAGGTTATAACGCGCGATTGCCTGGTTCACGATCTTAGACGCCTTCTGGTACTGATGGGAACAGAAGCTGATGAGCTGGTTGTCGTAATATTCTTCACTTTTTGAAATAAGTCTCTTGCCTCCCTCGTGTATGCGAATGCCAGCATTCTCAGCCTGCAGTTTGCGCCATTCTTCACCATCTGTTTCCAACTCTGCAGGATTTATCAACCGGGCAAGGCGCTTTGCTTTTACCAGTTCTTTGGGCTGTATCTCGCCAATGCTTTTTGGGTAGAACACTTTCCCGTTTTCGTCCAGGAAAGGCAGGCCGGCAATGTTCACCACATACAGTCGGCCAATATACTTACCCAGGTATTTTAATGACCAATAGTACGTAGCTATATCTGCAGGCCAGGGAGCTTGCCAGAGCCATATTTTTGCTTCCTCATTTTTAGAAAGTTCGTTGCCGGTTTCCAGCAATCTCTCCAGGTCGTCTACTTGTATTGGATTTTTCTCATTGATGGCCACCTCCTGCCAGAAAGCACTGCGCATTTCTGAAAATTTCTGTCCTTCTTCTTTTTGTAGCGGCCCTACGCTTAACACGTCTTTCATTACTACTACTTTGCCATCCATCGCGATGTCCATCACTATAGCCTCTTTAAGTGGTGTTGCTGCGACGTCTCCTGTTACTATATGGTAAATCATGCGGCAAATGTAATGACGGAATTGGGAATTTGTTTTCCGGAATTTGGATTGGTTACTAACATTCGGGGGAAATAAAAATGCAGTAACAGACGATGCTATATGACTGGTTCCGTATTCCCCCCGCCCATCCCGTATTCATTATTCTCGGCAACGGCCTGCTCCACATATTTAAGAACAATTTCGTCGAAGTCAGCGCCTTTATCAAATAAAACTATAACAGCAATGGGTATCACTACGATCGGAATGTTCCACTCCTTCAGCTTCTCAAAATGCAGGTGCAGGCGGGCGGCGTCTTTCTCCGTGGTAACTATGACTTTGTTTTCCACTTTCCAGTTCTCATAGGCGCTCTTCATTTCCTCCAGGTCCTGGCTTACAAAGTAGTGGTGATCCTGGTAGGTGAGAGTGTGCACGTCGGATGCATCGGTCTTCAGATACGCCAGCAGCGGCTCGGGCCTTGCAATGCCACACACCAGGATAATGTTCTTTCCTGTGAGCGGCACCAGCTCGTTGCTGATCATATCATACGGGGTATCGTAGCGGATACCTGTGTAAAAGACTTGCTGCCCCGGAATGGGGTTTATGTGTTGTTCTACTTCTTTTGCATTCTCTGCAGTCAGGTTCAGCGGGCATTTAGATACTATGATCATATTGGCGCGTTTGTAAGCATCCCGGTTCTCACGCAGGCTGCCGAAGGGCAAGATGTGGTCTTTATAAAACGGGCGGGAATAATCTGTGATGAGTACGGTGAGGCCAGCCTTTACCGAACGATGCTGGTAGGCATCGTCCAGAATTATGACATCTATATCAGGCCGGCGTTGCAGCAAGGCGGGAATGCCTATCATCCTTTCCTCGGCTACGCTCACCACCAGTTCTGGAAACTTTATATGGTACTGCATGGGCTCATCGCCTATGCGCAACGCATTGCTGTTGTTGTCGGCAACCATAAATCCCTGCGTGTGACGCTTGTAGCCCCGGCTCATGGTGGCTACCCGGTACCGGTATTGCAGCAGGCGTATCAGGTACTCCACGTGAGGGGTCTTACCCGTGCCGCCGGTGGAAAGGTTGCCAACGGTAATGACAGGAACCGTAAAGCCGATGGAGGTGAAAAACTTGGCATCATACATGCGGTTGCGCAGCCACACAATAGCCCCATAGAGCAGCGCAAAAGGGTAGAGCAGCACGCGCACCACCGAGAAAATATAGTACAATAGGTTCTTTGAATCCATCTTTTTGCCCCTGAGTGGGTGAATTTACGGCTTATGTTATTATCACGTGCATTATTTGAATTTATGGCACGATTGTATTAGGCATTTTTTAGAGTTTCATTCATCATCAAAAACCTTGTTTATGAAAACAATTGCTACTTTTTTATTGTCGCTATCCTTACTGCCGGCCGGCCTGTCGGCTCAACCGGTGTTGTCGAAAAATGAGTTTTATTATACCGGTGAAGTTATACAAATGCTTAACTGCAATACAGCGGGTGTGGGTGTTGGAGATGCGGGCAGTAATATTACATGGGATTTTTCTGGTCTTACATCCCCCGGCGGGGTCTTAACGACAACCGTGGTGACCGATACTTCCGCACTATTCTCGACTTCCAATCTTATGGAAATACTGCCTAATGGCACTATAGCTTTCTTGCAGGAAAACAATACAGATTCATATATCAACGGCGTGTACGACACGACTTCGCACCTGACCACTTCTTACGCTATGTACGATGTGGCAAAACGTCCATTTACCTACCTGAACAATTATGTCGACTCTTACAAGGTAAATATTGCATCGACAGGCCAGTACGGCACAGGCAGGCTTTATGTTGTTGCAGACGGATATGGGACACTCTTGCTGCCAGGCGGCAGTATGTATACTAATGTACTGCGGATAAAAAAAGTGCAGGCAGAATATGATACGGTGGCCACAACGCCTTCATTAACGGCCACAACCTCCTACCTATGGTTTGATACCGGCACGCGGGCGCCGCTTCTAAGAATAGATTCCGTGATCGGCACGGCAACTGAAAGCCAGACTGTTATGTTCCTGCTGCCTCCGGAAGGGATTGCCTCTGTGAAAGGTATGCCCGCCGTCTTAAGTGGCTATTTTGATAACAGCGAACACTTGCTCATAAGCGGTTTTGACGCAGGAAAAGAATACCAGGTGGTAGTCTACAACATTATTGGGAACAAAGTGTTTTCTGAGAACTTTTCAGCAACAGGCAGTTCCGAACGCTTCGACCTAAGCAGGCAGGTAAATCCGGGGATCTATATTGTCAGCATATCCATGAAGACGGAACCCTACGGCAGTTCGGTTTTTAAAGTGGTTAAAACTGAGTAGCAGATTTGATAATAGTTGTTGCTAACCGCATTTTAAGTATAGACGCAAAATTTTGCGTCTATACTTAACGCCTAACAGCATAATAAACACCTTGTTTTTAGTTTACGCCAGTTGTATCTTGGTGCTATGAATTGGATACAACACCCGGTAATACTACAGGGCAAAAAAGTAAAACTGGTGCCGCTGGAAAATGCCCACTTTGGCGAATTGCTGGAGGTGGCGAAGGATGAAAAAATCTGGGAACATATTTCTATAAATGGCGCTGATGGCGACCGTTTGTTGCTGCACCTGAAGAGCGCGGTTTTAAAGCGTGCTACTGCCGAGCAGTATCCTTTTACGGTCATTGACGTTAAAACGAACAAGATCATCGGCAGTACATTGTTCCACAACATATACCCGGAGCACAGAAAACTGGAAATAGGCTGGACATGGTATGACCCGGCATACTGGCGCACTGGCTACAACCGGGAGTGCAAGCTGCTGCTCCTGACCTATTGTTTCGAGACGCTGAAAACGGTACGGGTACAGTTGCAGACCGATGAAAACAACCACCGCAGCCGTACTGCAATACTTGGTATTGGCGCTACATTTGAGGGTATTCTGCGCAAAGAACGAATCAGGGCCAATGGTGTACTCAGGAACACGGCGATGTACAGCATCATCGACGACGAATGGGGCAGGGTGAAGGAGGACCTCTCCCCGGCCCTACCCAAGAGGGAGGGTGAGGTCGAATGAGCTACGCAGAGATATGCGAATGCATTATTGTGTAGTGTGTAGCGTAGAGACGTGCATTGCAACGTCTCTATGTAATTCATATTTTAACAGGTATATACATTATCTCGCTTCCGCGATCTTATATTTTTTCCCCTTTAGTTTTTCGTTCTGCACTTTGCGGAGCAGTTCTTTTACTTTATTTTTTTTAACTGCAGCAAATGAGTTGTGGTCTTTCACTTCTATCATACCCAGGTCTTCCTTGGCGATACCGCCCGCTTTCAGGAAGAAGCCGACGATGTCTGTTTTATTCACTTTGTCCTTTTTTCCGCCGCTGATATAAACCGTCGTCCATGCCGGTGGTGGCGGCAGAGGCGCTTCGGTTAATGTTAATACTTCGGGCCCTTCGGTTATGTATGCCGGCAGCATTTCGTCCTTGTGCAGGAGCAGGTATGCGGTTCCCTCGGCGTTCATGCGGGCGGTGCGGCCATTGCGGTGGATGAATTCCTCGGCAGTACCGGGCAGGTGGTAGTGTACGATGTGTTTTACCGACGGAATATCGAGCCCGCGGGCTGCAAGGTCGGTAGCTACCAGAAAGTATACACTACCATTCCGGAAGCGGATCAGCGTTTGCTCCCGCTCCATCTGTTCCAGTCCGCCATGAAAGAATGCATTGTCAATGCCATGCTGGGTCAGGTGCTTCGCTGCCCGTTCCGCGGCTTCGCGGTGATTGCAGAATATAAGGGTCGATTCGGCACGTATGTGGCATAATAACTGCAGCAGGGTGTTTACTTTGTCTTTCTCATCGGAAATGACCATTTTCAGGGAGAGTCCGCTGCCGGTATTTTCGGAAATGAAATCGAGGACAACAGGGTTTTGTGCCCCGGTGAATTCCGGGATGGCGACCGCTGCAGTGGCAGAAACTAAAACCCGTTTTTGCACACGATGCAGCTTACTGATGATGAACGACATCTCTTCTTCAAACCCCAGCGCCAGCGATTTGTCGAATTCGTCCAGTACCAATGTGGTGATGGAATCGGTGGTAAAAGACGCGCGGGTGATGTGGTCCATAATGCGGCCCGGTGTGCCTATGAGGAGGGCCGGTGGCTGTGCCAGGTTATTGATCTCGGTATCTATATCATGACCACCATAGAAGGAATTAACTTTGAAACCAGTGCCCATTTTCTTCCATACCTGCTCTATCTGCAAAGCCAGTTCTCTGGAGGGCACCAGGATAAGGCACTGGATGCCGGCTGCATTAGTTTTCAAACCTTGCAAAATAGGCAATAGGTATCCCAGGGTTTTTCCTGAGCCGGTAGGAGAAAGCAGCAATATATTTTTTTCTTTACAGATAGCGGCATAGGCAGCGTCCTGCATTTCATTCAACGCCGTAATGTCTAGTCGGGTGAGTATGTCTTTTTTCGTGGGAGTGGGCATTGTTTTATCTGGAGGATGAAATATTTAATTAAAAATTTTAATATTTTTGAATTAATCGGGAAATGGAAATAAAGGTAGGTAGATTGCTGTTAGTTTTTCAAATATGCAAAAATGGCACTATTTTTGCCTGTATACTGCGTTAACTTTGCATTAAT